>NZ_FQZM01000094.1 GCF_900142025.1 Desulfofundulus thermosubterraneus DSM 16057 | reverse complement strand
GCGATGGACACCCTTGCCTTTGGCTAGCAGACTCGTGCTGCCTCGCCTGCAGTGGACTTTCCCCACCAAGTTAACGCCCATGCCGGGCGCACGTGTACTCAACCACCTGGGGCAAGCCCGGGTGGTTGTTTCATTTCCCAGTTAATCCCAATGTGTCAACCCATATCCAACTTAGCACAAGTTTACTGTGGAAGGCCATTTTCGTCCATGGCAAGGAATAGTATTTCTCTAGTATTTCCTCTGTGCTCTGTTAATTCTGCAATTTAACTGGGGGTTTTGCGACTGTATCTAAAATGGAATCATTTTTGCCTTACCCATCTTACTAAAAGGCCATCTAGCAGGTTTTTCCTATCAACAATCTTTGTGAAGAATTTGCGTTCTTCAACTGGCAATAGTTTACACGCCGCCAAGAATGCTCTTTTGGTCCATAAGTCCATCGCGGCGTATTGCTCCTTGAGCTCGCGAATCCAATCAGCACAATTATTTGCTAAAGCCACAAGTAATATCTCTCTTCTTATGTTTGGCGACGCATTACCATACTTACCAAGGATTCTGTGGACCTGATTAAGTTCTGTTTTTTTGTTAAACAGTGAAAGAATTGACATTTGAAAATACTCATTTGATGAAATAATCTCATTATCTAATAGTTCGATCAGTTGCGCACCTATGTAGGGCCATTCTGTTTGAGGGTGATTACCGATGGATATAAAATAACGACAGACTTCACTCAAAGCTGGGATTAGTGCGTTGAAGTTAGTGATGCAGAAATCAATGGCGGATGGATGTCCAACCTGAGTAAGCCTTCGAATAAACCAACGCAAACGGACATAATTAGGCTCTGTTTGATTGAGATAGTCTTCTAAAATCGTGTTTATTATATCTGGCGTGAACATTTTTAAGTCATCATCCGAAACTTGACTCAATAGTACGGTTTGATATGGATTTCCGTTGGAATACTTTCGTATAATATTCAAAATCTTTGCTTCTAAATCGTTGATTGGTCTATCTTCAACCATACAACGACAATAATCCTGAAAATCAGAGCGCTCAAATATCTTAGTCTTTTGTCTTTGAAGCATGAGTCTTTGTTGCTTATCTAAAATTTCAGCAATTGTATAAAGTGTGGTTCGCGCCTGAACTTTACTGTTACAGAAAATGATTATATCATCGCTGAACCTGCAAAATTTTATTCCACGCGCAACTAGGCTATTATCAACAGGGCGAATCGATGCCTCCGCTAGAAGGTGCACAGCATGAGGACCTATTGGAATTCCGCGAGAAACTTTTGCTGTAACACTTTCCAAGAGTCTTAGTATCCACTTTATTGCTTGGTTTGGAAAGCCAACATCAATTAGTTGGTTCTCAATGGTGTGATTGGTTGTGTCAATCAAAAAGTTACCCACCACGGTAATCAAAAAGGGAACCACCCCTGGACATAAAAATCCTCTTGAACTAATACTGTCTTCTGCT
>NZ_FQZM01000093.1 GCF_900142025.1 Desulfofundulus thermosubterraneus DSM 16057 | reverse complement strand
GCAGTTGCAGATTATTCTGGTATCGGAAATAGTTGCAGATTGTTTAGTCTGCGAAAATGGGCAGGGGTTGGGCTAAATTAAAGTGAGAATTGACAAGATATCATTTCAGCCAGTTCCCGGGCGTTGATTTCCTTAACCTGGCCGGCGTTTTCCCGGGCGATGGGCGGGCCTTGTGGGGAAACAGCCGAAGCAGTCTGGCCGGGCTGTTTTTCATCAGTATTTATTACATTTGAATTATCCTGCCGCTCAGGTGATGCAGACGCTAACGGCGCTTGCACGGCAGTACTTTCCCCGCTACTTGATCACCCCACCGAGCCTATTGATAAAACCAGTACCAGGACAAGCACGGCGCCTATATTTTTAAACACATGCATAGGGTTGCCTCCTTTCATGACTTGTTTCTCCTGGTAAGGAATGTATATGGGGTTAGTTTGACTCGATCAAAGTAAAGGACAAACAGGGCACCGGTCAGCATGACCATATCTTCAAAAATGGCCAGAAAACCCACCGTTCTTTCCACTCCGCTGAAACAACCGCACTCCACGTCCAGACCGCGGGCGGCACTAACTATTAAAATGGTAATGAACATGGCTAGCAACCCGGATATTGCCAGGGCGCCGCCTTTTGTGTTTAATCCCAACAACAAACAAACCCCGGCCAAAGTTTCTATCCACGGGATGGCCACAGCCACCGGGCCAATCAGTTCATCCGGCAGGAGTTTATAATTGTACACCGAGGCGCCGAGTAAACACGCGATGATAACTAATAACAGGCATTGTTTAAGCGCAACGACGGTCAGTCGTTTTTTAGGTGCAGCACGGTTATTATTCTTTTGCTTACTTCCATTGCTTGTCGACATACGAACGCTCCTTTTCCGAAACATAGGGCAATAAAAAGATGGCAATTTTGCTTTTAATCTGATGCGCTTCAATATGGAACTGGTGGTTTACTGGCATCCTTCAACCCTGCTAACTATTATAACTACTATTTTTTGCCATTCGTGGCTTCAGCCGCCGGCATGGGCTGGGGCGGTGGCCCGCGGATGAACTGGGTCAGCCTGGTAGACGCCTTAAACCTCACCGACCAGCAAATTGAAACGATACAGCAGCTGCAAAAGAACTGTTTCGAGCAAACCGGAGACCTGCGGGACAAGCTGCGGGACTTGATGTTTGACCTGCGACAGTACCGTCTGCAAAAGGACCCCGACCAGGCTCAGATTGACGTCAAAATCAAGCAAATCAACGATCTGAAGAGCCAGTTATATGAAATCAAGATGCAAACCAGGGAGCAGATGCAATCTCAACTAACCACTGAACAACTGGCGGAGATGGCCAAGATGAGAGGCTTTGGTAAATACGGCGCCTGCGGGTTTAGCGGGTTTAACGGGGCTAACTAATAAATTACCTAAGGTTTTTAAATAAGCCGGCCGGTTCAGGGAGGGGAAATCATTCCCCTCTCTTACTTATTTTAGATAATTTGTGTGACCTGCAAAATTCTTAACCTTAAAAATCAAGGCTTTCGCAGAGGGTCAGATCAAGTTCACCCAATACCTATCACTAACTTAGATCGCATA
>NZ_FQZM01000090.1 GCF_900142025.1 Desulfofundulus thermosubterraneus DSM 16057 | reverse complement strand
TAAGAAAAAATCCTCCTCATCGAGCTTTTATCTGAGGAAGATTATCCCTTAAACTTGGGTATTATGCCAAGGTGGGTTGTATTTGACGCTTACATTTATAAAAACATGAGGAGGTGTAGTAATAAAATGATAAAGGCAAAGGACATGACCCAGGCTCAGATTACCCATGCCTTTTGCAACTGGTGTAAGTATCGTCGCTACGTTTTGGGCCACGATTATTGGGAGTGCGGCCTGGAAGAAGAGAAAATGGAAGAACACTGCCTATACAGGCAGACGGTGAGGAAAGAAGAAACAGAGCAATGCAAAGCGGTGTGACCATTCATTTACTACCAGCCTGGGGGACCACGCATACCTGCAGTCGACTTACCTTCCAGTTTCTTTTTGGTTGTTGTAATAACCTGTTTTCTGGCCTTCAGCTGTTTGTATGGGCGGCGCAAGATACGTGGCGATGACTGCTTGTCCAGGATCAATGGAATAAGCCCCCGTCAGACGGTTTACCAGAACTGCACCGACCCGGGAAATTTCCGGTTTCCACGCCAGCGGCCACATCCACGGACCCACAACAACCACAATACCAACAACAGGTTAGCAATAACTTGCAGGCATTATATGAAGCACTTAGCAGAGCCCCTAGCAATGATTTTAGTCCGGCTTGGAGGCGAACGCTTGAGGAAATTGGAGGCGAAGCTCTGCTTGGTGAAAAATTGAAACAGAGGTTCTGGCAAATGCGAAAACCTGTTATAATAGTGAATTAAAAACCATGTTACCTTCTCGTTGAAGGATTAAGCGTAATCGAACTGGGGGTAATCTTGGTACTATCATCGGACATATCCTTTATAGTTAAAAACCGCACCATTACCGCCTCCGAATGGTTCTCCTGGCGCGAGCGGGGGATGAGCAATGCCGAGGTAGCTACCATGTTGGGCGTTAGCCCCTCGATGGCTCGAATCGTAGCGCGAAAGTTTCGGGAAGCCGGGGTGCCCGACCCGCAGTACAGGAAGCGGAAACCCGGCCCGGTAAAGATTCTCGATACTACCACCGACGCCGGGGCCTACGTGCTGGGAATCCTCTGGGGCACGGCCTCCGCCTCCGGGGAAGGCTACTGGGTACGTCACCGGGACAAGTGGTACATAGACGTTGTACGGGAATACCTGGGTGTTACGGCGGAAGGATACGAATGCTACTCCAGGACCGGGAACCAGTGGCGGCTGAAGATAACCCGCGCGGCGGACGTAGCCGCGGTGAGGGGCCTCCTGGAGCATAACGGGTGGACTCCACGGAAGGCCCCGGAGAGGTCGTACCCTTCCGGAAATATCGACGACAGGGGTTTCGTGCGGGCCTGGGTGGAGCTGCACTCCTCGGCAGATGTGGCCCGCACCGGGAGAAAGAGAATGCCCACGCCCAGGCTGAGGGTGTACGGTAGCTTTCCCATGCTGGAGGAAATGAACCGGGTTATAGCAGTTGGGACGGGCTTGCTGCAAAGGAAGCTCCAGTTGGTCACTACGGGGACTGGCGAAACCTGGTGCCTGTGCTACACCGGGGGGAGCTTCCGTGCCGTGGTGGAATGGCTTTACGCCGAAGGGGGACTGTATAACCCGACAGTGCGGGAGAGGTTCGAGAATTTTGCTCTATCAGTTAATCGTCTCCGAAAACCAACTTAAAATTCCATCCTTCAAAGGTGTAAACCATCCTGCCGAATTCTTCCCAGGAGAATCTTTTCCCGTCTGTCACCACGTCAGGTCCTGAAGTCCATCAATGACGCGGAAAAAGTCTTTTCAGGGTTGCAGAGCTTACACAACTGGTGCCAGGACCTGGAGATTGAACTGAGTAACGCGGGGCTAAAAGACCCGGTCTTTTACGAGAAGAGGATAGAATACTGCCGGGAGTTTTGCTCACTGTTTCCGGAAACAGAGAG
>NZ_FQZM01000088.1 GCF_900142025.1 Desulfofundulus thermosubterraneus DSM 16057 | reverse complement strand
CTGGCCCGCAGGTTTGGAGTTGATTCTGCCAGTGTGCAGGACAAAGTGCAGCAGCTGACCGACATGGAAACCCTGGACCGTGTATTGGAGCGGCTGTTTGCCGCCAACACCCTGGAGGAGGCCCGGAACATCATATGGGAGGAACTGAGCCAAAGCTCATATTGAAAAAGATTCGGGGATAGTGTAAACTAAAGCCAGAACCGGCAGAAAGTTGAGGTTTGGTATGGCCCGGGAGTTCGATCTGGTTATCAAAGCACTGGCGGAACGTTATCCGGCCCACTTAGTACAACAGGTGCGCGGTATGCCCGTGGAAAAGGTTGAACGCATGGAAAAAGAAGCAGTGGCCGATCGAGGTGAGCAAAATGGAGACCTCCCCGCTGTTCGACGGCATTCGGGAAAAGTGGATTGATCAGGGGATACGGCAGGGGATACAGCAAGGAATACAGCAAGGAATACAGGATACCATACTGGATGCCCTGGAGGAAAATATAGGCCGCTGCCCTGAGAGCCTGGTGAACAGCCTACGGGCTATACGAGATATTGATACATTAAAATTACTGCACCGCAGGGCGATGAAAGCGAAAACAATTGATGAATTCATGCAAGCTCTTAACGAGGCGGTGCGGAATAACAACTAGTCGAACACAGAAAGCGGTCAGACCCGGCAGGTGTAGAGCTGCCGGTGTTTTCATTTATGTGGAAAAGGTGCGGGAACTGCCGCTGGTAAGCTTTTCTTACGGCGGCCAGCCGGTGGACAACCGCCTTGCCCCGGCGGATTTCATCCAGTTCTGGCTGCGTAAAGGGGCGCATGTGCTTCTTTACGGCGCGCTAGGTATGGCCATGGCCGCCGCCCTGGGCGGTACCGGTTCTGGCGGCCGGCGGCGCTGGATGCTACAATTTAGGCAATGAGCGGGGCTGCTCGGTGCGGGAGGTGGTGGAGGTCGCCCGCCGCGTTACCGGCTGCGATTTCCCGGTGGTGGAAGGGGACCGGCGGCCGGGGGACCCGGCGGTGCTGGTGGCCTCCTCCCGGCGTATCAGGGAAGAGCTGGGCTGGCGCCCCCGCTGCGGCGACCTGGAAACCATCGTCCGCACGGCCTAGGCCGGGAAAGCCTGGCTTAATGAATTAATTGGTAAGCTGGTGCAGGAAAATGAGCGGTTCTAATACCATTGCCAGAGCCACGGCGGTGATCGCCGTTTTTACTTTGCTTTCCAAAATACTGGGCTTTGTGCGGGAGATGGCCCTGGCCTACGTTTCTGATGTTTCCGGTGATGCGTGGTCTACCATGATCCTTAGGAAACACCTTGAAAATCGCCTTTTTCCAGGGCATGAAAGGTAGCCGCAAGAACCGTATGGTAGGCGGGGAACTCCTCTTTCTGGAGGTAGTAGATGAAAATATTTGTGTCTATAGCAACCAGCCCAAAATTGACGAGCGTTTTTGCTAGCTCTCCCATGTTTCTCGCTCCGTCTTCTGGTAAATAAGCGGGTCTATTCCTTTCCATAAGTGCCCGTACAGGCCGGCCAGGGCTTCCGCAAAACTTCGGGGCTTGCGGATCATGGTTGCTTTGCCGCCTGGCCAGACAGCGATCAGCAGTTCATCTCCCTCTTTAACCGCTAAGGCCCGCCTGACTTCAGCGGGCAAAACCATCTGCCCCCTTCGTCCCAGTCGCACAGTAGCTGTCATTTGTATTGCATTGTCATTCAAATATCTCACCTCGTCCTGCAAATATTTGGTAATATCAGTCACATTATAACCATCGCCAGATGAAAAAGCAAGGTGGTATTCCTGTAATTTTTTACTGGAAGTTAGTGCGACCTGCAAAATCCGTAATCCTTAAAAATCAAGGCTTACGCAAGAAGTTGGATCTAGTTCACCCAACACCTTCTATTAACTCAGATCACATAAATTAGCATAAAAAGAAGAGATTACCTTGCCTAGCGGGCCTTTTTGCGCGGGATGAGCTTTATCCGCGCGAGACCGTCGTACCGGTCCAGGTAGGGATGGCATCTGTTATAGTAGCATTGTTGCTATA
>NZ_FQZM01000089.1 GCF_900142025.1 Desulfofundulus thermosubterraneus DSM 16057 | reverse complement strand
GCGGCCTGGCCCACTCGCCCAAGCTGGTGGGGGAAAGCATCACCCAGGCCAATGCGGCGGCCATGCGGGCGGTGACGCTGCTGGCCAGGGACCGCTTGGCCAACGTGGCCATCACCGCCACCGTCAACCCGCGGCGCTGCGTAGCTTGCGGGGTTTGCGTACAGGTATGCGACTACCAGGCTCGGAGCATAGACCCCTTAAGGCGGGTGGCCGACGTAAACGAGGCTCTGTGCCAGGGGTGCGGGGCCTGCGTGGCCGCCTGTCCCAACGGTGCATCCCAGCAAAAGGGGTTTGAAAAGGCTCAGCTCCTGGCCATGCTGGAGGCGGCCCTGGAAGCGGTGTAGGTTTGATCAGTAATGGCGATGCTTTGTAACAAGGAGGCAGCTACCGTGGCAACAAACAGCCAGCCAAGAGGCTCCGTGGTGGTTGTGGGCGCCGGCATCAGCGGGATGCAGTCGGCCCTGGACCTGGCCGAAGCGGGGTTTAAAGTCTACGTGGTGGAGCGGGGCCCCGCCATTGCCGGCCACATGTCCATGCTGGATAAAACATTCCCCACCAACGATTGCTCAATGTGCATCCTTTCCCCCAAAGTGGCCGACCTTGGGGGACATCACAATATCGAAGTGCTCACCCTGGCCGAGGTTACCGATTTGAGAGGCGAGCCGGGCGACTTTACCGTTACCGTCCACAAGCACCCCCGCTTTGTGGATTTAACCCGCTGTGTCAGCTGCGGCCGCTGCGAGCAGGTCTGCCCCCAGGAAGCGGCCGACGACTTCAACCAGGGCCTGGGTGTGCGCAAGGCCATCTACAAACCCTATGCCCAGGCTTTTCCCAACGCCTATGTGGTGGATCCCGACGCCTGCCTGCAGTGCGGCGCATGCGTGGAGAAATGCGCCCGCAAGGCCATTGACCACAATATGCGCGGGGAAGAATTGCAGATCCGGGCGGGGGCGGTGATCCTTTCCCCCGGCTTTGAGCTGTTCGATGCGGCTGTCCGGCCGGAGCTCGGTTACGGGCGCTTCCCCAACGTGGTTACCAGCCTGCAGTTTGAGCGGATCTTGAGCGCTTCGGGGCCATATGAAGGCCATCTGGTGCGGCCTTCCGACGGCAAAGAGCCCCGGCGCATCGCCTGGCTGCAGTGCGTGGGCTCCCGGGAGCCCCGCTCCGGGATCGATTACTGCTCGGCGGTGTGCTGCATGTACGCAACCAAGGAGGCCATCGTCGCCAGGGAACACACCCCCGGGCTGGAAACAACCATCTTTTACATGGATATGCGGGCTTACGGCAAGGGCTTTGAACAGTACTACCGGCGGGCGAAAGACGAGCTGGGTGTACGCTACGTCCGCTGTGTGGTATCCGAAGTGAAGGAAGTACCCGGCACCAGGAACCTGCTGCTGCGCTACCGCACCCCGGAAGGCATTTTCCGGGAGGAAGAGTTCGACATGGTGGTGCTGTCGGTGGGCATGCGCCCCGCCCGGGGAGCCCGGGAACTGGCCGCCGCCCTGGGGGTGGAGCTGAACCGGTTCGGTTTTTGCCGGAACGATCCGTTCAACCCGGTGGCTACCTCCAGGCCGGGGATCTTTGCCGGCGGCGCCTTTGCCGGTCCCAAGGACATTCCGGAGACGGTGACCGAGGCCAGTGCCGCGGCGGGCTGCGTTTCCCGGTTGTTGAGCGCCGCCCGGGGCAGCGAAACCCGGGTCAAGGAGTACCCCCCGGAAAGGCCGGTACATAAAGAGCCGCCCCGGGTGGGGGTGTTTGTCTGCCACTGCGGCATCAACATCGGCAGCGTGGTACGGGTGCCCGAGGTGGTGGAGTACGCCAAACACCTGCCGTGGGTGGTGCACGCCCAGGAGTTTCTCTTTGCCTGCGCCCAGGACAGCCTGGAGAAGATCCGTAAAATTATTGTCAACCGCAAGCTCAACCGGGTGGTGGTGGCGTCGTGCACGCCGCGGACCCACGCGCCGCTGTTCCAGAACGTTTTGAGGGAAGCGGGG
>NZ_FQZM01000087.1 GCF_900142025.1 Desulfofundulus thermosubterraneus DSM 16057 | reverse complement strand
TGGTCCGATTCGTTACCCCCTGCCTGCAGGGCCAGTAAATAAGCTGGATTTTGTCCCCACCTGATTGCAAGGTGGGGTTTATTTTACGCTTACTTATAAATTTCCATAATTTCCATACATGATACTGGCATCGTTTCCAGATAATCAGCCTTCGCCCTAGCCGGAACCTACGGAGTGCTCACTACCGCCCCTTATTTACCCGGCAGGCACCGGCAGTGGATAACATACCCAAACGACCCGGGTCTGGAATTGAATCTATGCATGATAAATGTAAACCTGGCTACCCGGTACTTGCCTGTCCGGAGTCCTTTACCCGGCGCACCAGTAGTTCCACGCACGCCTTTATATTCTGCGGCGAGTAGACCCGAAGACCATTATGGTAGTAGCGATGATAAAGCTCGGCCATTAGTTCCTCCCTATTGCCCTGGAAAGCATAAATGTACCGGTATAGTTTCCTGGCTGCTTCTTCAGCTACATTGAAACAGCCCGTAGCATCCTCCTCCGTAAAGATAAGCTCATGTGCTGCCGCTACAATAACAGCGCCAACCCGGCTAAGACGGAGAATGGTTTCAAGATAGGTGTCATAGTTATAGAAAAAGAGTGGAAAGTTTTCCTCCGGTCCCAGGAAAAACCCCAGGCTGTCGGAAACCAACAATGTTTCCCGTTCGGGCAGGTATACAGCCAGACTGCAGGGACTGTGACCGGAGGCGGCAATAAATTTTAGTGTGTTATTTTGCCCCAACGCCAGAACATCTCCATCACCCACTATCATTTCTGCCTCCAGGGCTGCGCCGGGAAGCCAGGAATAGATACGCCGCCCTTTTCCTGTTTCCTCCAGCCAGGCCGAGGTAACATCATCTTCTTTAAAAAATTGCTCCAGCACCCTGGGGTTACTCATGGTTTTTCGTGCCCTGTCCGAGCAAACTACCCGCGCTTGTGGAAAAAAAGCCTGATAGTATGGCAAACCGCCCAGATGATCAAAATGTGCATGGGGAACTACCAGGTAGCCCACTTTTTCAGGCTCTATTCCCAGTACTGCCATCTGGGTAACCACCAGGGGTGCCGTGGCGCTGACTCCCAATTCGATGAGGGCGTGGGTTTCACCAATGGCCAGGAAGGTGAAAAAGTGTTTGTTACCCAGAACATATAATCCGTCTGCTATTTCAAAAGGGAAACTACTTATCATAATTAAAACCCCCCGCTTCTAAAAGCAGCCTAAAGGCCCGCTTTCCCCGGAAAAGTTTTACACCTCAAGGCCACCTGGAAAAATTCCTGGAACAGGGTCTGGATAAACCGTTACCCGTACAGCTTCAGGAAGGCGGCATCCGCCTTGTCGACCGCGCCGGAAGCGCGCCGGTAATCCGCAAGGCTGAAGAGAAGCCCGTTGAAAGCGGGCGATACTTCCACCCACCGGCCGTCAAGCTCCACGTAGCCCGGCCTTTCCGGATCCCACACGTTGCACAGGTAGGGGTAGCGCCCCGTTTCCCCGGTGGCTTTTCCCGCGCCGACCCGAAAGGAAAGGTAGTGCCTGTTCGACGGTGGGTCGGGCAGGGCAGCCGGCTTCGCCGCGTCGAGTTGCCGCACGAAAAACGCGACCAGTACGGGATCGGCCACCTCCGCCACGGGACGCGGCCCCCGGGGTTCATCATCCTAGAGCCGCAGGCCCGCGATGCGCTGGTGGTCCGTACGGAAGGAGAACTCCTCCGGCAGCGCCGGACCGCAGCCGGCCACCAGCGCCGTCAGCACAAGGAGCAACAAACCGGTCACTATATTTCTTATCACCCTCCCCCCTCCCCATCTATAAACCGCAGCGAGGCGGCGAGATCCCGGATGTGTTTTGCGTCCGCGTACAGGATAAAGTAGTGGTATTTCTCGCCCGTGATCGCCACGGGCCGCGGGTAAGGCACCACGCAGCAGGCCCCGGCCCCCACGCCCGACTCCGGCGAGGGGAAGACGAAATACCCCTCCCTGCCGTTGACCGTGGTTTTTTCCAGCCGCGGCCTTTCGCCATTAGGCTTCAGCTTGTGGGAAGCCTCGTGTCGCGCCACCTCCTCGGGTGTCAAGCCCTCCCCGTTCATCGCACCCAACGAGAAAAAGCCGTCGTCGCCGCCGCAGCTTGCCGGGATACCTGCAACGTCGCCGTAACCCGGGCGCGGCCGCCAGTGACGCGGGAATTCAAGGT
>NZ_FQZM01000081.1 GCF_900142025.1 Desulfofundulus thermosubterraneus DSM 16057 | reverse complement strand
ACGCAAGTTGTTCCCAACGGCCTGGCAGTTTCTGTTATTTGCCAGAGGTTGGGACAATGGGCTTTGGTTTTAATTGGGGTTTAGCGACTGTATCTAATAAAAATAAAGAAGAGTTATATCAACCAGCTATGGTATACTTTACCGTACTCCCAGAAAAAGAGATTTGCCCTTTTTTATATGGCAAAAAATTTTTTGAGTTAATAAAAGTTCTGAAGGAATTTTTAAATTCATGCCGAAGTATAGTTTTGTGTTGCAATACATTATTTCGCTTTATGAAACAAGCTTTTATTTTTACAACTTATTAAAACGATGTTTCGCAATATGAAACTACCTAGCAATATTTAAAGGTCATTTAAGCTTATAACTTAAAAGGGGAGGTTGTTTATGAGCTTAGACCTTTTCAACTTATCTGGAAAAGTAGCTCTGTTCATAGGCGGTAGTGGCGGACTGGGGAAGGTGGTTAGTTTGGGACTAGCCAGGGCTGGAGCGAATGTGATTCCGGTTAGTCGCAATAAGGAGCGTAATGCAGATCTGGTCGAAGAAATCATGGCTTTAGGCCGCAAATCTTTCCTCACCTCGGTAGACATCACTGACCAGTTGGACATCAAGAGACTGGTCGATGAGGTTGTTGAAAAGTTTGGTAAAATTGATATTTTGATCAATGCAGCGGGTAAAAATTACAAAAAACCGGCCCTGGAACTTACAGAAGAGGAATGGGACAATGTTTTAGAGGTTAACGCCAAGGGCGTATTTCTGGTCAGTCAAATAGTTGGAGAGAAAATGATTGCCCAAGGCGGTGGAAAAATTATTAACTTTGCCTCTCTAGGTTCCCATCTTGGTATTACCCGGTCAGTTGCATACTGTTCCAGCAAGGGTGCCGTAATGCAAATGACCAAGGTCCTTGCTGCCGAATGGGCACCTTACGGCATCAATGTCAACTGCATCTCGCCGGGCTATTTCAAAACCCCGCTTACCGAGAAAGTCCTTTCGGAAAAGGAGACCTGCGAGAAAATTATAAACCGCACACCGATGAGGCGGTTAGGTGTACCGGAGGATTTGGTCGGAGCGGTCATCTTCCTGGCTTCGGACGCTTCAAATTTTGTCACCGGCACCACCATTGCTGTTGATGGCGGTTTTCTCTCGCTGGCCATCTAAGCAGGGAAGAAGCAAACAACTCAGGAGGGTTGTTAATGAATGCCAAAATGAAAGCAGCTGTCTGGGTAGGAAAAGAAAAGATAGCTTTGCAGGAAGTAGATGTTCCAAAACTAAAGCCGGGGGAAGTGATGATCAAGATAGCATATGCCGGTATCTGCGGTTCAGACCTGG
Source organism: Desulfofundulus thermosubterraneus DSM 16057 (assembly GCF_900142025.1). Taxonomy (GTDB): domain Bacteria; phylum Bacillota; class Desulfotomaculia; order Desulfotomaculales; family Desulfovirgulaceae; genus Desulfofundulus; species Desulfofundulus thermosubterraneus. The sequence goes on along the minus strand of NZ_FQZM01000081.1, from coordinate 2,078 downwards.
GTATTTACGCCGGCAAGCACCCCAGGGCGAAAGCCCCCCTAGTTATGGGTCATGAGTTTGCCGGAGAAATTATTGAAACCGCACTACTCGAAGGGGGTGATTTGAAAGTAGGTGACAGGGTAACGGTAAATCCTTTAATCAGTTGCGGCGTATGTCAGCCCTGCCAAACAGGTCACTCTCATGTATGTCGAAACCTGGGGCTGGTGGGGATTGACTGCGATGGTGGTTTTGCAGAGTACGTAGCAGTGAATGCTGACAGGGTGGTGAAGGTACCGCCCGGGATGCCTTTGGATATAGCTACCCTGGTAGAACCGGTCGCAGTGACGGTACATGCCTTACGCCGGTCGAACTTCAAGGCAGGGGATACCGTTGTGGTGTTAGGGGGTGGACCGATTGGCCTGTTGACCGCATTCAGTGCACGATATGCCGGAGCTTCTCAGGTAATACTCAGTGAAATAAGTGAACAGCGTCTAAAACTGGCTTCTGATCTGGGATTTACCGTAGTTGATGCCAAACAGAACCCCGGACAGAAAATATTAGCCATGACCGGTGGCGATGGCGCTGACATGGTTTTTGAGGCAGCCGGCGTGCCGGAAACCGCTGCGCTGGCAACCCAAATAACAAAAATCACCGGGCAAATAGTTATTGTCGGGGTATTTAAGGAACCCGTCCCGCTTGACCTGCAAGCAGTGAATTTCCGCGAGCTGTCAATAACTGGAGCCCGGGTCTATACCCAAAAAGATTTCCGAATTGCCATTACCATGCTCGAGCGGGAACCGGGTATTGCCAGCGTAATTTCTCACCATTTGCCGCTGGAAAAAGCCGAAGAAGGTATCAGGCTAATACTATCAGGTGGGAACTCAATGAAGGTTTTGTTGCACCCTTAATTCCAGAAGTTCCGTCTATTATCTCTCATTTTCTGGAGGAGGAATAAAAACTATGAGAGTAAAACGTTTGCTGTTACTTTTCACAATCTTTAGCTTGTTGATTGGTTTGGTCGGCTGTAGCACATCGCAGAGTAAAAAAGAAGGTGAAGAAAAAAGTAAAGATCAGGCGCAGCAGATTGTTCTAAAGGCGGGCATTGGGTCCAGTTTACAAAACAGCTCCCATGGAAAAGGATTGGTAAAATTTCAAGAAATCGTTGAAAAAGAAAGTAACGGCAGGATTAGATTACAGATATTTCCAGACGGCCAGCTTGGCAACGATAAGTCCATGATGGAAGCGCTGCAAATGGGTACCCTGGATATTACCATTCCGTCCACAGCACCTATTGCCAACTTTACCAAGTCCTTTATGGTTTTCGATCTTCCTTATCTATTCCCGAACGAAGAAGTTGCTGACAGGGTTTTAGACGGCCCGGCAGGACAAGATATTCTGAAAACTCTGGAAGACGTGGGCATGGTAGGGTTAGCCTATTGGGAAAATGGTTTCCGGAATATTACCAACAGCAAAAGACCCATTAACTCCATCGATGATTTGAAAGGGTTAAAAATTAGAACGATGCAGAATCCGATTCACCTGGAAACTTTTAAGGCCTGGGGAGCCAATCCCGTACCGATGCCCTTTAATGAAGTATTTACTGCCCTGGAACAGAAAGTCATTGATGGCCAGGAGAATCCTAATACCCTTATTTACGATGCAGGATTTTATGAGGCGCAAAAGTATCTGACTTTATCCAGACATTTCTATACTCCTTTTGTATTCATGATCAGTAAAAAGACATGGGATAAGCTGTCTCCTGCTGATCAGGAACTGCTTAAAAAAGCGGCTGTTGAAGCCGGAAAGTATCAGAGACAGATAAATCGGGAACTGAGCGAAAAGTATTTGGAAGAAATGAAAAAGAAAGGCATTGCAGTAAACGAACTCTCTACCGAAGAGAAGCAAAAGTTTATCGAAAAGTCCAGGACAATTTATGCGAAATTTGAAAACGAAATTGGAAAAGATCGACTCAAAAAAGTTTTAGACGAAATAGCGAAAGTACAATAGATACAGTCGCAAAACCCCCAGCTAAATGGCAGATATTAACATAGCCCAGGGAAAATGCTACTCCCTGCCATGGATGAAAATGGTCTTCCACA
>NZ_FQZM01000037.1 GCF_900142025.1 Desulfofundulus thermosubterraneus DSM 16057 | reverse complement strand
CCAGCGCTATTACTTACAGCATCATAGAAACGGCAAAGGAGAATGGGTTGAATCCTTTCCAATACCTCAGCTATCTTTTTGAAAGACTTCCCAATCTGGACCCCACAGACGGTAACGCCCTGGATCAGTTACTCCCCTGGTCCGATTCGTTACCCCCTGCCTGCAGGGCCAGTAAATAAGCTGGATTTTGTCCCCACCTGATTGCAAGGTGGGGTTTATTTTACGCTTACTTTTAGAGCATCAATGAAAAATATTGAGATAGGAAGATTATCCTATAAACCCGGGGATTGTGCCAGGTGGGTAGGGTTTGACGCTTACAGCTTTTTAGAGCATCAATGAAAAATATTGAGATAGGAAGATTATCCTATAAACCCGGGGATTGTGCCAGGTGGGTAGGGTTTGACGCTTACGCCTTAAATGAAGAGGCTGCTGCCGGTGGTGCCCGGATCATTGTAAATCCCGAACTGGCCACCACGGGTTATGCCTTTGACCAGCAACATGCGCACAAGGGGTGACGATATAGCCCAGGAGCTGTACTTAATGGGAGTACGGCCGGTATGGGATGAAAAAAGCGGCTGGGTGAAGGGTCTCGATGTCATTCCCCTGGAAGAGCTGGGACGGCCCCGGATGAAATTTTTGTTTCAACTTTTTTTGCAGGAATTCTTTAATCAATGCAGTATTTATGGAGTAATGAAAGAATATTTTTATCAGTAAGACGACCGAAGTCGTTGGGTTTTTAAGAAAGGCAATCTAACAAAGGCTATCTAAACAGTTAAAAACTCGAACGGTAAAAGCCACGAAGGCAATGTTTTCCTCATCGAAAGGGGGTTGCTTTTTCGTGGCTTTTAATTTTCAGGAGCGTGCATTAAATGAGCCGTTACCTGCTAAAGCGTTTTCGGGCTGCCGCTTTCACCCCCGGTGCCCCGAAGCCCGCGAGGTTTGCCGCCAAGATGAGCCCGTTTTGAAGGAGGTGATGAAGGGGCACCTGTTGGCGTGCCATTTTGCCACGTATACTCGTCATACTGACTTTCTGCAACATGCACAGGTGAACAGGTGCCGCAATTATTTTAACATAAGGTCCGGGACGTCGTTTATCATAAGGCGCCCATGCTGTTTTTGGCGGTACAAGCAGAAGGATGAAAATTTATTTTCGGTGTAGAGCGTGCCTTAAACTTTGAGAGTAATACTGAGGAGGAGGAACGGAAATGCAACTGAAAATGAAGGGTTTTTTAAGAACCGTAACCATCGCTTTAATCAGCCTGTTTTTAATTTCCGTAGCTGCAGGTTGTGCAAAAACTGGCGATCAGACTCCGGCTACCAAAGGGGAGAAGGTGTTAAGGCTGGGAGCGGTAAAGGACTTTAAAGAAGCTATAGAGGGCCAAAATTTGGTTTTTGAACGTTTTGTCGGTGTCGATCGAGAAGGAAATACTGTTCCGCAACTGGCAGAATCCTGGGATGTATCTAAGGATGGGAAAATATATACTTTTCATTTACGAAAAGGGGTTAAGTTCCACAATGGGACAGTACTCGATGCTTCTGCAGCAAAATTTGCTTTTCAGTGGATAGCAAACCAAGCGCCTTTCGGACGCTATATTGAAAAGGTAGAGACACCGGACAATAATACTTTGAAAGTATACTTTAAGGAATACTACGCCCCATTTTTGCTCGACCTGGCCAGCGGATGGACTAGTCCTGTAATTTGCCCTGAGGCAGTAGAACCTGTGGGGAGCGTGGATGGTAAACTGACTAATTTCATTGGGACGGGGCCGTTCAAGCTGGTAGATTACGAGAAAGATAAACAGGCGGTCCTGGTCCGTAACGACGACTATTGGGGTAATAAGCCCAAAGTGGACAAGGTTATCTGGAAAACGATACCTGACCCGCATGCCCAGATCGTGGCTCTCAAGGCAGGAGAAATTGACATGATTGGGATTACAGAACATCATTCCAGCATACCTTATGTGGAGGTTCCAGGCCTCAGAAAGGCGGGAATTAAGGTAGAGGAAACATCTTACGGCCGGTATCAGGTGTTGGAGTTTAATTGCCAGAAAGAGCCATTCAACGATAAAAAGGTAAGGCTGGCTTTAAATTTAGCTATTGATAGTGAAAAAATGGTTAAGGAACTCTTCGGGGGGCTTCCCGAGCCGGCATACACGATAACCGCCCCGTGGTTTAAGTACGGCCCTTCTAACGTTAAGCAGAAGTACGGTTACGACCCGGAAAAAGCAAAACAACTGCTGGCTGAAGCAGGGTGGAAGGACACGGACGGAGATGGGATTCTGGACAAAAATGGAAAACCCTTTGTTTTTGAACTGTTGATCCCGGCAGGGGAGGCAAACGCCGATGCTGTGGCTGTTTTCGTGCAGTCGGAGTTGAAGAAGATCGGGGTGCAGATGAAGCTGCTCACCCTTGAAAGCGGAGCGGCCTGGGATAGATCTAAAAAGGGAGAATACGACATGTTTGTGCACCACAGCTTTTGCCTGCCATCGATTCCTGGCGGTATTGCCATCGGCTAGAAGTACCATTCCAAATCTAAAAGCTGGCCCGCTGCTTATCATGCTCAGGAACTGGACCGGTTGATCGAAAAAGCCTGGAGTACCCCTGATGAAAGTGAACGCAAAAAAATTTGTGATGAAATATGGGAGATGCTGCACCAGGAGGCTCCTTGCATCCCCCTCTATGATATCGTAAAAGTGGTTGCTTACCGGGATAACGTATCCGGGTTCAAACCCGCCCCAACCATGTTCGATATGGAACTTCAGTACATTGAAGTTAAATAAAATGCAACACGAGAGACGCAAATTTCAAGTCCGTGCCGGGCCGGTTTTCCCCGGCCCGGCGGGAAGAAAGGAAATATAGTTATGAGAAGACTGCTCATCCAAAGATTGGTATCAGCCGTTTTTGTAATGCTGATCGCGTCGTTTCTTTCTTTTTTGCTTCTCTTCTATGCTCCGGGAAACCCGGCTGAAACTATTATCAGACAGCAGAGCGGGCTGGATCCTACCTACGCCGAGATAGAACTATTTATGAAACGGCACGATTTGAACCGGCCCTTTCTTGTCCAATGCTTACAGTGGTTGTATTTACTCACCCACGGTAAATTAGGTGTTTCTCTCAGGACGGGGGAACCCGTATTGGAAGAGTTCACGGCCAGATTTGGTGCTACCTTTCAACTGGCCGTAGCTGCAATGGCCCTTTCGGTGATCATTGGACTCCCAATAGGGGTTTTTGCCGCTACAAAACCCAATTCACTTTTCGACCACATAATCCGGGTTGTGTCTTTAGCAGGGGTATCCATTCCCGAGTTTTGGCTTGGGTTGATGTTGATGCTGTGCTTTTCGCTGGCCCTGGGGTGGCTGCCCTGTTTTGGCCACGGTACCGTAAGGCATCTTGTTTTACCGATGATTACGCTTGCCGTGGGAATTACTGCTTCCCTGATGCGATTCGTGAGAACCAGCATGCTGGAGGTGTTAAACCTTGACTATATCAAAACCGCAAAGGCCAAAGGTCTCAGAGAAGTGGTCATCGTCTGGAAGCACGCCTTGAAAAACGCCCTGATTCCGGTTGTAACCATTCTCGGTACTCAGGTGGGGCATTTGTTGGCTGGAGCAGTGATAGTCGAAACCGTATTCTCCTGGCCCGGCATAGGTAAGTTTTTCGTTGATTCCATATACGCCCGGGATTATCCCGTTATTCAGGGGTTTGTTCTAATCATTGCCGCGATATATGTACTGGTTAATCTACTGGTGGATATTCTATATGTTTATCTGGACCCGCGGGTAAGATATGAGGGGAGGAGTTAATTACTTGTACATTCTGGAAGTAACCAGGGGTAAAAAGATGTTGCTGACAGGCAGTATCTTAATATTTGGCTTCATGGCACTGGCTGTATTTGCTCCCTTTATTGCTCCGTATGACCCTGATGATGTAAAGGTGGAAGAACGCCTCCTGCCCCCCGGCGAGCACCACCTGATGGGTACAGACGGCTTTGGAAGAGACATTTTCAGCAGGGTCGTTTTTGGAACCAGGTACTCCCTGTTTCTCGCGCTGGTAGTGGTATCAATTAACCTGCTTCTGGGTCTGATGATTGGATCCATTGCTGGATATTTTGGGGGTTTGATAGACGAGTTGATCATGCGTATTGTGGATATCTTGCTGGCTTTTCCTAATATCATCCTGGCGCTTTGTATAGTGGGAGTGCTGGGTCCTTCCGTTCAAAATCTTATTCTTGCTCTGGTTGCCCTCGGTTGGGTTGGCTACACGAGGGTATCTCGGGGTCTTGTGCTGTCCATCAAAGAGCAGGGGTTCATCGGTGCCGCTAAGGCCCTCGGGGGGAGCAACATGTACATAATTATGCGGCACATCATACCTAACGCTTTTCCTCCTTTACTCGTTCTGGCTACTCTTCACGTTAGCCATACAATCCTGTCTATTGCTGCATTAAGCTTCCTGGGTCTGGGTGTACAGGCTCCTACGCCGGAATGGGGCGCCATGTTAAGCGAGGGCAAACAGTTCATCTTTACGCATCCACACGTGATGATTTCCCCGGGGCTGGCTATAACTTTGTCCGTTCTCTCCTTCAATCTCCTGGGTGAAGGTTTGAGGGATGTTTTAGATCCGCGGGCACGGGAAGTGCTGAATGTGTAGCAGGGAGGAGGTTATGTGGTGCTCCTGAAAATTACCAACCTTCGGGTTTACTTCAAATCAGCGGACGGATTTGTTAAAGCGGCAGACGGGGTGGATCTGGAGTTATATCCCGGGGAAATACTCGGGCTTGTGGGTGAGACCGGTTCCGGGAAAACCGTTTTAGGACTGGCGATAACCCGTCTGCTTCCCAAAACTGCTGCGGTAAGTGGTGAGGTTTTATACCGGGGACAAAACCTTCTGGCATTGCCGGAGGAGGAGATGCGGAAGGTCCGGGGACGACAGGTATCAATGATATTTCAAAATCCTTTGAGTTCTTTAAACCCGGCCTTGAGCATTGGCGAACAGATTGCGGAAGTGCTTCGGGAACACCAGGGACTGAAGAGAAAAGCAGCCTGGCAGAGGGCAGGAGAACTTCTGGAACTGACGGGTATCCCGGCGAAGTGGATCCGCAGTTACCCCCATGAATTAAGTGGAGGGATGCGGCAGCGGGCCATGATTGCCATCGGTCTCGCCTGCGCTCCTTCCCTGCTTATTGCCGACGAACCTACCAGGGGACTGGATGTTACCATTCAGGTACAGATTGTGGAATTGCTGCATGCGGTAACAAAGGGTGTTTCCCCACCCCGCTCGATGTTGTTAATCACCCACGATCTGGGGGTGGCTGCAGCACTGACGGACCGCCTGGCCGTAATGTACGCCGGTAAAATCGTCGAGTACGGTCGTACCGGAGAAGTATTTAGAAATCCGCGGCATCCTTACACTCGCGCGCTGCTGGACTCCCATCCCAGTAATGGACTTATAGCCACCAAGGGTTTCAGCCCTTCCTTGATCAACCTGCCGCCGGGCTGTAGTTTCCACCCCCGCTGTAAAAAGGCACGCAAAAAATGCGCACATGAACCTCCTTTGGTACAAAGGATAGGTATGGACCACGGGGTGAGGTGTTTTTATGCTTGAAGTGGTGGGGATTAAAAAAGTTTTTACGAGCGGGATTTTCCGCCGGAGATCTATAGAAGTGGTTAGAGGAGTTTCTTTTAGGGTTAATAAAGGACAAACCCTGGGCCTGGTGGGTGAGAGCGGTTGCGGTAAAACCACGGTTGGAAAGATGATTGTGAGGCTTATAGAACCCACCGCCGGCCGGATTCTTTTTAACGGGATAGAACTTACCCGGCTAGACCCCCGGAAACTGAGAAAGTTAAGGCCGAAGATACAGATCATTTTTCAGGACCCTGATATGGCCTTTAACCCCCGCTGGAAGATCAGGGATAGCCTGGGCGAACCTTTTAAGCTTAACCGGTTGGTCCGGGGCAGGGAAATTATTGACCGGGTTTTGGAGCTAATTGAAACTGTCGGGTTGCACCCGGAACACCTAAACCGGTACCCCTTTGAACTTAGCGGCGGGCAACTCCAGAGAGTGGCACTGGCGCGGGTACTCGCTCTTCAACCGGAACTCATCGTGGCTGATGAACCAACTTCTTCGCTGGATGTATCCGTTCAGGCTCAGGTACTTACTCTTTTAAAAGAGCTGCAGCGCCGGTTTCAATTCACCTGCGTTTTTATTTCTCACGACCTGAATGTCGCCCGCTGGATGAGCGACCGGATTGCGGTAATGTACCGGGGGAAAATCGTTGAAGAAGGGAAAACAGAGAGTATCTTTGGCAGTCCCTGTCATCCCTATACCCGAGCTTTATTGGGCGCCATATTGGTTCCCGACCCTGAAGCCGGGAGAACGTGGAGGATAGCGAGCCTTAATCATGTATCGCCTGAAGTTAACCTTGAAAAAGCTGGTGGTTGCTCGTTTCAAGACCGTTGCCCGCACGCGGAAAAAATCTGCCGGGAGAAGGAGCCCCCGCTGGCGGTCCCCGCTCCTGATCACCGGGTGGCCTGCCACCGCTTTAAAGATCTTGTTCCTGTCCAGGCGAATGTGACGGGGAAAGTTTGCTTTCTTTAATCTTAACAGCGGTCTTAAGGGGGAGATGGTTATGACGGTTCAAAACGCGCAAATAAAGGAAATGATAAGGCAAAGGTGGAACCGCAGAGCGGATACCTTTGACAGGTCGCCGGGACACGGCATTCATACCGCCAGAGAAAAAGACGCCTGGATTGGCCTTTTAAAAGGGGTACTGGGGGATAAAAGGCTTGAAATCCTGGATGTGGGAACAGGTACCGGGGTCGTTGCACTACTCCTAGCGGAATTAGGGCATAGGGTGACGGGTGTAGATATTGCTGAGCAAATGGTGCAGAAGGCCAGGGAGAAGGCAAAAAAACTGAATCTTGCTGTAGAATTCCGGGTCGGCGACGCGGAGGTATTACCTTTTAAAAATAATTCTTTTGATGTCGTTATTAACAGGCACGTCGTTTGGTCGCTACCTGATCCGGAAAAAGCGATGGCAGAGTGGAAAAGAGTTTTGCGACCCGGGGGAAAACTGATCATTATTGACAGCAACTGGGGCAAAACGGCGCCGTTATACAAAAAAGTATGGCGCTTTTTTGCCCAGTTACTTATCTTTTTAACAGAAAGAAGGAATCCCTGGGCCGGGCGGGGGCACCGGCAGATGGAAAAATACCTGCCGATGAGGCTAAAGAAGCGTCCTGAGGCAGACATCGAGATACTTCGAAGCCTGGGGTTCCGGGTGGAGGTAATGAAGGTAGACATTCCGCGCTGGGATACGTTTTTGGGGTACCTCAAGTATGGCTATTTCCGTGGAGAGGAGTTTTTGCTTATGGCGACTAATTGCCCTCATTGAACCCATGTCCAGTTAACGCAAATTGTTATTGCGGTATGTATCAGGTGCCTCCGCTGTGAAGATACGTGCCGGCGTGCGGCGCTCGGAAGACGAATTGATAGGGGTTGAACGGGCTGGCAGGAACGGCTTTGAAGGAAAAATCGCCAGATACTGGGACAGTAGAGCTGCAGCTTACGGGTGCTCAAACCCGGGAGCATTGCCGTACAACCTTTAACTCGGGTGGTGGAGGTCCCAAAAAACGTCATGCTCCTGCGATATTGCCTGGTTTACGCCCACCAGCGGTACCTGGTAGCGGGCAGGAAGCCGCAGTGGTTTTGAACTCCTGCCGGTTCTGTGGAAAGGTGAGGATGACAGGTGCAGCTCATTTCAGATGTCCTGCCCGATGTGCTGAATCTGTGGAAAAACGTACTGCCTTCCATGCTGCTGGGTAGTTTTCTCGGCAATCTGTTTCAAGTGAAAAAACTGGCTCGGGAAGGGAGCATTGCTGATTTTATGGCAGGTGCACTCAGGGAACCCCGTTTCTGGGCGGAGGCCTGGAGCGGGGCGCACAAAAATTCCCTGCAGGCCCGGCGCCGCCGCGACCAGGGCTCCCTGGACTACTGGAACCGGCTGGCCGGGCGGTTTGAACGCTGGGCCGGCCAGGAGCGCACCAGAAGACGCGTAGACCGGGTGCTGTCCTGGTTGGAGGGGCAGGGGGTCCTGCAGCCGGGGATGGAAGTGCTGGACATCGGTGCCGGTACGGGTGTCTTCACCGTTCCCCTGGCCCGCCGGCGGGCAAAGGTGACCGCCCTGGAGCCGGCTTCGGCCATGCTGGCCGCCCTGCAAAAGAGGGTGGAAGCAGAAGGGTTCTCAAGCGTGGAGTTTTTGTGCCGGGAGTGGGAAAAGGTGGACCCGGAAGCGGAAGGTCTGGCCAGGCGGTTCGACCTGGTCTTTGCCTCCCTCACGCCGGGTGTGCGGGATGTGGCGACGCTCGAAAAAATGATGGCCTGCTCCCGCCGGTGGTGTTTCCTGTGCGACTTTGCCGGGCGGCGCCGGAGTCCGGCGCGGGAGGAGCTGTGGCAGGTGATCTTCGGCGAGGAAATGCCCCTGCCGGGGCATGATATTATCTACCCCCTCAACTACCTCTACACCTCGGGTTATTGCCCCTCTTTTCAGGTGTGGGTGGACGAGTGGGACGAGGAATTGCCGGTGGCGGAGGCGGCGGCCGCGCTGGAGGACTTCTTCCGGCTCTACACGGAGGTTACCCCGGAGATCAAAAAGACAATTGCCGGTTACGTGGAGCAGCTCGCAGTCAATGGGGTTTACAGCGAGGAATACCGGGTGCGCCTGGGCATGATCCTCTGGACGGGGGGTGAAAAATGGGAATTAGAAACAGGTGCTGTTTGAGGAGAATGTCAGGTTTCGGCAGGTGAGGCGATGGAGCCTGGAAAAAGCCTGGATAAAGTAGAACCGGTGCGCACTTAACGCACATGGTCGGCTATTTTTTCAAAGTTCTCCAGTTCGGGGTGGTGGCAACGGTTCAAACACCAGCACTTTTCTTTAAAAAATAAAATAAGACAAAGGGGGTATTTCGGTAATGCTCAAAGTAGTTCAGGGTCACGAAATCTGGGTCCTGCCGGAGGTAAGCCATGCCCACGAGGGGAGTGAGGCCCGCTGCCGCATCTTTTACGGGCACGCCATGCGTCCCGATGGCCTGGCGGATCTGGGCCACCTCTCGGCCTGGGCGGTAGCTCCCGGCGGGGAGAGGCTTCCCTTAAAAGTGGAGTCAGGGGATGACAGGTTTCATCTGGTAACGTTTACGCCCGATCGGGACGGCTTCTGGCCCGTGACGGTTGAAAACGATGTGGGCCCGATAGCCATTACCAGGGACGGCTTTTACCGCCGGGGTACGCGTGAGGACCACCCCGATGCCCGGGAGGTCGGCTACTATTACCAGTACGCCAGGACATACGTCCAGGTGGGCCATTTCTGCGCCAGCTGCGGTGGGGTGGTGCATCCCCCGGAAATCGTGCACCTGGGCCACGATTTAGAGCTGATTGTAGCCCCTGGTGCTTACCGTGTGGGTGACGAGGTGATCCTGGAGGTTCGTTACCGGGGCCGGCCTTTGGCCGGGGCGATCGTTAAGGCCACCTGGAGCCTGCGGGAAGAAGAGGACTGGGCCCTGGCCCAGAAAACCGATGACGCGGGATGGGTAAAGTTTACCTTGAGTCATCCCGGCCACTGGCTCTTTTACACCCGGTATGCCGATGAAACCCGGAAAAGCGAAGGCGAGTACGACAAGCGCGTGTACAGTGCCACGCTGAGCCTCTTTGGGGTGCGCTAGAACAAGGCGAGGCATCCGGAAATCCCGGCTGCCCAGCAAAAAGACACACGAGTACTGGGCGACTACAAACAATACCGCGAATGTGTTTTCCCCCATTATTTTCAATGTTAATTCATGCGGGCCACGAAGGTCCTAACGCCCTGCCGGAACAGGGGTGGACTTTCGCGGCCTTTTCGCGCTCATTTCGATCAGCCCAAGCGGGGCTGCGCTGGTGCCAGGTGCGATGGGGAGGTCTGCAAGATCCTCCACGACCCGGACGTACCGCCGCACCAGTGGATAGCCTGGCACATGTGGCTCGAGGAGGAGTTTGGTACGTGGGGACCCACGGGGTGCTGGAGCTCCTGCCCGGCAAGACTACAGCACTATCTGAATCCTGCTTCCCCCGCATTTCTCTAGGCAAGGTACCGCACCTTTACATTTACAACCTGGTTAACCCCATGGAGGCGGTAGTGGCCAAGCGGCGCTCAGCAGCGGTCGACGCTGTTTTTTTTCCGTGCCCTCCCGCTTTTATTTCCGTAGTGGGGGTTTTTGGTTGTCCTCTTTAGTTTTATTTTTCCAAATCGTTAATTATTTTTTGCAAGAATTGAATAATTGCCATGATACTTTTTTTAAATGCCATCCAAACATCCTGTATATTAAGGGCTAGGTGGTCCATCTTTTTCCACCGCAGTTCTTTGGCATAGGCGTGACGGTAAAGGTGTCTGAACGCCTTGTAGTCAGTCAAAATCTCATGCATTTCAGCCGAGATTATGGCCGGCCTTACACCGGGTGTTTTCCGCGAACTGATATAGAGCAATTCCGAATGCCAATCCCCGGACCGGGGCATGTACCCGTCCACTGTTTTGATTATCCGCGCTAATATATCTTCTACTCCGGTGTAAAAGTGGTGCAGGTAGCCAGCCAGGGCCATAAGCTTTTCCTCGGGAATCTTGCCGGAAATACGGTTTATTTCCTGGCCCAGGGAATGAATTTTGCCTACGATATTCTCTATGGAGGGCATTTTATCTTCCAGATCGCCTATTAAACCCAGGTAGGCATTAATCTTTTCCTCGCTCATAAATAATCACACCCTGGTTGTATATTTTTTTCTTCAGGGATAACGGGGCTTCTTCCAGCAGGATCACATCCACCTGGAAAGGACGGGCGATATTTTCTGCAGCCGTTAACGCCTTTAAATGATCTTTTTCCTCCAGGCCTTCCAGGGCAATGTCTATATCCGAGAGGGTGGTAAAGTGTCCACCGGTCAGGGAACCGAACAGATAGATCCGGCGTAGCGGGAAAAGAAGCGGAAGTTCTTCCGCCAGCTGCTTTGCTTTTTCCCAGGCTTCTCTTTTACGGGCGGCCAGGGATTTTTCTTCCAGCCTGGCTCGCCTTTTATGGCCTGCCAAATATTCTTCATACTGGGACGACTCATTATACCCGCACATCCCGGATACCTGCCCTTTTATTTCGTATCGTTCCTATCTTCAAGTTTACACCAGGCGGCAGTAGCTGGCAAGGATTTGCAGATGCAAGGATTGGCCCTGCTGCTCCGAAAAGGGGTTGACAGGAGGGAAGAGTTATCGTATGATTAGCATGAGAATGAAATCCATTATCTTAATCAAATGAGAATGAGACTCATTCACAACATTTCAGGGGGTAGGGGATCATGAATGAATCAAGCGGTATTAAATTGCTTGGAGAATTGGCCCAGGGGATAAGGGGCCGGGTTGTGCGGATTAATGCTCAAGGTAGTTTGCGCCGGCGCATCCTGACCATGGGGCTGGTGCCCGGGGTGGAGATCATTGTTCAAGGCAGGGCGCCGCTGGGCGATCCAATGGAGATCGTCGTGCGAGGTTTCCGGTTGACTTTGCGAAAAGAAGAGGCAAACGGTGTGGCGGTGGAAGTCTTTTAAAGTCTATCCTTAAGGCCAGGGGGTGATTACGGATGAAGCCACTGGGGTTTATGGCCCAGGGGGAAAGTGGGGTGGTTCGGGATGTTGCGGGAGGGGTTGCTTTGCGTGAGAAATTAACCGCTCTCGGTCTTGTACGGGGAAAAGTTATCCGTATGGTTCAGAACAACGGCATTGGCCCGGTAATTGTAGCCCTGGGGGAAGGACGCCTGGCTTTAGGCCGGGGCATGGTACAAAGGATTTTTGTTGATGAGATCACCGGTTAAGGAGGCTTGTTTATCATGGAAGCTGCGCCTAACTTACAACTCGGGGGAATTGTCATTGCCCTGGCAGGTAACCCAAACTCCGGGAAAACCAGTATTTTTAACAACCTGACCGGTGCCCGTCAGCATGTCGGTAACTGGCCGGGGGTAACGGTAGAAAAAAAAGAGGGACGGCTTATTTACGACGAGATTTCGTATCAGGTGGTAGACCTGCCGGGCACATACAGCATGGGTGCTTTTTCGGAGGATGAAATAATTGCCCGGAATTATATTTTAAAAGAAAAACCGGATGTCATTATTAACGTATCCGCAGGTTGCGGGAGTTAACCGGTGAGGAACCGGAAATTTTCCTGGCCGACCAGCGTTATGGCTTTATCGGCGGGCTGGTTAAAGAAACAGTAAAAAGACGTACCGGTGTTGAGCAGAGATTGTCCCTTACGGATAAAATTGACCGGATCGTAACCAATCGTTATCTTGGGCTTCCCATTTTCCTGTTTTCCATGTGGGCTGTTTTCCTGCGTAAGGCCGGTACAATCATCTTCAGCGTGGTGATCCTGATCTGGCTTCTTTCTGTGCTACCCTGGGGCGTGGAACCCGGCAGCAAGGAAAGCCTGATCGGTCATCTGGGTGCCATTTTTGCCCCCGTCTTTGCCCCTGCCGGGTTTGGTACCTGGGAGGCTGCTGCTGCCCTGATCTTTGGCCTTTTAGCTAAAGAAGTGGTGGTCGGTACTCTCGGTGTCATTTACGGTGTGGGCGAGGAAGCAGAAAGTTTAATCCCCATCATCCAGCAGCACTGGACTCCTCTTTCGGCCTATGCCTTTATGGCCATGTGCCTGATTTACATTCCCTGCGCGGCGACCATCGGCGCCATCAAAAGGGAAACCAACTCCTAGAAGTGGACGGCTTTTGCCATCGGTTACAGCCTCGTCCTGGGATGGCTGGTGGCGGTGATTATCTACCAGGGCGGGCGTCTGCTGGGACTGGGCTGAAAAACTGGTTCCCCCGCGCGCGTTTATCCTGTTGGCGGGTGTTTCTCCCGGCTTGGCCGGTTAGCGGGAAAGCCGGGATTTTAAAAAGCCAGCCATTGAGAACGAGTATCATTCTCTTTGGCAGGAAGAAGAATTGTAAGGGGGTGTTTGGAAGGATGAGGTAAATATAATCACAGTCGCGAAACACCAGTCCACGTTTTATAACGCAAAACTGTATCTTTACCGGGAGGGATGATGATGTTTGTCCGGCAAAAGCGGTTAAAGCGGTTAATAGGAACTTCCTTAATCCTGACGTTGATTCTCTTCTCCTGCTTCTTTGCCTTGCCCTTTCAGTCATCCGCGGCGGCAGAGGTGAAGCCCGGCGTTCTGATCGTCGCGCACGGGACGAATGATCCCGAATGGACCACGCCCGTTTGGGAAGCGGCTTATGAATTGAGAGATAACCTCCCTTATCCGGTAGCCCTTGGTTTTTTGGAAGAAATAGAGCCGGATATTCCGACTGCTGTGGAACAACTTAATGCAGCCGGGGTCAACAAAATTGTTGCCGTGCCTCTGTTCATCTCCAGCTACTCCAATCACATCGAGGAGATCAAATACGTCCTGGGTTTAAGGGAGGACTTGCCGGGTGAAGAACACGAAGAGCCCCTGGAAAGGGCCAGGCCGCAGGGGGAAGTAATTTTAACGCCGGCCATCGATGACCACCCCTTGCTGGCCGAAGTGCTTGCCGGACAGATTGGGCTTCTGGTTGAAAACGCCGGAAGCGAAATAGGGGTACTGGCCGCGCACGGCAGCGATTCCGAAGAAGGGCAGATCGGCTGGGTTGATAATCTGGCTTCCCTTGGAATGCAAATCCAGGAACGCCTAGCAAACAAAGGGACGCCGCTGAAAGGTATAAAGTATGGCTTCCTTTTTGAAAGTCTGACCCCTTCTCTGCGGGAGGCCGTTTACGAAGCCATTTATACCGATGGGGCCACCGCCCTTGTGATTCCGGTGATGGTCAGCGAGGGTCACTTCACCGGGCGTAAGATTCCCGGCATTCTCAAGGAATTTCCGGATGGTGCATACCGCTACCCGGAGGCGGGCCAGCGGGCGCTCGTCACCTTTAAAAAGTCTTACGCCAACCGCATAGTGGAGTGGCGGGCGGCCAACGAACTGTGGCCGCGGCCGGAGGTGAAAAAGGGCGGGGAAACGACCGTACTGACGCTGGACAAATGCCAGGAAATCGCCCAGAACGCCGGTAAGGGGTACCCTGACTCCGTGCTGGCCTTTCGACTGGCCGGCGTGGCTCTGCCTGCCTTGTGGCCGGACAGTCCGGTGGTGGCGGATGACCTGATGGTGGTCAGCCTCCTGCCGTCCGAGGCTGGCAGCAAGCCGGTATTCGACTACATGGTCGGTACGGCTGACGTCAAGTACATGGGCAACTGGAAAAAGATAACGTCCGTGAGCCCTACCTTCATCTTCGCCAACAAAGCCACCGGAGAGGTGGTGTGGGTACATGTCAAGCCGGACACCTTCGGCGGCAAAGATTTCTTTAATCTGCGCAACAGGGTGGTGAACGGCCAGGCCTCCCCAGATGAACAGGCGGCCTTGAAGGCGCGCCAGGATCTGCTCCTGAAGAACCTTTTAACCAGGCCGGCCGAAGCGATTTTCGCCTGGAAAAAGGTTTCTCCACTCGGCGTTTCCAGCCCGGATGGCGCACTACTGAAGTTTTCCTATGCTAACCTTGGTGTAGAGGAGAACAAGTTGTGCCTGTGCGGTTCGTTTGCCTTTCGGGCACTGGGCGAGGGTTTTGCCATACTTTACGGAGAGAGAATGCCCCAGCAGGGTCGGTTTGAGGTGGTGAGCGGCTGGGCCACAGAAGGGATCGACAATGCACTGCGGTTGGTGGCCGGTGAGGGTAATTACGTTCTCCAGGGGGAAGAGCCTTTCAATGCAGACAACTATTACCTCGCGGTGACCGACAGAGCCACCTCCCGGACGGCTGTCGTTAAGGCAAAACCTCAACTTTTCCCGGAAGACTTCTTTGCCCTGAGGAGTAAGGTGAAGCAGGGCACGGCGACGCCTGATGAGAAGGCGCGCTTCCAGGAACTCAGGCTGCAAGTGATCTGGTCGCTTTTATTTAAGCCCACCGGCGAAATCTTTAGCGTCTACACGTACTCAAAAGGTGGTACCGGCGGTGGAGGCAGCGGAGCACCGGCGCCATCCGCGGATAGGGTCGAAAAGCCCGTGCAGGCGGGAGTGACCACCGAGGCCGAAGTGCCCGGTAAGGTGAAGGTCGAGGTGCCTGCCGGGGCCGTGAGCGGCGCGAACGCCATGATCAAGGCTGAGGTCGTGGGTAACGAAAAGACTGCGGGCGCGGGGATGCCCCTGCTCGGCAAGGTCGTGGACGTCACCCTCAAAAACGGCACCCTGACCGGCAAGATAACCATCACCCTCTACTTCGACAAGAGCAAGCTCGCCAAGGACCAGGAACCGGCCGCCTTCTACTACGACGAAAAGGTCGGCAGGTGGGTCCGCCTCGAGGGGACCGTTGACCTCGAGAAAGGGACCGTGACGGCGACGGTCGACCACCTGACGCTCTTTGCCGTCTTCGCCGTAGCCAGGGAGGTGCCGCCGCTCCCAACTCCCACGCCGGTGGTCACCTTTAAGGACATCCAGGGCCACTGGGCGGCCGACGCGGCCGGCAGGCTGGCCGGGATGGGCCTCATCTCCGGCTATCCCGACGGCACCTTCCGCCCCGACAGGGAGGTGACCCGCGCCGAGATCGCGGCCATCATGGTGCGCGCCCTGAAGGTCGCGCCGGGCGGTGAGCAGGAACTGAAGTTCAGGGACAGCGCCAAGATCCCCGCCTGGGCCAGGGGAGCGGTCGCCGCAGCCGTCAGGGAGGGCCTGGTGAAGGGCTACCCGCAGCCGGACGGCACGGCGACCTTTGAGGCTGATCGCCTGGTTTCCCGGGTTGAGATGGCCGCACTCGTGGTAAGGATCCTGGAAAAGAAGATCGGTACCGTAACACCGGCGGAGCTTAAGTTCGCCGACGCCGGTACCATCCCGGGCTGGGCGAAGGCGAGCGTAGGCGCTGCCGTAGCGAAGGGGATTGTTGCCGGCTATCCCGACGGAACTTTCCGGGCGGAGAAGCCCGTGATACGGGCGGAAGCTGCGGCGATGGTCCTCCGGTTGCTCGATGCGGTAGGAAACAGGTAAACTGAGAGACGGCAAGGAGGGGAAAGGTGAAGAAGGCGCGTGTACCTCACAATCCGGGAAGGGTTGTTGTTAAATCCTTGCGCAAAGGTCCGTGGCTGATCAACTATCGACTGCAAGGGGGTAAAATTGTCTACCTGTTATGGGCGACCAAAGGACTGGGTTTTCTCAAGAACTGGGGCCAAGAATGATGAAAGGGAATCGACTATGAGCGTATTTATTGTCGGTGGCGACCGGCTGGGGAAAATCCCCCACAACCTCCGTCAACTGGGGTTTGATAGGGTTTACCATTTCAAGGGGCGGAAAAAGATTGCCGTGGGTAAGTTAAGCATACCGGAGGAAACCGGCCTGGTCATTGTCTTAACGGACTATGTCAACCATACTATCGCCGGGATGATTAAAGAGCATGCCAGGAGGAAAAATACTCCGGTGGTATATGCGAAGCGTTCCTGGACCCATATTTGCCAGAAACTTAAAATGAGCCAGGCGATGGAAAATGTTAATCCTTAAATCCCGCTTTGATCAAATATATCATGATGCCGTGGAATGCCTGGTGGCTGCCCTGGAGGCCCGGGATCCCTATTCCTGCGGGCATTCCCGGCGCGTGGCGGACATGGCGGTGGATCTGGCCCGGCTGGTTGGCTTGAAGGGCAGGGAACTGGAAATGGTACATATTGCGGCTCATTTGCACGATATAGGCAAAATCGGTGTTCCGGATCAAATTTTACGCAAGCCGGGCCGGCTTTTATCTCACGAATATGCCATAATCCAGCGCCATCCGGAAATCGGTTACAACATCCTGGTCAAATCGCGGCAGCTGAAACGGGTTGCTGTGATGGTCCTGCACCACCACGAGCGCTGGGACGGGAAAGGTTATCCCCGGGGATTAAAGGGGGAAGCCATTCCCCTTGGTTCCCGGATTATTGCGCTGTGCGATACAGTGGATGCGATGACCTCGGAACGTCCTTACCGCCCGCCGCTGAGCTGGCAGCAGTGCCGGCAGGAAATTGTAGCCGGTAAAGCCGGGCAGTTTGACGCCGTGCTGGTGGAAGCGGCAGAAAAGTTGTGGCCTGTATGGGAGAGAAGATATTGTTATGCAGTGTGACGCATATATTCTCCGGAAAAGGATTTTTGGAAAAAATGTCGAAACTAAACCCAAGGTTTAGAAGGAAGGGGTTTTGTGAAGAAAAAGGAAAAGTTGCCTCCAGGATTACCGCTTACTTCCACTACCTGGGAAAGCCTTCGGAAGCTAATTGGGGAGACATGGAGATGGGCAGAAGATTACCGAAATTTTTAAAAGCGGATGTGGAGCGGGGGTTGATCCTGGCCTACTACGAATTGGTGAAAGGTTGTGCGGTTAGCCTGGATCTGCCGGAGCAAAACATCGTGCCGGTGGTGGCTTTTGCCCATAAACCAGGCGAATTATACGGGATGGATTTTTCCAGCACTTATCATTTTGCCGAAAAAGAGAAGTTGTCCACCCGGTTGCGCCGGGTCCGGAAAAAAGTTGAAGGACTCCAGCGCTATGCCGATTTTGCGGAAAAACAAATGCAGATGAAATACCAGGTAGCTTACGAGATCTGGTGTTTTATGCCTCCTAACAAATTAGTAACGGAAACCGTGACTAAAGCTGGGGAAGAGGGCTTGCCCGTGGAACTGGTAGGCGTGGAGGAAGTTAATGAGAGGATCAGGCAGGTCGCCCTTCTTGAACCGCTTGATCGGGAAGTGATTTATGAGAATGCTTTTCTATGGGCGGCAAGCCTTTTGCGCCGGGCCGGGGCCTGGAAATAGGAAAGATGCCGGAACTAACCGCGCTTTCTAATGGTCAAAACGAGGAAAGATAAGTGCTTACTTCTTCAATAAAAGCGGAGCATTCTTTTTGGAGTGCCACTATTTCCTCATGTTTAAATTCGCGGAAGTCCTGGTAATCACCTTCGTTTCTGAACTTGAAGGCTTTGGAAAGAGTTTTTCCTAAATTGACGGAGATAATCCCGGTTTTAATAAATTCCTTGTTGAATAAACCAATTACGCCGCTGTGTTTTGCGGAATCAAGCCGTTTGGTTGCAAGCAGAGCCTTGGCAGCGTAAAAAACCGAGAAATAAAGGCGGTTGACTGCACCCTTAAGCTTGCCTTCACGAATTAAGGTATCGGCTTCTTCGGCTGTTTCCCGGGCTCTGTCTAAACGGTATTTAGCCAGTTCCAAATCAAGGTTTTCTTTCATAGCGGCACCCCTTCCTCCCGTGTATTTTGGTAAAAAAGGGTTTTCCGGGTAAGGGGCGCATAGTATTCGTTATGGGAAAAAACCACCGGGGATAAAACAACGTCATAGTCCAGGCTGACTTCAAAAGCGGCGTCCAAAACTAGATCATCTACTTCCGGATGACGGTTTTTTACCACAACAAGAACGTCAATGTCTGAACATGGATCATCATCACCCCGGGCTTTAGAACCAAAAAGCCGGACCTCTTCTAGATTTTGGCGGAGGGTGCTCCGGATAAGCTTACAAAACCGGCTAAGAGCAGCTTTGTCCCGTTTGTTTAGGCGATCCAAAGCCATCAAGAAAACCTCCCTACCGGAAGCTGTTTCGCATCAGGGAATATAGTTATGGAGAAAAAATTTATGGTATTCCATAATTTTACAGTTAAAATGGTTGAATGTCAAAAGAATTTTTATTGACAATTTCTCTCAATTGTCTTACAATGGTTTAAACAATAGTTTAGCAATAGTTAAACAAACTACTATTAGTTCACAACCATAAAAACTGAGGAATATCGGTTTTGCTAAAACTTTAACCCCGTAACGAAGACGGGATCAGAGCGGACAAGCTGGACCTCAACCGAAAAGGTAATGATACAAAAGGCCACGGAGGCCCCGAGTTTCCTTCCCAGAAAGTTTAGGAGGGTGCCCGTGGCTTTTGTTTTTTGGGGCTGGGATTCCCTTCATCCGCAGGTTATTAAAGCCAATTATCGCGGCCGTTAATATGGGAGGTGGAAGTTGATGGCTGATGCACACCGGGATTATTTTAACCAAAAGGCGCCCATTTGGGACAATTTATTGACTGGTGAGACATTGGAGCGGTTGAAAAAAATCATCGATGAGCTTGCCATCAGACCCGGGAGCTTTATTCTGGACGTAGGTACCGGTACGGGGGTTCTTTTACCTTTTCTTGTTGAAGCGGCTGGTCCAGAAGGCAAAGTGGTGGCGCTGGACATTGCTGAAGAGATGCTGGCCAGAGCCAGGGCGAAAAATCCGGGGAATGTGGAATTTGTACTGGCGGACATAAGCTGTACGCCATTTCAGGAAGATACTTTCGATGAGATCATCTGCAACTCCTGTTTTCCTCATGTTACCGATAAACCCCGTGCGCTGGCCGAAATGGCCCGCATTTTAAAGCCTGGCGGGAGGCTGGTCATCTGCCATTCCATGAGCAGGGAGGCAGTAAACGATTTACACAGGTCGTTAGGGGGGGTGGTCGCCAACGATCTGATTCCCGACGATGATAAAATGCAGGAATTGTGCAGGCAGTGCGGGTTGGTGGAGATTGAAATTATCAATACAAGGGAGAAATATGTTTTGAAAGCACGTAAACCCATATTGACAAGTTGAGCCGGGATGAAAATGGAGGAGGGTCAATCGCGTTGAAAAGGGTTTATTCGCGCATTACGGCAATTATTCTGGTAATTCTTTTGTTAGCTATCTCTGGATGTGCGGCGAAAGAAAGTCCGAAGCTAAAAGTTGCTACGGGTACGTCATTGATTGCTGATATTGTCAAAAATGTCGGCGGTGATAAAGTAGAAACCGTGAATATTGTCCCCCCTGCTGCCTGCCCGGGGCATTTTGACCTGAAGCCGGGCGATGTGCAAAAGCTGGCCAAGGCCAGGCTATTTTTGCGCCACGACTGGCAGGGGAAAATGTTTACCAAAGAACTGATAGAATCGGTGCATAATAGGGACCTGCAGGTGGTTGAAGTTGCCGTGGCCGGTAACTGGATGGCACCCCCGGTGCAAAAGGAGGCGGTTACAAAAATTGCCGGAATATTGATGGAAAAAGATCCATCTAACATGGCTTATTATAAGCAAAATGCCGACCGCCTCGTTTCGCAGATTGAGTCAAAGGGCAAAGAAACCCTGTCCAGGCTTCAGGCTGCCGGCGCAGGCGGCGTGAAGGTACTCTGTTCCGATATGCAGCAGGGGTTTTTAAAATGGGCCGGTTTTGACGTGGTGGCTACTTATGGCCGGCCGGAGGAGCTTAACCCGCAAAAAATGCAGGAGCTTATCAACAAAGGGAAACAGGCTGGTGTAAAGCTGGTGGTGGATAACCTGCAGAGCGGCCCGGACGCAGGTAAAGGTATAGCGAAAGAATTGGGGGCGGTACAGGTGACCATCTCCAATTTCCCGGGAGGGTTGCCGCAAACGGATACCTGGAGCGCCGCCCTGGACAAAAATGTGGAGTTGCTTTTGGATGCGCTTAAGGAGGTAAAGTAAAATTAATCTCGCCGGACGGTGGAACAGTATTCCGGAAAATGGGCTGTTCAACGGGGCTGCTCTAATAAAGATAGAAGATGCCGTCGTTTCCTACCGTGAAGATGTAGCTTTACGGGGCGTTTCGCTGTCAGTTAGAAAGGGCGAGTTGGTCGGCATCATCGGGCCGAACGGGGCCGGTAAAACTACCCTCCTCACCCTGGTAAACGGGTTGGGTAAACTCCTCCAGGGGCGGGTGGAAGTGCTGGGCTACTCGCTTCAAAAGGGCTGCCCGGCCTTTTTGCGCCGGCGGATTGGCTACGTGCCGCAAATTCAGAACATTGATCCCCGGATGCCGGTGAGTGTGCGGGAAGTGGTTATGATGGGGCGCTACGGCCGCCTGGGCCTGCTGCGCCGGCCCGGGCCGGCCGACAGGCGGGTGGTGGACAGCATGTTGCAGCTGGTGGGCATGAGCCACCTTGCTTCTCGCCCCATCGGCCATCTTTCAGGAGGTGAGCAGCAGCGGGTGGCCATTGCCCGTGCCCTGGCCCAGGAGCCGGAGATCCTTCTTCTGGACGAGCCGACCGCGGCCCTGGACCGCCGGGCGCGGGTGGAGATCATGACCCTGGTCAGTGAAATCCACCGCTCCCGCCACCTGACCACTCTTATGGTGACCCACGAGCTGAAAACGGCGGCAGCAGTTTGCGACCGCCTGATTTTAATGAAAGAGGGTCGCATCTGGGCACAGGGCACGCCCGCGGAAGTACTGCGGGAAGAGGTTCTGGACCTCCTGTTCGGTGGCGAAAATATGATGGAAAATGCGATCGCTCTTCAGTGACGCATTGGATTCCAAAATAATCATTGCCAAAAAAGAGGCCAAGACGTTAGCTACCACCGAGGGGCGATAAATGTGGATCTTTCCATTCTGAGTTACCAGTTCATGCAAAATGCCATTCTGGCCGGTCTGCTTGGGGGCGTGGCCTGTTCTCTCATCGGGGTTTTCGTTGTCACGATGAACCTTTCTTTTATCGGGGTGGCCATCTCCCACGCCGCTTTTGCCGGGGCGCTCTGCGGGGCCTGGCTGGGTTTTAATCCCCTGGCCGGGGCTTTTCTATTCAGCCTGGTGGCAGCAGCGGTAATCGGGCCGCTGGCCGACCGGGGAGAGTTTAACCCCGATACGCCCATTGGTATTATTTTTTCCGTTACGATGGGGATGGCTTTTCTATTTATGGGCCTTTTGCCCGGCCCGAAAACCCAGGCCCTGGAGCTTTTGTGGGGAAGCATCCTTACAGTGAACGACCGCGACCTGCTTTTGCTGGCTATTGTAGCAGCGGTCGTAGTGAGCCTGGTGGTGCTCTTTTTTAAAGAAATTCAGGCTGTGATTTTTCACCGGGAAGTTGCCCTGGCCGTAGGCATTCCGGCCAGCCTGATTTTTTACGGCCTGCTCTTTTTAACCGGTTCGGTAATTACTGCTTCTTTACGCAGCATCGGCGGCCTGCTTATTTTTAACCTGATCTTAAACCCTGCGGCTGCAGCCTACCAGCTGACTTATAACCTGCCGCTGATGTTTGTTTTATCTTCCTTCTTCGGTGTTCTTTCCACCTGGGTGGGGCTTTTTCTTTCCTGTTTGTTTGACCTGCCCAGTGGGGCCACCATTGTCATTGTCTCTGCGGTTATCTTTGTCATCGCGGCTTCCTTTTCTCCTAAACGCAAAGTTAAAAAATGGCGGGAAGAAGTATCAGCGGGTCCGGGAAAAGTTCTTTTTTAATCGACCCTGAAAAGAGCACCGGACACCAATCAGGTGCTGCCCGGCGATTCGGTTTTGATGTTAGCTCCGCTTCCCCCTGTTTTCCTCCTGCCTGTCCAGCTCCCTTTTCTTTGGCTTCGTTTCCCAGATATCGGCCAGTTCCCGGCCAAAGAAGTGAGATAGCTGATTTTTGGCTTTTTCGTAACTGCCGGTACTGATGAGCACAAAGAGGCCTCCACCAATCAGGGTGATTACCATGATCCATACCAGGCTGGACCATACACCGGTCCGGCGGGCAGTTGGATCCGTTACGGGTTTTTCGTATTCAGGAGCACCGGGGGTACTGGTGGGTCCGGTAATTCCCAGGATTACCGGGACCGCATCGGCCAGCAGGGATATCCCCCGCATGGCCTCATCCTTGCGGTTGGTATAGGTGCCGGCTTCAATTAAAAGGGCGGTGGGCATAAGATCCTGGTTATAATTGCCCTGACCCACAAAGATATCTTTGGCAATGGGCCAGTGCATTCTGTTGGCGTAGGCCATCAGCCTTTTGGCAAAATCCAGGTTGGCCGCCATATGTGGGTTTTCCCGCCCCACGACAAAACGCATTTGTGCCACATCCTCATTGGAAATGATGCGCCGGTAAAATTCGGGATCATCTACACCGTCCCTATGTACATCAAATATGGCTACGGGGTTCTTTTTCAGCAATTGAACGGCCGTCCGGCGCGAGCGGTAGTAAGCATTATCGTCGTGGGGGTCGTGAGGAGTTTTATCATGCAAGACTCTGGCCCCTTCATAGGACAATTTATTGCTGTAAGAATCACCGACTTGAAAAATTCCCCCGTTAAAAGGAATAGATGGGCTGCCGTCAGAGGGTAGGTAAGATTCATCGCTGTGGGTATGGTATATGGCCACCGGTCTATTGTTGCGGACTGCAGCAGCTACCGGAACTTCCATTTTTGAGAATAGTTCATTATAGGCCAGTAACTGTTTGTCCATCCCCAGGAAGCGGGCAGTGGCCCTGTTGCCGTCCACTTTTTCCACCCGGTAGTGTTTGCCTTCGGCAGTTATTACCTCATCGCCTACCCGTATGCGGCGGGAAATCATGGTGACCGGATCTCCCTTTTCATCCCGAACTACGAATGCCTTCCCCGGCTCCAGTTCATCATCAACAACCTGCCGTAGCCGGGGAAAGCTTAGAACGGGCAGGGTCACTTTTGAAGCGTTCCACAGGACGAGTATACATAAACCAGCGGCGATCAAACCTGTTCCCAGCAGTATCTTTCTTTTACCTGCCATTTTCGCACTCTCCCGACGGTATTTAATGAACCTTTATGTTTTAGTTATCTCCTTTTTGGGTAGGGAGATACATATGTTCACTATAAATAGGGGGTAATCTAAACAGGATATTATATCTTCGAGGTAGAATAAGCGTGTAATGGAATCAGTTACAAGCAAAACGCTGAGGAGTGAAGTCAATTATGTGCCTGGAAAAAAGTGATTGGGAAAAATGCGTGGAATTTCACGGGCATTCCTGCCCCGGCCTGGCCGTGGGCTACCGGGCGGCAAAAATCGGCCTGCAAGAGCTGGCCGGGCACCGCGCGGAGGATGAAGAACTGGTGGCCATTGTGGAGAACGATGCCTGCGGTGTGGATGCAGTGATGGTACTTACCGGCTGCACCCTGGGTAAGGGCAATTTGCTGTACCGGGATCACGGCAAGCATGTGTTCACTTTTATCTGCCGGGAAAGCGGCAAAGCGGTACGCGTTTCGGTCAAGGGGGGCGCGTGGCGACAAAACGATGAATTCCGGGCCTTAAGGGACAAAGTATTCGGCGGCACCGCCGATGAGAGGGAGCGGCAGCTCTTCCGGGAGCTTCAAGAGCAGCGCATTCGGTATATTCTCGAAGCCCCGCCGGAAGAGTTCTGTGAGGTACAACATGTGAAGGTAGAACTGCCGCCGAAGGCGCGCATTTTTAATTCGGTAACCTGTGCTTTCTGTGGTGAACCGGTTTCCGAGGCCCGGGCCAGAGTGCGGGATGGAAAATTTGCCTGCATACCCTGTGCCGGCGAATATACCAGGGGATGGTAACAGAGGGGAAGCTTGAATTGAACGGAAAATGTCCTGTTTTCATCATTGCGTTATGTTGGAGGAGGCAGGCATGATGGCCTATCGGTACCTTCTTTATCAGGAAGAAGAGCGACTGGGCTTTATTTCCCTCAACCGCCCGGAAAAGCGCAATGTCCTTTCCCGGGAACTGCTGGAGGAACTGACGGCACTATTGCAAAAAATCGGGCAGGCGAAAAGGGTCAAAGTAGTAGTAATCAAAGGCATTGGCAAAATCTTTTCCGCCGGCCACGACCTTAAGGAAATTGCCGACGGCACGCCACAGGATGTACTGAAGCTCTTTCAAACCTGTTTCCTGACCATGCGGGCCATCCGGGAAATTCCCCAGCCGGTAATTGCCCAGGTTCACGGCGTGGCCACGGCTGCCGGCTGCCAGCTGGTGGCGGCGGCCGATCTGGCCGTGGCGGCGGAGGATGCCCTGTTTGCCACACCGGGAGTGAAAATAGGGCTGTTCTGTACCACGCCTGCGGTTTTCCTGAGCCGCAACGTAGGGAGAAAAAAGGCCATGGAAATGCTCTTAACCGGCGAGTTTATGCCGGCCCGGGAAGCTTTGATCTACGGCCTGGTAAATAAGGTGGTACCACCGGGTGAGCTGGAAGCGGCCACCAGGGAACTGGCCGGCAAGATTGCCCAGTACAGTTTATCGGCCATTGGCGCCGGCAAGAGGGCCTTTTACCAGCAGATCAACATGGAGGACTTCCAGGCCTTGAACTACGCCACCGAGGTCATTTCCCTGAATACCACCACGGTCGATGCACAGGAAGGAATCAGGGCCTTTTTGGAAAAACGCGAGCCCAGTTGGTCGGATAATTAGTTAATTTTCATTAGGTGACGAAATAGATAAAATTATTGACAGCCGACACCCCTTAACCATAAGATAAAGTTAAGTTAAATAAGCAGCCGGTTGGCCCACCGGGAAAGGTAACACGGTAGGATGGCAGGAAGGGCGGCAATATGCTCCCGCCGGGAGCATTTTTGTTACTGCCGGTGCTTTTTACTGCCTCGCCAGCCGGTCAAAGAAAAGGAGGCAGGAAAATCAGGAAAATGAAGAGATGGCTTTTGCCGGTGCTTGTACTGGGGTTGGCTTTTTTAATGGCAGGGTGTGGCTCAGGAGGAAGTAAGCAGGGCGTCAAAACTGAAGCAAAGGCGGTGAAGCTCGGCATTATCCAGATCGTGGAGCACCCGGCTCTGGATGCGGCCCGGAAAGGTTTTCTGGAAACACTGGCGGCCAACGGCTACGTGGAAGGGAAGAATCTACAGGTAGACTTCCAAAACGCCCAGGGCGATCAATCTACCCTTCAGGCCATTGCCCGCAAGTTTGTCCAGGATAGGAAAGACCTCATTCTGGCCATCGCCACTCCTTCCGCCATGGCTATGGCCAATGAAACCAAGGACATTCCCATTTTAATCACCGCCGTGACAGATCCCGTGGAAGCAAAACTGGTTAAGAGCATGGAAAAACCGGGTACCAATGTTACTGGTACCACTGATATGAACCCGATTAAGGAGCAGTTGCAGTTGCTCAAGGAACTGGTACCAGACGCCAAAAAGGTGGGGGTCATCTATAACTCCAGCGAGGTAAATTCCCAGGTTCAAGTGAAAATCGTTAAGCAGGAGGCACCGGAGCTGGGTCTTACTGTGGTAGAAGCTCCGGTTACCGCCAGCAGCGAGGTGGTCCAGGCCGCCCAGTCCCTGGTGGGGCGGGTGGATGCCATTTACGTACCCACGGATAATACGGTAGTCTCGTCCGTGGCGGGGGTAATCCAGGTGGCCGAGAAGCATAAGCTTCCGGTAATTGCCGGGGAGAGCAATACGGTGGAGGCTGGTGCCCTGGGTACTATCGGTATAGATTATTACAAGCTGGGCCAGCAGACCGGCGAGATGGCCTTGAGGGTTCTAAAGGGAGAAAAACCCCAGGATATGCCTATTGAGAAACAAAAGGACTTGAGCATCGTTTTAAATGCCAAAGCGGCGGCGGCTTTTGGCGTGACCATTCCGGAAGAATTGAAAAAGAAAGCCAGCAAAATTATTGAGTAGGTGAAACATCATGTCGTTGAGCATCTGGTTGGGATCCCTGGAGCAGGGCTTGTTGTGGGGAGCCATGGTACTGGGGGTGTATATGACCTTCAGGGTGCTTGATTACCCCGATTTGACGGTTGACGGCGCATTTACCCTGGGGGCGGCTGTAACGGCGCAGTATATCTTGCTCGGCAATAACCCCTGGCAGGCCGTCCTGGGGGCTATGATCTGCGGCGCGCTGGCCGGTCTGATTACTGGTCTATTGCACACCGGCTTAAGGGTGGCTCCTTTGCTTTCGGGTATTCTAACCATGATTGCCCTTTATTCCATCAATTTGCGAATTATGGGACAGGCTAACCTGTCCCTTCTTCGTGAACAGACAATTTTTACTCAGGTCAGGGACATAACTTTGTTGGGGCCATGGGGACCGGTTCTGCTGGGCTTGATGGTAGTGATTGTGGTTGTTGGCCTTCTCTACTTTTTTTTGCAAACAGAGCTGGGCATGTCTGTACGGGCCACTGGAGATAACGAGCAAATGATCCGTAGCCTGGGGGTAAATACAAGTACCATGAAACTGGTGGGGCTGGCCATCGGGAATGCCCTGGTGGCGCTTTCGGGTAGCCTGGTGGCTCAGTACCAGGGTTTTGCCGATATCGGGATGGGCATCGGGATGATTATTGCCGGCCTGGCCTCGGTCATTATTGGTGAAGCACTGGTTGGCAACCACACCCTTTTCCGGGCTTTACTGGCGGTCATCGTCGGTTCCATTGTCTACCGGACCGTGATTAGCCTGGTTTTGCAACTGGGTATGCCGGCGACGGATCTGAAATTACTCACTTCGTTAATTGTGGTGGTTGCCCTGGCCTTCCCCCTGGTGAGGCAGCGTTTGGGATTCCGGTCATTACGTTTGAGGGGTGAACAGGTTGCTGAAACTGGACAATGTGCACAAGATCTTTCATCCCGGCGGGGTTAATGAAAAGGTGGCCTTAAGGGGTGTTACTCTGCATGTCCGGCCGGGAGATGTGGTAACCATCATCGGCAGCAACGGTGCCGGCAAATCCACTCTCTTAAACGTTGTGGCCGGGGTATACGAGGTTGATACGGGGAAGGTGATCCTGGACAACCAGGATATTACGCGCTGGCCCGAACACATACGGGCGGCCCATATCGGCCGCGTTTTCCAGGATCCCTTGCGGGGTACTGCCGCTTCCATGACCATTGAAGAAAATCTGGCCCTGGCCTTGCGCCGGGGCCGCCCCCGCCGTTTGCGCCGGGGGATTACCCAGGCTGAGCGGCAGCTCTTCAAGGAACGTCTGGCCCTTTTAGGGTTGGGCCTGGAGGACCGCTTGACCACCAGGGTGGGTCTGTTGTCCGGCGGCCAGCGCCAGGCCCTGACCGTGCTGATGGCTACCATTGCCACCCCCAAGATACTTTTGCTGGACGAGCACACTGCTGCCCTGGACCCGCGTACTGCCGCCACGGTCCTGGAGTTAACGGAAAGAATTATCGCCCGGCACCGGCTTACTACCCTCATGGTTACCCATAATCTGGCGCAGGCACTGCACACCGGCAACCGCACGGTGATGATGCACGAGGGGAGGATCATTCTGGATCTATATGGACCGGAAAGAGAAAAAACCACTGTGGCGGATCTCCTGAAGATGTTTGAACAGGCCAGCGGTAATGCCTTTACTTACGACCGGGTGCTTTTAAGCGGAAGTTGAAAACGAAACCAGCCCCGCCATCTCAGGGCTGCTTGCAATTATATGCCGTTACTGATTGCCGGGTACATGCCATTCTGTTCCAAGCCAGGTTACAGCCAGGCGTCGACCATCATACCCAAGAAGAGAAGGAACAGGTATGGGCTGGAAAACTTGAAGAGGAGCCAGGCGTTTTGAGGGGTAGGACGGAGGTATACGTAAGTACTTAACCCGATGGCGGCCAAGCCTGTGAGAATTGCCGTCATGATGTAAATTGTTCCCCAGGACCCGGCAAAGTAAATCAAAATGGAAAATAAAACCATCAGGATAACGGTGCTTAAAAGACAGTGCAGAGCTTTTTTTGCCTCGCAGACCACGGGAAGCATGGGTACTTTTACCCTGGCGTAGTCGTCCCTGTAAAAGATGGCCAGGCTCCATATGTGGTTGGGAATCCACAATACTACCAGGGCGGCTATGAGAAGAGGCAGCAAATCCACCTTACCCGTTACGGCAGTCCATCCGAAGAGTGCCGGCAGGCCGCCGGAAAAACCGCCCAGGATGATATTCCAGGAACTCCTGCGCTTCAGCCAGAGGCTGTAGATGCCCACATAACCGATCATGCCGCCCCAAAGGCAGGCAAAAGCAATGGGGTTGACCGTCCAGCCGAGGATGAGGGAGGAAACGAAGAGGAACAACCCCCAGTACAGGGCACGCACCGGAGGATTGATCCTTCCGTCGGGAATGGGCCGCTTGCGGGTCCGGATCATACTTGCGTCCAGGTCCCGGTCGACATAACAGCTGACGGCATTGGCGCCGGCGCAGGCTAAAGTTACCGCTACCGTGGCTGTAATAAGCTGGGACAATGAAACAGGCCCGTTTATGGCACCTGCCACCACCATGGTAGCCAGTGCCGTAAAGACCAGCAGGACCACGGAACGGGGCTTGGTTACTTCCAGGTATGCCAGTACAGTAGTCCGAAAATCCGCCCGGGTTTTGTTTATACTGGACTCTAAATTCACTTTCTAATTGCCTCCAATCAAATTAACAGTTAGAAAAAGTTGTTGTCCAGCTTCGTAAATATTCAGTAAAACCGGGTTCACTGAATATTTACCCAGCTTCTTTTTAAATTCGTTATCCCTGGCACAATTCCTTCTTTAAGTGGTGTATATGTTATATGTTTTACCGAAAAAGGACAACTCAAGGATCCAAAGTAGTAGTCAGCCTCTCCCGCCGGACCGAGCCTTATTTTTATGCCGAAAGGCTTGCCGCCCTTCTTCTGGCCCGTTATCCGCCGGAGCGGGTACATACCGTAGTGGTCTGGACCAAGTTTCCGGAAACGGTGCTGCTAAAATTGCGTACGGTGCTCAGTATGTACTCTCAAGTGTATGTACACCTCACGGTGACGGGATTGGGCGGCACATTGGTGGAACCCCGGGTTGCCAGACCGAAGGCGGTGCTGGCGCAAATTCCGTCCCTCATCGAATTTCTCGGTGATCCCCGGCGCCTGCGGGTGCGTCCCGACCCGCTGGTGGTCTTCAGGCGCGGTAAGGAATTTTTTTCTAACCTTGAAACGGCTGCGCAAGTAA
The DNA here is from genome assembly GCF_900142025.1 of Desulfofundulus thermosubterraneus DSM 16057. GTDB lineage: Bacteria > Bacillota > Desulfotomaculia > Desulfotomaculales > Desulfovirgulaceae > Desulfofundulus > Desulfofundulus thermosubterraneus. The sequence goes on along the minus strand of NZ_FQZM01000037.1, from coordinate 7,760 downwards.
TCCGGACGGCGGCTAACATGGGTGTGGTCACTTTTTCCGCCTCCTTTATGGAGCTTTATCCCAAGGTGCAGCGGCGCCTTTTGCGCCGCGGGTGGGAGGCTGTGCCCCTTACGCCTGAAGAACGGGAGAGGGTTTGGGAAAAACTTTCTGCCGCAGCGGCGGCCGCAGGGACCGTCCTTTATGGCTGCTGCGTTCCGGGGATGCCGGTTTCCCGGTGTATTGACGGCGAACTTTTAAGCGCCCTGCACCCGGCGGGGGAAAGGTGCCGCGTAGATAAAGCTAAAGGTCAAAGGGCTTTGTGCGGTTGCACCCATGCCATAGATATCGGCTGGTATAACATGACCTGTCCCTCCGGTTGCCTTTACTGTTACGCCAACAGTTCTGTTTGACGTTGATAGAATCCGTTATAATGTCGTCAGGGCGAAATCACGTCACAGGGGGCAGTGCGCCGATTCCGGATAAACGCGCTGCACGCCACGTCGGCGGCATCCGGGGAAGCGGGGGGTGGCCCCTTTCTTGCGACGGTTTATTGAGACATGCTCCTGAAACGACTAATTTAAACATTGAAGGAGGGGAAGAACATTGAAGGTGGTCTTTCATGAACGTTATAAAGAAGTTTATGCTTCCGACCCGGCGGCGGCAGCGGGGAGATTGGACCTGATGGTGGAAGAGCTGGCCCAATCATTTCCCTTTGTTGAACCCCGGCCGGCAACAGATGATGATGTGTTGCTGGTACACACCCCGAGACACCTGGAAAGAGTCAAAAAGCGGCCTCATACCTACGAAATTGCCCTTTTGGCCGTTGGCGGAGCCATCTTAGCATCGGATCTGGCCATGCGGGGAGAAAAGGCTTTCGGTTTGCTTAGACCGCCTGGGCACCACGCCAGCCCCGATTCCAGTTGGGGTTTTTGTTGGTTTAACAATATCGCCGTTGCTGTGGAAAGGTTAAGGCGCCGGGGAGAAATCAACAGGGCATTGATCATCGACATTGACCTCCATTACGGCGATGGTACGGCCAACATTTTTGCTGGCGTACCGGAAGTGACCTACCATCACGTGGAAGGGATCAGCCGGGAAAGATTTTTGCGCGATTTGGAGCTCACCTGCCGGGGGGAATTTGATCTGGTGGCCATATCAGCCGGCTTTGACCGGCACGAAGCCGATTGGGGCCGTTTGTTGAAAACAGAAGATTACGAAGCCGCCGGAAAAATGATCGGCACTTTTGCCCGGGAAAAATGTCGGGGGAGGGTGTTTGCCGTCCTTGAAGGCGGTTACAACAGTGACGTGCTGGGGAAAAATGCTCTTGCCCTGTTGAAAGGGTTGGAGCAGGGATAGGTAACCCTTACGGCGGATCAAGAGCTCGCCGGCATCCGGGGGTTCTGCGGTTAGTTCCGTGAAAGGAACTCTACCGTAGAAAATTAACGGTCGGGACAACCCGACCAGTTTACTTTTCCTTCCGGGAAAATTAATGGGTATAGTTGACCTCTTTTACCAGGTTGGCCTCTTTCAAACGACGGTAAATGAACTGGCGGGCCTCATCGCTATCCGGCTCGTCCAGCGGTTTTAAGCGCATCAAATCCGGTGCCAGGCGGGCCAGGAAGATCCCCGGAGCGTTTTTTTCCACCACCAGGTATACATCGCGCTTGGGTTTTACCGGGACGGCATAGTCTCCTTTGATGGTGGTAAGTATCGGGATCAGGTCCCAGTTTTCCACGAAAAATTCCACTGCTTCTTCAATGGTTATGTTCACATTTTACCCCTCCTGTTGATTTTCCAGCTCGCATTGAAGCAGTTGGGCCGGGTCCGCTTTTTCATAAAAGTGGCGGGAAAATTCCTCGAAGCTCAACCCCAGAGCATTGGCCCATTTCTGGGCCACGCATAGACGGGGGTATTGCTGGCCCCTTTCAATAGCCAGCAACTCCCGGACGGTAATTCCCACCCGGGTGGCCATGGCCGCCGCTGTGAGGCCCTGGCTCTTCCTTACGTCTTCCAGGCTCATTTCCCATCACCATCTTCCAGAGGCAGGCTAAAGCTGGCGCCGGCCGGCGCAAAATGAAAGACGGGACCGAAAATAGCGGCAAGACGGGCTGCCATAGACAGGCCGGTGCAGTGGTTGGCTGCCAGGAATTTTAAATCCAGGTTTTTTAAATAGGCAATGGTGGCTTCTTGTTGCTCTTTAGTCGCTGGACCCAGATGGGTCCCGCCGATGATGCCGTATATGCGGTCGACGCCGGTCACCTGCCGGGCGTGTTCCACGATATTTACGACCCCCGCATGGGCACACCCCAGGATTATCACCACTCCTTCCCCGGTGACACAGTACAGGCTCATGTCATCCCGGAAAGGGTCCGCTACCTTATTGCCGTTTTCCAGGGCAAATAGGCGGATGTCTCCTTTTTCAAAAGTGGTTTTGCGTGGAACTTCACCGCTGACCCACAGGCCGGGCGCGATTTGCTGCGGTTCCTGTTCAAAGATAAAATCGGCCCCCAGGCTTTCCAGCTCCTCCCGGCAGTAGGGCACCCCGATGTATTGTTCCCGGGGCTGGGAAACGTAGTGTAAGGCAAAAAAGTCGGGATGAACGTAGACGGGCAAGCGGCCCCGCAGGCGCAGGAAATCCCGCATGCCCCCGCTGTGATCGTAATGGCCGTGGCTCATTACCAGGGCGTCTACCTCCTGCAGGTTTATCCCCAGGGCGGCAGCGTTTGCCAGGATATTTCCCCGTTCACCGGTGTCCAAAAGAATCTTTGTTCCGGCCGTTTCTACCAGCAGGGCCAAACCCCATTCTCCCGTCAAACCCTGGGGCACGCCCACGGTATTTTCGCTTAGAACGGTTATTTTAACCATCACCCTATGCACCCCTGCAATCAAGATTTACAAATACTTTTCTAGGCTAACTGTAACACTCATTGCTTTTACAGTCAACTGCTGGAGAACGGTACCGGTGATTGCCCGTATGGGTCCAATCCTCGGGGACTGGAAGTTGCTCTTGAACAGGGTTCACCCGTGGTGCAACGGTGTTTTCAGAAATATCCCATTCCTTTTAAATTTGAGCATAAATCCGCAATATAGTTCGAAAAAGGAAGGTAATGGCCATAATTAACGTTTGCTCGTAAGTACAGGCCTTTGATAAAGTTATGATAATAACCATTAGATTTTGCGGGGGGAGGAAGCCGCGTGGAAACAATAGCGGCCAGCAAGTTGGACCCAACCTTCATGAGCGAGGTTGTCTCCAAGTTCAGGACGGACAAGGACCCGGCGGATTTATACAACTGCCTCACCTGTGGCATGTGCAGTGCCGGCTGCCCCTATAACGGAGTGCACGACCATGCCGACCCGCGCAAGTTTATCCGCCAGGTAGTCCTGGGCATGCGAGACGAGGTACTTGCTTCTACTTTTATATGGGCCTGTACCATGTGCGGGCGTTGCACTTTCCATTGTCCGATGAATGTAGATATTGCCGGTCTGGTGAGAACCATCCGCAGTCCCAAAAACTTCGGCCTCAGAGCACCGGGATTTTTGCAGGACGTGGTGGATGCGCAGATCCGCACCGGCAACCAAATGGAGGTAACCACAGAGGAATATCTCGAAACCCTGGAGTGGATGGAGGAAGAGTTGCAGCAGGAAGTTGGAGACCCCAATGCCAGAATACCCGTGGACCAGGAAGGGGCAGAGTTCCTTTTCATGTGGGACCCCCGGGAAATTAAGTATTACCCTCAGGATGTACAGAGCATTGCCAAAATTATGTGGGCCGCCGGGGCCAGCTGGACCGTCAGCAGCCGCTGGTGGGATGCCACTCATTACGCTTTGTTTAATGGCGATGATGAGGATTCGACCACTATGGTACGTCGTACCATGGAAGAGTTTGAACGTTTAAAAGTGAAGGAAGTCATCATTACTGAGTGCGGACATGCCTTCCGGGCGCAGCGTTGGGGCCGCATTGTGTGGCTTAATGGCGCTACTTACCCCGTGCGTAGCTTTGTGCAGCTGCAGGCCGAGTGGATCCGGGAAGGCCGCATTAAAGTTGACCGCACCAGAAACACCGAACGGGTTACCTTCCACGATCCCTGCAACCTGGTGCGCAAAGAGGGAGTTGTGGAAGAGCCCCGCTACTGCCTGCAGCAGGTGTGCATGGACTTTGTCGAAATGTGGCCCAACCGCCAGTACAACTACTGCTGTGGCGGTGGTGGTGGCTTGCTGGCCATGGGGAAGGAAATTTACCCCTACCGGATGGCCAAGGGCAAGCTAAAAGCCGAGCAAATCCAAGCCACTGGCGCCAAAATCGTAGTTACACCCTGCCATAACTGCTACGACCAGCTGACCGACATCATCAAGTATTACAAGCTGGACTGCAAGGTGAGACATATCCATCATCTGGTGAGCAATGCCCTTATTTTACCCAGCAAAGCCGAAAGGGAACAATTAAAGTAACATAACATTCCATGGTGAAAGGCGGGTGATGGCCAGTCAGGACTTTTTAATGTGGATTTCGTAAGAAATGGGCCGGGGTAAAAGTTACCCTGGCTGTTCTGGCAGGGGAGATCTGCCCTTACCTCTGCCGGAAACCTCCCTTCAAAGGGCGCATACCATCCCACAAAAGTTTAGTCTGGCCCCGGCGGTACTTTTGCCGGGCTTTTTTTTGCACTTCGGGGCGTCATCCGGGCAGCGGCAAGGATACAGCATTGACCGGAAAAACAAATCCCCGGTTTGGAGCTATTGCTTTTTTGTATCCTGGATGCTAATATGGACATATGTAAATTAAATCAAGGGCTGGATTATATATGGGTGTAACAGGTGCTCAAAGTATCACTTCTGTTATTTTAAACAGCATTAGCGATGGTGTTTTCACAATTGATTCCGATTGGCGCATCACTTTTTTCAACCGGGCTGCGGAGGAAATTACCGGCGTACCCCGGGAAGAAGCCGTCGGGCGTTTTTGCTGGGAAGTTTTTCGGGCCAGTATTTGCGAGAGGGAATGTGCGTTAAAACACACCCTGGAAACCGGTTGCCCGGTAGTGAACAGGGCTGTTTATATTGTCAATGCTTACGGTAACAAGGTTCCCATCAGTATAAGCACCGGTATACTCAGGGATGAGTGCCAGCAGGTGATTGGCGGTGTGGAAACCTTCCGGGACCTATCCCTGGTGGAGGAATTACGCAGAGAACTGCGTGGGCGGTATACTTTTGCGGATATCATTAGCAAAAACCATCGGATGCAGCAAATTTTCTCCCTTCTTCCGGACATAGCGGAAAGTGATAGCACGGTGTTGATTGAAGGGCCGACCGGTTCGGGGAAGGAACTTTTGGCACGAGCCATTCACAATTTAAGCCCTCGCAGGGACAAACCCCTGGTAGCCGTAAATTGCGCCGCCCTTCCTGATACCTTATTGGAGTCGGAGCTCTTCGGTTATGAGGCAGGGGCCTTTACTGATGCCAGAAGGAGTAAACCCGGTCGTTTTGCCCGTGCCCAGGGGGGCACCCTTTTCCTTGATGAAATTGGTGATATTTCTCCGGCTCTGCAGGTTAAACTCCTGCGGGTTTTACAGGAAAAAGAGTTTGAGCCCCTGGGTGCCGTGCGCCCGGTGAAGGCCGATGTGCGGATCCTGGCAGCTACCAATAAAGATTTGGCCGAGCTGGTGGAAAAGGGGTTGTTTCGTCAGGATTTGTACTACCGGATCAATGTAATTAAAATTACGTTACCCCCCTTATCCGAACGTAAGGAAGATATTCCCCTACTCGTAGAGCATTTTATCGACAGGTTAAACATTCTGCGGGGGAAAGCCATTGACGGCATTTCTGAAGAAGCCCTGGCCCTGTTATGGCAGCACGACTTTCCAGGGAATATCAGGGAACTGGAAAACATCATCGAACATGCCTTTATCCTGTGCAAAGGCGGGCTCATTAAGCCGGAACACTTGCCCGCTTATCTGCAGGCTGTTGCTGACCGCCCCATTTCCGGGGAGGGCAAAACCCTGGCCGAAATGGAAGCCCGGATGATTTATGAGGCGCTCGTTCGGAACCGGGGCAAACGCGGTCTGGCGGCCAGGGAACTGGGTATTGACAAGACTACTCTGTGGCGGAAAATTAAACGATACGGCATAAAAATTCCAGATAGTGACTTTTAAAACAAAGTACAATAGTATTGCATTTTGCAACATTTCGGTGGTTAGCCCGGGTGCATTTTGCACCCTTTTTGGTTTTGCCCCAATATTACCAGCCGGAAGGAACGTACGGCTAAAACCAGGGGGCAGCTATTTTATCCTGGTTTTGGGGAGGCAGGTTGTTTTGTTGGCATAAGTTTTGCAACCAAAAAGTTATGCAGCCAGGCACGTTGCGTATCTTACGCGGAAGCCAAGGAGTAAGCGGGACATCGCCGTTCCTTAAGCGGCTTGACTGAACACTTACCAGTTTTAAAACAGGCTCTAATCTAACGGGGTGTAAAGGTTAATGATAGTTGCGCTCGCCAGGTGGGGCGGTCGTATATCCCCCCTCTTCGATGTGACTCAAGAAGCGCTGGTGGTGGATATCGGCCGGGGAGGGCTCATTTCTCGAAGGCAAGTAAGGCTGGATGATCCGGGCTGGCCTTCCCGGGTTGAGCAAATGGTTCATCTTGGCGTAGAAGTGCTTATTTGCGGCGGCATTAGCAACTTTCTTTATCATCAGCTTGTCGCCCGGGGAATACAGGTAATTCCCTGGGTGACGGGTGATGTGGAAGAGGTTTTGCAGGCCTATCTTCAAGGCCGGTTAAACCAGGAAAGATATGCCATGCCCGGCTGCCGCAGGTGGCGGCATCGCCACCGCGGGACGCCGTGAAGGAGGTGAAAACAGATGCCCGGTTTTGATGGAAGTGGCCCCCGGGGAGCCGGTCCCATGACCGGTCGAGGTCAGGGCTATTGCATCGTTCCCTTAACGGGAGGCTTGTCTCAGATTCCTGCCTTAAGGCCGCCTAAAACTAAAGGTGGCAGGGGTAGGAGGAAGTTTCTCTTTGGACCCTGCGCTTACGGGAGAAAAAACAAAAACAGATTTATGGAATAGGAGGTTGATGTGAAATGCTACGTGGTGACGGAACGGGTCCCTGGGGTATGGGTCCGGTGACCGGCAGGGGTATGGGTTATTGCGCCGGATACAACCTGCCCGGCTTTGCTAACGCGCCCGGGTGGTGCCGTCCCCGGCGGGGTGCCGGTTGGGGTGCGGGGCGTCGTGGTCGTTTCTGGTGGGGTGGTCTCCCCCCGGCCGTTGCTACGCCCTCTGTCTCTGAGAATGAGGCCAGTGTGTTAAAAGCACAGATCTCCCATCTCGAAAAAATCCTCCAGGGGTTTAAGCAGCGCCTGGAGCAAGTTCAGGGAAGGAGCCAAGGACAAACTGAACAGGAATAATCAAGCAAAGCCGGTAGTGTTAAAGCTGCCGGCTTATTAGTACCGGATTAACTACAGGCATTTTATGTCAATTTATTATTGACAATAGTTCACGTGCGCCCGGCATGGGCGTTAACTTGGTGGGGAAAGTCCACTGCAGGCGAGGCAGCACGAGTCTGCTAGCCAAAGGCAAGGGTGTCCATCGCGAGGTGGAATCCGAAGGAAGCCGGAGGCAAAACCACGGCCCGATGAACAAGAACCCCATAAGAGGCTAAGCCGTTCGGATGAGCTGGCGTGACACAGCGAAATCCCAGGCTGCCAAGGGACGGCGGAGTATATGGGGCGGGCACGGGGTGAAGGTTAACGCTCTTACCCGGGGAGGCCTGCCGGATAAGCCAGGCAAAGCTG
>NZ_FQZM01000080.1 GCF_900142025.1 Desulfofundulus thermosubterraneus DSM 16057 | reverse complement strand
TTCTTTTTCGGTAGCGGCAAAGTCTATTTCGTACTTGCAGAGATCCTCGTCGATCACTTTGATCACAACTCCATAGTCTTTGCGCGCCCTTTCAATTGATACGTAGCCGTCAATTACATCTTCCAGCACGCGCCTGGGGTCTCTCTCCAGGGGATCCCCCAGTCCTCCTCCGCCCTGGGATGGCCTGATAAAGCTATCGCCTTCCTTCACGGGGTAATTTGAGAATATTGCGCCCAGGTATTTTTCCGATTCCTTTCCCGGGTTGAGGATAACACCATGGGGATACGAAGGCAGGCCGCCGAAAATACCCATATTAATCGATCTGGATCGGTCGCAACAGTACGACATCACGGCGCGTTCTACCTTGCCCAGAGCCCCTCCTTTAACCAGGCCGCAGCCGCCCCGGAACTTTCCGGGACCTCCAGAATCAGTGAGAATTTCGTGCTTGGAGGTAACCACCGGGGTTAACCTTTCCTGTCCTTCGCAAGGTTGCACGGTCAAACCGACGCCAAACATGGGCGCGGAACAATTCGACCCGTCGCGATCGCTTCTGGCTCCATGGCCTCCAGCCATCCAGTCGTACCACATAAAATGACAGTTGTATCCCGGTCGGTTGTCCCATCCGCCTACGAGAAGGTACTCCAGATTAAAACACGGGGCCATGGCTCTTTCAGGTAAAATATTTGACCATATTTCAAAAATGGCATTCATTATCTTTTCGTACGCTCCTGAACAAAAACCCGTGACAGCAATAGGCCAGGGTGCATTGACCACAGTGCCTTCGGGTAGGTTTGCCGTAACTACTCGATAAAACCCGGAGTTAAGAGGAATATCCGGGAAAAGCATTTTCGTCCCCGCAACAACGCCGGAATACGCAGAACCATAGGTAGCGTTAAGAAAACAGCCAATGTAGGGGTGGGTGCCCTCCAGGTCGTAGTGGAGTTGGCCGTCTTTGATCGTAAGAGAAACGCGAATGGGAATGAGCCCTTCACCTTTATCGGGATCCATGTCAATGTAATCTTCGACTACCCAGGTGCCTTCTGGTAATTCTTTAATGCGGTTTCTCGCCAGGCGCTCAACGTAGTCTTTGCATTCCTCAAAGGCGGCCAGGACGGTATCTTTTCCGTACTTTTTAATCAGCCGGAGCAGCTGCAATTCGCCAATCCGCGCTGCCTCTGCCTGTGCGCGCATATCTCCCAGCCTGTCTTCCTCCCCGCGCATGTTGGCAACCAGGAGACGGGCTACATCTTCACGATAAACCCCTCGCTCCCATAATTTTACGGGTGGGATCCGGATACCCTCACCGTAATGTTCCTTCGCGCGAATGTCAAAAGACCCGGGAACCGTTCCCCCGACGTCGGCCCAGTGTCCATTACATTGCATGAAGGCAATCAATTCGTCTTCATAAAATACTGGCCGGATAATTCGTACATCGCAAAAATGTGTGCCTCCTAAATAAGGATCGTTAATAGCAAAGACGTCGCCGGGGTAAATTTTATCTTTAAAGGCTTCAATTACCGACTTAGCTGTGAAATGGAGCGTACCAACATGTACGGCAATGTCCCAGCTCCCCTGCATGACGGTATCTCCGTTTTTATCGTTAAGGCAGCAGCTAAAGTCACGGCAGTAAATAACAAAGGAATAGCAGGTCCTCAAGATCTGGGCAGCCATCTGGTCGACGAGATTTACAAAGCCGTTTTTTAACACTTCGAAGGTAACGGGATCGAGCCTTTGCGACGACCACTTGAGTTCCACTCTACTCACCCCTCACGTTAATGATAATGTTCAGGTATTCGTCCACAGTTGCCGTCAGGCCAGGAGGAATAACGGTTGTTGAGTCAAACTGCTCGACTATGGCCGGCCCCTGTAATTTGGCACCCACAGGCAATTTTTCCCGGTCATACACCTTTGTGTCCGTAAAGCCTTTGGTGGCCTCGAAGTAAACCGGCCGGATTTCTTTTATGGCATCTTCAACCTTGCCTTTTGTTCGGGCTTTCGGCAGTTCGGGCTTGAGCACTTCTCCTTCCGCCACCAGCCTTAATCCGTAAATTTCAATTCCCCTCCGCCTGTGCATATAAGCGTACGCCCGGTTGTGTTCCTGGTGGAATAAACTGACTATTTCATCCAGATTCATTATCGGGCTGGGGCAGGTTATGGAAAGTGAGCGCCACTGGCCAACGTACCGCATATCCAGGTACCTGGTAAATTTTCTTTTTTCTTTTGGCACACCGTCCCTGTCTAATCGTTCGCTGGCTTCCTTTTCCATAAGCTGAAACTCAGTTTCCAAAGCGTTTAAATCAACTTTTGACAAATCCGCCAAGTAGTTTTTTGATAAGTCGTGCCTGATGTTGACAAGTAAGCACCCCATTGCTGAAGTAATACCCGGGTAGCGCGGTATAATAACAACGGGTATATCCATTTCCTGGGCAAGAAAGGCTCCATGGAGAGGACCTGCACCACCAAAAGCGACAAGGGCAATTTCTCTCGGATCGTATCCCCGTCTTATGGAAACCAGCCTTAAAGCGTCGCACATGTTTGCGTTGGCCACTTTTATAATCGCGAGTGCTGCCGTGATCGGGTCCATTCCCAGGGGATCGGCAATCTTTTCTTTGACTGCTTTGTAAGCTGCGTCGACGTCCAGTTGCATCCCTCCGCCGATGAGGCTCTTTCCTAACCTCCCCAGCAACAAATTGGCGTCAGTGTTCGTGGGGTTTGTTCCGCCTTTTAAATAACAGGCTGGTCCAGGGTCAGCTCCCGCACTCTGCGGGCCGTTGCGTAAAGAACCGCCTTCGTCGATCCAGGCTATGCTCCCGCCTCCTGCGCCGATGGTGATAATTTCGATGGCCGGGAAAAGGATGGGGTAGCCAAATTCTACATACCATTCATTGGTTGTTTTGAGCTCACCTTCGTACATAAAGGAAATGTCCGCGCTTGTCCCCCCCATATCCAACCCGAGGGCGCTACGGTATCCGGCCAACCTGGCAATATAACTCATTGCACAGGCACCGGCGCAGGGTCCGGAGAGACCCACCCTGGCAGCGTAATACCGTATGGTTGAAGCAGTCATTACGCCACCACCGGAATGAAGGATTAAAACATCCCCTCTATAGCCCAGATCTTGTAACCTCTTCGCCAGCCTCTCGATGTAATCTCCCATTACGGGGCCGAGGCAGGCGTTTATGATTGTTGTGCTGAACCGTTCATGCTCGAATATTTCGGGAACTGTTTCGCTGGACGTGCAGACAAAAACCCCCGGTAGCTCTTCCTCTAAAATTTTTTTCATTTTCAGCTCGTGTTCGGGGTTCATATATGAATTGATAAAACAAACGGCGATCCCCTTCATCCCGCGCTTTCTAAAAATTTCCGCAACCCGACGGGCTTCCGCCTCGTTTAGGGGAGTTAAAACATTGCCCGCGTAATCAATCCGCTCCTCCACTTCCAATCTGTCACGCCGGGGGATGTAAGGAGGAGCAACGTCCTTATAGGGGTCCCATAAATCTGGCTTTTCGGCGCGGCGGATTTCATTTACATCACGGAAACCTTTCGTGAATACAGCTCCTGTTTTAGGGTGTGTGCGAGTGATGAGGGCGTTTGTGGCCACCGTGGTGCCGTGCGTAAAAAGACTTACATCTGACATAGAAACGCTCGATTCCTTGATATTGTTGATGATTCCTTCGTCCGGGTTGGCGGGAACGGAAGGTACCTTGGTAATAAATATTTCTTTTGTTTCTTCGTCAAAGAAGAAACCGTCGGTAAAAGTTCCTCCTACGTCTATTCCAATTCTGTACCTGGCCATAGCACCCATCCTCCTTACAGTGATCTGCGTCAATTTGATTAGTTGAAAAATGTGATTACTTCCAGAGCAATAGTAATGAAAATATATCTAATTACCACCTCCTCAGCTGATTTACTGATACGGAATACTTACGCCCTGAGAATGTTAGTGTTTAATTATAGTATTATTTGAGCAGAGGTCTACCCATGGGAAACTTCATACCAGCTCCGCCAAGGATCCCTCCAACAGCCATCACAATACCGAAAAACCCTGCTACAAAGAAAGACCATCCGCTAAGCTGAAGCATGAACGAACCGGCAACCCCCCAATAGATTAAGGCAAGACTGGCAAGGCCAATGTCAGCCGCCATAACCGACAAAGCAGCGGCTGCTGGCGCAAACTTTAAAAAAATCGGGGTTGTTAAGATCAGTACCAGCGCCAAAATTGCCCATTCGTAACCCAGAATCCGGGCATCCACTTCCCAACCGTAGATACCTGCAAAATAATTTACTGCATAAGTCAACGCCGAACAAAAGGCAAAAAACGAACCGAAATACAGCCAGGTAACGCCGCCTGCTACATTCCCCAGTTTTAATTGGGTTATTGCGGCACCGAGATACGGAATAGTACAGGC
>NZ_FQZM01000047.1 GCF_900142025.1 Desulfofundulus thermosubterraneus DSM 16057 | reverse complement strand
ACTCATCTTGTATTCGGCTATTCGGGTTTCCCATAGCGCTTCCCGTTCGGCTTTGGTCATAAGAAAAAATCCTCCTCATCGAGCTTTTATCTGAGGAAGATTATCCCTTAAACTTGGGTATTATGCCAAGGTGGGTTGTATTTGACGCTTACCCAAATATGTGCAGAATCAATCTCTACGGAAGTACCTGGATCCAGTGAGTACTGGGCATGCAAATAGTACTTTCAGGACGGTACGTAAAAAAAAGGACCCTTTTTCCCAGGGCCCTTTTTTTGTTTACTGCTGTTTTATTAATTTAGCCGCTAACTTCAGCCTGGGATGCTTCACCCCTGGTTTGCTGCATTTCTAGAGCCCTTTCCTTTAAACGCACGAAGTAAAGGGCGAAGGGCCGGTAGGCCAGGTGAGACCACTTGGTAAAGGGGACCTCCAAACCCAGAAGAGGCACCGTGAAAGCCAGGTGCAGGGCAAAGGTATGATAGGTCGGCACAGGCATGCCCAGTTCCATGAAAATACGCATGAGCAACCCCGTGAAAACTGTAAACCAGAGCAGGATCAAGAACATCCAGTCGGTGGAATGGGAATACTGGTGAATTGGCTCTTTCTTGCTTAAGCGCCCGATAATGGCTTCAGTAGTGGCATACAGCATGGCAATGGAGGCGTAACTCCAGAGCAGCTTGCCCGGGTGCCACCACATGGGCGGTTCGTTGGTCAAAGACCATCTGGTAACAACGTCGATGTTTACCAGCATGAAAGCCACAAAGTAACCGCTCATGATGAGGAAGTGCCTCAACCAACGCGACTTATTTTTGCAGAGGCGCATCCTCGCCTGCGTAGCAAAATGCAGAATAAGAGTGCCCAGTTCCTGGATGTATACGGATAACGGAATACCGGCCGCATGGGGACCCATGACAAGCCTGTACATTCGGTAGACATTGGAAAGCAATAAAAAGGCCAGGACCGCACCAAAAACGTAACCTACAGGGTGAACAATGTGTGCGGGGGCGAATGTCTCCAGCTCCACCCTCTCGGTAACCATTTCGCCACTGAAACTGTAGACAACGGCCAGGGTAGCAAAGAAGAGAAGACCCACCGAAAACACTTTCCATGCCATGGACGTGTAAAGCTTCCGTGAAAGACCAGTCCAGTCGTAAACAGACGTCAGGTACCGCCGCAATGCCATCATCAACTCGCCAGGGTCGGCCTTTCTCGGACAGTTTTTCTGGCAGTCTCCACAATAATAACAAAGCCACGGCTCTACGGAATGCTTGATCTTATCCTCCAGGCCCAACTGAACGTACCGCATAAACCTGCGCGGAAACTGCTGGTCATCCGATGCCAGGGAGCAAACAGCCGTACAGGTTCCGCAACTAAAGCACTGGGAGACAGTTTTAGCCCCGAACTTCTGGAGTTTCTTCGCAAAATGAGGGTTCACCTTTATCAATTAGCTCTCCCTCCCCATCGACGCACTCAGGAGCTCCGAAATTTCCATTACCTTGATTTTTTCCTGTTTATCTAAAGCCAGACAATCTGCTTCCAGCATGATCACACAGTAGGGGCAGGCCGTAGCGAGAATATCCGCTCCCCGCTCCTCGGCATCCAAAACCCTTAATTCTCCAAAACGTTCTCCCCTGGGTACCTCGGCCCATAACCGACCGCCGCCACCAGCACAGCAAAGACTTCTTTCCTTTGCCCGGCTCAGCTCGATAAGTTCTGCACCTGGAATGGCTTTGAGCAAAGTGCGCGGTGCTTCAAAGATTTCGTTGTGGCGCCCGAGGTAACAGGGATCGTGGTAAGCCACTTTTCGATCCAGCGGGACGGTAAGGGGAAGCTTGCCCTCCTGCATCAAATCCGCCAGCACCTGGGTGTAGTGCATCACTTCAAACTCCCCACCTAATTCGGGGTATTCATTCTTAAAGGTATACAGGCAATGGGGGGAAGTAGTGATGATCTTTTTAACTCCCTTTTCCTTAAAAAGCTTAATATTAGACTCGGCTAGTTTTCGGAATAGCTCCTCATCACCGATCTTGCGGACCGTTTCGCCGCAGCAACTTTCCTCCACGCCAATGACACCAAAATTTACCCCCCCCTTTTTTAATAGACCCGCCACGCTCCGGGCGATCTTTTGACTGCGGGGATCATAGCAGGAAGTACAGCAGACAAAGAGCAGATATTCAGTATCCGGCTTAAAAGCAGGTACTTCCATTCCTTGCAGCCAGTCCATGCGCTTCTCCCGGGGCCCGGACCAGGGGTTGCCGTTGGCATGCAGGCTTCCTACCACGGACCTCACGGGAGCCGGCACGAACCCGGCCTCGACGGTGGTACTCCGCATGGAACGCACATTTTCAATTATCTTTACCTGCCTGGGGCAATTCCGTTGACAGGTGCCGCAGGTGGTGCAGGCAAAAAGTACATCCTCCTCATCGAAGCCTTCCAAACCAAGCTGTGCCAAGCGTTGCATTTTGCGAATGTAAAAAACTTCACTCGTATGACCAGAAACCAGCCGCCACGGGCACAGGGCAGAACAGAGCCCACAACTCATGCAATGATCCAGTGTTTGCGCTCCGGCTGCTACAAGATATTCTTTCATCTCTAAAGATATCTCTTTTGGTTCCATCATCTTTAAACCCCTTTGGCAATGGTTTTATTCGAAAAGGCTTGCTAAAGGTTAAACACCGGAGGCGATACTTTGCAGCTTCGCCCGCTGCCTTGCATTTGCCGGCAACAGATACAGCGCGGTTGCCCGCCGGCATCTGTTGACCGGAGGGCAACCGGCGAGAGGGATTTTGCGCCCCCTCCCTGTATTCCTACGAAGAAGTAGCAGGACCAATCCTACATTAAATACTAATTTGACGAACCAAAACAGGATCATAAAAAAGAGCCTTTTCTGTGAGCCAACCTCCCTTACGGTACGGAAGGGGCTTCCTGCTTCATCGAGAGCCTCATAACCCGGCTTCTCAGTCGTAACTTCGAGCAGTCCCCGCCTTAACCGCCTTTCATCCCCTGCCTTACGGCAGGGGACTTCCCGGCGGGAAAGTTAAAAACCTTTATACGGGTTGGGACCGACTTCCTCCAGTCTGCTGGCAAAGTCCTCGATAATTTGAGGGATGCGGTCGTAATCCATAATGCTGACCTGCTCCATCCGCACCCGGTCGGATTCCAGTGCCAGGCGGTTCAGGGTTTCTGAGATCTTGGACAGGCGGTAGCTGGCCAGTTCACTGCCCTTAACGAAATGGCACTGGTAGTCGTCGCCGTGTTTGCAACCCAGGAGCAGAATGCCGTCAATCCCCTTGGACAGGGCATCGGCAATCCAGATGAGGTTCATGGAGCCAAGGCATCTAACCGGAATGATCCGTACCCACGGGCTGATGGTCAAGCGATTGATGCCGGCCATATCCAGGGCCGGATAGGCATCGTTTTCACAGGCAAAGACAAGGATTCTCGGTTTTTCCTCGTCCTCTTCCGGCACCTCAATAGCCTTCACCATACCACCAATCATGGGTACCGAGTAGTTCTTGAAGGAAATGATCCGCTCCGGACAGGCACCCATGCAGGTACCACAACGCCGGCACCGGGTGGGATTGGGTAGCGGATTGGCCTTTTCATCCTCGTTAATGGCACCAAAAGGACACTCAACGGTACACCGCTTGCACTGGGTGCATCTTTGCATGAAGAATTCCGGATAGGAGAGATCCCACACCCGCGGGTGCACTGCTGAACCTTGCGCCGTCAGTTCAATGCACTGGATAGCTTTGAGGGCAGCTCCGGTAGCATCCTTGATGGTTGAGGGAATATCCATAGGCGCCCGCACGCTGCCGGCAGCGTAAATGCCTGTCCGGCGTGTTTCATAGGGGAAGCAGATAAAGTGCGAATCCGCAAAGCCGTATTTTAAAGTTGGTACTTCTGGACCCTGCCGGTACTCCAGGTTCAAGATATTCGACTTAATGATTTCATCCGCCGGCGGCTCGGATTCTTTCCCCTGCTCATCTGCCTGCACGATGAGCCTTTCCCCAATGGCAGTAGTAGGCACCATGCCGGTCGCCAGAACCACCAGGTCAACGGGTTCCGTTCTAATCCGGTCCCCTACCAGAACGTCATCGAATTCAACAACCAGGTTTCCGCCGTCTTCTTCAATGCCCGCAACTTCCCCTCTAAAGAAGAGGGCTCCTTCTTTTTGTACCCGCTGGTACAGGAACTCGTAGTTGCCCGCGGCCCGCATATCTTTATAGAAAATGTAGACCGTGGCTTCGGGATCCTTTTCCTTCACATAAAGTGCCTGTTTTAAGGATTCAGTACAGCAAATGGCCGAACAGTAGGGCAAATGCTCTTTGTCCCGGGAGCCGGCACAAAGAATGAAAGCAACGCTCTTTACTTCCTTGCCGTCGGAAGGACGTTTAAATTCGCCCCTGGCGGCCATTTCTTCAAACATCTCGCCGGTAATCACGTTGGGGTACTGTCCAAAACCGAGATGACTCAACTTGGTGGCATCGTAGGCCACCGCCCCGGTAGCCAGGACGATAGAACCTACCCTTTCGGTAGCCAGGTTGCCGTTTTGCTTGATTTGTACGTCAAACATACCCGGGGCGCCAGAAATCTTTTCAATTTGCGCGCCTTTATAAACAGTAATATTGGAATTTCCTTCCACTTCCTTGATTAGCTGGGAGATACCAACATCTTCAAGTTCGCTATAAGGCGGCTTTGAGCCAACCTGCTTGTATAGCCTGGTAACCCAGCCGCCCAGGGACGGATTCTTTTCCACCAGCACAGTTTTATACCCGGCCCGGGTAGCTTCTGCTGCAGCCGTCAAACCGGCCAGGCCTCCGCCAACAACCAGGACGGTTTTGGACAGGTTTTCCGCCTGGAAAGGTTCCGGCAGGGACGATTGCTGGGCCTTGACAATACCCATACGCAGGCTGTCTTCTGCTAGCATTTGGGTATCTTCATCGTTGGCCGGATGGCACCAAACGCACTGCTCCCTTAAGTTAACCCTTTCCATGATGGCGTTGGGGAAACTAAAAACATCGTAATTTACCCGCATGGAGCAGGCCGCAATAACGATGGTGTTGACCCCTTCCCCTTCCATGTCCTGCTTAATCAGCTCAACGCCCTCCGCACCGCAGAGAAAGGGGTGGGACTTACAAACCGGTACTTTGTATTCTTTGGTCGCTACCTTTGAGAGAGCATCAATATCCAGGGCATCCCCAATACCACAACCAGTGCAGATATAAACCGCCAGCTTTTTGTCCACCGTCATTTACCTCCCCACCGTCGATTGAATAGCCTTGAGGGCAGCGGCAGTCGCATCCTCGACACAGGAAGCCACATCCATCGGCCTGCTCACGCAGCCGGCGCTATATATACCAGGCGCGCCACCGACCGCAAAGCCATTCTCATCGTAAACTAAATCCGCAGGTGCTTTGGCCTCTCTTGTGGCCGGCGCCATTCCGGTCGCCAGAACAACCAGGTCGAATTTCTCCTTCATTAACTTCTGGGTCTCCTGGTCTTCCACTACCACGGTCAAATCCTTGGTCGCCGGGTCTTCGGTAATGTCGCCGGCCTTTCCTTTAACTAAATGAATATTCGGATTATCTTTTACTTTCGCGTAAAATTCCTCAAATTTACCCAGCGCCCGGACATCAATGAAATAAATGTAAACTTGAGCATTGGGGTTTTGATCGATGACATAGGTTGCTTGCTTTAAAGATGCGAGGCAACAAACACCGGAACAATAGGGCAGGTGGTTTTCATCCCGGGATCCGGCACATTGCACAAAAGCCACCCGTTCCACCGGTTTGCCGTCGGAGGGGCGCAGGATCTTCCCCTGGGTGGGACCATTGGAAGCGGCCAGCCTTTCCAGCATCACGTTGGTAATGACATTTTCATACTGGCCAAAGCCGTAATATCCAATCTTGGAGGCATCATACGGGTTCCAGCCGGTAGCCCAGATAATGGAACCAACCCTTAAAGTCATCTCCTTGGGCTCCATATTCAAATCGACGGCATTAACCGGGCATACCTCGACACACTTATTGCACTTCGAGCAGGCCTCGGCATCAATAACATACTTCATGGGGAAGGCAAAAAGGTGTGGTAAATAAATGGCCCTGGTTTTATCCAGACCGTAGTTGAAGTTATTCTTTCTTTCCTCCGGGCATACCTCTACACACTTGCCACAAGCGGTACAATTCTCATTGACATAACGGGGGTGGATTTTTACTTTAACCTCAAAATCCCCTTCCTGACCGGAAACTCCCGTAACCTCGGCCAGAGTTAGGAAACGGATTCTGGGATTGCTCTTAATCCTGCGGAAGTTGATCTCCAAACCGCAGTTCGGGGGGCAAAGTTTGGGAAAATATTGATTCATCTGGGCCACTCTGCCGCCAAGGTAAGGGTTTTTCTCAATAATAAAGACTTCATAACCTACCTCTGAAGCCTCAATAGCAGCAGTTAACCCGCTTATTCCCCCTCCAACCACCAGGATGCTCTTATTACCCATATCTCATCACCGTCGCAAGTTAGTTTTTGAATAATAAGGGTTAAGCCGTGGCCGCGAACAGCCACGGCTCTTATCATATGCAGACAGGTAGCCGTTAATAAGGCTATTGGTTAGTCAACAATAGAGATGACGGGCCGCTTGAAGACTTCCCACTGCCCGGTGTTGCGATCCCAGCGGCAGTTGACGAAGCACTTCCAGTTCTCTTCGTCCAGGTTCGGGAAGTCCGCCCTGATATAGTAGCCGGGCCACCTGGTTTCTTCGCGGAACAGCACGCTCCTGATGTGGGCCTCGGCCTGCCACATCCTGTGGACGTTCTCCCAGCACCGCATGAGTTCATGCAGGCTTTCGGCAGCCAGTTTCTCCGAGTCCTCCTTCAGCATTGCCAGCAACTCCAGGCCTCTTTCGAGCAGGTACTTGTTGGTGGTGAAGGACTTGGATACACCGCCGGCATACTCGTCCATAATCTTCTGCAGGCGGAACATGAACTGCTTCGGACGGATGTAGTTCGGGTTAACATCCGGATCGGTGGTCATGCCCTTATATTGCTCAAAGGTGTCCAGAGGCTTCAGAACCCTAGCCTTCAGTTCTTCAACATAAGCCGCATCCACCTTGGGTTCCTCGTTGTTCTCCACAATGAACCGAATAGCAGACTTGGCTGCAATCCGCCCCTCGGTGAAGGAACCGGAGGAGAACTTGTGGCTGGAAGCACCGGAAGCGTCGCCAGCACAGAACAGGCCCTTGACAGTGGACATGTTGGTGTAGCCCCACTGATACTCGGCCGGGGCAATGTCCTCGGGACCGCTGACCCAGGCGCCGGAAGCACCGGAGTGCGAACCGATGAAGTAAGGCTCGCAGGCGGCAATCTCAGAGGGCTTCTCTTCGGGGAAGGTGTTGGTAGCCGCCCACAGCAGAGCCTGGGAAATGGTCATGTCGAGGAAGTCTTCCCAAGCTTCGGCTTCTAGTTCCTTAAGCTTCTTCTTGCGCTGCTTCTCGTCGGGCATTTCCTCGGCCAGGCGCTGAATGGCTTCCTCAGTTCTCATGTAGATGGGGCCCTTGCCGGCTCTTTCGTCAATAAGACCTAGGTGGTTCCGCAGGTTGGCGGGGATAGGCTTGGTCAGGCCGTAAGGAGCGTACTGCTCCAGCACATCCGGGTGGGTCTTCATGTAGTCCTCGCCCAGGGCGTTGGTGGCCACGGACTTGAAGAGCAGGAACCAGGCACCCACCGGACCGTAGGCATCCTTGAAGCGCACAGGAATGAAGCGCACTTCCTGACAGGTCATTTCGGCGCCGGCTTTCAGGGTGAAGTAGGCGCTGGAACCGGTGTTGAAAGGAGGATACCAGGAGCGGCCGAGACCCTCGCCGGTGGAACGAGGCCGGAATACGTGCACGGCACCACCCATACCCACCAGAACGGCCTTTGCTTTGAATACATAGAACTTATTCTCGCGGACGCTGAAACCGACGGCACCAACGCAGCGGTCGCCATCCATCAAGGGCTCCACGATGAACACGCGCTCGTAGATGTTATCGGGACCGAGGGCATTCAGGGCGTTCTTCGCAGCTTCAGCAACGATAATCTTGTAGGACTCACCGTTGATCATGATCTGCCAGCGGCCTTCATGGACGTATTTGCCGTTCTCGTCTTTCCAGATGGGCAGGCCCCACTTTTCAAACAGGTGCACGGTGGAGTCAACGTGGCGGGCGATGCTGTAAACCAGGTCCTCCCTGGTAATGCCCATGAGGTCCTGTCTGACATAACGGACGTAGTCCTCAACGGTGTTGTCGCCGGCAGCCTGGCCGATGTAAAGGTTAATAGCGGACAGACCCATGGCCACGGCACCACTACGATCCATAGCGGCTTTATCCACCAGGGTGACTTTGAGGCCGTGCTTCTTGGCCCAGTAGGCAGCTTCCACGGCGGCACCGCAAGCGGACATACCACCACCAATTATCAATAGATCAGTACTGACTTCTACGGTTTCAAAATTTGCCATTTGCCTAACCTCCTCTTCTATTTATTTCTTCAGGGTCGGAACTTCGCAGCCCAGGGAACCGGGTTCAGTAAACAGCACATAGCTCTTCAGGTCGTCAGTGCCGGTCTCGAAGCCAGCATCGGGTACGATGGAACCTTCCGGCGTGGTCCGGATGGGGAACTTGAAGCGCTTAATGGTGCCGTTCCGGAACTTGATGGTCCACATAATGTCTTCTGAACCTCTTAAAGGAATGGTGCTGGCACCCATGGGAACAAAGTCGGCGTAACCCCTCAAGTCCATGGCCTGCTGCGGGCAAATCTTAACGCAGCATGCACACTCCCAGCACATTTGAGGATCCCGGTTGTACGCCTTCATTCTTTCTTTGTCCAGGACCATCAGGTCGTTAGGACAAATGTACATGCATGCGGTTTTGTCCTGCCCTTTGCAGCCGTCACATTTTTCAGCGATTACATAACTTGGCATAAACTCTAACCTCCTCATAAATTTTTAATTGCATTAGGCACGCTGGGTAGAAAGCTCCCCTCCCTCTTCCCGCTACCCACCTCCCCTTCTAGCTGGTCATTTATTTTAGTAATTTTTGAGGAAATCATCCATTACGTCTATGCTTTGCTTTTCAACCACCAAGTCAAAGATCTTGTCTTTTACTTCTCTGGGCAGCAACTCGATGCTCTTAGTGGTGGCAGAGTCGTATTTAGCCGTGGGGAAGACTTTCAATACTTTGTCCTTTTGCTCCTCGGTGCAGGGGACCTTAATCACCTTCAGACCGGCCAGTGCCTCTTCCGCCATGTTGGCCAAGCCGGCTTTTTGCAGCTTCTCATACCTCTCCTCGTTGATCCAGATATTAATGGTAATGGACATCTCGCCACCTCCTAAACTAGTACTTCATATCGGGAAGGCTAAAAACGGGGTTCCGCTCCTTCAAGTACTTGTCTGTAACAAAAGCAGAACCAAAGCCGTACTTTTCCGCGCATTCCATGATGAGGTCAAATACTTCGGGTCTGAAGATTAGGCGAGGTGGCTTCACACCATCTTGGATGATGCTCCTGATCAAAGTACCGCTGAAGTTTTGACTGTGTTCCTTGTGACCACACAGCCCGGAATAGGTTACCTCACCGCAAATGGGGCAGTACCACCAGGCAAGCACACGAATTGGCTTAATGTTCAATGCACCTTCGGGGATCTGGTCAAATATTCTGTGGGCATCGTACGGGTCATAATAGGTACCCACCCCAGCATGGTCCCGGCCAAACATGTGGTGGGTCAAACCGAGGTTGGATCTCAAAATGGCGTGGAAAACGGCTTCTTTGGGACCGGCATAGCGCATATCCCAGAGGGTAATGGAAGTCAAGTGTACGTCTTCTCTGAAGTAGCCCGCTTTGCGCAACACATCGTGGCACAAAACGATGGCCTCGTCGATGTAATCACCTTTTCTTTTCTCACCGATAATGGCATTGACCAGCACGCCGGTGAGGGTCTTCTCCACGGGCAGTTCACCGTGAGTAGACAACCAAGCGCCCTTCATGAGCCATTCGTGTCCGGTGTGGGGTACGTTTCTGGTTTGATGGGCTACGATTCTCTGCCAGCCTTTTTCGGCAAACTTCTGCCTCAGCTGTTTCGGAGTGAAGAAGAATTCATCAAAAGGAGGGTTAATCTTGGGCGGGTTGACAAGGGTAATCTTTCCACCGATAAATTTATCCTTGTAGTTATACGTCCTGGCAACACCGGGGTGTTTGTCCTCCGTTGTACCGTAGACCTTCTGGGCCATCTCTTGTTTGTCATAGGTAAAAATCTCTTCTACTTCAAGGATGGCCATCGGCTTATCCTGGTAGGTCAGTAGCAGCTTATCGCCTTCCTTAATGCCTTTCTCGTTGATTTCTTCGGTGGAAATGTCAAAGACAATGGGGATAGGCCATAGCACACCATTGGCTAGCTTCATTTCGTTGCAAACGCCTTCTACGTCTGCTCTGGTCATAAATCCTTCCAGAGGCGTGAAAAATCCGTAAGCAATATCAATAATTTCCCTTGCTATTTGCCCACGGATAGGTACCGGAGTTAAACCTTTAATTGCCTCAGCAGCTTTTTCAGGTTCTAAAACCCTTTCCACAATTTCTTTGCCGCCATGGCCAATATAGGTCATTTCCCTTCTCCTTCCTTAAAAGATTGTGGTTGTAACTATAGTCTTCACCTCGTTTAATGAACCTCCCTTTTGACTATCCCCTCCCCTTCCCGTTTAGAAATATAGCTATAAGATCTACGTTAAGCAGCAAATGAGCACGCCGAACAGGGCACGCTAACATTATATATATTCTATCTCTTTCGTATTCCTACTATTTTCCAGCGAAAATTGTCGCCTACTTGCTAATTAATTTGCCCGCAACCCATTAATATATCTACGGGGTTATTACACCACCGGCCAGGGAATGAATACCTACCCTCCCCCCAGTTTATTTTAGTAAGTTCTATTCGACACAAAAACGAGACTTCCTGCTAATGAGGTCCAGAAAACTTTAATTTCTTTTTGAAACAATGCAACAGCTGAACAGAGCCTGAACAGAACTTCTAGTCTTAATGCCCCTGTTTGTGATGGTGAAGGCTATCACTTGTTTATATACCATAAAATTAATGAGCTGACAAGCACTTCTTGGTCAATGTTCAAAAGGGGATAGCATCTGGAGGGTATGACAGGGCCACACAACGCAGCCTCCAAATATAAAGAAAAAACTGGCGATCAACTGATCGCCAGCCAATATTTGACTTGGAGGCGACACCCGGATTCGAACCGGGGAATAGCGGTTTTGCAGACCGCCGCCTTAGCCACTTGGCTATGTCGCCATAAAAAATGGAGCGGAAGACGGGATTCGAACCCGCGACCCTCGCCTTGGCAAGGCGATGCTCTACCACTGAGCCACTTCCGCATGTTTGGTGAGTTATATTATATATTATTTTTACCGGTTTGTCCAGGTGGTGCCACGGGCCGGAATCGAACCAGCGACACGCGGATTTTCAGTCCGCTGCTCTACCAACTGAGCTACCGTGGCACATTAAACTGGCGGAGCTGACGGGAGTCGAACCCGCGATCTCCGGCGTGACAGGCCGGCATGTTAGACCACTACACCACAGCTCCGCTTCTCTTACCTGCAGCCCGGGGTTACTACCCCTCACCGCTGACAATCTTAAGTATACAAAAAGTACGTCTAAATGTCAATTGGTATTTTCAACTGCAGGATAAAATTTTTCGTTCTAAGCCTCGACGATTTTTAACCGCCCCGGCTGTGCCCGTCCCACCTCTTGATGTAGTATCAGGAGTACAGAAAACGGCACCGCTGCAGGAAAAATGCCCTTCAGTGTAGTAATTTAAACATTCAGCAAACCTGAAGCAGAAATAATTCTCAGGAGGGTAAAAATGGCCGCTACAGAAACAACAGAGACAAGAAACCGCCTGCGGGTACCAGTAGACAGACTGCGACGCCGCTGCCACCCGGAAGAATTAACCTGGGAAACCACCTCCCAGGTAAGCCCGCTCAAGGATTTTATCGGCCAGGAACGGGCCGTGCGGGCCATGGAGTTCGGCCTGGCCATGACCGCCCCCGGTTACAATATTTATGTTGCCGGCCCGCCGGGCACGGGTAAAAGCACCTATACCCAGGAGGTACTTACCCGTCGTGCCTGTTTGAAAGCGGTGCCCAACGACTGGTGCATTTTGTATAATTTCGCCAACCCCGATCAGCCCTTAGCCGTCTCCCTACCTCCGGGACGGGGGCAGGTCTTCAAAAAAGACATGGAAGAGCTGATCAGCGACCTGCGCATAGCCATTCCCAAAGCCTTTGAAGGAACGGATTACGAGCAAAACAAACAAAATGTGCTTCAAGAGGTGGAAAGCCAACTGCAGGAGGCCCTGGAGCAGCTCCGCCAGGAAGCCTCCAGGGCCGGTTTTGCCATGAAGCAGGGCCCCACCGGTTTCATGTTCCTGCCCTTGAAGGAGGGCCGGCTCATGTCCCAGGAAGAATTTGAAGCGCTGACCACGGAAGAACGCCGGGATATGGAAAACCGTGCGCGCGCCCTCCAGCAAAAACTGGAAGAAATCGTCACCAGCGGGCGATCCCTAGAAAAAAAGGCCAAACAACGCATCCAGGCGTTAGAGAGGGAAATAGCCGGCTCGGCCATCGGCCCCCTGGTGGAGCGGTTGCAGGAAAAGTACCGGGACTTCCCCCGGGTGGTGCGCTACTTGGGGGAAGTTGCCGAAGATATTTCCCGCAATCTGGATCATTTCAAATCCCCGGAAAGCCCCACGGTCCCCACTCCCTTTGGTTTTCCTATTGAGACCCAGGATCTCTTTAAACGCTACCAAGTGAACCTGTTTGTAAACCACGGGGAAACCCGGGGTGCCCCCGTGGTGGTGGAGCCCAATCCCCATTACTACAATCTCTTCGGCAAAGTGGAATACCGCAGTTTTATGGGCAGCCTGAGTACGGACTTCACCATGATCAAGGCCGGGGCCATCCACCGGGCCAACGGCGGCTACCTGGTGCTCCAGGCCCGGGACGTGCTGGCCGATCCGATTGTCTGGGACACATTAAAAAAGGCCCTCAAAAACCGCCAGGCAGTAGTGGAAAACATCGGCGAGCAATTCCGCCTGGTCCCCACCGCTACCTTAAAACCGGAACCCATCCCCCTGAATGTAAAAGTAATACTCATCGGCAGCCACTACCTTTATCATCTCCTGCATGCCTTCGATGAGGATTTCCAGAAGTTTTTCAAAGTTAAAGTAGACTTTGACACCGAGATGCCCCGCACTCCGGAAAATCTCAGGCATTATGCAGCTTTTGTCAGTTCCGTTTGCGACCGGGAAAACTTAAAACACTTTGACCGCACCGGGTTGGCGGAACTAATAGAGCACGGGTCGCGCCTGGCCGCAAATCAGCACAAGCTCTCCACCCGCTTTAATGAAGTAATAGAAATTGTATACGAAGCCGCCGCTTGGGCCGAAATGGAAGGGGCCACTTATGTGGGAGCACCCCATGTCCGGCGGGCTATCGAAGAACGGGTATACCGTTCCAACCGCCTGGAAGAAAAAATCCAGGAAATGATGCTTCAGGAAAAGATCCTGGTGGATACCTGCGGCGCTGTTGTCGGCCAGGTAAACGGCCTGTCTGTACTGGATGTGGGGGATTATTCCTTTGGACGGCCTTCCCGCATTACCGCGAAGACCTTCATGGGCCAGGAAGGAGTAGTTAACATCGAGCGGGAAACCCGCATGAGCGGAAGCCTGCACACCAAAGGCATACTCACCCTGGCGGGATTTTTAGGCGATCGTTTCGCCCAGAACAAACCCCTGCGGTTATCCGCCCGGATTACCTTTGAGCAGCTATACGAAGGGGTAGATGGTGACAGCGCTTCCAGTGCCGAGCTATACGCCCTGCTCTCCGCCCTGTCGGGACTACCCATCAACCAGGGGCTGGCCGTAACCGGTTCCGTTAACCAGCATGGGGAAATCCAGCCTATTGGCGGGGTAAACGAAAAAATTGAAGGGTTCTTTGCCGTCTGCAAGGCCCGGGGCCTGACCGGCAAGCAGGGGGTAATCATTCCCGCCCAAAACATAGATAACTTAATGCTTAAACACGAAGTAGTAGAGGCTGTTCAGCAGGGCCGGTTCCATATTTACGCGGTGAGAACAGTCGAAGAGGGGATCGAACTGCTAACCGGTGCACCAGCCGGAACCAAACAACCCGACGGCAGCTATCCGGAAAACACCGTCTTCCACCTGGTAGATGAAAAACTGCGTCAATACGCCGAGGGTTTAACCAGTTTCGGCCACGGCAACAGCTGCCCCAAAAGTTGCGGAAAGTAAAAGTTCACTTCCCTTGCCCAAAACATAAAATAGCTTCCCGGACGATTTTAGCCGCCAGCAGGGATGTGCGCTCCGTAGGGTCATAAACCGGGCACACTTCTACCAGATCCATACCCACCACCCGGCAATCAGCCAGCAGGTAAAGGGCTTGGAAGACCTCCTGGGGCGTACACCCCCCCGGTTCCGGCGTACCCGTCCCCGGGGCATAGGCCGGGTCCAGGACATCTATGTCCAAAGTAAGATAAAGCGGCCGGCTTTTGAGCTTAGTGCGAATTTGAGTTAAAGGCCGCAGGATTTCTCCTGGAAAGAAATGTGTGTTTGCCCGGCCGTAGGAAAACTCCTCCCGGGTCCCGGAACGGATGCCTAATTGAAAAACATTTTGCGCTCCGAGTATCTCCACCACCCGGCGCATTACGGTAGCGTGGGAGAGTCTTTCATTTAAATATTCTTCGCGGAGATCCGCGTGGGCATCTAAGTGTACCACTGCCAGATCAGGATAACAACGAAATAGAGCTTCCACCACCGGCAGGGTAATCAGGTGCTCCCCCCCGAGCAAAAGAGGAAACTTGCCGTCGGCCAGGATAGTGGCCACCGCGGCACCAATACGTCCAAGGCTTTCCTGGACCCGCCCCGGGGGCAGGACAATATCTCCCGCATCATAGTAAGCATAATCAACCAGATCCCGCTCCAGGGCGGGGCTGTACTCCTCCAGCCCTACACTCACCTGGCGGATTTGGGCCGGGGCAAAACGGGTCCCCGGACGGAAGCTCACCGTCAAATCCAGGGGAGCACCCAGAATAACTACAGAGGCACGCCTGTAGTCATTGGTACTCCCCATAAATGCGCCGCTTTTCTCCAACCCTTCCGCAAGCATGAAGCTTTCCCCCAAAAGGCTGTTAACCTTGTTCAACCAGCTCCGCCACAAAGGGAGGCAACTCAAAGGCCGCCCGGTGGATGGCCGGGCTGTAATACTTGGTTTTCAAATCGGGTAACTCCAGCACATTTACCTGCCGGGGGTCGTATTTCTTGCTGCCCATGGTAAAGCTCCACAAACCACCGGGGTAAGTGGGAACACAGGCTAAAAACAGCCTGGTGATGGGAAAAATGCTCCGGATATCCCTGAATACACGGGAGATGATGTCCTGGTTGAAAAAGGGAGATTCGGTTTGGGCAACAAACAGGCCGTCTTCAGTTAGTGCATCATGGACATCCTGGTAAAAGGCCTTCCCGAAAAGGCCTTCCGCGGGACCCACGGGATCGGTGGAATCCACAATAATCATGTCATAGGTGTTACGGTTTTCCTTCACATGCTTGATGCCGTCGTCCACAATAACCCGCACCCGGGGGTCATCCAGGGCACAGCTGATTTCCGGCAGGTACTCCCTGGCGGCGGCAATCACCCGTTCATCAATCTCCACCAGGGTGGCCTGCTCCACTGAAGAATGTTTGAGGATTTCCCTGATGGAACCCCCGTCCCCTCCACCGATGACCAGCACCCGGCGGGGGTTGGGATGGGTGTTCAGACCCACGTGGGCGATCATTTCATGATAGACAAACTCATCCTTCACGGTAGTCTGAATGACGTCATCCAAAGCCAGCATGCGCCCAAATTGGACCGTGTCATAAACAGCCAGGTGCTGGAAAGGCGTTTTTTCTTCGCACAATACCTTTTTCACCCGGCAGCTCAGTTTCATGTGGTCGGTTTGCAATTCAGTAAACCAGCAGTTCATCTCCATACCCCCAGAAAAATTAATACCAGAGCGGTACGGCCGCTAGGGCGCAACCAATTCTTTCCACCCGGTGCTCAGTGGCTGCAATCTTCATGTCCACCAGTTTCATGCCCCGGGAGGCAAAGGCTTCCCGCAACATAGCCTCAATGCGCGCTTCGGCTTCTTTTTGCGAGCATTTACCCGCAAACTCCATAATCACGCCAAAGGTATCCTCCGAAAAACCTATGCCCACGGCTGCAGCAATCAACTCTCCAGGAACTTTGCTGATGATGTAACCATAAGCGGTGGGCACCAGGGAACCGGGAGGAATTGACAATTCAGGGTCGTACTCCGCTCCGGGAGGCAGAATACTGCTAACCCGAATCAGATTGATGTTTCCAATGCGACCGGCCAGGAGGGCATTGTCAAATGCTGTTAATTCGCTGTACCCCTCAGCACTGGCAGCGGTGAGAAAAAATTTCTTTGGGGTGGGCAACACGGCAAAATTCCCCCTTTCCATGGTCTTAACCAAAAACAACAAGTTATATTATAACAGAAGACATGAAAAAATAAACTATTTTGTTAACCAGGAACTCATACCACAATTTTCCTGGTATGAAAAAATCCTCCCGATTACATTCTAACCATCGAATGATGAAACCTGTAGTCGAGGAGGTCACAACATGGCAAAAACAGTACTGGCAACTTTTAGTGCGCGCGAATCAGCGGACAGGGCAGTTGCGGAGTTGCGTTCTAGGGGTTTTGACCGTGAAATTTCCGTGGTGGCCAAAGAGGATGTAGCCCGCAAGGAACGCCGCGCCGACGCCGGGTCAATGATGGGCGGTGACCCGGTTGCCGATGGGACCGCTACCGGAGGGGTGCTGGGTGGCCTGGCCGGCTTGGTGGCCGGTGCCGGAGCCCTGGCTATCCCCGGTATTGGACCAATAGTAGCCGCTGGCCCCATTGCAGGATTACTCTCTGGTGCTGCTACCGGGGGCATTGCCGGAGGTTTGATCGACTGGGGCATCCCGGCAGAAAGGGGACGCTACTACGAAGAAAAGGTCAAACAGGGCAACATCCTGGTTTCCGTGCGGTGCGATGATAACAAAGCCAATGACGCAGCCGCGGTTTTACGCCAGTTTGGCGGCCAGGACGTAGAAACCCACTAGAATTTCAAGGCGGGGGGAATCAGCCCCCCGCCATTTCTTTTATTTGCTCATAAAGGCCCTTAAAGACGAGGGCATCTTCCACCTGGCGATCATAGGACTCACAGATAATGGTGGGAGTAAGGTTTCTTTCCACGATCAGCCGGGCCAAAAGGCTGAAATCGGGACCAAAACCATCATCCAATGTGGTGCGGTGTCTCTTTTCCCCCGCTTTGGTAAATTCAATGGGACTGAAATGAATATGGAGTTTCTGAACCACCTCTTTGCCCAACCGGCTTTCAACCATATCTAAAACGACAGCAAAATCCTCCACTGTTTTCAATGCCCCCTGACCGGCCGCATGTAAATGGGCAAAGTCCACTGCCGGCACCACCCGGGGGTCCAAGGTACAAAGTTCCAGCACCTCGTCCAAATTACCCAGCTGTGCCGGTTTGCCCGCCGTTTCTGGCGCCACACAGATATTCCCCAGCCCCATTTCCTCCGCTACCGCTAGAACCTCCAGCAAGAGCTCCCTGGCCCTGGCCATAGCGCCGGCCCGGTCCTTTCCACCTCCCGTACCCGGGTGAAAAACCACCGGTGAAGCCCCCATCCACTGAGCGGCCTGCATGGATTTGAGCAAATGCATCTTTGTTTTTTCCCTAAAAACAGGGTCGTTAGTTCCTAGAGTGATGTAATAGGGGGCATGAATGCTTAAGAAAACCCCGTTTTCCCGGGCCAGCTTTCCAAGTTTCCTGGCCGTATCTTCTCCGATATGCACTCCCCGAACACACTGATATTCATAAGCATTTAGACCCTGGGCCCTTAACCAGGCGGGCATATCCAGGGAACTTTTATACCCCTGGGCCTGAAAGGACGGCGGGTTTCCTGCCGGCCCGAAACGTATGCCCATCACAATACCCCTTCCCCTTGCCAAAGGTCAACACTTCTTCTCCTGAAAATTGTACTTGCTTGCCGCTTGCACGCGCTCTCCGGTGACCCAGCACTCACCGAGTCAGGATACCTATGCAGGCATTTAAACTGCATATAGTTGGCAATCATCTCATCAGAAAACTTTGGTGGTAGTGAGTGCTGGGCAGGTCAAAACTTCTACTTGCAAAAAAGCAGTGGCCAGTAATTTCGACAAAAGCTGCCCTTTTCCTCCCCGAAAAAAGGAAAATGACAAAGTTTAACGATTATTTATTAGAGGTTTTTTCCGTTAAAAGCAGAAATATTCATTTATTCCCTTATGTAACAAGATATGGTATCAGGAGGAATAGCCATGCTCAAGCGAATCATTTTTTTGTTAACCCTTGTTTTGAGTCTGTGGATCTTTTACATGAAGGGAATAGTGCCAGTGGTGCCCATATCCTGGCTAAAGCAAAAACAGGAGTTTTTAGTTTACCTGCTGGAAACAAAGGTCCGCACCCTGGACCCGGCGCAGGCAGACGATCTAGCTTCCGCCCGCGTGCTGGCAAATATTTACGAGGGATTGGTACGGCTTAGGGGGGGTACAGAAGTAGAGCCCTGCCTGGCCACACGCTGGGAAGTTTCCCGGAATGGGCGGCGGTGGACGTTCTATCTCCGGCCCAACGTAACCTTTCATGATGGCACTCCTTTTAACGCTGCGGCGGTAAAGTTTAATGTCGAAAGGCTGCTCAATCAACAAAATCGCTATACTTACGCCGCTTTTACTTACGGCATGGTTCAATCTGTAGAAGTGATAGACTCCTTAACCATACAGTTTAATTTAAAATACCCTTATGCTCCTTTTCTTTATAACCTGGCCATGCCCGTGGCCGCTCCGATGGTCAGTCCCCGGGCGGTGCAACAGTACAAGGAGGAGTTCTGGAAACACCCTGCCGGAACGGGTCCGTTTATCTTTGAACAGTGGAAAGAGAATAATAATGAAATAACTCTTGTAACCAACTCCCGCTATTGGGGGGTTAAGCCATCCATACCGGGAGTAATCTTCCGCACCGTTCCCGATCCAAACATGAGAATAAAACTCCTTTTATCTAGAAGCGCCCAGATCAGTGAAGGTATTCCCACTCAAGGGCTGGCAGTCTTAAAAAACAAGGAGTTCCGGGTGATCAATACACCCGGTCTTGACATTAGCTACCTGGGTTTTTACACCAATAAGGGTCCATTTCGTGACGCAGCACTGCGACGGGTGGCCCGGCAGGCCTGTAACCCCCAGGAACTGGCGGAACGATTATTCCCCGGACAAACAATCACGGCCAGAGGCCCCCTGCCTCCTGGGACCCTGGGTTATGAACAAACTTTCGAACCGTTGCCACCAGAACCCGAAAAGGCCCGTCGGGAATTGATTGCCGCCGACTACACCCCAGGGTTGCAAATTATCCTTCTGGCCTATGCTAGTACTCGCCCCTACAACCCCGCGGGGGGAGAAAGGCTGGCTCGGGCCCTGGCCGAACAACTGGAAAGGGCTGGTTTTTCCTGTTCCATCAGGGTTTACCCCTGGGACGAATTTAAAAAAGCACTCTTCCGCCAGGAAGGAGACGCCTTTATTTACGGGTGGACGAGCGATAACGGTGATCCGGACAACTTCCTTTACACCCTTTTTTCATCAGAACAAATTGCCTGCGGTCTAAATACCACCCGTTACCGTAACCCCCAGGTAGATACGCTGCTCATCACCGCTCAACAAACAACGGACAGCAGTCTTCGGGCACAGATCTACCGGGATGTTCTCCAGCATATCCGGGAAGATGCACCCATGGTATTTCTCCACCATAGTTTACACACCCTGGTTATGGCTGATAATGTTCAAGGAGTAATTATGCGTCCTCAGGGAATACCTTATCTGGGTAATGTACAAATTAGGTAAATAACTCAATATCTGCATTACCTAAATATACCAGTAATAAAGCTGGAATTTTTCAACCATACTATGGCTGAAAAGCACAATCATTATGAGGGGGAGTGTCAAGTGCATCAGATCGTCCAAATGCAGCAGCAAATCCAAAGATTAAGGGATGAAGCAAGCTCTATCAGCCAGCTCTGCAACCAACTTCAGCAACAGCAGTTACAGCGCCTCACCTTTCTCGCCGGCCAAATGCAGCAGGATCTGAATAGCCTGAGCAGTATGGCCCAACAAATTAGCTCCACAATTCAGACCCAGGGTCAATTCGGACAAACCGCAGGCGGCTACGCCGCGCAATACGGTGTGGGACAGACAGGATTTGGCGGATATACCCAGGGTTACCATCCCTTTACAGGCCAGTACGGTCAGGCTGGAGAACAATTTGGCACCACCCGCTTCGGAGCAACTGAAACTGCCGGGTATAATATCACCCAGCAATATGCCACCCAACCCACTGGTGCTGGTAATGTTTCCGGATATGCTACTCATGGCACTGCCGGGCAGTTTGGTGGTTACCAAACCGGACAGCAGCATGGTATGGCCGGTCAATACGGTGGCTTCCAGCAGTCCGGTTTGCAGGGCGGCGGATTCCAGGGTAGTATTTATGAGCAGGGCAATTATCAGCCTAATTACACCGGCGTATTACCAAACAACTAAAATTGACGGCTGGTTGTTAAGCGGGGTCCTAAAAAGGCCCCGTTGTTATTTTTTATTACAAAAGTAGGATCTTTTTAGACACCGTCTACCTCTTAACAAATTTTCCTGGAAATGTATAATGGGTATAAGAATTGATTTTGGGGGGGAAATCTTTGTGAAAACACTGCGGGATGGTGCTTCATACAGTCACCGGGAAGTGGTGGACTTGCTGGTGGAGTTTTCTGCCTTTAAAGACCGCGTGGAGAAGAAATTTAAAGAACTGGCTAAAGAACTTGATGGCAAAAATAACGAACACGAACTGTGGGTGAACCTCTACCTTATATCCACGGATTATGCGGAAGAGCAATACAATAAAAAGCAAAAACAAGAAGCAATGCAAAAGGTCTCATAAAAACAAAGCCCTACCCTCACGGTAGGGCTTTGTTTCAAAACTCCCCCTCCAGGAAATAACAAACCTGGAGGTGTGGTAATGTTCAAAGCAGATAAAAAAAGAAACCCTTCCACCTGGTGGGCCATACCTGTGGGTTTAATCATGGGTGCGGGCTGGTTGTCCCTGGCGGTCTACTCCATCTACAGCCGCATCCAGCCTAGAGATTAGCCATAGGTGCGGGACCGACAATTTCTCCGGTTCAGAATTTAAACCCCTTGTAACAAGGGCGTTTTCATGGTATAATGCAAATTGCTGTGGGGGCATAGCTCAGCTGGGAGAGCGCTAGAATCGCACTCTAGAGGTCGGGGGTTCGAGTCCCCTTGCCTCCACCAGGAAAGTCAAGGCTTTGTGGGATCGGCAAGCGGTTTTTATGTAAACTTGCCCACAAATTTGCCCACAAGCCTTTTTTTGTTCAATGTGTCCGTAATGTCCATTATGTCTTAGAACCTGTTTCGAGGACTGCGTTTATCCTTTTTGCGGCCCCCTCTTGCATCCCTGGCAGCACGTGGGCATACGTCTTCAACGTGAAAGCTACGCTGGAGTGGCCCAGCCTTTCGGACACTACCTTGAAATTTTCCCCTTTAAGCAGCAAAAGGGTGGCGTGAGTGTGCCTCAAGTCGTGGAAGCGTATGCGCGGTAGCCCTGCTTTCTCCAGTACCGGGTACAGGTGGCGCTTCGTTATGTTTTCAGGGTTTAAGGGCGTCCCGATGCTGGTAGCGAACACCAGGCCGTTGTCCTGATACAGCGGACCAGCTTTGAGCTTTTGCTTTGCTTGTTCGATTTTTAAGGCTTTAAGGGCCTTTACAACTTCTTCGGGCAGGACCACCGTCCGGCGGGATGCCTGCGATTTAGGCTCCTGGAGGACAAGCCCATCTTTCGTGCGGGCCAGCGTCCTCCTTACGGTCACGGTCCCTTTGTCGAGATCAACGTCCTGCCACTTGAGGCCGAGGAGCTCCCCGCGCCTCAATCCAGTGCCCAAAGCACAGACGAAAAGAGGGAAAAATCTGTCGCTTTTGGCCGCTTCCAGGAAAGCCTTCACCTGCTCCGGGGTCAGGCAGGTCATTTCCTTCTGCGAGACCCTCACCGGCTTTACGCTTTTGGCTGGGTTTTCGGGAATAAGCTTAATGCTTACTGCATAGTTCAGCGATTCAACGAGCAGCGAATGCATGTAGCGCACCATCCTGGTGGACAGCCCTCCGTCTTTCCCGTCAGCGCGCCCTCTTTGGAGCTTTTTCGTGTACAGGCTCTGGATGTGGATGGGGCTTAACTTCGAAAGAGGGATGTTTCCGAGTTCGGGGATAAGATGCGTCTTGATTATCGATTCGTAATTTTCCTTGGTAGTGGTCTTTACGTTTATTCCGTGGTTTTCGATCCATGTTTCCAGGAATTCGCCCGTCGTCATTTTTGCGGGGTCCACGTACCTTCCCGTATCAAGATCCCGCAAGACTTTGGTCAGAAATTTTTCCGCATCTTTTCTGCTCCCCTCCACCGTAAAATATTTTTGCTTTCTTTTTCCCGTGGACGGGTCTTTTCCCAGGTCCACCGTCACTGACCACGAGTTTTTTCGTTTTGCCCTCTTCCGGATGTAACCTCTCATATTTTCCCTCCTTGGTTTTGCGACCGGGAAGAGGCGACAAATTATTTCGCCTCTTCCCAGGTATTTTCCTGCATCCAGCGGATAAAGGCTTCTCTGTATACGCGCACGCTCCGGCCGATCTTCACTGCTGGAAAGCCTTTCGATTTGACGAGTGCGTAGGCAGCCGAGCGGCTGATCTGAAGCAATTGTGCAATCTGCGGCGGCGTCAGGAACAGCGGCAATTCTGTCAGGTCACGGGGAATCGGCGGAGCTTTTTCCCCGAACGGGGATGAAGTGTTTTTGATTACCGAAAGCCTTGTTTTCATCTGATTTCCCCCTTCCCAGAACTTGACTTTGACACCTAAAAATTAGAAAGCCTTGAGACTGTAGGAATGAGGTTACTTCCAATTCCTGGACCCCTTAAATTGTGCCACGCGAAAAGTCAAGTAATGACAAGGGTTTCAGGGATCGCTGTCAAAGTCCAGCAGAAAAATGGCCACAAAAAAAGCACGGTTTAAAACCGTGCTCGTATGGTTATTCTTGACCGCGCCGTTGTTCAGGTGTTTGTGCTTTTACCTTTTACTCCCTTCTTAAAGGGCCTGACAAACGTGAACCCTTCAGGCACTTCTATTCCGTACTGCCGCGCCCTCTCTATCGCTTCGGGGCTTGCCGATTTCCTGATCCGCCTCAGGTGGCCGGCTACGGCGTGCGGGGCCGGGGCTTTCCTCGCCGCCGGGAGTTTGCGCCGTACGGTCTCCGTCCCGCCGCCACCGCTCCTGCCTATGTAGACCGTCTTCCTGACCCGCACCTCGCCTTCCCCGGGAAGAAGAACGGCCTTCCCGCGTTCTTCCGAATATATCCGGTTTCTGATTTCCGTGCTCCTGGCCGTGACCAGCTCGCAGAACGTCTTCGCAAGAAGGTTGATGAATGGGTCTTTTCCTGGGGCAAACCCGTTCTGCACCTGCCAGGGGGAGAAGCCGAACCCTTCCCGCCAGTCGAACCACACCGGGAAGGATATTTGTTCGCTGACTTTAGCCACAGCAAACACCGTGCTGTCTCTTTCCTCCATAACGAGTTCCCGCACTCCGGTAATTTCGTCTTTCGGCAGGACTGTCCTGACCCCGCCGGGAGTGAGGGTGTAGCGGCGGCCCGTCCTGATCTTTTCGAGTATGTCATCCAACAGCTCGCTGTTGGTGACCGTGCCCAGGACGAACACGGCCAGGAAGTTCTTCATTATCTCGGGTTCTTTTAAAAACCCGAACGAGAAAGCAAACATATCGAAGGGCCAGATGTGGTCCAGAACCATGAGGCGGCCGTCGCTTTTCACGGCTCCTTCCGGGACGTTAAATTCGGCGAACAGCGGCCTCTCCCCGTCCATTCCTACGAGGAGTCTCCCATCCCCGCTGACCGCCCTGTATAGAGCGCGGTAGAGGGCGAACGCTGCACTGACCTGGAAATCCGGGAGATTTTCGGACCACCGGTAGATCGCGAAAGGCAATTTCCAGAGTTCACCGTATAATCGCTGCTTGTTGATCCTTTCCGCTTCCTTCTCGGAAAAGAGCAGGCCCTTCTGGATAAACTTTTCCTTGTTGATGATTATGGCTGAAATTTCTTTCAGCCACATACCGGCCGATCCGGAAAGTTCCGGAAACGCGGGCGGCTTCTGTCTTCCGGGCGGTATTTTATCGCAGGCATTCCACAGGACCACCTGGTTCCACATGCGGGGGGAAGTGGCGCATACTCCCAGGTCCAGGTTCATGATCTTCCCCAACGGGTCTAACACCTTGACCCGCCCATCGGCGACAATCGCCGCTTCAATAGGTGGGAAACGCCTGCAGCATTCCAGGTGCGGCAGGTATACGTCGGGAAACTTGTCCGGGTCTTCCACTTCGGCGACCGCACAGGCCACGTGCTTGCCACAGCGCGGGCATCTTCCGGCCAGGAAGAGCCACACGCCGCGGAAATCGCTCAGTCTTTTCCTTTTGCCGGTATCCGTGAATACCAGGTCGAACATATTGATCCCGCCGAATTACTTTTTCGGTCCCCCGAATCCCCGCCATAGGGCACCGCGCTTGATCAGCCACGTACCGCCGGACTTCCTGGTCTAGCCCGGAGCGAAAAGGCCCCCTGCTCATATACACACAGGAGATTGAGGGACCGCCACTTTCATTTTCCACCATTGTTGGGGCAACACCTTCGCACCAGCGGAAAAGTAAGATAAAGAGAGGAACATCCGGCCAGCTGTTTCCGGCATACAATTAACCCGGCTTAATAAGCAGGGTATTACGGTTCTGCACTTCTCTCTTCCAGGATAAGTTCGGGTATGTCGTTTTTTGGTGAGTTGACCAGTTTCGAAACGGGGTAAACATGAAGCCTTCCCTCATAGGGGTGGAGAATTTTCCTCAAGGTGCGGAAATCTCCAGTCTCAAGCCACTCAACGTACTCTTCCTCGTCGCTGAGTATGACAGGCATCCTGTTGTGGATCTCCTTCATGGATTCACTTGCCTCGGTCGTAATTATTGTAAAAGAAAAGACGCTCCCTTCTGGGGAATCCCACCTGTCCCAGAGACCGGCAAAGGCAAACACCTCTTTGCCGGGAAGCACTATCCTGTAAGGGGTGCTCTTTTTCCCCTCTCTTTTCCACTCGTAAAAGCCGTCGGCGGGAACGAGGCATCTTCTCCGGTATCGCAAGGAGTCCCTGAAAGAGGGCTTTGTCATAACAGTTTCAGCCCGCGCGTTGATGAGTTTGCTCCCAATTGAGGCGTCTTTCGCCCAGTGAGGGATAAGGCCCCAGCGCATAGCTTTTAGAAGCCGCCCGGATTCCTCTTCGACGATTACAGGGACGGCCTGCCCAGGTGCGATGTTATACCGGGGAGAGTACGGGATATCAAACGGGACGCGGAAGGTTTTGCTGATTGTTTCCGGATCAGCGGTTAAGGTAAAGCGACCGCAGATGACGAACACCCCCTTCGTGGACAGTGAATTTCCCGCCGCTAAAAAGAGGAAAAGTTCAACAACGCGGCCTTCTTTATTACATCCTTCCCGTACTTTTCCCTCAGCTCGTCCACCAGCTTGCACAACTGCCCGTCCCTGTCCGGTTCCGTAAACAGAGATAGCTGTTCACATGCCCCGTCGTCCAGGTTTGACACCTGTATCCCGACCAACCTCCAGGGAGGCCGGCCGCAGTTGGCCAAAAACAATTCCCTGGCCACCCGGTAAATGGTACCATCACCATCCACGAAATCCGGCAGCGTCCGGGACCTGGTGATGGCGCTGAAATCGCTGTACCGGATTTTCACCATGACCGTGCGGCCCTTCAGCCCTTTTTTGCGTAGCCGGCACCCAACCTGTTCGGCTAATTCCAGGAGTGTTTTTAAAATCGCTTCTTTATCGTATACGTCCCGGGGAAACGTGATTTCCTCACCAACGGACTTCACTTTCCGCACAGGCTCAATTTCCCGGCTATCAATCCCGTTGGCGTACTGGTGGAGAGTTGCGCCGAAACTGCCGAAGACCCTGACCAGTTCGTTTTCCGGAAACATCGCCAGCTGGCCGATTGTCCTGACCCCAATTTGGCGCAACCTTTCTTCCGTATGCGGCCCCACTCCGTACAATTTCCTCACCGGCAACGGCCAGATCACCGCCGGCACATCTTCCGGCTTAATCTGCTTTAACCCGTCGGGTTTGGCCATCTCACAGGCCATTTTCGCCAGCAGTTTGTTGACCGACACCCCGATGGAAACGGGCAGGTTCAATTCCCGCCTCACCGTCTCCCGAATTTTCCTGGCCGTTGCCATTCCCTTGCCGGAAGGCACAGCAAGGTATGCTTCATCGATGGATACCGGCTCTATTTGCGCGGCGAACCGGACATAGACGGCGAATACCTGGGCCGATACCCGGCGATAGCGGGCCATGTCAACCGGGAGAAAAACGGCGTTGGGACACAACTTGACCGCGCGGTTCATGGGCATGGCCGAGCGGATACCGTATTTCCGGGCTTCGTAGGAACACGTAGCGACCACGCCGCGTTCGTCCGGGCGGCCGCCGACAATGACCGGCCTGCCCCGGTATTCCGGGTGGTCACGCTGTTCCACGGAAGCGAAGAAGGCGTCCAGGTCGCAGAGCAGGATATCGTGGGACATGAGGATCACCTTTTCCCCTTGCTTCTTTCCTCTTTCAACATCTGCAACCTCTCCAGGACATCTTCCCTACCGGCAATGTTTCGTTCCAGTGCCAGACGATAAATATTCTCCGCTCTGTCGTAATCGTGCGGGGCCTTGCTGTCCCGGAACAGCCAGTACATGTCCCCCCAGCCAATGTACGCCCAGGCGGAATCGGGGAATTCTTCCACCAGAGACTGAAAAGCTTTTTCTCCTTGTTCAACTAGACCAAGGGCGAAGTAAGATTCTGCTTCCGCCCTCTTCATGTTTTCGATGATCAGCC
>NZ_FQZM01000079.1 GCF_900142025.1 Desulfofundulus thermosubterraneus DSM 16057 | reverse complement strand
CTGGCCTCCCGGCAGGGCCGCTCCATATCAGCCGTTTTACGGGAACTCATTGCCAGCAAGGCAAATAAAAGCGGACAAAACGCAAAGGAACCTCTTCTCGAAGTAGCAGGGATCGCCCGTGAGCCATTACTCAAAAACTTGATCAGCGAAAGTTTAGATGAAGCTCTTTACAGGACGTGATATGTTGCGGCAGATTTTTGTGGATACCAGCTTTTTTTACGCTCACGCCTACGCAGACGACCCCCATCATTGTGAAGCGGTCCAGTTCCTGGAGAACCCCCCGCTTTCTCTTGTGACGACGAATTTTATTTTTGATGAATTGATGACCATTCTGCGATATAATTTTGGTCACCGCGTGGCGGTTACATATGGGCAGAGCCTGCGAAAAAGTAAACTTGTAAATATTTTACGCATAACGCCGGAAGACGAAGAGTCGGCGTGGGAAATCTTTTCCAGGTATAGCGATCAGAAATTCAGTTTTACGGACTGTACGAGTTTTGCACTTATGCGACGCCTGGGAATCACCGAAGCAGCGGCATTCGACATTCATTTCGAAGTTGCGGGTTTTCTGCGCCTGCCTCCCGCCTCCCTTGCCAGCCGCGGGCGGTAGGGACTTTTGCTTTCCAGCATGAAAGCGATCGCGGAAAGATACTTCTTGGTTTTTCGCGTGGCACTTTTAGGCACTTTTAGGGGTCCCATGGTCTGGAAGTGAGCTCAGCCCAGCAACCACGATGGTTTCTATATTTTATGATTCAAACTTGGCTCTAACCCCTCTCAATGCCGTCCCTGATGATGGCCCGCGCCTCTTCCAAGGTGTTTGCGGCAAACAGTTCCTCCATGACGCCGTCCAGCACTTCCAGGCTGATCATCTCCCGGACTTTCTGCTGCAGGCCGGCAGATGCATCACCAAACCTCCTCCTGAGGTATTTGCAGATGGCGTCCTGTGTTGCTTCAACCTTGCCCCTCGCCTCGCCGATGGCCTCGCCTTCAGCCCTGCCTTCGGCCCTCCCTTCGGCCCTGCCCTTGACTAACCCGCGCATCTCTGCCTGCTGCTGCATCTCTTCAAGGGTTATTTCCAGATTCGTAATCATCACATCCACCTCCCACGGATTGACTTCGCTTACAATCTTGTCAACCTTTTCCCGTAGCGGCTCAGGCAACCTGGCTTTGAATACGTGGGAAAGCCAGGCAGCAAACTGCCTGAATTCGTCCCGACCCAGGTTCTTCAGCACGCCGGCCAGCTTCCACAGCCGCCTGACCAGTTCTTCCGCGCTCATCTTCTGATCCAGCGCAAATACGCTGGCAACCAGGTTGGCCGCCCGGTAAAGTTCTTCTACCTGATAACGGTTTACGTCAAACAGTATGTACCGGAAATCCAATACGTGCTTCTCAAACTGCCGGTACCCGGCCAGTATTTCTTTGAAGTGCAGGGCGGCGGTCCAGTTGTTTGCACCGTTGTACAGTACCGCCGGAATGATAACGGGCAGCCGGAATCCCTTGCGTTCCCGCTCGTCCTCCGGCGTGTTGTTATAAATGTCCCGCCATATCTCCACCATGTACAGCAGCAGCCGGAAGGGCATCAGGTAGTCCACCGTGGACTGCAGTTCCAGTAGGACATAGAATATCACGTCGTTACCTTTCGTCTTCAGACGGTAGACGATATCTGCTTCTTTCTCGCTGAAGTCCTGCAGGATGTAGGACTTCTCCACCCGCATCAGGCTGTCTTCGTCTATGTCTTTCGCCCATTCCTCATGCACAAAGGTCTTGAGCAACTCCAGAAATGCACGCTTGCTGGAGAGAAGCTCCCTGTATCCTTTGTCGTGGGAATGGTGGGGCTGTCTTTTGTCCGGCACGGGTTCACTCCTCCTGTGGCTGTATTATACCACATCCAGCCGGAGATTGACATGAGGCGGAACTGAACCGTGTACCGCCGGTGAAAAGAAAAAGCCCCGCCGGTGCGGGACCGGGGGGCTCGATAAGTTAATAAGTTAAGTGCCTGGCACCAATTATAAACTCTGCCAATATACAGGGTGTAAACCTGCCCCGGGGTGTACCCCGCCGGCGGTGGCTTAACTATAACCGACCTGCCGTCATTGCCTATTTCTACTGTAACATTTACTGCATTACCGCTGGTATCTTTGACAATTATGTTCTGAATGGTTATAAGTACCTGGATCCACAGGCATATTGAATTTAATAGTCCACTCCTTATTGGGCGGCACATTTACTTGCGGAGCCCATTCCCGGGCATCGTCTCCTTCCCGGTCATTGCCGTATTTCACTGTTACTCCCCTGCTGATCAGCCTGGCAATATCTTGATAAGCCTGCGACCCTTCTTTCAGATCCAGGGGATTGTCCCGCAAGTCCACCACCGCGCCCCATCCTAAACCGCCCCGTTCATTATTTTTAACCAGAGGACTTAAATCCCGGATATGGTTGTGGGCAAGGTTGATGTATTTTAGGTTCTGTAAATTCTCAACCTCCCGGATGCTTTCAATCCGGTTCCCGGCAAGATTTAAAGAAATCAGGTTAATGGCAAACTCAAGCTTGGCAAGATCTTGAATGTTGCGGTAACCGACATCCAATTGCTGTAAGCCCTTTATATCCTCCCTGGTAATGGCGCCCAACGGTTTATGCAAACTCTTCCGGACGGCCGCCTCCAGGCCGGGATCCGGGAAGTCAACGGAGTCAATGACGTGGGGAAAAAATGAGTTAAGTGCCTGGCACTATCCGCTCCCTTAATTCGGTCCCTTTTGGTTCATGGCACAATTTACAAAGCCGCCCTCTGTTCAAGCGGTTTAATAACATCTTTAAACAACTTTGAGGCATTAAATAATTCTATCCCAATTAGCTTACCATCCTTATCCAACTCAAGATTTATTCCAGGATGTAGTTCTATAACTTCTTCTTCAACACCCTCTCTAGATAGGTAAAGGATATCAGCTTCTGAATCATAATAGGCTTTCAATTTTAACCCACCTCCTACTTCTAACTCTGTTTTCCCTTTGACCGTCCTTTAGCGGGTGCAAAGTTACTAACACTATTTTACCTTCAGACATACTGTAGGTCAAAGCCATATCTCTCTCCGCGCCCTGGAATTCCATGTGTTTCACTGCAATAAAGTAATCGGTCTGAGTATCCTTATAATGCTCATCGGCCTGGGTAAAAATCGTTTCAGCCATCCCGTCTGGAATGCCACGCAGTTCTTTACGTATTGCAAAATGTTTTGAATAAACTACATTCAAGATATCTCTCCTCTTATAATTTATATAATCTCCATAATTATACTCGATGGTTAGCGCTTGCCTGATCCCGGGGTTCACCATGGCTATAGCCTCTTCACGCGGGTGCTCGTCAACCTTATTATACCAGATTCTGTGAATGGCCAGAATCCCCTGCTCCCTGAACCATAAAAGGACCACCCGCCAAACGCCCGCAGGAGGCCGGAAAACTCGGTAGCCAGGGGGACGGGTCTCCTGGTTTTCACCTTAATCAGGGGAACCAAAGGTATTCACACTGCAACCGCGGGGAGAATCCCCATGGCCCCAGTACCCATGGCCCCGGTAGGACTACTTCAAATGATTTACCCATCCCCTTACCCTTTCAAAACCAAAACCACGGGGACAGACCCCGTGGTTTCTTCTTGGTTCCCTGCAACCACACGAACCGTCCCCGTGGTTTATGGTTACTTCGGCCCGGTGAGGTTAACCCCCTCCCCCACCTCCGCCCCCCGCCGGTCGCAACACCGTTATCGTTACGGTATACGTTTCCGGAAGCCTTTCACCCGAAGTGGCGGTCAAGCCGGCATCCACCCGCAGGGTGTACGTCAGGCCGGGTAACAGGGCATCGCGCGGCTTGAGCCAGAAGGTGGTATAGCCCCCGGTTTCACCCGCGTTCACCTCACCTACAAAATAAAGGGTGCAGGGCAGTTCAGCACCGGTGGCAGTCAGCAAGTGGAAATGGGAGGCGGTATTCCCGTCTATCTTAACCGGATGGTTAAAAACTATCTGCAGCATCTGGGCCGGATCCATCACGATCCCGCCGCCACCGCTGCCCGGGGTGCCTGCACCCGCCAGCTGCGCGGCCACCAGATCCAGATCCAGGCGGCCGTAGCCGGCGTAGTCATCTTTCCCCGGCGGGCCAATATCCACAACGCCCTTTCGGATTATCTCCGCCACCCCGTCCGGACCGACACCGGGCAGCTGCGATTTAATTATGGCCGCCGCGGCCGACACAAAGGGCGCCGCTATGGACGTTCCGCTGACGGGGGTATAGTTGGGATACAACACGCCGGTGGTGAGGACATCAACCCCGGGTGCCGCCACCATCACTTCCGGACCGTGATTCGAAAAGGACGCCACCCGGTCGCCGCCATCGCTGGCGGCCACGGCGATCACATGAGGCAGGGCCGCCGGGTAGAACACCGGACCGCCTTCATTGCCGGCGGCGGCCACCACCACCACACCGCGCTCCCAGGCATAGTCAACCGCATCGGCCAATGCCTGAGAGTACTGTGGACCGCCCAGGCTGAGGTTGATCACCTGTGCCCCGCAGTCAACGGCGTGGGCAATGGCCTGGCTCACCCAATAGATATTAGTTTCCCCCAGCCAGTTGAAGACCCTCAAGGGCAGTATCTGCACATTTTGCCGCCCGGCGGTACCGGCAATGCCGGTGGCGTTGCCGGTGGCGGCAGCGATAACACCAGCCAC
>NZ_FQZM01000076.1 GCF_900142025.1 Desulfofundulus thermosubterraneus DSM 16057 | reverse complement strand
TGAGTTTCCAGCCTACCTATGAGGGATTGAAACTAACATAACACCCAACAACACGCAATACCCTTCGTGTTTCCAGCCTACCTATGAGGGATTGAAACGTTGTAATAAATGCTGATAGCGCCAGTCTTCTCTCGGTTTCCAGCCTCTCTCAACTGGCGGAGAAAAATCCTGAAGAGTCGCCCCGCCGGGAGCTGGCAGCGGCCTACCGCAATGGCGACTGGGAGCAGGTGGCACAGTGGTTGCGACAGCTGGATGGGCAGGATCGCCTGTGCGGTGCGGAAATTAATTCCATCACGAATCTGGTCCAGCGCGGTTATTTTGACAGCAACAACGCCAGGATAGTTTTCTGTCATTCCATGACGGAAGACGGAAGAA
Source organism: Desulfofundulus thermosubterraneus DSM 16057 (assembly GCF_900142025.1). Classification (GTDB taxonomy): domain Bacteria; phylum Bacillota; class Desulfotomaculia; order Desulfotomaculales; family Desulfovirgulaceae; genus Desulfofundulus; species Desulfofundulus thermosubterraneus. The sequence continues at coordinate 5,071 of NZ_FQZM01000076.1, read as the reverse complement.
ATGTAGCCCTCATCCTGATGGAGTATTTCAGCCTCAGTGGTTATGAAACAGAGTCGTATGAGATACAAGACTTGCATGATGCAGATCCCGGGCTCTTTCGTACCAGAGGCCTGCGCAACCTGGCCAAAACTATCAGCCGGGTCATCCTGGAAAGGGGGACGGATTACTGTGCCATAAACGCCACTGGCGGCTACAAGGCCCAGATTGCCATTGCCGTGCTGCTGGGACAGGCCCTGGGTGTACCCGTGTTTTATAAGCACGAAAAATTTAATGAAATCATCGCCTTCCCACCCATGCCGGTAGCCCTGGATCTTAGCCTGTGGATGAGGAATAGCGGCCTCTTTTTTCTTCTGGACCGGGAGACGGTCTGTGAAAAAGATGTGGCCGAACATTGGGACGAGCGCCTGGAAGCTCTGGTGGAGCGGGTGGAGATTGACGGAAGCAACTACCTGGAACTGAGTCCCATCGGCCAGATCTTTCACGAAACTTTCCGTGGACGCTACTGGAGTGACCGGGACAGGGTTTTGCCGCCGCCGGCCCTGGAGAAAAGAAAACCGCATTTAGGGGACCACGACTGGGGCAACGCCCGCGAGCCCATCTTGGCCTTTATGAACGCGGTGAATAAAATACCCTATGTCCGTCACTGCCGGACGCATTACTGGAATCCGGACCTTCCTTCGCCCAATATATTCCGCCTCAAAGGCGAGGAAATAGAAGGTGTGTTCAGCAACGGCACCTGGACCGTAAAGATCAAGGTGGAAACCACTGCCGTTACTCCCGGCCAGCGCGAAGCCTGCGTGGCCGATCTTAATAACTGGCTAACTACTGGCAAATGACTTCCCTGGCTTGTTCAATCCGGCCTTTAGCCCGGCCTTCAGCTTCAGCTCGTTCTTCTTTAACCCATTCCTGATATACAGGTGTGTTGATCATTTCCCTTATACCTTAATATTTACTTTATATCCGGAAATTTTTGGAGATGACGTTTGGGTTTTTTAGATGGTTCGCGTACGGCACTTCTTTATTCCAGGAAGGAGGGTTCACATGACTGATTGGCTCATATTTCCAACTCAGGGCCGGCGGTCTTTTGCCGGCAGGCCGGTGCGCGTTCTGGGCATAGATCTGGGTATCACCAATTCGGCCGTGGCCGAAATAATCTGGGATCCGAAAAGCGACGAGCCGGTGACGGCGCGCTCTACATCATAACCATCAAGGTAGATATTGGTAAAACGGTGGAAGTGGATCAATTTTATATTGACAAACGCATGGTGGAGTCCTCCCTTGTTTTTTTACTATTTTCCGAAAAGTGTTGCAATCACTCTCTTAACCGGTTATATTATGATTAAAAGTACACTTGGGAGTGACTGCAATGCATATAGTAAATGTGACAGATCTGCGGAGGAACATTCGCGAGGTTCTGGCGGAAGTAATTCGCTCAAAAGAACCGGCGGTAATCCTTCAGCGGTCAAAGCCGGTTGCTTACCTGGTCGACGCTGAAACGTTCGAGAGATCGCGAAAGTTCGATGAAATGGACGTGTTGACACAAACCAGGAAAAAAAGCCTGGAGAGGATGCTTCAGTTAAGGGCCAAGGTGGCGAAGAGGACAGGTATAAAGAGTGATTCTACAAAACTGATCCGTGAAATCCGGGAAGGATTGAGTCGTCATGAGTAATTATATCTGCCTGGACACTTCGGTTTTGATCAAGGTGCTCATGGAGGAGGAAGATAGTGACAAAGCAACGGCGCTTCTGCAAAGGATTATAGACCACCGGCAGCTCATTGTGCTTCCCGCATTCGCATGGGCTGAAGTAGGTACTGTTCTGAGAAAGAAGCGTAGAAGAGAGGAATTAGCCGTTCAGGAAGCAGATGATCTATGGTTGGAGTTCCGGCAATTTCCCGGGATAGAGTACCTTAATGATGACTCGATAATGGACCTGGCCTGGAAAATCAGCCGCCACTTTGATATGCCTACGCTTTACGATGCGGCTTTCCTGGCGGTTACCGAGGTGGTGGAGGAGAGAACCGGGGAAGGATGTGAATTCTGGACTGCGGATGAAAAGCTGGTTAACCTTTTAAACGGACGAAGGAAGTATGTAAGATTGTTGAAAGAATTGGAGTAAGGGGAGCGTAATTTCAGCGCGCAAGCCATTTACTATATTCCATGGCGTGCTCGATGAGGAGACGGTGCAGCCTACCGGGCCATCTTCATCATCAACCCCCAGGGTCGTATTGAATATTACTGCGTCTACCCCCGGGAAGTGGGACGGAACGTGGACGAAATTATCCGCGTGATCCAGGCCATTCAATACGCTGCCGCTACGGGCGAAGGCGTTCCTGCTCAGTGGCAGCCGGGCCAGCCGGTCATCAGGCGGGACTTTGAAAGGGCCGGGACGATTTAGGAGGGCGGTTTGGTGAACATAATTTTGGTGAACATAATATAGCTATGAAAGGTAAATCGGCGTCTTAAATGTGGTCCACACTTAGCCCATTTCGTTCCGGATAACACCGGCCACCTTGCCGGTCTTTTTTTTGTAGGTAAATTTTTTCAAATCTATGGAAAAAGATGTTGACTTAATAACCAATAACCCAAAAAGGAAGGAATTATGTTTAAATATGGTGAAAGTAGTAATAAGTAGAACGGGTTTGTTATCCCGTTACGGGGAACTATTCATTACGCTCATGAATTTTCGTGCTGCCATCCCTTTCATGTTTCAAGTCCCGTTTTAGGAACCGGTTAAGTCCTCCGTCAACTAAGAAGAGGGATGTTTAATGAGAATATCGGTCATCATTGGACATCCCGAACAAAGCCAGTTTCACAAATCAAGGAACTGCTCCAGCAAGGCCGAGCAGGTTAGTGCTGCCGAAGACAAGAAGTACAAGCAAGGAGACGAACTGCCCTCTGAACTCGCCTCACGGGAGAAAAGACTGGCAAAGATCCGGGAAGCAAAAGCCGCTTTGGAATCTCAAGCCCAGGCCAGAAAAGAAAAATGTTCTTTCGTTGAATGTTAGCTGATATTTTGTAATAGGGAGACGATCGATACAGATGAGCTTTCCAGCTGATATAAAAGGCGCAATGAGAGATTGCATTCTTAAGATCCTATGGCCAAAAGACGATATTGTCTCTTTCTTCAAAGATAACGGATGCACCTCATCCGATATACGGAGCCTCGGTAATTATAAGGAGCTATCGCGTGCCGCTATCGTCGATAAAATGTTTTCCCGCCTTTCAGCCAAACCGGATGGTGGACTTGGTCCATTCCGAGCGATGCTCCACTCACTAATCAATTGGTCACATTTTGATTCCTACTACTTCGACAAACTTCGTAAACTTGATCGAACAGTGGCGCAACGTGCTATCGAGCACCTAAGGCAACTCCAAGAAATACGCGACCATAAAATCAAAGAAGAAAGGAAGCGACGAGAAGCACAATCAGCCGAAGCCCAAAAGGCAACTAAGACACTTGAAGAATTAAAAAGGCAACATATAGCTCTGATCCAAGGTAATGTAACATGCCAAGAAAGAGGGTATGCGCTGGAAAGCATCCTACAAGAGCTTGCGAAACTCGCGCAACTAGAAGTAACGGAGCCATTTAGGATCAATGGGGAACAAATCGACGGAGCCATCAAATTCGAGGGTGAGCATTATATTATTGAGGCGAAGTGGCAAGATAAAGCTGCAACAAATGAACCGGTGTATCAATTTGCTGGTAAGGTAGAAGGTAAGCTATACGGACGCGGCATTTTTATATCGGTAAATGGGTTTAGCGAAGAAGTAGTAAGGTCACTGGTAGTTGGCAAAGCAATAAAGACCATATTTGTTGATGGCGCAGATATTATGCTGGTGCTTGAAGGTTTTCTGAGCTTCTCAGAGTTGCTAGATAAGAAGGTGAAAGCCGCCCAAACGAAAGGGCTTATTTATATTGATGCCATAACTGGGAAATCAAAAATAAGCAGTTAATAAGCGTTTGGAGTCGACGCGCTAAAAATTGCTCAAAGTTCAAAACATATCATTTTTATTAAGCTGAAGGTGGATAATAATGAATCTGTCCGAAGATGCTGTCCGATGGGCCATAAATCATCTCATGATATTAAACGATTCGGACCTCTTTCCTAGACCTATCGAGTTGGATATTGTAGCAACCCTTGAAACGAATGCTGTTTCTGCAATTGCAAGCCTGGATCTTACTCAACATGAGCCAGGACCTTCCAGACGCTTCATTGTGCCTAAGGACGATATGTCATACAGAGCGGCTACACAACTGGATCCACTGGACAGCGTTATTCTTGCCAGTCTGATGTACCAATATGGCAGTCTGGTTGAAAAAGCGCGCCGCCCGGTGGATGAAAAAACCGTTTTTAGTTACCGTTTCAAACCTGATCGGTATGGTCACTTCTATGATCCTAATTACTCTTGGAATTCATTCTGGACTCAATGCTATGAAAATTCAAAAGGATATTCTCATATTGTGGTTCTAGATATAGCAGATTTCTATAATCAGATCTATCATCACTGGTAGTGGTAATCTAATAGTAGACCACTGCGGCAAACAAAAAAGTGCCCACCCCGACCAAAAATCCTGTACGCTATAGTTAGCAACACTCTCTATGGCGTACGGGAGGTTGAAAGGAGAATGATCAGGGTGGACACCAAAGATCGCATCAGGGAGCTGTACTTCAAAGAAGGCCAATCCATCCGGGCCATCAGCAGGATGTTGAAGGTGGCCCGCAAAACCGTACGGCGGGCACTGGTCGATGCCGAACCGCCCAGATACCACTTGACCAAAGAAAAGCCCAAGCCGGTTATAGGTCCTTTCCTCCCCATCATACACCAGTGGCTGGAGGAAGATCAACAGCGCCCACCCAAACAGCGCCATACAGCCAAACGTATTTTTGAACGGCTAAAGGACGAGCACAACTACCAGGGCAGTGAGGAAACCGTGCGTCGCTACGTGCGCCTCTGGCGGCAAAACCAGCCCAAAGAAATGTTTTTGCCCATGGACTTCGGTCTCAGCGGTTGGGCGCAGGCAGACTGGTTCGAGGCTTTTGTTGAACTGCAGAACACACTTATCAAAGT
>NZ_FQZM01000075.1 GCF_900142025.1 Desulfofundulus thermosubterraneus DSM 16057 | reverse complement strand
GATGAGCTTAACCGAACGCTATCAAAGTCTTCGTCAAGCTTGGTGAACCGCCGGATGCGGACCCGCATGTCCGGTGGTGTGAGAGGACGGGGGCTAGCCGCCCCCTCCTACTCGATGTAACAGGAGCAGGAGTAAGGACAGATGTGTCGAAGAGGAAAGCTAGGGCCGGGTCAACGGGAGTATTGACAGTAGCATTTGATGCATTTACCCCTGGAACCCTTGAACAGGTCGCGAAATAGCTGATCCAGTTCAGCATGTTTTAAGCGAATCAAGCCTTCGGGATTGGCAAGGACATTGTTGACAAACAGGCGAATGTAAACGTGTTCTTGGGTTTCGACCACCACCACGAGTTTGTACTCATTCACCGGGTTACACCCCTTTATTCTCAAAGTTCCCCCCCTTTTTCAGAGCACCCGGCTCGGGGCCAGGGCACGCTGGGTGGGAGAGTGAGGCTTAGATGAAAATATACGCTATCAGCGATTTACATTTATCCTTTTCCAGGGCACCAGATCCGTTAAACTGGGGGGATAGTCCGGAGTATAAGCCCATGGCCGAGGTAGATGAGTCGTGGGCCGCTCATGCATCCCGCATCTACGAAAACTGGACGCGGATCGTTACTAAAGACGATGTGGTGCTAGTGGGTGGGGACATTTCCTGGGCCATGCGTTTGGAGGAAGCCCGGCCGGACTTACATTTTCTCGGTTTGCTGCCGGGGCTTATTGTAGCCGTACAGGGCAACCATGATTACTGGTGGCAGAGTATCTCCCGGGTGCGAGCCATGGCTCCTCCCAATATGCGACTGATCCAGAACGACCACATACGGTTGGGTGATCTGGTTATCTGTGGTACCCGGGGATGGTTGTGCCCCAACGGCGCTTTTTTCAAGGATGAAGATATGAAAATTTATAGGCGCGAACTCATCCGGTTGCGGAACTCCCTGGAAAGCGTGCAAGGGCCAGCGGAGGAAATCATTGTCATGATGCATTATATGCCGACCAACGAAAAACACGAATACAGCGGATTTATAGAAATTTTTCAAGAGTACGGCGTTAAACACGTAGTTTACGGCCACCTGCATGCCCGGGCCTGCCGTTACCGTTTACCCGATCAGGCCTGGGGCATCAACTTTTATCTCACCAGCGCTGACTATTTGTCTTTCACGCCGCGCCTGATTATGGATTGGCCTCCTTCTTAAAAGAAAAATTATTTTTTTTGCCTTTAAGGGAAAAATTCCTTTTTAAAAAGGGAGCAGGAGTTTAATCTTTTATATCTAAATATAAACTGAAAAGAGAAGTTTTTAAAGACCTGAGTGAGGGGAAATAGGGAAGTGTTTTTATGGGGGTAGAATAAGGGAGGGGTTATATTTGGCTAAATTTATTTGTGACACCTGCGGTAAGGAAGTACAGGTCATTGATGGTGTGGTCTCCTGGACCCGGGAAGAACAGGAGTTGCGCAATTTCAAGCTTACCCACAAAGAAAGCCTTGGTACGGGCTGCCAGCCGGATAACAACCGTTACCGGGAATTGTATACGCTAACCCTGGCCAGCGGGTTTATGGAGTTTGTGCAGTACCTCCTGGAACGGTGGGCGGATGGACTGGTCTTAAGGGATCCTCAAACCTTGCGCAGTGTCATGCGTCAGTTGAACCTGCATATGCATGAAAAATTATTGATGCTGGTAGAGGAATAAAACGGGTTGGACAATTTGCCCCGAGAAGCTCTGCTTGTGCAGCAGGGCTTTTGATTTTTGTCCGGGCGGCGTAGCACTTACCCAGCACTCACCGGAGCCAGGTACCTGCGCAGGGGTTAAAACCGCAGATTGCAGCAATCATCGATACTAAGAGAACTCTGGGTACAGTGAGTGCTGGGTTGGGTTGGGTTGTTCCTTCAGGGACAGCCGCCATAAGACAGTGTTTGCGGGTTTACAAAAGGCCAACTTCCCGGGCCAGTTGTGTCCACGCGGGTAAAGAATTGAGAATGATTTGTTTGCTTATGCAATAGGAGATGCGGAAGTAACCCGCCAAACCAAAACCGCTCCCCGGTACCACCAGAATATTATGTTTTTGGGCAAGCCGGGCGAATTCCAGGTCGTCGGGCAGGGGGGAGCGGGGGAACAGGTAAAAGGCCCCCTGGGGTTTGACTACCTCGAAGCCCAGGGAAACCAGGTGATTATACAACAGGTCACGCTTTTCCTGGTAAGCGGCAATATCCACCTTTTCCCGCTGCAATTTGGCCACCAGCCGTTGCATCAGCGCGGGGGCATTGACAAATCCCAGGGTGCGGTTGCAGAAAACCAGCCCTTCCAGCAGCAGGTCGCTTTCGTCAATCTCCGGGTGGACGGCAATATAGCCAATGCGCTCGCCTGGCAGGGCCAGGTCCTTGCTGTGGGAGGTGACCACGATGCTGTTCCGGGTGAACTGAAAGACGCTGGGTACTTCTATGCCATCGTAAACTATTTTGGCGTAGGGTTCATCGGAAATTAAATAAATGGTAGTGCCCAGTTCTTTCCCTTTTTTATCCAGAAGCTTTCCCAGTTCCGCCAGACATCCGGCCTCGTATATCACCCCCGTTGGGTTATTGGGTGAATTGATGATTACTGCCTTGGTCCTGGAGGTGATGGCTTTTTCCAGGGCCGCCAGATCCGGTTGAAAGTCCAGGCCCGTGGGCACCTCTTTAATGACTCCACCGTGGTTATCCACGTAAAAACGGTACTCGACGAAATAGGGAGCTAATACTATGACCTCGTCCCCCTGATCCAGCAGAGTTTTTAATACTACGTTTAACCCTCCTCCGGCACCCACGGTCATTACCACGTGCCGGGTGCGGAAAGACAACCCCGTTTCTTCGGCCAGCACTTCAGCTACTGCCCGGCGGGTTTCCTCGTAGCCGGCGTTGCTCATATAGCGGTGCATCCCCGGGATGGGGTTTGCGGCCAGTTTACGTAGTTCCTCTTTAAAGGCCGCCGGAGGTTCCACGTCGGGATTACCCAGGGTAAAATCATACACCTTATCGGCACCGTAAAGGGCGCGCAACCTCTCTCCCTCTTCAAACATTCTGCGGATCCAAGAGGCCTGGGAAAGAAATCCAGCGATCTTTTTGCTTATAGCCACATTTAACCCTCCTTTGGGTTTTTAGGATTCGCCATGGAGTAAAAAAAACCTGCTTATAAACCGGCGGATGTGTTATACTGTTGAAGGAAAGGCAGGAGAGAAACATGTGCTTACAGGTAGCTTTATTTGATCTGGACGGCACCCTGGCCGACTCCTTACCCCTAATTAAGCATACCTACCGGCGGGTGTTTACTGAAATGAGCATCCCCTGGGGTAGTGAAGATGTCATGCGCTGGATTGGCCGTCCCATCGTGGATATTGCGCGGCATTTTGCCGGGGAAAGGGCGGAAGAGTTTATCCAGCGTTATCAGTACCACTACCACCGTGACCATGACCTTTATACGCGGCTTTTCCCCGGTACGCTGGAAATGCTCCAGAACCTGCGTACCAAGGGCATCCAGTTGGGTATCGTCACGTCCAAAGGAAAAACAGGTGCGTGGCGGACTGTTAACTTTACCGGTCTGGACCGCTATATTGATGTAATGGTTACTGCCCATGACGTGGAGAAGCATAAGCCCCTGCCCGATCCAATCCTCAAAGCCATGGAAATTCTTCATGCCCAACCACATCGAACCGTCTATGTGGGAGACAGTCATTTTGATATCCAGGCTGGTCGGGCTGCCGGTACTAAAACCCTGGGCGTCACCTGGGGTATAACCGAGCGGGAGGAATTGGAACGTTATCAACCCGACGGGCTGCTGGAATCCTGGGCGGATTTAAAGTCATTTCTAGAGAAAGCTAATAGAAACTACCGCTGATCTCAGGAAATATTTGGTACTAACTGGTGCAAAAAAAGGAATGGGGTCCGGTGTTGATACCCCATCCCTTTCATACGGCGTTTTACTATGTCATCCGCAAGGGTTCTTCCGTGAGGAGATGATCCCATTTTTCCGGCAGGTAGCCCACTACGATATGACCTCCGACACCTCCATCTCTGGATTTTACCCTATTTTGCCCCGGTGTGGGGTAATTCTCTCCCGTACGGGCCGGGCTGTTTTTTACGGGATCCCGGTAAGTTCCCGGCCAGTTGGGCAAAGTTGTAGCGCTTAAATTCCTGGATGAGGGTTTCCTGGATGGATCCCAGGGCCCGGTGCACGGGGCAGTGGGAAGGCCCCTGCTTGCTGCAAAATTCCGCGTCCACCAGGCAACGGTTTATTTGTAGCGTTCCCCCCACGGCCACCAACACGTCCAACAGGGTGATTTCCACGGGCGGCCGGGCCAGGGCGTAGCCTCCACCCACGCCGCGGTAGGAATCTACGATGCCCGCCTTGGTAAGCAGGCGTAAAATCTTTAGCAAGAAACGTATAGGTATGCATTCTTGCGTGGCGATAGCCTGTGCCTCTACCACCTCACCGGTAGGTAATTGGGCCAGGTAAAGCACTGCCCGAAAAGCGTAATCTGTAGCCTGATTAAGCCTCATCCGTTGCCCTCGTTTCCAAAGTATACTTGATTAGCCTACTTTGAAATTTTTACCCCGTCCTATGATCTAGTAGGTATCTCCACAAAAAATTTTTCCGTTATGAGACCTCACCGCTCAAAAACACTAGCTTCAAGGCAGCGGCCTTGACATCCACCCCGCAGGTGGTCAGACAAACCCACCGACGGGGCGGCTCCGGGGAACAGGTAAAGATAATAACCAGCGCCCCGTCGCAAAAACCATTGTACCACCTGCGGGGACCCCGGCTGTCAAGGCTCCCCTAACGGCGCTGCCTCTTAAGCCCTCTGAGGCTCACCAGGGAACAGGTTAGCCAATAAGGGCAGCAAAATCTGGCCGGGCAAGTTCCCGTAAAACATACTTAACCCACGGCCGGTCGGCAAAAGGACCCTTTAATGCCGGTAATGTCGCCTGCAGCCATTTTTCCACATCCCCGGCTTTTTGTTTTTCCACTGGCTTCTGCGCTAATTCCCTCAGCTTTTCGTGTTTCACCGGCCAACGCAAAACATAATTTATCAAGCTTCCCGTTTGCCTTAGCGGCCAAAATCCGGGCCATCCGGTCCCCACCGTTAATGGTCCACCGGGCTCCCAGGCGTTTCATCCGCCGGGCCACGTTGTGTTGTATCTGCCCTTCAATGGTGCCCAGGCGTTTTGCTCCCGCCGAGGCAACAATCCCCACCCAGTTTTCCTCAAGATAGTGCAAAAGCTTGGTGATCCTCTTCTTCCGGTTACCTCGGGTCTTTTTCGCTGCTTCCGTTAGAATCCCCTGGGTTTCCTGCCAGTTACCCCGGGAAATAGCTGCGGCTACTTTCCGAAAGGTTTCTTCATCATACCAGAGAGCTTCCGTTAAATGCTTGCTCAGGTGGTATGGGTCTAAGCGATATTCGGCGCCGGGGAAGTATTCCACTCCCTGCTTGGGCCAGTCTGCCCCATCGCCGCCAATGTAGATCTTCTGGACCCGGCTTAAATCCCATTTCCCCCCGATCTCGGCATAACCTTCTTCCCAGGCTGCCTCACCTTCATTTAAGCTGCTTAATACAAGCTTGTTTTTCAGGGCGAAGCGATCCCGGTCTATTTGCTCCTTCCCCTCGTAAGCTACTATATGTTTGATTTCTCCTCGTTTCTGCTTTGCCCTTTGCAGGCGGATTATCACCCCGTCGGCTTCAATACACAGCTCCGGCGCCACTTCTTTCCCTCCGGGTGTTTTTGGCATAATAGAATTGCATAAAACGGCAGCCAAAAATGCATAGCATGGCGCGTGTAAAAGAGGGCATTGCCATCACGCTCTAGAATAACCCTTCTGACTTGGGCAAAGGCAGGAGGGGATACAAGAGGTGATAGCAATGGCCCAACAACAGTATATCAAACATCTTTACGAGCGAGAAGAGTGCAGTATTGCCGAAATTAGCCGGCGGGTAGGTATCAACTGGCGAACAGCGGCTAAGTACGCCAAGAAAGACGACTGGTATCAGCCCATGCAGCAGACCCGGCGCCGGCAGCCGGTCATGGGGTCTTTT
>NZ_FQZM01000066.1 GCF_900142025.1 Desulfofundulus thermosubterraneus DSM 16057 | reverse complement strand
AAAGAGCATGGCAAAAGCAAAAAAACAAAAGAAGAAAAAAGAAAGGTCGTTGTTAGAAAAGGGGGCTACGATAACGTATCGCTGTTTGCAGTGTAATGTTGAAGAAGAGATCCCGGAAGAGGTGGTCCAGTATTTTGATCTGGTTGATCCAGGGGACCCGACTATGCCACCCAGATTTGCCTGTGAAAAATGTGGGGGAGAAATGCACCCTAAAGAGCCGTGGCAAAACAGTTTAGAAGACATTTTCTAGAAGAGGAAGAACCGCCCGAAGGGCGGTTTTTTTATTTGCCCTCAACCAGTTAACGATGATAAAATATTCATGGCTGTACCAGGGACAAGTGTTGGAAGGAAGGAGAGAGGATTTTTGCAACAGACGGTAAGAGTAGCACTTTTAGGCCTGGGAACGGTAGGCCGCGGGGTCTACCGCATTCTTACCGGCAATGCGGAAAACATTGCCCATAAGGTGGGTGCACCCGTTGAAATTTCCCGCATCCTTGTCCGCGATCTGACCAGGGACCGGGGCATCCCGCTGGATCCGGCCCTGCTTACCGATAATTACCAGGACATCCTGGACGACCCGGAAATAGCCATTGTGGTGGAGGTAATGGGAGGTATCCACCCGGCGCTGGACTACGTCATGGCCGCCCTGAAGCGGGGCAAAAGTGTGGTTACGGCCAACAAGGACATGATTGCCCTGCACGGTAAGGAACTCTTTGCCGCCGCCGCGGCCAGCGGTGCCGGCCTCCTTTTTGAAGGCAGCGTGGCCGGAGGCATCCCCATTATCCGTCCTTTAAAACAGTGCCTGGCGGCCAACCGCATTCAGGAGATTATGGGCATTATCAACGGTACAACCAACTACATGCTGAGCAAAATGACCCAGGAAGGAGTGGATTTTGACCGGGCACTGCGGGAAGCGCAGGCCAGAGGTTATGCTGAAGCCGATCCCACCGCCGATGTGGAGGGGCTGGACGCGGCGCGCAAGCTGGCCATCCTTGCTTCCATCGCCTTTAATTCACGTATCACTTTAAACGATGTTTACGTGGAAGGCATTAGCAAAATCACTGCCAGAGATATTGCCTACGCCCGGGAGTTGAATTATGTGATCAAGCTGCTGGCCATTGCCAAGGAAACTCCCGGGGGCATCGAGGTGCGGGTGCATCCGACCATGATCTCCCAGGATCACCCCCTGGCTTCAGTTAACGACGTGTTTAACGCCATTTTCGTCCGGGGCGATGCCGTGGGTGACACCATGTTTTACGGCCGCGGCGCGGGGGAATTACCCACTGGAAGCGCTGTTGCGGCAGACATCATGGACGCGGCCCGCCACATTCTGCATAAAGTGCCGGGCTTCATCGGCTGCACCTGTTACGAAGAAAAACCAATCAAGCCCATGGCCATGACCGAAAGCAAGTTTTACATTCGCCTGATGGTGGCCGACAGGCCGGGAGTGCTGGCTGCAATAGCCTATGCCTTTGGGGATAAGGAAGTCAGCCTGGCCTCGGTAATCCAAAAGCACACCGATGGCGACAGGGCGGAAATCGTGATGGTTACCCACCGGGTGCGGGAACAAAACCTCCAGGACGCGTTACGCCTGGTGGAATGCCTGAGTTCGGTTGACCGGATCGCCAGCTGTATCCGGGTAGAAGGTGAGTAGAAAGGGGCAGGGTAAGAGAATGGTCCGCGTGCAGGTACCTGCCACCACGGCCAACCTCGGACCGGGTTTTGACTGCCTGGGGATGGCCTTGAAGTTTTACAACATAGTAGAAATGGTACGCCTGCCCGGCGGCCTGGTTATTGAGGTGCACGGGGAGGGTGTTCAGGACATTGCCCGGGACGAAAGCAACGTGGTTTACCGGGCAGCCATGTATCTCTTCAAGCAGGTGGGCTTTGATCCCGGGGGCCTGCGCATCCGTTTGATCAATCACATTCCGGTAGCCCGGGGGCTGGGCAGCAGTGCCTCGGCCATTGTGGGCGGGCTGATGGCGGCCAACATTCTTTCCGGAAACAAGCTCTCCTGCCGGGAACTGCTCAACATGGCCTCACAGCTCGAGGGTCATCCCGATAACGTGGCCCCGGCCCTTCTGGGCGGCATTGTTATTTCCACTACCGTGGAAGGGGAGGTCCGCTACGTAAAAATAGATCCCCCTCCGGGTCTCAAGGTGGCGGTGGCCATACCCGATTTTCACCTGAACACCAGGGCTGCCCGGGAGGTGTTGCCCCAGCATGTCAGCCTGGCGGATGCCGTTTTTAACCTGGGGCGGGTAGCTCTGCTGGCGGCCGCTCTGCAGCAGGGCAAACTGGACCTGCTGGCCACGGCCATGGAGGACAGGCTCCACCAGCCGTACCGCGCCTCCCTGGTGCCCGGAATGAAAAAGGTGCTGGCGGCTGCCCGCCTCGCCGGAGCCCGGGGAGTTTGCCTTAGCGGCGCCGGACCGAGTATAATTGCCCTGGCTGATAGCAATTTGGAGCTTATTGCCCGGGTGATGAAGGATACCTTCCGGGAAAGCGGCATTATGGCCCGGGCCATGGTTCTGGAGCCCAGCCCGGTGGGTGCCCGGGCCCTGGAAATTAAGACAAAACCTTCGTAGCGTCCCCATTCGAAGGGGGGGATTTCCTTGCCCGCATCTAAACGGCCCGGCTTCGAACAATTCCGCGATGCGTTAATAGCATTGATCAAAGAACACGTAAAACAGGAGGAGATCGACCCTTTTTCTCCCTGGTTGCAGGTAGGCGACGAGAGTACCAGGGAGTCCATTTTACGCGCCTTTAAAAACCAGATGGAGTCCGCCTACGGCGTGGAGCTGGTGGTAGAACCCCATCTGGTTTCCCTGGACCGGTCCATAGAAAGTATTGCCATCCAGTTGCACCATGTTTTTAACACAATCTTTCTGATGGAGCAGATTAACGCCAGGATCAGGGCAAGGCTGAAGAAAAGCAGGTAAAACAGTGGTAGGGGATAATTAACCACCGTATCCTGTCAATGCCGGGGCACTGCCAACCTGGCATTATTTGTCACTTGGCATTGCTGGCGACGGGCCTGTATAATTACACTTGTAATTGAATTACCAGTGGCCGAATCCCCGGGAAGCCCGGGGTACGGGGGAATTTTTACCCGGAGCGGGGTGAATCCGCGCGTTATTAAGGAGGTGAAAACAAGACGCGCGGTAGGGTGCCCTCTACCCGAACCCATCAGCTAACCCCGGAGGCCAGAGGAGGGAAAAATGAACAGGCTGTTGCTTTACGCCCGTTACTTTCTGGCAGTTCTGGCGGCACTTGTGTTGTTGCCCGTGGGTGCTGCTGCGGCGGCCACCCATACCGTCAGCCCCGGTGAATCCCTGTTCCTGATCAGCCGCGCCTACGGAACCACCGTGGATGCCCTGCGCCGGGCCAACGGTCTTTACACCGATTTGATCTATCCGGGGCAGCAGCTTTACATTCCGGAAGGGAATGGGAAGGGGTATCCGGGTACATATACCGTGCAGCCCGGGGATACCCTTTATCTGATTGGCCTGCGTTATGGCGTGAGCTTTCAGTCAATAAAAGCAGCCAACGGTCTGGGAAGCGATATGATCTATCCGGGACAGAAACTGGTTATCCCAGCCCCGAACAGTTGGGGGACAAGCCCTGCACCCGTAAGCCGGGGTACCATCAGCTCGGGTCCCGTTAATTATAGCCGTTCCGATTTTGACCTTCTGGCAAGGTTGATTACCGCTGAAGCAGATTCCGAATCCTACATCACCAAAGTGGCGGTAGGAGCAGTGGTATTGAACCGCGTAAAAAGCGGCAACTTCCCGAATTCCATTCCCGGGGTCATTTACCAGGTGGACGAAACGGGATCTTACCAGTTCGAGCCCGTGTTAAACGGATGGATAAACCGTCCGGCCAGCGAAGAAGCCAGACGGGCTGCAATGGACGCCCTGAACGGCGTTGATCCCACCAACGGTGCCCTTTACTTTTTTGAATCCTGGGTGCCAAATAGCTGGCTGCAATCGCGTCCTGTAAGCCGGGTCCTGGATAGTTTTACATTCACTTACTAGTTAAATACTTAGCTAATTGACAGATTTTGAACTTCCATAACTTCCATAAAGAAGTCGGCCCTGCCCGGAGCAGGGCTTATTTCTTTAAGCAAAAGTTAATAAATTCTTAACACAAATGCAGTAAGTTTTACACATTTGTGGGGTAAAATGATCAATATGACAAACCTGTGATGTGGAGGTGTTTTTATGCATAGATTTATCCTTTTTGTGCTGCTTCTGGCATTAATGGTCATCATGATCCCGGGCCTGCGCCCGCCGGGGATTTAACTAAAATCTCCGGGAACGCAAAATGGAAAAGATCAGGGCCACGCCCAGCACTCCCCCGACGACAAAAGCAGCCTCTGCTACGGGCAGGCCCCAGAGAATGGTGTAACCCCGCCCCAGCAGCAAAGAAGAACCCACGATCAAAGAACCCAAAAGGATTCCCAGAACCAGGCGGTTAACCATGGCGTTGAGCTGGCCAAACATGCGGTCCAGGTCCGGGTTTACCGCTTTTATTTTTAATTCACCCCCTGCGGCCAGGTCCAGCACCCTGTCCAGACGGTGGGGCAACCTGGTCAAAAGCTGGTGGTAGTCCTCCAGGTGCTCCAGGAGCAGCCTTTTTATCCCTGGCAGGCTGAAACGACGCGCCAGCAGGCGTTTGCCCATGGGACGGGCAATCTCCACGATACTCAAATCCGGGTCAAGCTGCGCAACTACACCTTCAGCGGTAACCAGGGACTTCACCAGCAGGGTGAACTGGGTGGGAACGCGGATACGGTGTTTGAAGGCTACCGCCATTACATCCCCTAAAGATTCGGCCAGGCTGATCCGGCTCAAGGGTATCTCATAATATTTTTCCCTCAGGGCGTCGATATCCCGGTGCAGGGCGGCCCGGTCAACGTGGGGCGGCACCACGCCCAGAGCTTCCACCGCCTGTACCACCTGGGCAGTGCTGCGCCGGACCAATCCCAAAACCAGAGCGCCAATTTTTTCCCGCATCTCTTCAGTCAGGCGTCCCACAATGCCAAAGTCCATAAAAGCTATTCTACCGTCGGGCAGGGCGGCCAGGTTGCCCGGGTGGGGGTCGCCGTGGAAAAAACCGTGGAGAAGGATCTGCCGCAGGAGGGCGTCCGCCAGGTGCCGGGCCACCACCCGCCGGTCAATGCCCCGGCGGGTCAGCTCTTCCGGGTGGGTCATCTTAACTCCCTCTATGTACTCCATGGTCAGTACCTTGCTGGTGGTGTAATCCCAGTAAACTATCGGAAAATAGACAGTGTTATCCCCGGCGAAATGTTGCCGGAAGGTATTGGCATGGCGCCCTTCCACAGTAAAGTCCATCTCTTCCCGCAGGATCTTTTCAAACTCCTCCACCATTTCCTCGAAGCGATAAAACTCCCGCCAGGGTCCGTGCCTGTCCACCAGCCGGGCCACGTCATAGAGAATCTCAACATCCGTCAAAAGAGTTTTTTCCGTACCGGGCCGCTGAACTTTGACCACCACCGGCCTGCCGTCCCGCAGGTTTGCCCGGTGAACCTGGCCAATGGAAGCGGCGGCCAGGGGGGTAGCATCGAAATGGATAAAGATTTCTTCCAGGGGCACTCCCAGTTCCATTTGAATGCGCTCCCGCACCTGCGCAAAGGGGAAAGGAGGCACCTGGTCCTGGAGCTTTTCCAGTTCGGCAATATATTCCGGAGATAGTAGATCGGAGCGGGTGGAAAGCACCTGCCCCAGCTTGATAAAAGTCGGGCCCAGTTCCTCCAGGACCCGGCGCAGCCTTTCGGGCGGGGAAGGCCGTTCCACAATTTTGAGTGGCCCTTCGTCGGGGAACCGGCGAGCCAGCTTGTACCGGCGGCCAAAACTCAGAAACTCGGTAAGGCCCAGCTGGTGGGCCAGATAACCGAAACCATGACGTACCAGGATGTTGGTTATTTCCCGGTAGCGGGCAAAATGTTTATACCTTTTGCGTAAGTGAAATTGCATGGCCATCCTCCCTGAACCGCCGGCAGGCGCCGCCGGCCATTACTTATTTTTTCCACAACCGTCTTTAAAAACCCTTTTGGAATGTAACATATACATTAGGTGCCCTTCGTACTTCTTGCCGCCTCAAAACAGGAAGCGGTATAATATTTCCGTACCAATTTATTTCCACCCTTTCCACCGGGAAGTTCCGCGTAGAAGGGCGGTACACGAATTTCTCCGGCCCGGGAAGCTCCTTCCTGAGCTTAAGCTAACGGAGGGTAGTCTAGTCATGCACATCGACCTTCTTCTCACCGCCGAAAGTATAGTCCCGGCCGAACTGGCCGGGCGTACTGCAGTGGTCTTTGATGTGTTGCGAGCCACCAGCACCATAGTCACCGCCATAGCCCACGGCTGCCGTGGCGTGGTTACGGTGGTAGACACGGCTGAGGCTCAAGAGGTGGCAGCCAGGCTGGCAGGGGAAAATACACCGGCACTGCTGGCAGGTGAGCGGGGCGGTGAAAAGATCCCGGGCTTTCCCCACGGCAACTCCCCACTGGAATATACGCCGGAAGTGGTGGGGGGCAAAGTGCTGGTCCTTACCACCAGCAACGGTAGCCGGGCCCTGAATGCCACTATAGAAGGGGCCCGCACGGTGGTGGTGGGAAGCCTGCTCAATGCCCGGGCTGTAGCTCAAAAGGCCTGCCGCCTGGGCAGGGATGTCACCCTGGTTTGCGCCGGCACGCAGGGCAAATTTTCGCTGGAAGACACCCTGGCGGCGGGAATGGTGGTGCTGGAGATGGTGGAGATGATGAACCCGGGCTGTCTTTGTTCAAACCACCACCCGTCTTCACTGGATCTGGCCGACCTCTCCGTAGCCGCCCTGCACCTGGCTCTAGCCTATCGAGACAACCCCCGCCGGGCTTTTGACCACTCTCACCACGGGCGCAAACTTTTTAGTATGGGGCTGACGGCCGATCTGGACTGGTGCGCTTCCCTGAACACCTTCGAGGTAGTGCCGGTGGTAAAGGTGGTAAAAAAAGAAAATGGCTATCCCATCATTGAGAAGTGTTGAAGTTGCCAGGTGCGTTTTGCCCGGGGCACAATAAATGCGGGAAAATAAACGCTACCGCCTTTGAGCTTTGGCGGGTGGCATGAAAAAACAGGTTCCCCCCTCTTGCATCTGGTCGGCAAATGTGCTAAAATAACACATGCAGCGGGGATTACCCCGCAGTTAAACGGGCGCGTAGCTCAGTGGGAGAGCGCTTGACTCACATTCAAGAGGTCGCTGGTTCGAAACCAGCCGTGCCCACCAGGAAAATCAAGAGCCCCGGAAAACGGGGCTTTTTGCTTTACTTGAAAAACCTTGATTTTAAAGGGCCGGGCGGGAATTGTTAAATATTTACTATCCAGAATAGTCCAGTTAGAATCCTTAAAATCAAGGTGTCCAAAATAGTTCGTTA
The DNA here is from genome assembly GCF_900142025.1 of Desulfofundulus thermosubterraneus DSM 16057. Classification (GTDB taxonomy): domain Bacteria; phylum Bacillota; class Desulfotomaculia; order Desulfotomaculales; family Desulfovirgulaceae; genus Desulfofundulus; species Desulfofundulus thermosubterraneus. The sequence goes on along the minus strand of NZ_FQZM01000066.1, from coordinate 2,565 downwards.
GCAAATCGGTTAGCAAACGGTAGCAAATCCAACAGTCGGGTATGGCCTTAACGGAAGGCAGCGCACCCGACTTTCTGTTTTGATGTCCTCTCAAGCAGCCTGCCGCTGATCACCATGATTATAGCACTAGAAAGGTGTTTGTGAATACACTTGTCGGCCTAGCGGGCGACGCCCCTTTCATCCCACGGTACAAGCCCGTGGGTTTTCAGGGGCAGATTTTTATAAACTTTCTCCCACCAGTTCTTCGTGAGAAATTTTTCTACCTGTTCAGGTACAAAGGACTGTTGTTTCTGCATGGTAATCCCCCTATTTTTCTTCTACCAAAATTAATTGGCTATGGGGCTGGAAAATTTCATGCCTTTAGCTGTTTGATGAGGAAAATCCTGTCGATCCGTCACCGTTCGACAGGGTTTTTTCTTGACGCATTTTCCTGGAAGTGGTTCAATTGAACCTGGTGCAAAATGGCGAAGGGGGGAGATTTTTGTTGGTACTCGGCAGGGTAATCTTGCGGCTGGGAGAAGGCCAGGAGAGAGTTGCTGAGTACCGACCCCGGCGACAAAGAAAAGCTCCTGGCGGCCAGCCGGAAGGTAGACAGGTTAGTGCTGGAATATTACCGGGTGAAGTACAGTACTAATTCGACGAGTGCTGTAACTGGAAAATAGTAGATTCTTCTCCTTTCCTCTCCTTTGGAGCAGGATTTTTGCTGCCGGGGAAAGAAAAAGCAACAAGAAAAGGATGCTCAGAGGGGAGGGCGGAGTTGTGAACTCAGACGAACAAAAAGAAGAACTTTATCGGCTGGTTGCTGCTCTTCCGGAGGAAAAAACCGGTGCGGCTAAATGTTTTTTAGAACTGTTGCTCGATGCCGACAAGGAGTTGCAGCCGAAAAAGTTAGTGGAAAAAATGAATCTTCTGGAAAGGATCGTTGATTCTTTTCCGGACGCCACCCTTGTCGTTGACCACAAAGGAAAGGTGCTCGTGTGGAACCGGGCCATGGAAGAAATGACGGGGGTTAAGAGAGAAGAAATACTGGGTAGGGGCGAATACGCTTACGCAGTCCCGTTTTACGGGGAAAAAAGACCCATCCTCGCCAACATCCTGCTCGGCAATGGTACACAGTGGGGACAGCAGTACGATAAAATCGAATTGAAGGGCCATATTCTTGTCGGCGAAGGCTTCGCTCCTTTCGCCCGCGGCGGCAGGGGGGTTTACTTCTGGACGCTCGTGGCTCCAATTTACGACGACAAAGGAAACCTCTTAGGGGCAGTCCAGTGTATCCGCGATATCGGTGAGCGCAAAAAGATGGAGGATGAACTGAGGCGCTGCAGTATCCGCGACGCCCTCACCGGACTGTATAACCGTGCTTTCTTCGAGGAAGAACTGCGTCGGCTGGACAGGGGGCGCTCTTTTCCTGTCAGCCTCATTCTATGCGACCTGGACGGCTTGAAAGTGGTCAACGACATGCTGGGGCACGAGCAGGGCGATGAGTTATTGCGCCGTGCGGCCAGAGTAATTGGGAGCTGCGTTCGGGGTTCCGACGTGGTAGCTCGGGTCGGCGGGGACGAGTTTGCCGTGATCCTGCCCCAAACAGACCGGAAGACGGCGGAAGAAGTAGCAAAGCGCATATATGAGGCCGTTGAGAAGGACAACGTGCAGCACCAGGATCTCCCTTTGAGCATCTCCGTGGGGGTGGCGACGGCAAAAGATGCTTCACGTCCGCTGCGGGAGGTCTATAAGGAAGCGGACGACGCGATGTACGTGAACAAGCTTGCCAGCGGGAAGGACCCGCGGGGTGCAGTGATCCGCGCCCTCAAGGCGGCCCTGGCGGAGAAGGACTTCCATAACACGGAGCGCATGAAAGAGATCGCCTGCATGCTGGGAGAGGCAGTGGGGCTCTCGCGCGAAGAAATGGACAGTTTGCGCCTCCTGGTGGAGATACACGACATCGGCAAGCTGGGAGTGCCGGACCACATCCTCTTCAAACCCGGTCCTCTGACTGAAGAGGAAAGGAAAGAAATCCAGCGTCATTCCGAAGTGGGGTACCGCATTGCCCTCTCCTCTGGCGAGCTGGCTCCGGTGGCCCCTTACATTCTCCAGCATCACGAGTGGTGGGACGGGCAGGGCTATCCCCTGGGACTGAAAGAAGAGCAGGTCTACCTCTTGAGCCGCATTCTGGCCATAGTCGACGCCTACGACGCTATGACATCGGATCGCCCCTACCGCGGTGCAATGTCGCACGAAGAAGCTCTGGAGGAGCTGAAGAAGTGTGCAGGGAGTCAGTTTGACCCGCAACTGGTGGAGATTTTTGTGAGGTTGCTGGCGGGAGAAAGGGAGAGCTGCACGGAAAAGAATGTATAGGATAAAAGAGAGATGCTTGTGGCCGGAGTGATCAGGACGGAGATTTTTCGCCACCTGGACGAGGAAACGGTTTTTGGGACAAAAGTGCCTTACCTGAACCCGGCATACGGAGTGTACCTTGAATTCCCGCGTCACTGGCGGCCGCGCCCGGGTTACGGCGACGTTGCAGGTATCCCGGCAAGCTGCGGCGGCGACGACGGCTTTTTCTCG
>NZ_FQZM01000073.1 GCF_900142025.1 Desulfofundulus thermosubterraneus DSM 16057 | reverse complement strand
ACCCCTAATGAGAGCCTTTTCGGCTATTTTCAGGTGTTGTTACAATTGGGGCAAAACTTCGGAGTGCCCAGAAGTTTATACAGCGACCGCCATACCATTTTCTTTTCGCCTAAGAAGGACAAGCTCTCCATCGAGGAGGAGCTGGCCGGCCAAACTGCCCCTTTAACCCAGCTTGGCCGAGCCATTGCCGAGTTGGGTATTAATCATATCCCCGCTCGCTCCCCCCAGGCTAAAGGACGCATAGAGCGCCTCTGGGGTACTCTACAGAGCCGCCTGGTAGTTGAGCTCCGCTTGGCTGGTGTCTCCACCCTGGAAGAGGCTAATGCCTTCCTGCCAGGTTTTATCCAGAGGTTTAACGGCAATTTTGGCAGCCGGCCTGGTTTGACAGGACAAGTCCCCGGTGGGTATAATTATCAAAAAGGGCCATTTTTACAAAGGAGTGGTACCGTTTTGATCAAAAATGTGGTCTATGATGACTTTCAGCGCACGGTTTCGGAAGTGCTGGTCTGCAGCCGCAGTGTACTGGATGTCCTGGCCAAAACCCAGGAAGCAAACGCCCGCCTGAACCGGGCAGTGATTAAAACGGTTACCAGTTGTGGATGCCTGAGAATAAACGCCCGTAAAAAAGAAATTCCCCCGGAAGCCACGCTGGCCGACCTGCGCCATTTGCTGGAATCACACCTAGTGGGGGAAATGTGCGAGGAATGCCGGGAAGCGGTAGAAAACGCCATCGGGCGCTGTCTGTTCTACCTGGCGGCCCTTTGCCACTTGCTTGATTTAAATCTGGACGATATTGTGACCAAGGAACAAAAACAGCTGCGCATTTTGGGCATATACAACCTGGCTTAAAAAAGGCGTTGGGCGCCTTTTTTAGTTATGGCGCTCCTGGAGCTGTTCCCGGTAACGGGCCAACCCTTCCTTAATGGAGCGGGCCCGCGCCTCCCCGATGCCTTCCACCGCATCGAGTTCTTCAATACTGGCATTAAGAATGTTTTTCAAAGAGCCAAACTCCTTGACCATGTTCTCAATTACCGGAAGGGGCAGGCGGGGGATTTTATCCAGAATGCGGTACCCTCTGGGCGAAACACTCTGGTCGAGGATGCTGGCGCTCCCGGGATAACCCAGGGCGCGGGCAATCAGGGAAAGGTCTAAAAGATCCTCCGCCGGCCAGCTGTTGATCATGGCCAGAATGGTACCCGGAGGCTTATCCGTGGCAGTCGCATAATCCCGAATAATCAAAAGACCCTCATGTTCCACGCCGGTCACCAACTCCTCCAGCTGCATGGTGATCAGCCTGCCCTCTACACCCAGTTCACTGATATACTTTTCAATTTCCTTGACTACCCGCAGTACCATCTCCACCCGCTGAATGGCCCGGCTCACATCAAAGAGAGTCACCGCCTCTTCAAACTCCAGGATGCTTAATTCCGTCACCACCCGGTCCAGCACCGACCGGTATTTTTCCAGGGTCTGAATAGCCTGGTTTGCTTTGGCCAGGATTACCCCCACATCCCGCAATACATATTTCAAATTCCCCTTGTAGATGGTAATCACTCCACGGCGCTGGGAAATGGAAATGACCAGGGCACCGGTTTGTTTGGCCACCCGCTCGGCCGTACGGTGCCTGATCCCGGTCTCGGTGGAGGGAATGCTCAGGTTGGGAATGAGCTGGGTGTTCGCCGCCAGAATCCGCTTTAAATCCGAACTTAAAATAATGGCCCCGTCCATCTTGGCCAGCTCATAAAGGTTGGCCGGCGTAAATTCCGCGTTGACGGCAAACCCTCCTTCGGCAATCTCCATCACTTCCGGCGAGTCGCCAATAACAATTAGCGCCCCCGTTTTCGCCCGCAGAATATTCTCCAGGCCTTCCCGCAAGGGGGTGCCGGGAGCCACAGTACGCAGTAACTGTAACAGCCTGTCTTCCACGCGTTCCTCCTTCAAGGTTTCACCCCTTCATTGTTCCAGGGCTATTTCAAGGGCTTCGGACAGCGTTTGAGCCCCCCAAACGGTCATGGATCCCAACCGGGATGGGTCCACCTGGCCCAGATTGGCCCGGGGCAGCAGGCAGTGGGTAAACCCCAACTGCGTCGCCTCCTGAACCCGTTTCTCTATCCCGGTGACGGGGCGGAGTTCCCCGGTCAGGCCTATTTCCCCCACCACCGCTAGGCGGCAGTTTACGGGAATATCCCGGAAACTGGAAGCCAGGGCCACCGCTATGCCCAGGTCTACCGCCGGCTCCACCAGGCGCACCCCGCCCACCGCGTTGACATAGGCGTCATAGCTGCCCAGGTGCAAGCCGACCCGCTTTTCCAGCACGGCCATGATCAGGATCACCCGGTTGTAATCCACTCCTGCAGTCATGCGCCGGGGATTGCCAAAGCCCGTGGGCGACACCAGGGCCTGTATTTCCACCAGCAGCGGTCTTGTTCCTTCCAGGGTGGGAACCACCACTGCCCCGGCCACCGGCCCGGCGGGATGCTGGATCATAAACAAGGAAGAAGGATTGGCAACCTCCACCAGACCGTCATCTTTCATTTCAAAAACGCCAATCTCGTTGGTGGAACCAAATCTATTTTTCACACCCCGCAAAATACGGAAGGATTGGTGTCTTTCCCCCTCAAAGTAAAGCACCGCATCCACCATATGCTCCAGAACGCGGGGGCCAGCCAGAAGCCCTTCCTTGGTTACGTGCCCGACCAGAAAAATGGCTACTCCCGTTTCTTTGGCCAGGCGCATAAACTGGGTGGCGCACTCCCGCACCTGTCCCACACTGCCCGGAGCCGAACCAAAATCGACCTTTTGCATGGTTTGGATGGAATCCACAATTACCAGGGCGGGATTCAAGGATCTGATGCTGTTTTCTACCGCATCGATATCCGTTTCCGCCAGAAGGTACAGCCGGCTGGACTCTACACCCAGGCGGAAGGCCCTTAAACGCACCTGCTGCACCGATTCCTCACCGGAAACATAAAGCACCACCCGTCCGGCACCGGCTACGCAGGTAGCTACCTGCAAAAGGAGAGTGGATTTGCCGATTCCCGGATCTCCCCCCAATAAAATTAGGGAGGCAGGCACCACACCGCCACCCAGAACCCGGTCCAGTTCCCCGATACCGGTGGAAAAGCGTTCTTCCTTATTCAGCGAAATCTGAGTAATAGGAAGGGGGGTGGGAGTAGCTATACCGGGGCGCTGCTTTGTCCCGGCAACCGCCTCCTCCACCAGGGTATTCCAGGCCCCGCATTCAGGACAGCGACCCAGCCAGCGGGGGGTGCAGTGTCCGCATTCCTGGCAGCAAAAGCGGGTTTTACCGGCCATAACCATTCTTCCTTGCCATTAAAACAGTTCCTTATATTTAATGTAATTTCGTCACTGCTGCTTATGTTTTTACAGGATAACATTTCTAGTATAACATTTCTTACTTTATTTCCACAAGTTAAAAACGATGCCGAAACAGGATTTAATCACCGTAATCCGTCCTTTGGGTCCGAAAGACCCTATTGGCGGCTGGTTGGAAGCGGTAATAAACCTATGAAGGCGGGTTTGTCCGCCTACCAAAAAATCGGTAGCTTAGCGGCCCTTACTCTTCCGGGGTAACCAGTGGATCGGAACCAGATTTCCGACCTTCTCAAACTCAGGATCACCGGTTACCACGGTTCCCCGGACGTGGCGTGCCAGAGCCAGGGCGAAACAATCTCCGAATGAAATGGCATGTTCGGCTTTAATGTCCGCCGCGCCAAGGGCGAATTCCCTGTCAACTCCGGTTATCTCAATGGGAAGTGCGTTCATTATCGAAAGGAACAGGTATTTTTTCTCCTTGCCGGCTTTCCGCTGGATTATGTAGGCCACTTCACCATAATTGATCACAGACATGAACAGGGCAGCCTTCCCGGCCGTCGCTTCCACCAGCAGTTTTTCCACGTCGTCAGCCCCGGCTTCATTCTGGAAGTACGCCAGTATCGCGTAGCTGTCCAGTACGTAATTCTTCACGAGTGACCTCTTCCTTTCGGGCTTCCAGTAATTCATCCACCAGGGGATATTCTTTAAAAATACCCTTGAATGATTTGATTGGGTCTTCGGGTAACGGCACGATGGTTAGACCGCTTTCGCTTTCTGTAAAAAGTACCTTTCCCCCGGGACGGATTCCGTACCGTTCGCGAAGCTCCCTGGGTATAACCACCCAACCTTTCGAGGATATAGTTGCGATATAAGACATATAAAATCCTCCATGCGTAATACCATTCTAAAATAAGTATAACTTAACCAGCCAACCTGGTCAAGAAGCGCACCCGGCCAGCCGGGCTGCTTCTTTAAGCCCGGCGGAAGCGCTGAGGCAATTGTGAGAATGGAAAAAATTTATCTATGGCTCATGAATTTTACGAGGCGCGCGCGGTGGCCAAAAATCATCAAACAAAAAACAATCACCAAAGGGGAAATACAATGGCTGGTAATCCATTTGGTCCCCGGGTTATAATACCTTTGGGGGTGTGCAAAATGAAGCAAGTGACCGTGAGCGTCAATATACCGGAAGAAGTAATCCATCTGTTGGGTCTGAAGGAAAAAGAGCTGGAAAGGGAATTAAAGATAAGGTTCTCTGTGACCCTCTACAGTGAGGGCCGGGTAAGTCTCGGCAAGGCAGTAGAAATATCGGGACTGCCTTACGCAGAATTCATGGAACTGCTTGCCGACTACGGCCTGGGGATCGATTACGGCCTGGAGGACCTCCAGGAAGACCTGCAGGCCATCAAGGAGCTGGATGCCCAACAGCGGTAGAGAAAGGCCTGCTGCAGGCCGAAGACATGCCCGCACTGCTTAAAAAACTTAAAGACTGCGGTTTCAGGTTATCCAACGACCTGGTGCGGCAGTTCGCGGGAAGTTGAAAGTCTTGCTTGGAAGCAAGGCTTTTATAGGAATCCGCCCCTGAAAACCCACGGGCTTGTCCCGTGGGATGAAAGGGGCGTCGCCCGTTAGGGCGACAAATGTATTCACAAACACCCGTTCTAGTGCTATAATCATGCTATGAATGGAAAAACGAACCACTGCGTCTATAAATATCGTGTTTTGCCCAAAATACCGGCATAAGGTAATTACCGGCAGAGTGGAAGATACCGTAAAACTGACAATTCAAGAAATCTGCCAACAAAATATTCTCTGCCTTTCCCGGCCTTAAGAAAAAATACTTCTGGGGCAGCGGCATGTGGAGTAGAGGCTACTACATCGGTACGGCCGGTAATGTAAGCACCGAAACTATCCGCAAATACATCGAAGCTCAAAAATCATTCCGGAAGGAGGTGAAACCAGGTGAGCCGGTGCAAAAACAATGCGGTCAAGGAACTGAAAGCTCATTCCCTGGAGCAAGCCGTAGACGTCCTGGTGGAAAAGTTTCCCCTGCACCTTAACCCGGAGCAAACTCTTTTAGCCCGCAGCCTGCAAATGGAAGCAGCCAAAGTCTGGAACGCCGCCTGCAACATCCACCGCACCATATACGGCAGGTATGGTTACTGGTTGAGCGAAGGTGCAATTAAAGCGCTGCTCAAAGGCAAATACGGCCTTCACTCCCAATCGGTGCAGGCCGTGGTGGAAACCTACTTCGAGTGCTGCGAGCGCACCAGGGAACTGCACCTGCAGGGTCACACTGAATGGAAGTACCCTTACCGCCGGAAAAGGTTTTTCACCGTTACCTGGAAAAAAGCCGCCATTACCCATAAAGGGCGTATATTGAAACTTTCCAACGGTTGGGGCAGAGAACCGTTGATTGTAAAACTCCCGCAAAGGCTTGCCAGCACCGCAATCCTGCAGGCGCAACTGGTCTGGCACCGGAACCAGTACTGGCTGCACGTAACGGTGGAGAAACCGGCCCTGTTGAAAGTTCAGGGCGACGTTTGTGCGGCCATCGACCCGGGCGAAGTGCATGCCCTGACCATCACCGACGGCAATGATGCTTTAGTGATCAGCGGCAGGCTGCTCCGGTCGCTCAACCGCTTGAGAAACAAGGTGCTGCGGCAGTTGCAACGGGCCATCTCCAAAACGAAGGAAGGTTCTAGGAAGCGCAGGAAACTTCTAGCTAAAAAGTACCGGTTCCTCAACTGGATCGAGCGGCGGATAGAACATATCCTGCACGCCATATCCGCCAACGTCGTCCGCTGGTGCCTGGGAAGGAGCGTTAAAACGGTTTACATCGGCAACCCGGAAGGAGTGCGCGAAAGGGACTGCGGCAGAAAACACAACCAGCGCATGGGCCAGTGGGCTTTAGGCAAGCTGCGCGATTTGCTGGCATACAAGCTCAAGCGTCACGGCATAGAGCTGATTCCGGTGGATGAGCGTGGCACCTCCGGTACCTGTCCGGTATGCGGGGAGTACACCAGACAAACCGGGCGCGTATACCGGGTGCGGCAATGCTTCCTGCGGGTTTACCGGGATTCACCGGGACGTGCTGGGAGCCAGCGGCATCCTTGACAAAGCTCTGTACGGGAGTTTCACCAGGGGCCGCAGGCTGCCCGGGAAAGTGGAATACCTGCGGCCGCAGGTACTGGCGCCGAAAAGAGCGGCCTGACGTATCTACGATGAGTAGTAGACGCCTATGGACCGGGCCTGGTTGTGGTGACGCGACCATGTAGCTCACGAGGAAAGCGTAAGACCTGCGCTTTAGCAGGCAGCATTCCGATGACATGAGAAACCTCCGGGACGAAGCCCCCGGGCTTGTCCCGGGGGAGGTTCACTTCCTCCATGGCGTCCAACCTTCAGGGCCAGGAGCTCCAACAAGGAAATTGCCGTTTTCAGGCTTTCCACAGAAAGCTTTTGCAGAATACCGGTTGCTTTCTCCAAATTGTTTTCCATTTGAATCACCTCAAAACCATTATATCATAAAGCTGAGGCACTTGTGAGAATG
>NZ_FQZM01000068.1 GCF_900142025.1 Desulfofundulus thermosubterraneus DSM 16057 | reverse complement strand
CTGTTTCAATCCCTCATAGGTAGGCTCCAAACCAGTCTCCACTTCCTTCAGCGCCCGCATCTTTTCGGGTTTCAATCCCTCATAGGTAGGCTCCAAACACCGGCACCGGGATATACGACCCGGCCCGGTACGAGTTTCAATCCCTCATAGGTAGGCTCCAAACTGGAAGTCTTTCCGGTTAAGCGAGTCCTTATCGAAGTTTCAATCCCTCATAGGTAGGCTCCAAACGTCCCGCCCACCGGCAACCCCGGGCGGGACTTTTTCGTGTTTCAATCCCTCATAGGTAGGCTCCAAACTTATCTGCCCTTCGCTTGCTATTATTTTACTACTTTCATGCTCCAGATCAAGGGTATTCCGGGCTCTCCGTGAAAAAATTTGTCGTCGACCCCCCAGGTTTTTTACTCTATCGAAGGTCGACGACAAAAAAAGAGCCGTCTATGCCTAAATTATTTGTTCTTCCCCTCCCTTTTTTAGTCCCAAAATTTCCCTAGTAGAGTATTTTGTGGTTCTCAGGTTATAAATGATTACCGAATCTTCCTCTTTGTCGATAAGACGGTTTAATTCCATTCTCAGCTTTTTCAGGTTTGCCTCGGAAATTTCTCCTTCCAGAACAGAATTTTGCACCCAATGCAAGTATTTGCGGCATGTTTTAAGGACTTTGCTTACTCTCTTCACGTTAACATCATAGACTAGAATGATGAACAATGTTGCACACCACCATTCTAACACCATGCACCATTCAGTCCAAAAACATTTCGGGGCGAAAAATGGCTATTAAAGTCACGTGGCCCCCATACCAGTGGTGAAAAAGCTAAATGCTTATCACCACGTAGCTACAAAAGGCTCATACTTTTTCTCGCCCATGAGATGCTTTTCCAGCTTGTACAATTCCAGGCGAATCAACCTGCGGTAAGAAACCGGTCTGCCTATTTCCCGGTGGCTGATGGTGGTTTTCAGCTTTTCTTCCAATTGCTCCACGAAGGAGCGTTTCGCTTTGTCCTTCATTAAAATACCTTCGGTGCCGCGCTCAAAGTCGTCTGCTGTAATCATTTTCCGCCCTAAAAGGGTGAAAATGACCCGGTCCACAATTACCGGCTTAAAAATTTCCGCCAGGTCAAGGTTCAGGGTAAAACGCCTGAAGTTTGTAGTATGTAAATAACCAATACGAGGATCTAGATGGGTGCGGTAAATTTCCGATAAACAGATCGTATAAAGAAGTGAATTGCCAAAACTAATCAGGGTATTTAAATAATTTTTCGGCGGTCTTCGGCTGCGTGCTTCAAAAATGAAATCCGGAAGGCCAATGATTTCATCAAAGGCCCGGTAGTAGTGTTCCCGCATATTCCCTTCTATGGCCATGAGAGCTGCGGTCTCATGGCACTCACCAACTGCCGGCAGCAGTTTTTGTATGGACTCAATTTGCTCCTCAACCTGCTTCCCCCGGGCGCTGTAATATTTCAGCACGCGCAGAATATTTTTGGCCGCACCTTCTACCAGCAACCGGGCAATGGTCAGGCGCTTTTCCTGGTCCAGATAGTGCTCGGCCTGCTTTAAAGTCATATAACCTGAGTTCAGGTGTTCCCGCGGGTAGAAACTCCCCATGTAGTATCCATGATGGTTGAAGTAGTGCAGCACAATCTCTTTCTGAGAAAGGAATTCCAAAAATCTTTTATTTATTGCTACTTCACCAAAGACCATGATCTCGGCCGTATCCTCAACGGGAATAAATCGTCTTTCCCCTTGCTCGGTCTCAAAGTAAAGGGTATTATCTTTCCGGCGAAAATCCCCGCTGGAAAAAATGTAAAAGGTTTTCTTCATGCACCATCCACCCTGACGGAAAAATCAATAGTACTCTCTAAGACCAGCAAAACTCGGCATAAGCACACTTTTTGCAGTAACGGTTTTTTGACGGTGGTGGTGGTTGTGGAAGGTACACAATGCGCAGGATCTCCCGCTCCACCCTTTCCAGTTCTTCTAAAGTTTCTTCATCTAAAACCACATCCTCCCGTTTTTTCTCTTTTGGAAAGCGCAACTCTCCCCGTGCCGGTATGCCCCGGCTATGTAATTCTTTCAAATAAAAGGCCAGCTGCATGCGGGCGCTGTGGCGGTATTTGGAACTCTTCTTGACTTCCCCCACCACCAGTTCACCGTTGGCTATGTGGTAAACATCCATTTTGCTGGATCCTACGGCCAGTTCTTTTTTTTCCCTGGCATAAGACATTTCCCCGATAAAACGCCCAATGGCCAGGTTATCGTCCTCCGCATCCGGTGTAAGCTGGTGGGCAATCAACCACACCTGTCGGGGACAGATGTAGTAGTACCAAACTAGCGTTCCGCTTACGCCAATTTCTCCAGACCGCTCAGATAAACCAGGCTTCGTGCTCATCTTTCATATCCACCACCGAAAGGCCCGTGTCATCCCGGTAGCGGGAATCATATCTCAAACGCAACAATGACCTGTTGGAAGCAGGCTCACCGATTTCTTGAGCCACTTCTGCGGGGACCTGGACGACAAAGTGGTTCATCAACCCCATGAAAGCTTTTCTCTCCATAAAGCTTAACGACCTTAGAAAATCTTTGCTTGCATACAACTCCCAGATTTCATCAGGACGGGAAATATGGAATTTCCGCAAAGCAGTCTTAATTATCTCTGGTGGTTCACCCCACCACCTGGGTACAAAGATGCCGTACCCGGGAACCTCGGGACCGAACGGATGCACATTTGCGGGAGCAGAGTAATAGCCCGAGGCAGCTTCCAGGATTTTCTCCAGGACGGCCTGATGGGTGTTGCGGCGAAAACATTCACGGTAAAATTCCCGCACCACCCGCGATGCCTCATCTTCCGAAAAAACAGGATAGTTTGTCAAACACTTATCTGTAACTTCCCTTTGATCCGGGTCCCGGTAGACATAATTACGTGTGTCAGTTTCCCCTCCCCGCAATAAGTTCAGCACGTATAAACGTCCGGTTTCCCCTTCCCCGTGACGGTTGCACCTCCCGGCCGCCTGTACTACAGAGGGTATAACCGGCAGGGCTCGAAACACGACGCGAAAGCTTAAATCCACTCCCGCTTCTAGCACCTGGGTACAAACCACCAGGGCCCTGGAACCATTTTTCAACGCCTGCCTGATCTCCTCGATGCGCGCCTTTTTATGCAGGGGGGTAAGCCTGCCGGAAAGAAAATAAACAGTTTCGCCAGGGACTAATTTTATTAACCACCGGTAAACCTCCGCCGCATCCTTAACGGTATTGCAGATTACCGCTACCGACCCATAATCCTTGTAGGCCTCTACAGCCTCCCGGGCCAGGTACTCTTCATCCCCCTCACCCCGGACTTCTACGGAGAAGCGGGCAATCACAACTTCGGCTTTTCCGAGGGATACAGCCGAATTGAAAATACCCCCTTCCAGCTCCGGGAGGGTGGCAGTAGTGAGGAGAACTTTGGTGTTCAGTTCCGCGGTAGTTGCCTCCATCAGAGCTAAAAAGAGGTTCCAGACGCCGGCACTGATAATTTGAGGTTCATCCACAATAACAAAGGAGTCTTTTAAACCGTGAAGCCTCAAGGTATGCTGGGCCCGGGAGGGGAAAAGGGCGCGGAACAGCTGGTTGAACGTGGTGGCCACCACAGGAGCCCGCCACGATTCCAGAAGCACATCTTCGTCCCGCTCTTCTTCCATTAGCCTTTGCAGTGTAGAAATATGGTGATGGGTCATCACATTTAAACCCGTGGAACCCTGGATTTCCGTTGCCGCCTGGGAGAGAATGGAGATATATGGCGCTACATAAACGATGCGCCTGCACAACCCCAATTCGATGGCCTTCAGGGCTATGCTCAAAGAGGTGAGGGTCTTCCCATATCCCGTGGGCAGTTCCAGGGTAAACACACCATTACCCCATTCCCGGGCAAATGCCTCTACCGCCTTTCTCCGCCATTTTTCCCTCGCACCCAGCAACAACCGGTCGGCCCCGGCCGCTGTTAAAACTTGCTTCCGGTCGGAGCAAAATTGTTCTATCCTGGCTTGCACCTGGCGGGCCAGGCCGGGTGAGATATATTCTTCCGGCAGTTCATCAACCCGGACGCCTGCAGCATGGAAGCGGTCGGCGGCAATTAAACGGGCATTTTCCCGCTGAAGGCACAGCCGCGCACCTACGGCATAGCGGTTGCCGCTTTCCAGCAATCTGTCTACATGGCGCCATGCATTCTGAAACCAGTTCTTCCAGCGTAAATTAATTTCTTGCAATCTCTCGTCAAGGGCGGTAAATGAAAATCTTTTTTCATCCAGCTCCGGGAAATATTTTCTCACCAGGGTAAATATACCTTCCAAATCACACTCTTTTAAATCAGAAGGTACAAAACCTCCTGTCCAGGGTGGGTAACAATCATTGATATCGGGTATCTCACCGTGGTGCTCGTAAAGGAAGTGGACGAGGCCCACCCCCAGATGGAGGAGGGCCTGTTTTTCCTTTAGCTTTAAGTCCCACTTCTTTATGAGTTCGTCCAAACACACGGCGAAAAGCATGGCCCCGGCAAAGGCGTGGGGAACTCCTTTACCGCGCCCGCGAATATACTCCTGCCAGTTGTAACGGCTTTTTCCCGCATCATGTAAAAGCCCGGCCAGGAAACGTAAACGGTCATAAATGTCTTCTTGAGGATTGCCCATACCATTAGCTACGGCCAGCAGGTGATCGACCAGCGGATAATCTTCTCCCCCAGGTCCCTTAGGACGGGCGATACACTCGGATAAGGGATAAGCCTTCACCACAGACACGCAACTTCTCCCCCCGGCAGTTCTACGGCAAGGTAGGGAAATGGCGGCTTCTCCTTGAAACGAACCTTTAAAGTTTCACCCTTTTCCTCGTAAAGCACCGTAACGGTTCTCTCGAAGATTCTTCCGCCGCAATGTTGATAGGGCATGGCCCTTGCCGCGGCATAGGCAGCTCCCGCCTCCAGAGCTATGTGGGCCGCCAGCTCCCGTGGTACCACGGTATGCACAGGGATTGGATCTTCGGGCACAGGTTGCAACAACCTGGCTTCTACTGTATCCTCGTATTCGGGAAACGTAAGGCAGTAGGCGCTGCCCAAATAGGTGTGGTAAACGCTTTTGTTGGCACGTATTTTTTCGGATAATTCTTCTACCCATTTACCGGCATAGTAAACGCGGTAGCGGGGCTCAACCACCATCTCCACCACGGTGGGGCGGTTAAAAAAATCCCCCTCTCCGCTGACAAAGCCTTTGCCCAGCAATGACATCTGCACACATACGGTGCGTACAGGTGAAAGGAGGGACAGGCCTATAAAATGCGGGTCATTGAGAAAGGCCTTTCCTTCCCTTGTGGAAAAGTCAATCCCCAAAACCGAAGCTAAAAGCCCGTGCAGGGTTGGCCGGGGTGGAAAAGGATAGGTCGCCTGGGTGATGATGGTATCGGGTTGCCGGAAATGTGCGGTTTTACCCCGTAAGGAAAAGATCAATACTTTCAGGTAATCGGTCAATGCTGCGGCACCCCCTTCCAAGACGCGCCTACCACATCTTTTCCTCGCTGCCGGAAAGCTCGCCTAGTAATCTTAACTCCGGGTTTTTCCACCAGCGAACCCTCTTAATCCGGGAGGCAAAGGGGCCGTCCGGACCGGTTATTTTTGCCAGTTCCCTGACGTCCAGGGTTACGTCGGACAGCTGCGTTGGGGGGCTAGCACCCAGCCATGCTTCCCTACCCGGCTCCAGGGTTATGTAATCTTCCAGGTAACCGATGCGGAAGAAGGGATCATTGTATTCCACATGAACTAAAAGCAAGGGCTGCTGCAATCCCCTGCCCCGGGCCTGGCGGTAAAGGGTGCCTTTCCACAATCCCTCCAGCAATAACTCCACGTCGGCTTCACTCATTTTGTTCTCTTGAGCAATAGTAGCGTTGATTACTCCCGGCATGGCAAAGACGGCAAAGGGAAGAATATAAGTGGTCCAGATGGTACCCTGCCCGGCCTGTTCGCCACTGGGCATGACCACGGTACCCTGGACATATTTCGTCTCTACGGGATGCAGGGAGTGGGCCCAGCCGAATTGAACGGGCCCCGTTTTATGGAAACTTTTGTTCTTCACGCTGAACACAGCACCGAAGACCCGCATGTCAAAAGATGATTTCAACAAGGCTTGTTCTTCGTCCGTTTCATTTTTACGCCCCGCCCGTTCTAAAATGAGTTCTGCCAGTTTATCCCGATCATACAGTTTCCCCTCGGGAGTACGCTCTCCCCTGCACCAGACGAAGTAGCGTTTATCGGGACCGCCATCCGGGTATTTGGCCAGGACATAGTCACGCACATCCCTTTTTATGCTCACATCGGAAAGGGATATGCGCCCGTCTTCCTCTCCAAAGATGCGCCGGGCATCGCTGTCGTTAAGTGGGTCCCTGTTTGGAATGCCGTCTTTAACGGACTTAACAAATAAAATTTCTCCGGTGGCCACCGTCATTTTCTCTCACTCCCCAGTAAATTTAATCGGATTGCTTTGCTGGAAAAGCCAGCGCATAGCCGCTCCAGAAGGCTCCTATGAAATCGTCTTTACGGGCCATGACATGTTCCTTTAAACGCCGGTATTCGCTTTCCACCACACCCGCCCGGCGGCGGAAATCATCCGGCAACCCCATGTCCAGCTTCAAGGCATATTCCTGGAAACGACTCAACCCTTTCTTCCAGATCATTTCCGGAGTCAGGCTGGAACCAAAGGCCATTATTCTATGTTTTACGAAATTCTTACCACCCCTGTCTCCACCTGTTTTCGTCCAGTACCAGCGGTCAAA
Source organism: Desulfofundulus thermosubterraneus DSM 16057 (assembly GCF_900142025.1). Lineage (GTDB taxonomy): Bacteria > Bacillota > Desulfotomaculia > Desulfotomaculales > Desulfovirgulaceae > Desulfofundulus > Desulfofundulus thermosubterraneus. The sequence goes on along the minus strand of NZ_FQZM01000068.1, from coordinate 2,188 downwards.
AAGTCGTACAAGATACCCCGCGGCAAAGCCGAGCTCCTCTACATTATCAAAAGAAAGCTCTGCTGGCGGAACACTCGATACCTTATTCAACATCTCCCGCCAATCACCCACTTTTCTTCCCCCTCCCGGCAGCAAACTGTTGTACAGGTTGTAAAAACGGCGGAACGCCAGGTAAAAGATAACCTCATCCCGCAAATTCCAGTAACTGAGCTTTTCATCGCCCAGGCGGGCCCAACCGTTCATCCGGGCGGCGGCCCCGGCAGTAAAAGCATCCCAGGCAATGGGTCTCCTGTGCAGAACAGAACGCAGGGCATGCCATAAATAACATCCCCCGTAAGCCCTGGTAAGCAGGTAAAACAGGGAGTCGTAGCGTCCATCCCGTTGTTCCTCGTTACGTTCACCCACCAGGCGGCGTCGCACATGTACCGCTTCTTCCGCCACCTGGGGCATGTAATCTAAAAGCCTGCTCACTGTTGAAGGGAGCACATCTTCAATGACCGCCCTCAGGTGCACATCTCCCTGGGCCGGGTTGCCGGAATAGTAAATTAGCGTAAGACGGTACTGGTCGGAGTTAAATTCATCGGGCAACACGGCTTCAAAACCCGTTATGGCCGTTATAAGCCGGTCCTGCCTGTCCGGGCGAATCTGTTTGAGCCTTAAAGTTTTTAAGGCATCAGTAAAAAATTCACCCTGCTCCTCCCCTTGTTCGGCAAAAAGGGAAACAACGAGAGCACATCCCCAGATACCCGGAGGCTGACTTTTAGACTTCCTGGCTACCTCCCTTCCCCCGGCAGAAGCCACGGGTACAAAAAGTTCCCTGGTCAAGGATAGGGGTAAACGGGTGGAAAGCTCGTCGAAAACACCGGCGCCGACAATCAGTGAAGAATAACATTCCCGGCACAATGCCCCGATGGCAGCAGCTAAGTCTATGTTTTTGCCTTTTTTTAATTCCTCGGAAATGGGAGGATGCCACGTGGGGGCCAGCAACGGCCAGGCTTTACTGTATGCAGATACCGCTTCCCCCTCCCGACCGCACAAAGAGCACCTTTCCCTTTTCCCTTTCTCCGCCCCTTCTTCCATTTTGGAAGCCCAAAAATACCTGGCCACGGTGGGCAAATGGGCCACAATATACTTTCCCGGATTAAGGACGCTCTCCCCCACCAGGGTGTAATCGCGGTCGCCTTTTACCGGCATTTTATCAGCGTAACGGTAGGGGCCTTCCGGTTGCGGCAAAACCAACACCACTAAAGCATGGCCCTGGTTTGAGCTTTCTTCCACCTTTTTTGCTACCTCCACCGCGGCTCTTTTCAACAACCCGGCAAGATGCATTTCCTCATCCTGGGAGAACACTCTCGGCAAGCTCATAGTCCTTTTAAGCCGACCCTGCCAGAAGCTACGGGCTTCCTTCTCACTGGCAGCAAGCAGGGGTATATGGCTGGGAAAAACCGGATAGACAGGTACACCATACCTGCCCTGGGGGGCCCTTTTGTTTCCGCCACTGACAATGATAAAAGGCGTGCCCAATCCCCGGTCTACTTCAGCTTGAAAAATTATTTTCTTTTTCCTCCTTGTACCCCCTTGCTCATCATACCTGCCCCAGGTCTGTAAAGGTAAAGCATCTGCTTTAAACTTCTCTTCCCCTTCCACCTCAATCACAATCACATTTTCTAAAAAGCGTCCTTGCTCTTTGACATCCGAAATCTGCCGCAGGGTCTCCGCGGGAGACATGCCGTGGGCCAGAAAGGGACGACCCTGGGCTACCAGCTTTTCAATGAACAAACAATTACACCCTCCCTTAAACAAAGTTGGAGGCACTGGTATGAGTAACTATGACGAAAAAACTATGACGAAAAATGTCGATAAAATTTGGTACAACAACCTTTACTTCCCTATTTTGATACTTTTGCTCATTTTCCTTCCCCAAGGGACAATTTTTTTCTTAAGACCATTTTCGTCCATGGCAGGGGGTGTCATTTTTCCCATAGGTTTATGTTAATATCTGACAGTTAGCTGGTGGTTTTGCGACTGTACCAAATTGGTGTAACCTGCAAAATTCAAGTTCCAGGCTGGTAAGAAATAACTCCTGAGGAGTATAAATGGGAAATTAGCCCTGAACTATCGCTAAAAAATGATCAAAAACTTATTCTGACAATAAAAGGCAGCTAAAAAAGGACAGACCACCCCTCTC
>NZ_FQZM01000074.1 GCF_900142025.1 Desulfofundulus thermosubterraneus DSM 16057 | reverse complement strand
TTTGAGCAGAGGTCTACCCATGGGAAACTTCATACCAGCTCCGCCAAGGATCCCTCCAACAGCCATCACAATACCGAAAAACCCTGCTACAAAGAAAGACCATCCGCTAAGCTGAAGCATGAACGAACCGGCAACCCCCCAATAGATTAAGGCAAGACTGGCAAGGCCAATGTCAGCCGCCATAACCGACAAAGCAGCGGCTGCTGGCGCAAACTTTAAAAAAATCGGGGTTGTTAAGATCAGTACCAGCGCCAAAATTGCCCATTCGTAACCCAGAATCCGGGCATCCACTTCCCAACCGTAGATACCTGCAAAATAATTTACTGCATAAGTCAACGCCGAACAAAAGGCAAAAAACGAACCGAAATACAGCCAGGTAACGCCGCCTGCTACATTCCCCAGTTTTAATTGGGTTATTGCGGCACCGAGATACGGAATAGTACAGGCCAGAGAAATGCATGCCATGAACAAAAGGGCCTTGCTGCTCACAAACCCACATAATGCCGCCCAGGCAATCCAGGTGGCAATGGAGTAAGCAATCCAACCCCCCGGTCCTGCATCGGCAATTTTAGTGTCATTACCCAACTCTATTCCCTCCCAAGCTGGTTATTTCGCAGCAAGCAATTCCCGTATAAAACCGGTATAAAATTGACCACTGACAAAACTATTATTTTCCAATACCATTAAGTTTAGCGGAATAATCGTTTTCACTCCTCCAATGTGAAAGCCAGCCAGAGCCTCTCTTAGACGTCGAATCGCCTCTTCCCGGGTCGATCCCCAGGCAATAACCTTGGCTAACATCGGGTCATAATAGGGAGGTATGCTCAAGCCCTCTTCCAGAGCATGGTCGATCCTCAGAAAGTGGCCGTTTGCCGAAGGAAAAATAAGCTTTTCTATTTTGCCAGGAGAAGGCACAAAAGAAAGCGGATCCTCGGCATAAACCCTTGCCTCTATGGCATGGCCTCTTAAGTTAATTTCTTCCTGCTCCACGTTTAGTTTCTCCCCAGAAGCAATTTTTAACTGGCTCTTGACAATATCCACACCCGTTACAAGTTCCGTCACCGGGTGTTCTACCTGCAACCTTGCGTTTACCTCCATAAAGTAAAAGCTTCCATCTTCTGATCTAAGAAATTCTATAGTACCTGCGTTTCGATAACCCATGGCCTTTGCCAGCTTTATTGTATAGTTGTAGAGAGTCTGACGGTCTTCCTCCGTAATAACCGGAGAAGGGGATTCTTCAATAATTTTTTGATAACGCCTTTGAATTGAGCACTCCCTTTCACCCAGACAAACATAATTACCAAAATGATCGGCAAGAAACTGAACTTCTATATGCCTCGGCATCATAACCTGCTTTTCAATGTAACAGTCACCGTTTCCGAAGGCCATATACCCAATCCGCGAAAGCCTTTCAAAAGCACCTTTAATTTTCTCCTCACTATTCACGGATTCAATACCTTTTCCTCCGCCACCCTTATCCAGTTTGAGCAAAAACGGATAACCATATTTAGCGGCAAACTGGAAGATTTCATTAGCGTCTCTTACTGGTTCATTAGTACCGGGTAGCACAGGTACGCCAACGGAATCTGCGATTCTTCTACAATAGCACTTCGATTCAATTGCTTTCAATACTTCAGGTGGAGGCCCTACCCAAATTGCCCCGCTTGAAACAACTGCTTGAGCAAAAGCATAACTTTCAGCCAGAAAGCCATAGCCAGGATGAACGGCATCTGCTCGGGATATTTTCAAAACATCAATCAGTTTTTCAATATTGAGATAACTTTTTACAGGATTTGCCGGGCCAAGATTGTAAGCTTCATCTGCATCTTTTAAGTAAGGCGCACTTTGGTCAGCATCCGAATAAACGGCCACCGTTTTTATATCCAGCTCACGGCAAGCCCTGATTATTCTTGCAACTATTTCACCTCTGTTGGCTATAAGCAGCTTCTTAATCACGTTCCCCCCATCCTTATGCCGCATGGGGCCCCTTCAATAGGTAGATCATGCAACTCTTGTCCTGATAATTGCCAATCTATTTGCAGCTGTGATCTTATAACTATTTAGGGGCCCCTGGAGTTTAAGTAATTAAAAATTACTGAACTTACAAAACTTTTTATTCAACATCCAAAACAACCATCGGACTTCCTACTTCCATTTCGTCCCATTCTTTAACCAGAATTTCTTTTACTACCCCATCATATTCTGATTGTACGGAAAGTTCGGTTTTCATGCAATTAATAACTGCGACCTCTTGCCCTTTTTGAACCCTATCGCCCACATTTACCACCACCCTTGCAACCAATCCAGGCATATGTGCTCTTACAATTTGTTCCATACCCTAAGATCCTCCTTATCTTGTGTGATGGCAAAAGCATTATTTAGAAGCACTAATTTTACACAGCGGTATACCCAGGCGTTCAAATTCTTCTTTTATTTTTTTAACCACTTCGACGGCATTGGGCGAATCGCCATGGCAACAAATCGTGTCGGCCTCAATATCAATCTTTTTTCCACCGATTGTCGTTATCTGCTTGTCCCTGGCTACCATAACTGCGCGCTGGGCAACTTCTTCCGGAGACCAAGCTTTCTTTTTCCGCTCCAAAACCCAATTCCCCTGGTCGTCGTAGCTGAGATCCACAAGAACTTCCGCCGCCATCTTAAAACCCAGATCAGCGCCCCGATCCCAAATTAATGTTCCTTTGGGAATAAAAATGTAAAGCTCCGGGTTAAACAACTTAACTGCTTCAAGAAAAGCTTCCGCATATTTTTCTTCCTCTGAGACCATGCGGTAAAGCACACCATGCGGCTTTACGTGCTGCATTTTCATGCTGTGTGCCTTCAGAAAAGCATCCAGCGCTCCAAGCTGGTAAAGAGTATCGGTTTTTAATTCCTCTGGAGTTATATCCATCCGCCTGCGTCCAAAACCCCGCAGGTCGGGAAGACCTACATGCGCACCAACAGCCACATCGTATTTTTTGGCCAGTTGAACCGTTTCATGCATCACCTGGGGATCTCCGGCATGAAAGCCACAGGCAATATTCGCTGATGTAATATACTTCATTACTTCTTCATCCTGGCCGAGCTTATATCTCCCGAAGCTTTCACCCATATCGACGTTTAAATCCACTTTTTGCTCACTCCCTTATTCTAAAATCTACGCCAGGGATTTCTCGCTTAAAAGTTCTTTTAATTCACCTCTGGCCTTCATTGCATCGTCTCGTGTACAATAAACAAACCTGACATAGTCCCTGCCCGGAATCCCCTGCCCTATCTTCCAAAGATCGGCCATAATCACGCTCAATGCGCAGAGGTAACCACCAAGGGTGGGGCCGTCAGCAATTAAAAGAATGGGGGTATCACCGCAAATATTTAAAGCGCCGGGGATGGCATAGGCGTGATCTAAAACATTTGATGGGTGGCTGCCTGCCACACCTCCATCTTTTCTGGCGAAAAAGTTTATACCTTTTATTGCTTCAAGCCGGTAGGCCGATCTGTTTGAGCTATGTTGGATCTTGAATTCATGCGAAAAGAGGTAATCCATTCCTTCTTTTGTCACATAATCGGGACACGAATTGGGACCCGGTAACGCTCTCAGCTCCCACACCCGCGAGTATTCAGGAACGGCCTCTTTTTTAATTTTCCGGCCCTCCAGGCTCTTTAAGTCTTCCTGTGGTTTACCAAAGTTCAGCACATCACCAGCTTGCAATTTCCTCCCTTCATACCCCCCATAGCTCCCAAATAAACAGGTGGACTTGCTTCCTAAGTATACGGGAACGTCAATTCCTCCCGCCACACCAAGATAGGCCCTGAAGCCGAACTCCCCGAAGTGAGAGAATTTTATAACATCGCCCTTGCTCACCCTGATCGCTTCCCACAAAGGAATGGGCTGATCATTAAGGGTGGGCTTCATGTCAGTTCCGGTAACGCTAATAACAGTGTCCACGCCGAACTCAGCTTCAAAATAGCCGCCCGCGATCTCTATTCCTGCCTCACCGGGAGGGTTTCCCACCAGCAAGTTGGCCAACCCCAGGGCAACATAATCGAACGCACCGGATGCGGCCATACCATTATCCAGGTAACCGATTCTTCCGGGCCAATCTTCAATAACGGTTTCAATGCCACCTTTTTTTACCAGCAACATAAAATAGTTCTCCTCCTTATTCATGTTGTTAAACTCGCGGGGCTACTTTGCTTCCTGCTTCTTGTTTTGCCAGGAGTTCCTTCACTCCCTTTTGCACCTCTTCCGAATTATAAAACGAAAGCCAATCCTTCACCACAAATTTCCCCGTCTTTATGGCATACTCATAATCGGTCTCCTCATGGACATGCTTGTAAATAGACAGAATTTCTTCCTCCGAAACCTCATAGAACCGTACTCTGTCGCCAGCCTTAAAGAAAGTAGGGCTATCCTTAAACAGAGGGTGTTTCTGGCTGAACTGGAATATGGGAATTGTTCTTCCTAAAAGCTGGTATCCGCCTCCCGTTGGCGTCGGATAGATATATAAACAAGGCCCTCCAATACCCACCGCTCCTTCAGGTGTCCACGTTCTCGGCGGATTATATTTCGGCACCACAATGGCGCACCTAGGATCCAGCGGCCAGAAAAAACCCCCGCCGGGCCAAAAACCATTCCCGCTGTTATACCATTCCGTTCCGCAGACCAGCTTCTTCACTTCGTCAACCGTAACTCCGTTACACAAAGCAACATACTCCAGGTTATAACCGTTGATGACATTGGGGGCATTCGGCCTGATCTCTTTCACATATTTTTCTACTGCTTTTTTTGTTTCGCTATCTTCAAAAGCGATGGGTAAGGTAATCAGGCGCGACTCGAAGACAATGTTCTCCACGTCCGTTAACGACTCTTCCACTTCTTTGATTTCGGCTATCAATTTCTCAACAGGCAACTCTAGCGGGTCAAAATGGTATAAATTTGTCCGCAAAGCAGGTACTGTTTCGTATAAACCTTTGATTTTCTTGGACTTAATGGCACTGTTTACGGTAAGCACCCTAAACGAGTCGATCAGGTTAAACCTCGGAACCTCCCCGTACTCAACCTGCAGAAATCCGTCTCCTGCCTGCCTGAACAGTACTTTTGGCCTGGCTCCATCTTCTGGCAGGGCATCCAGGATGACACTATAATCCTTTTCCATAACTGGCTAGCAGCCCCCTTTTTTGTTAATTTTTTATTTTCGCAATTTTTAGTATCTGCTGCCTAATAATCATAAGCCTTGCAAGTACTATGCCTTAAAAAACTCATAAATTCCATAACTTTATTCCAATAAAAATTACAATAAAAATGCAATAATGCATTAAATAGTTAAAAGCGAGGGCTTTTTTAGCTCATTAAGCCAGTCGACAAGCTAGTCAACAGTATTAATGCGTTTATGCATTTAATAATGCATAAAAGCATTCAGGCCACTTGAGACTTTTTGTATAAGCCAGGAGGCTGTTGCCAAACCCCTCTCTAACTACAAAATCTTGAAACGCAGAATTGTATTGCCGTTTTTTCCCAAACCATGTTCTGGGCTTTAACAATTTTTTAATCCACTCTGCTTTTGCCAAGGTTAGAAGGTTTTTTCGAGAGCGTGATCGCAACGCCATTTTTCCAGGCTTCATTCCTCTTTAAATCTCTTTAAACATACCAAAAACTAGCAATCTACGTTGCGCTTACAGCTTATTTGTTTAATGTTAATCTCTATCACCGCAACCTTATCAGCCTGCAGCGGCATAACTTGCGGAAAAGCCGTGTTTCCGCTCCCGTACTTACGAACCAACTCAGTTAATATTTCAGACTTTTCGACGGAATTTTCAAGAATTCGTGCATGACCGTGTACTATTACACTTGTGTAACGCGTAGCAAAATCACACGGATTATTGGCGCTAACCAGCTTTTCAACCTCATAAACAAGAAACGAAACTTTAGGGTTTTCAACGATTATATCCATTTTTTTACCTACTTTGGCCGAATGAATGTAGATTTTGTTTCGCTCATCAAGATACAAGAAATGAACCGGGATACAATAGGGCACCCTATCTCGGGCTAGGGCAAGGACACCGACAAGCTGTTTACGGAGAAAGTCTCGGCTCACACTTTCATCTTTAATCCATATCTTAGGCACTAGCAGGCCTCCTTAAACTGATGAGCCCAATTTGTCCGTATCAAGATCCAGTAGTTAACTCCACAAAAATTTTTCCGTTATAGACCTCACAAAGGATGATGCTATTTTTCCATAATGGGACGATTCATATCAAGAGGTGGCTTAACTTTTCAGAAATCTTTTGCTATAAACGAACTTAAGTAGTGCAAATGCTGTTCCCTTAAGAAAATAGCTAAAAGAAATATCTCATGATGGTTGTGTCAATCAAAAAGTTACCCACCACGGTAATCAAAAAGGGAACCACCCCTGGACATAAAAATCCTCTTGAACTAATACTGTCTTCTGCTAAATATAGTAATTTTTTTAAGGAGCGAATTCACCTCCCATGGTGATT
>NZ_FQZM01000065.1 GCF_900142025.1 Desulfofundulus thermosubterraneus DSM 16057 | reverse complement strand
TTTGATTTTCCTGGGGTAACTCCGTTCCGGTCATTAAACTTTCGCAGCCAGTACCATAACTGCCTGGGGCTGATGCCTTCATGGGCGGCGCACCATTCTCTGACGCTTTGCCCACTCATCTTGTATTCGGCTATTCGGGTTTCCCATAGCGCTTCCCGTTCGGCTTTGGTCATAAGAAAAAATCCTCCTCATCGAGCTTTTATCTGAGGAAGATTATCCCTTAAACTTGGGTATTATGCCAAGGTGGGTTGTATTTGACGCTTACGTGCTGATCGATGGGGAAAAACTTGCGGAGTTAATGATCGAATACGGCGTGGGAGTTACTGAGGTAGCTCGGTATTCCCTTAAGAGGATTGACTCTGACTATTTTGAGGAGGAACAGTAGTTTCCCGGGCTATAATAGTTCAGCCTGCGAGATTGCAGGACTCCAAGTCGGCGGGTTACCTGTGCTGCTGTGTCAGGAAACCGATGCTACTCATGGAACACGTGAGTTCGGTGGTCGAAGCTCTGGCCAGAGTCAGGTCGCTGTGCGTGCAGTTCGGGTGGAGTGCATCGAGAAGGTGGAGGTTCATAAAAGCAAACAGTGCGTGCGTATCCTCCAGCCCGGAGGAGAGGGCGAAGTTGGTGCGGGGGATGTACGCCGCCAGGGACAGGGCTGCTTCCAAGCTGCTCCCGGACAGGCGCGAAGCCGTGTGGTGGTGCTTTTATGTTAGCTGAGATATGAAAATGCCGGATAAACTCAACAGGTGGCAATAGTTTAATTTAATTTTAATTAATTATCGGGGTGCTCTAGTTTGAAGAATTTATTTTGTTGTAACAAAGAAACCATGCAACTTTATCCCCTGTCTAATGTGGATGGGCGTTACCTGCATATTTTTTTAGGTTGCGGCGAATAGATGAGTTTGTTAATACAAAGATTCCTTGAGAACTGTTTTGGGGCCCATCATCTGTATATTGAGCAGGAATTTAACCCTTTTTTTGACGAAATGGGTAATATATCCATGTTCCATGATTTACCAAAGATGTTTCTTAACAAATCGACATGTTAACGCCAAAAATAATCCCTGAAGGGCAGATGACGTTACCCGAAGACGGCATATACTGGCATAGACTTATCCAGAAGTGAGGGGATTAGCGCCATGCAGTTATTACCCGGCACCGAAGTTTACGCACGTGGGCTGCGTTGGGAGGTGGTTTCCAGCGAGAGTCTCGGGCCGCAAACCTTATATCGGCTTCGTGGGATGGAAAACGCCGTCTTAGGTCACGAAATTGACATCCTCTACCCGTTTGAGTCGATTGAACCCGTACGTCACGAGCTTCGGCCTGATCGGGCGGCTCCGCTGATAAATTGGCTGGTCTACCATCAGGCGTTTTTATTGGAACAGGCGCTGGGCCCCGGCGCTCTGTTGGCCGTTCAACCGGGGCGCCTCCGAATTGAACCCTACCAATTGGTGCCGGTATTGCGGGCGATACGCATGAGTCGCGTCAGGCTTTTGCTTGCCGACGGCGTCGGCCTTGGTAAAACTATTCAGGCCGGGCTGGTAATCACCGAACTGGTGGCCCGCCGCCTGGCCCACCGGATTCTCGTTGTTTCCCCCGCTGGACCCCTTATGGAGCAGTGGCATATTGAGATGTCTGAGCGCTTTGGATTGCGGTTCGAGGTCATCGACCGCGCAAAACTTGAGGAAATTCGCCGGAGCACAGAACTGGGCTCAAATCCGTTCGATTACATCCCATTAGGACTTAGTTCGATCGATTTTCTCAAGCAGGAGCGCGTGCTGGATCAGTTAGAACGCGCTAGTTACGACGTCGTTGTGATCGACGAAGCGCACCACTGCATGGATATCGGTGCCTTGGCAGACCGTGAGGATTCTCAGCGCCGGCGCCTTGCCGAGGTTCTAGCCCGGCGTTGCGATTCTCTGATTCTGATAACAGCAACCCCGCACGACGGATTTGATCGGTCGTTTGCCTCTTTGTGTGAGTTACTCGACCCCTCGTTGGTCGATGGTCGCGGCTCGCTGAGGGGCGAACGGTACCGGGCTCACGTCGTCCGCCGCCTCAAAAAACACATCCTTGTTGCCAGCGCGTCCGATCCGGCGAAGAAAGAACCGCTCTTTAAAGAACGGGTGGTGACGCCGGTTCCCGTCACGCCCGATCCGAAGCGACATGCCAGGTTCACTGAGTTGCAACGTACCCTTCTGAACCTCATCGCGCCAGAACTGCGTCGGGCGTTTCGCACCCGGAACTACAGCGACGTCCTCGCCTACATGGCGTTGCTCAAGCGCAGCGTTTCCACCGCTTTCGCCTGCCGACAGACTCTGGCGGTTGTCGCAAGCCGATTCCAGGAGTTTTTGACCGATACTGCCCAAATGCAAGAGGTCCGACGTCAGCGCCTAAAGACGCTCCGGGATTACGAACGAAAACTCGAGCGTTTCGGTTCCATTAGTGCCGAAGAAGAACGAGAAAGAAGCCTCCTTGAAGCCGAAGACCTGGCTCATCAGCTTGCCACGTTGCAGCGGGAAATCGCGCGCGGTTCCCGCCAGCAGACAAGAGTGGCCAATATCCTCGAGAAACTTAACGAACTGATTAACCTGGCAGAATCAGCACAAAAGCACGACCCTAAATTGGAACAGTTGGCTGTGACAATCCGGGAAATTCGCGAGAATGAGCCAAATGCCAATGTACTCGTTTATACTGAATACGTCGACAGCCAACGAGCTGCGGTCGACGCCTTAAAAGCCGCCCAAGTTGGACCCGTTATTACGATGAAAGGTGAGGACGATGAAAAGACAAGGGCCGCGGTGAGCGAACGATTCCGCACAGAAGACAACCTGATTCTTATCAGTACCGATTCCGCCGCCGAAGGTCTCAATTTGCACCAGCGCTGCCACCATCTTATTCACTTGGAACTGCCGTTTAACCCCAACCGGCTGGAACAGAGAAATGGGCGTATCGATCGTTACGGCCAAACCGTAGAGCCGCAGATTAAGTACTTGTTCCTGCGCGGAACCTTTGAAGAGAGGATTTTACTGCGTCTAATCGCTAAGTATGAGAAGCAGCGTGCCCGGCTAACCTTTGTTCCTAACACGCTGGGTGTCGTTACCTCTACTGAAGCAGCCCAAGCCCGGCTGCTTAAAGGGCTTATTGATGAAGACAACCGGTTGTTCCAGGATGAGCCTTACTTGTTCTATTTTCATGAAGGGGACGAAGCCGAGGGCGCCGATGAAGCTACGCGTGAACTGTTAGAGGAGATTGATCGGAGCTTAAACGGGTTCAAAAGAGCTGCCAGTGCCCATGCCTGGTTGGGCGATGCCGGACTTAACGCGGAAGAAAAGCTTCTAGAAGAAGCCGAAGTAGCTCGCCGCGAAGGTAGCCGGGCGGAACACGTCGATCTGGCGAAGTTCGTACGCGATGCCGTTCTGCTCGACGGAGGCGAAATCGTGGAACTCCAGGACGATTACTTTGTCTTACGAATTCCCCCGGCTTGGTCACATGGGCTTAATGAACTTCCAGGTTACGATCCTGATCAGAGATTGGTTCGCTTGACAACCAAATTGGACGTTACTAGAGATAAGCAGGGGCACCCAGTCGGTTTCCTAGGTCGGGCACATCCGCTCGTACGCCGGGCGCTGGACCGGGTTCGCAATTTGTCGTTCGGAGCGACTGCAAAACAAGGGCAAGATCCGAGAGTCAGTGCCGTTAAAGCCGACGTTTCAGGGCCAACGCTGCTCTTCACCTTCTTGGGCCGCGTTTCCAGCAGTGGCGGACGCGAATTTGAACGAGTTCTGGCAGTTTTAGTAAACCAGGCTGGCGAAACTCAATTTTACGACTCCGCGGAGAGCTGGTCCCACCTGGTCGATCCCGCTAAGGCCGTTCGCACCACAGAGCTGTGGAAAAGGCTTTTCGAAAGTTGGGCCGGTGAGGCCGAGGTACGAGCAAAAGAGGTGGCAAATGCTGGATTCAAGCCGATCGCTGAGGGGTTTATCGCCGAGCGAAAGAGGGCCTTGCAAAGAGAAAGGGCTGATCAGAACGAGTGGCTTCAGAGGCGTGCCGAAGAGATTACGGGAACGACTGGTAGACCCGTGTGGGTCCAAATTAGCCTCTTTGATCAAGCTCCCGCGACTGATACAACCTCGGCACCGGCTTGGCAAAAGATCAATGATCCCGTTAAGCGGCTAGCGGCCTTCCACATGGACCGCAACCAGCCGCCGGCAGCCCGGAGTGAAGCTGAAGGCGTACTAAGAATCTATAAGCAGCGGATGAATTTCATTGATAGTCTATTAGATCTACGCGAGCCGGAGATAATCCCGCTAGGCTTATTAATGCTTATTCCGGAGGTGCAATATGGCGCTTGATCTTGCCGACTGCCAGTTTCAGGGACCGGCCCTGCCGGAGCCGTTCGTCAAATTTGAGCTGGAGAAAGAGCTTTCCAGGCTTAGACTGTTGCCCAAAACAACGGGAACTGAAGACAGGCAGATAAGGGAGAATTGGAATGTTTACCGCCGGAAGCTGCGGGATCTCACGAACAGCGGCGGACCGCTGCGTGTCCAAAACCACGTAATCGAGCCGTTGGTTTCCCTGCTCGGCTATAACCGGCTGGAAAATGCGCCAGCCGTGCAAACCCGGGAGGAGCTGGAGTCGGGTGGCGTTCTGCTTTTAGGCGAAGACGGTGCGAAGCTACGTGCCTGGGCCACCGCTTTTAACGAAGACCTGTACGCTCCGTCAAAGCGTGGCAGGGCCTACCGCTTCAGCCATTTACGGATCGCCCAGCGGGTGCTTTTGGCCACCGGCGAGAGGCTTGGTCTCCTTACTAACGGCACTCAGTTGCTTCTGCTCATTTCTGACCCAGCCCGTCCTGATTCAACAGTCTCAATCTCCATCGATCCGGTTTGGAAACAAAGCCGCGACGTGCCTGATTCTTTTCGCCTCTTGCTTGCAATTGCTTCACCAGATGGCGTGAGGGCTCTGCCCGAAATTGTCGATAAGGCCCGCTTATATCAGTCCCGGGTGACTAAGGAATTACGGTTCCAGGCCCGCCGGGCGATTGAACTCTTTATTCAGGAGATCCTTGATCATCCGGACAATCGTAATTGGTTCGCCAATCAAACCGATCGGGAAACCCTGGCTAAGGCCCTTTGGCGAGAAGGACTGATCATTGTTTATCGGCTGTTGTTTATCCTTAAGATGGAAGCTAGCGATGACCCGGCCCGGTCGTTCAGTTTTGCGTCGACGAGCCTGTGGCGTAACACCTTTTCCCCAAGTATAACCCTGGCTAGCTACGCCCGTGACGTGCTAGAACGGGGGGCAGAGACGGGCAATCTACTCGAATCCGGTCTACGGGTGCTTTTCCGGATGTTCGAACAAGGGTTGGAGTGCACGGAGTTGATCGTAAAACCGCTGGGAGGCACTCTCTTTGGTCAGGATGCTACACCGATCCTTTCCAATCTCACTTGGGGTGAGCGAGCGGTGGCCTGGCTTTTGGATCAACTGCTGTGGACGCCGAAAAGACGCGGGGCTGATACACGAGAGCGAGTCCACTATGGTTCGCTGGATGTGGAAGATCTAGGCCGGGTATATGAAGCATTGCTAGAACTAGAGCCGGGAATCACATCCGAACCTATGTGCCGACTACGGCGACAGAAGCTCGAAGTGGTGGTTCCGGTTGCACAAGGTGAAAAGTACCGGCCGGGCCGCCCAATGGAGTCAGACATGCTAGCTAATGCTGATGACTTGGAAATAAGCAACGACGATAGTGAACAGGACGACGACCGGCCGGCCCGCGGGAACAAAACAAAAGTCGAGTGGGTAGAGGAAATCCCACCCAATCGATTCTTTCTTCGGGTTGGCTTTGGTCGAAAGGCGAGCGGCTCGTACTACACTCCGCACTCATTCGTTCGCTTCCTGGTTCAGGAGACGCTTGGACCGCAGGTATCCGAACGCAGCCCACAGGACAATCCCCGGCCTATGGAAATCCTTAAACTCAAGGTGCTCGATCCGGCCATGGGAAGCGGTCACTTTCTTGTTGAAGCCTGTCGTTTCCTGGGCGAAAAGCTCTATGAAGCGTGCCGGCTTTGCGACGAGAAGGCGCTGGCCGCGGAACGTCGGGCCGAAACTGCTAAAACAAAGGAAGAGCGTGCAGCTGCTGAAGCCGAAGCCCGCGAATGGCGACAGCGAGTCATCGATCTACCCGATCCAAATGACGAATTGTTAAAGTATCTTCCCAGCCGGTCGCCCGAAAGAGAAGAATCTGGGCTGTCTCTAAAGCGGGCGGAGGCCCTCTGTCGTCGGCTCGTAGCCACACATTGCCTTTACGGCGTGGATAAAAACCCGCTGGCCGTCGAGCTTGCCAAGCTTGCCCTGTGGCTGGAATCCCATGCTGAGGGGATGCCGCTCACTTTTCTCGATCATCGCCTTGTGGTGGGCGACTCGCTGACCGGACCGTTTTTTGATAAGCTTATCTTCCGACCCGGCAATCCGGAAGAACGGATAGAAAATCTGTTCCATCAGGCCTTAAGTGCCAAGTTTTCAAGCGCTCTTAACAAGGCCATCCAATACGTAAACGAACTCGAAGCCAGCGTTGGAATTACACTGGCCGACATTGAGAACAAGCGGCGAATTAAAGCTGAGTTAGACCGAGCATTGTTACCCTTCCGGGTTGCAGCAGCTGCCTGGTCGGGTGGGGTGATGCTTGGCCCTGAAGAGTGCGACGACCACGCCTATACTGAAATGCTCCAATTTATCGCTGACACGGGAGATTTGCCGGAGCAGTTATCGTCAGATCGGCTTCGAAAAATGATCGCTCGTGGTCTAGGTGTAGATGAGATTCCCATCGACTGTGACGTTCTGCGTCATCTCCTCCGGTCTGGTTGCTGCGTGCCGGCGTTACCATACGATCTCACGTTCCCAGAAGTTTTCTATCCGAATGGTCAACCAGGTGGGAGACAAGGGTTTCATGTTATTTTAGGGAATCCACCGTGGGAACGAATGCTTCCCGCCGATAAGGAGTTTTTTGCCTCGTACGAGTTTGCTATCCTGGATGCACCAACCAAGAGAGAGCGGGACGATATTAAGAGGCGCTTACTGGCCAATCCCAATATTAAGCCAGCATACGATGGTTATATCTCTCAGTTCCGTGATAGTGAACGCTTATTAGACGTACTCTACAAGTTTCAAGTCGTTGAGGTAAATGGAGAACGGACTATCGGCAAGCAAGATGCTTTCAGGGTCTTCATGGAACGTAATTCCCAACTCTTAAATCGAAATGGTTGGACGGGAGTTGTTGTACCATCAGCGTTTCATGCCAACGAGGGTGCCACTGGGGTGCGCAGGCTATACCTAGAGAAGATGGCCCTCCACTGCTGTTACTCCTTCGAAAATCGCCGCAAACTGTTCGAGATTCACTCCAGCTTTAAGTTCGCGTTGGTTGTGGCCGAAGCCGGTAGGATAACAGAGGATTTCTATTGTGCTTTCTATCTCCATGATGATGAATGGTTGTTTGCCGAAAAGGGTGGTCGGGAGCCGTTGCGTTATACTTTAGATTTTGTACGCCGTACAGGCGGTGATTATTTAAGCTTATTAGAATTACGCTCCAGCCGGGATCTCGGAGTCGCACAGGTTTGCTTTACCAAGGGAAAATCATTTGGACAGGTATGCGAACGCTTGGCTATCCAATTGGGGCGTGAACTAAATATGACTGATGATTCTTGGCGATTTACTCCGACCGCCGAGGTACTACCTAACGGCGAGGACCCACGTGACCCGGAGGCGGCCAAGCGGCTTCTAAACATGGGGTACTTGGTCTTACACGAGGGAAAAACCTTCTGGCATTACGACGACCATTGGGGGGATCGCCCTTTATACTGCGTTTACATAGAAAAGCTTAGTGATAAGCCAAGCTGGCTTCGTGGCAGTCGCTACTTCCGGCTCGCATATCGCGCAATAGCTTCATCTACCAATGAGCGAACTGTAGTTTTCAATATGCTCCCTCCCGGGTACGTTTTTGGTAATAGTGCACCTGTTGAACAAGCGCCACACAAGAGCCCTCGCTCGTTTGCACTTCAGCTCCTTGCCCAATCTAATACCTTTGTGTTTGATTGGACTGCCAGGGTACGAACTGCAGCGAATATCAATAAGTTTATCCTATTATCGTGTCCTTTGCCCATGGTTGGAGAGCAAACACGCTTCTTTTGTCACGCTTCCCTGCGACTGGTGGCCAATCATGACGGCTATGCCCCCCTCTGGCAAGAACAGTTGGGGAACGTGTGGCGCGAGCCGGGGAAACCACCGTTCACCTGGCCGGTCTTGACTACCGACGATGAACGCTGGGAGGTCCGGGCAGCCATCGATGCTGTCGTCGCCGACGCTTACGGCCTTTCCCGTGAGCAGTACGCCCATGTGCTCTCCACTTTCAGTCACGCAAGTTACCCAAGGGCTCCGGAATTGTGCCTGGCGAAATTCGACGAACTCAAGCAAATCGGTCTGGAGGCCTTTACGAAGAAATACGACCCCTACTGGGATATTCCGCTCAACGAAAACCTCCCCCAGCCGGTTATCGACCTGCCGGTTTCTCTTGAGGATAAAGATCAGGACGTGGGAAACGGCCTGGGAGAAGACCAGCATGGGCAGCTCAGGCTAGTATTTGAGAGGGAGAACGACCAATGAAATCCATCAGCGGCACCTTTAAATCGGGGGAGCCATCCCTGCCGGACCTATTGAAGGATATTCATAATGTGAAGGATATTCATAATGGTAAGATCCAGCTTCCGGAGTTCCAGCGAGGCTGGGTATGGGACGATGACCACATCCGTTCCCTAATCGCCAGCGTTTCGATGTCGTACCCAATCGGGCGGTGATGCTGCTGCAAACTGGAGGCGACGGGGTCCAATTTCAGCCACGCCCCGTCGAGGGCGTTACCCTGGACGGAGAAGTGAAACCGGATTACCTGATTCTGGACGGCCAGCAGCGCTTGACCTCGTTATACCTGGCTTTGTTCAGCGGTAAGCCGGTTCCGACAAAAACAGCAAAGGAGCAGGACATCAAAAGAGTATATTATCTTGACATTGCAAAGTGCCTCGATCCGAATGAAGATCGGATTAAGGCGGTTCTTTCGTTGCCCGTGGACCGGAAGATAACCTCCGACTTTGGCCGCAAGGTAGAGTTGGACGTAAGCACTACGGAAAAGGAATATGAGCAGGACCTGTTCCCTTTAGGGGTACTTTTCGATCAATCCCGTTATTCAAGCTGGCGGCGCGGTTATCAGAAGAAATATCGGTTTGTCGAAGACAGGCTCGATCAGTTTGATGCGTTTGAAGCGGAAGTGGTTGAACGCTTTAAAAGCTACCGGGTGCCAATCATTGAATTGTTACGCGACATACCCAGGGAGGCCGTATGCCATGTCTTTGAGAAGGTTAACACCGGCGGCGTGACCCTTACAGTATTCGAGTTGGTGACAGCCATCTTTGCCGCCGACAAATTCAACCTGAGACATGATTGGAATGCCAGACGGGAACGCCTTCATGATCATGAGGTACTAAAAGGCGTTGATGAGACCGCCTTTCTAACGGCTGTTACTCTCCTGGCAAGCTATCATCGTCACCTGCAAAATCCCCTGACCCCTATTTCTTGCAAACGTAAAGACGTATTAAGGTTGAACCTGAGCGAGTATGGCCAGTTTGCCGGTCTGATTGAGCAGGGCTTCGTGCTGGCGGGTCGTTTTTTAGCCAGCGAGAAGGTTTTCGACACGAAAACACTCCCATACACGACACAGCTCATTCCTCTCTCTGTAATATGCGCCGTGCTAGGTGATCGTTTCGAGCAAGAACCAGTGCGTCGTAAGCTATCCCGGTGGTTCTGGTGCGGAGTATTCGGCGAACTATACGGCGGAGGAGCCAACGAAACCCGTTTTGCGTTCGACGTTCCTGAGGTTATTGCCTGGATCGATGGCGGAGAGTTACCGCGCACGATTCGGGACGCGACCTTCAACCCTACCCGATTGCTGAGTATGCAATCGCGGCTGAGTGCTGCATATAAGGGCCTCATGGCACTTTTAATGAAGGCCGGAAGCAGGGACCTCCTCAGCGGCGATTCCATTGAAGTTACCAATTACTTCGATCTGGCCATCGATGTTCACCACATCTTTCCAAAGGCATACTGTGAAAAACAGGGATACTCCCGTGGCCTGTGGAACAGTTCTCTCAACAAGGCCCCTTTGTCGGCAAAAACGAACCGCATAATTGGCGGCAGAG
>NZ_FQZM01000058.1 GCF_900142025.1 Desulfofundulus thermosubterraneus DSM 16057 | reverse complement strand
TCATGGCCAAGGCCAAATTTGAGCGGACGAAACCCCACGTAAACGTAGGGACCATTGGACACGTTGACCACGGGAAGACCACTTTGACGGCAGCCATCACCACGGTGCTGGCTACGGTGGGCAAGGCGCAGGTCAAGAAATACGAAGAGATCGACAACGCACCGGAGGAGCGGGAGCGGGGGATTACCATTAACACCGCCCACGTGGAATACGAGACGGAAAAGAGGCACTATGCCCACGTGGACTGTCCGGGCCACGCGGACTACGTGAAGAACATGATCACGGGTGCGGCCCAGATGGACGGTGCGATTCTGGTGGTATCGGCGGCGGACGGTCCCATGCCCCAGACGCGGGAGCACATTTTGCTGGCCCGGCAGGTGGGTGTGCCCTACATTGTGGTGTACATGAACAAGGCGGACATGGTGGACGACGCGGAACTTTTGGAACTGGTGGAGATGGAAGTGCGGGAACTTCTGTCCACCTATGAATTTCCGGGGGACGACGTACCTGTGATCACGGGTTCGGCGTTAAAGGCCTTGGAATGCGGCTGTGGCAAGCGGGATTGCGAATGGTGCAAATCGATCTGGGAACTGATGGACGCGGTGGACGAATACATTCCGACGCCGCAGCGTGACATTGACAAGCCCTTCCTGATGCCGATCGAAGACGTGTTCAGCATCACCGGTCGCGGTACGGTGGTGACGGGGCGTGTAGAGCGCGGGACGGTGAAAGTGGGCGACGAAGTAGAGATAGTGGGTCTGATGGAGAAGCCGAAGAAGACGGTGGTCACGGGTGTAGAAATGTTCCGGAAGATCCTGGACCGGGGTGAAGCGGGGGACAACATTGGATGTCTGTTGCGCGGTATCGACCGTAAGGAAGTGGAGCGGGGGATGGTGCTGGCGAAGCCCGGGAGCATCAAGCCGCACACCCACTTCAACGCGGAAGTATACGTGCTGACCAAGGAAGAAGGTGGGCGGCACACGCCGTTCTTTAACGGGTACCGGCCGCAGTTTTACTTCCGGACAACGGACGTGACGGGGACGATAACGCTGCCTGAAGGTGTGGAGATGGTGATGCCCGGGGATAACGTTCGGCTGGAGATCAAGCTGATCACCCCCATTGCCATTGAAGAAGGGCTGCGCTTCGCCATCCGGGAAGGTGGCCGTACCGTCGGAGCCGGCGTGGTCACTCAGATTAT
The DNA here is from genome assembly GCF_900142025.1 of Desulfofundulus thermosubterraneus DSM 16057. GTDB lineage: Bacteria > Bacillota > Desulfotomaculia > Desulfotomaculales > Desulfovirgulaceae > Desulfofundulus > Desulfofundulus thermosubterraneus. The sequence goes on along the minus strand of NZ_FQZM01000058.1, from coordinate 14,607 downwards.
TGAGTAACGAGCGGTAGCAAATGGAGAAGCGGATGAAGAAGGAGTTGCCTGTCAATTCCTTCTTCAATGCTTATATTAGGTTACTTATGGAAGGCTATGGTTACACTTTTTGATTAGGAGCCACTATGATTAGGAGCCACTATTGACATCACCGGGGAATTATGTTACAGTGGATAAGGTTAATTCCAGGGAGTTTTTTGCAAGTGTTTTTTAGTTTTAGGAGGTGGCCAGGATGCGGGTTAGTGTTACTCTGGCCTGCACGGAATGCAAACGCCGGAACTACACCACCACAAAGAACAAGAAAAATGATCCTAACCGGATAGAATTGAAAAAGTACTGCAAGTTCTGTCATACCCATACCCTGCACAAAGAAACCCGTTAGTCTTTTCCCGCCGCGACAGGCTTGCGATAAGGGTTTTAAGGATGTGGCTAACATGGCACCATTGAGAGGTCTAATCAAAAGGGACGGCTCGCGAAACGAAGTGGCCGTTCGCGATGGAGCAAGGGCGGTTAAGAAACCCGAAAAAAGGCTCGTGATGAAAAGGGAAAAGGTGAACCGCCTAGAACAGGTTAGTAAATATTTTCGCGGAGTCTACAGCGAACTGAAAAAGGTTCACTGGCCTAACCGGCGGGAGGTTGTTACTTACACTGGTGTGGTGCTGGTGGCCGTCACCATCGTTGGCATCCTGATCTGGATTTTCGATTCGCTTTTAAGCCGGCTGCTGCAGTTTATCATTAAATAAGTGCCAAGGGGGTGGGGGGCCTTAAGTTTTCTTGAGGTCCCTTGTATTTATGAGTGAAAAGGGAGAAAAGCACTGGTACGTTGTTCATACCTATTCAGGGTATGAGAATAAGGTTAAGGCCAACCTGGAAAAGCGGATCGAATCCATGAACATGGAGGAAAAAATCTTCCGTATCCTCGTCCCCATGGAGGACGAGGTGGAAATAAAAGACGGCAAGAAAAAAATCGTTAAGAAAAAAATCTACCCCGGTTATGTGCTGGTGGAAATGATCATGACCGACGATTCCTGGTATGTGGTGCGCAATACCCCCGGCGTGACCGGTTTTGTCGGTTCAGGCTCCAGGCCCATTCCCCTGACCGACGAAGAGGCCATGCAGATAATAGGCAAGACTGTGTCCGATACCCCGCGCCCGCGGCTGGACCTGAACGTGAAGGAGCGCGTGCGGGTTACTTCCGGTCCCTTTGAGAATTTTGAAGGTATTATTGAAGAAATAGATCCGGATAAGGGAAAGCTCAAAGTAATGATCTCCATGTTTGGCCGGGAAACTCCGGTGGAATTGGATTTTTCCCAGGTGGAAAAGATATAGCGACGGCGAGGAGGTGTTCGTAGCAAATGGCGAAAAGAGTAGCTGCGGTGATCAAGCTGCAAGTCCCGGCAGGAAAAGCCACCCCTGCCCCTCCGGTAGGTCCCGCCCTGGGTCAACACGGTGTGAATATTATGGCCTTCGTTAAGGAATTTAACGAACGTACGGCTGCCCAGGCCGGTCTAATCATTCCGGTGGAAATAACCGTTTTTGAGGATCGCAGCTTCACCTTTATCTGTAAGACACCGCCGGCTGCGGTACTGCTGAAGAAAGCCTGCGGTATTGAGACTGCCTCCGGTGAACCCAACCGGAAAAAGGTAGCGAAGATTCCCCTGTCCAAAGTGCGGGAGATTGCCGAAACAAAGATGCAGGATCTCAACGCCAATGATATCGAGGCCGCCATCCGCATGATTAAAGGGACGGCCAGGAGCATGGGCATTGAAGTAGTGGAAGGCTAGGCCCGTGCGCAGTGGGAGGATCCAGTCCGTTAGCACCACAAAGGAGGAAGGTAAAAATGCCGCGACATGGCAAAAAGTATTTAGATGCAGCCAAGAAAGTGGATCGGTCCAGGCTTTACGATCCCGCTGAAGCCCTTGCTCTGGTTAAAGAAATGGCTTCGGCTAAATTTGACGAGACGGTGGAAGTGGCCGTAAAGCTGGGGGTAGACCCCCGGCACGCCGATCAGCAGGTACGGGGAGCGGTAGTTTTACCCCATGGCACCGGCAAGACGAGGACCGTGCTGGTCTTTGCCAAAGGGGAAAAGGCCAGGGAGGCCGAGGAAGCCGGTGCGGATTTCGTTGGGGCTGAGGATATGGTAGCCAAGATCCAGCAAGAGGGATGGCTGGGTTTTGACGTAGCTATTGCCACCCCCGACATGATGAGCCTGGTCGGACGCCTGGGCCGGATTCTGGGCCCCCGGGGCCTGATGCCCAACCCCAAAACGGGTACGGTCACCTTTGATGTTGCTCAGGCGGTTAAGGAAGTGAAAGCGGGTAAGATTGAATACCGGGTGGATAAGGCCGGTATAATCCACGCCCCTATCGGTAAGGTATCCTTTGACGTCGAAAAACTGGCTGAAAACCTGCGCACCCTGGTGGAGCAGTTGATCCGGGTCAAGCCGGCTGCTGCCAAAGGCCAGTACATCAGGGGCATCACTGTTTCCTCCACCATGGGGCCGGGAGTAAAAGTTAACCACCTGAAAGTTACCGCCTAAAGCACGCTACATCAAAACTTCATAGCCATACCTAGCTGTAGACAGTTGGTGTCCAGTACTTAATGGCATCTGCCGCCAACCGAGGCCGGGGTTTTGTTACCTGCCGTTTGTTTATCAGGGCAGGCCCTGTGTCTTTTTGTGCTACAGGTGCCTGCCCTTTAGTTTTTTCAACCCGCGGAAAGGAGGTGCAACCGGTTTATGCCTACCAGGGAAGAAAAACAAGCCATACTGGCGGAATTGACGGAGAAGTTTCGGACCAGCAAAGCAGCTGTTCTAACCAACTTTCGCGGTCTTGATGTCGCATCCATGACCAAAGTGCGCAGGCGCCTCAGGGAGTCGGGCAGTGAGCTAAAAGTGGCAAAAAACACCCTGACCCGCCTGGCAGCCAACGAGGCGGGTTTAGAGGGATTAGATCCTTATCTGGAAGGACCTACGGCCATTGCCTTTGGTTACGAGGATCCCGTGGCCCCGGCCAAGGTTGTTGCCGAGCTTGCCCGGGAGTTTAAACAACTGGAAATAAAGGCCGGCATACTGGAAGGCAGGGTCATCGATGTGGAAGGGGTTCGCCGCCTGGCCGACCTGCCCTCCCGGGAGGTTCTGCTGGCCAGGGTAGCGGGTGGTATGCAGGCTCCCCTTTATGGTTTCGCCGGCGCATTGCAGGGTCTCTTGCGCAACCTGGTCTATGTGCTGGAAGCCATCCGAAAACAAAAGGCCGGAGAAGCGACTACCTGAGAAAGTTGCTTGAACCCAAAACCATGATCTGAGGAGGTAAAATAATGTCCAAGGTAAATGAAATTCTCGAAGCCGTAAAAGGCCTGACCGTATTAGAGCTGGCTGAACTGGTGAAAAAATTTGAAGAGGAGTTTGGCGTGAGCGCTGCCGCCCCCGTGGCCGTGGCCGCCGCCCCGGTAGCTGCTGGTCCTGCAGCCGCCCCGGCAGCCGAGGAAGAACAGACTGAATTTGACGTTATTCTGACCGCCGTGGGCGACAAGAAGATCAACGTGATCAAGGTGGTACGGGAGATCACCGGCCTGGGCTTAAAAGAAGCCAAGGAAGTGGTGGATAACGTTCCCAAGCCCATTAAGGAAAAGGTCAGCAAGGAGGAGGCCGAGGCCATCAAGGCCAAGCTGGAAGAGCAGGGCGCCACTGTGGAAATCAAGTAAGTGCCGCTCCGGCAACACCGCGGGCCACACTGCATGGTCAGTGTGGCCCGCGCCGTATCCCTGGCTTCACCGCATTTTAGAGGACGTCACCCCTTGACAATCCAGTGTGAATGTGCTATTATTCCTAAACGTCCATATATATGCATGGACCGGGAGCCGTCTTTATACGTATACGTATGAATGATCGCTTTTGCGGAAATAATATCCTGGCATAGCTTTTTTATGATTTCGTAGGAAAGCGAGGTTTTCTTAAAAAACCTTGCTTTTCGTTGTTTTTTAATTTTGGGGGGTGTGAGGCTCTCAATGGATACTGCAAACGCCGGGATCAGAACCAGGTGGAATTTCGGCAAGCTCCGGGAAGTTTTGGATTTGCCCAATTTGATTGAAGTGCAGCGCAACTCCTACGACTGGTTTTTGCGGGAGGGTTTGCGCGAGGTTTTCCAGGATGTTTCGCCCATCCAGGACTTTACCGGCAATCTGGTCCTTGAGTTTTTGGACTATACCCTTGGTGAACCCAAGTACTCCGTCGAAGAGTGCAAAGAGCGGGACGTCACCTACGCGGCGCCTTTAAGAGTAAAGGTGCGCCTGATAAATAAAGAGACGGGAGAGGTCAAAGAGCAGGAAGTCTTCATGGGCGACTTCCCCCTCATGACCGAGAAAGGCACCTTTATCATCAACGGCGCGGAGCGGGTGATTGTCAGCCAGCTGGTGCGTTCCCCCGGGGTTTACTTTGCCGACCAGCTCGATCCCAGCGGCAAGAAAATCTACACGGCCACCATTATCCCCAACCGGGGGGCATGGCTGGAATTTGAAACCGATGTCAACGACCATGTCTTCGTACGCGTTGACCGCACCCGCAAGATTCCAGTTACCGTCCTGGTGCGTGCCCTGGGCTATGGGTCCAATGTGATGATCATCGACCTGTTTGACGGGAATAAATATATTCAGGAAACCCTGACCAGGGACAACACCGATTCCGAAGAGGAAGCCCTGGTGGAAATCTACAAACGGCTGCGGCCCGGTGAACCCCCCACGGTGGAGAGCGCCCGCTCGCTGCTCCACTCGCTGTTCTTTGATCCCAAGCGCTACGACCTGGCCAATGTAGGCCGTTATAAAATATGGAAGAAGTTAAAGCATGATGTGCTTTACCGTTTTAAAGATGACGGTCAGGGACCAATGGAGTGGGACCGTTACCTGAACCGGGAGGTGCCCAAAAACCGCGAATTTATCCGGGAGCTGACCTCCGAGGATATTATTGCCACCGTTAAATATTTGCTTCGTTTAATGGATGGGGAAGGTCAGGTGGATGATATCGACCACCTGGGCAACCGGCGCCTGCGTTCGGTGGGGGAACTCTTGCAGAACCAGTTCCGCATTGGTTTATCCCGCATGGAACGGGTGGTGCGGGAAAGGATGACCATACAGGATGTGGATGTCATCACCCCCCAGGTGCTGATCAACATCCGGCCGGTGGTGGCGGCCATCAAGGAATTTTTTGGCTCCAGCCAGCTTTCCCAATTCATGGACCAGACGAACCCCCTGGCCGAATTAACCCATAAACGGCGCCTTTCGGCTCTGGGGCCGGGTGGATTAAGCCGGGAGAGGGCGGGCTTCGAGGTACGGGACGTGCACCATTCCCACTACGGCCGCATGTGTCCCATAGAGACCCCGGAAGGTCCCAACATCGGCCTGATCGGCTCTTTGTCCTGCTATGCCCGGATCAACCACTTTGGTTTTATTGAAACGCCCTACCGCAAGGTAAACAAGGAAGAGCGGCGGGTTACCGACGAGATCGTCTACCTCACAGCTGACGAGGAAGAGGATCTGGTCATTGCCCAGGCCAACGTGCCCCTGGATGAAAATGGCTATTTTCTGGAGGAGCGGGTGAATGCCCGCCACGGCCATGAGATTCTGGTGGTGCCCACGGACAAGGTCGACTACATGGACGTTTCGCCCAAGCAGGTCTTCAGTGTGGCCACCTCTTTGATTCCCTTCCTGGAGCACGACGATGCAAACCGGGCGCTGATGGGTGCCAACATGCAGCGCCAGGCCGTACCGTTGATTAAGGCTCAAGCACCCCTGGTGGGTACGGGGCTGGAGTATAAAGCCGCCCGGGATTCCGGGGTGGTGGTCATCGCCAGAAACAGCGGTGTGGTGGAGCGGGTAACGGCCAACGAGATCGTGATCCGCACCGGTAACGGCACTCTGGATACTTACAAGCTGATCAAGTTTGCCCGTTCCAACCAGGGTACCTGCATTAATCAAAAGCCCATGGTATACAAGGGCGACCGGGTTGAAGCCGGGCAGGTAATTGCTGACGGGCCTTCCACTGATCACGGGGAGCTGGCCCTGGGTCGAAACGTGCTGGTGGCCTTCATGCCCTGGGAAGGTTATAACTACGAAGACGCCATCCTGGTGAGCGAAAAGCTGGTCAAGGAAGACTACTTCACTTCCATTCACATAGAAGAGTATGAGTGCGACGCCCGGGATACCAAGCTCGGTCCCGAGGAAATCACCAGGGATATTCCCAACGTAGGCGAGGAGATCTTAAAGGACCTGGACGAGCGGGGAATTATCCGGGTGGGAGCGGAAGTGCGCCCCGGGGATATTTTAGTGGGCAAGGTTACGCCAAAGGGAGAAACCGAGCTCACCGCCGAGGAACGATTGTTGCGGGCCATCTTTGGCGAAAAGGCCCGGGAAGTGCGGGACACTTCTTTAAGGGTGCCCCACGGCGAGTCCGGTAAAGTAGTGGATGTCAAAGTATTTTCCCGGGAAAAGGGCGACGAACTCCCCCCCGGGGTTAACCAGCTGGTCAGAGTGTATGTGGCCCAGAAGCGCAAGATTTCCGAGGGCGATAAAATGGCGGGCCGCCACGGGAACAAGGGAGTTATTGCCCGGATCCTCCCGGAGGAGGACATGCCCTTTCTTCCCGACGGCACGCCCGTGGAGATCGTGCTAAACCCCCTGGGTGTACCCTCGCGGATGAACCTGGGCCAAGTGCTGGAAACCCACCTGGGCTGGGCGGCCAAGGTGCTGGGGTACCATGTCTCCACACCGGTGTTTAACGGGGCCACGGAAGAGGATATCCTGGAATTCTTGGAAAAGGCGGGTCTTCCCAGGGACGGCAAGATAACCCTTTACGACGGGCGAACTGGAGAACCTTTCGACAACCCCATTACCGTGGGTTACCTCTACATGTTGAAACTGGCCCACCTGGTGGACGACAAGATCCATGCCCGCTCCACCGGCCCCTATTCGCTGGTTACCCAGCAGCCCCTGGGTGGTAAGGCCCAGTTCGGCGGTCAGCGCTTCGGCGAAATGGAGGTTTGGGCGCTGGAGGCTTACGGGGCGGCCTATACCCTGCAGGAGATCCTCACGGTTAAATCCGACGATGTTGTGGGCCGGGTGAAGACCTACGAGGCCATTGTCAAGGGGGAAAACGTGCCCGAACCGGGTGTTCCTGAGTCCTTCAAGGTTTTAATCAAGGAGCTGCAGAGCCTGGCTTTGGATGTGAAGGTTCTTTCGGAGGACGACGAGGAGATCGAGATCAAGGAAGTGGAGGAAGACATGCAGGAAACGGCCCGGGATCTCGGACTTGATATTCACGCCGAGGAGCCGCCTCCGGAAAAGAGTTATGATTCCGATTCGGAGGTCGAGGAAGAACGGGAGGAATATGAAGAGGAGGACTACCCGGTTGATTTGCCCGATGACGTCCTGGATCTGGATGATGAGGACACGGAACCGGATCGTTACCAGTGATTGCTATACGTGTTGCCGCATCCATGTCATAACAGATTTACACGGCTGCCCTGGGGCGGTTTTGCAAGCCTGATAGAACCGGCGATATTCTTAGCGAAGGGAGAGGGATCCTTTGCTGGATTTGAACAACTTTGACCGCATCCGCATTGGCTTGGCATCCTCGGACCAGATCCGCCAGTGGTCCAGCGGCGAGGTAAAAAAGCCGGAGACAATCAACTACCGGACATTGAAACCGGAGCGGGACGGTCTTTTTTGCGAGCGCATTTTCGGTCCCACCAGGGACTGGGAGTGCCATTGCGGCAAATACAAGCGGGTACGCTACAAGGGCGTGGTTTGCGATCGCTGTGGTGTGGAGGTTACGCGCTCGAAGGTACGCCGGGAACGCCTGGGGCATATCGAACTGGCCGCCCCCGTGTCCCACGTCTGGTATTTTAAAGGCATTCCCAGCCGCATGGGTTTGCTCCTGGACATGTCCCCCCGCGCGCTGGAAAAAGTCCTTTACTTTGTTTCATATATTGTTATAGATCCCGGCAACACTCCCCTGATTAAAAAGCAGCTACTTACGGAAACGGAATACCGGGAGTACCGGGAGAAATACGGCAATGCCTTTAAGGCGGGGATGGGTGCCGAGGCGATCAAGGAGCTCCTGGCTGAAATCGACCTGGATGAAATGAGCCGGGAGCTGCGCCAGGAGCTCAAGGAAGTCAGCGGTCAGCGCCGGGTAAGGGCCATTCGCCGTTTGGAAGTGGTGGAAGCTTTTCGCAAATCCGGCAACCGGCCCGAGTGGATGATTTTAGACGTCATTCCGGTTATTCCTCCGGAACTGCGCCCCATGGTCCAGCTTGACGGGGGCCGCTTTGCCACCTCGGACTTAAATGACCTGTACCGGCGGGTCATCAACCGCAACAACCGGTTGAAGCGCCTCCTGGATCTGGGTGCTCCCGATATTATCGTCCGGAACGAAAAGCGCATGCTCCAGGAAGCGGTGGACGCTCTCATAGACAACGGCCGCCGGGGGCGCCCCGTTACCGGTCCGGGCAACCGGCCGTTGAAGTCCTTAAGCGACATGCTCAAGGGAAAGCAGGGGCGTTTCCGCCAGAACCTCCTGGGCAAGCGGGTGGACTATTCCGGCCGTTCGGTGATTGTGGTCGGCCCCACCTTGAAGCTCCACCAGTGCGGCCTGCCCAAGGAAATGGCCCTGGAGCTGTTCAAACCCTTTGTGATGAAGCAGCTGGTGAACAAGGGCTATGCCCATAATATCAAGAGCGCCAAGCGCATGGTGGAGCGGGTGCGCCCGGAAGTTTGGGACGTCCTGGAAGAGGTGATCAAGGAGCACCCGGTGCTTTTGAACCGGGCCCCCACACTGCACCGGCTGGGGATTCAGGCCTTTGAGCCCGTCCTGGTGGAAGGCCGGGCCATCCAGATCCACCCCATGGTCTGCACCGCCTATAACGCCGACTTTGACGGCGACCAGATGGCCGTGCACGTGCCTCTGTCGGCCGAGGCTCAGGCCGAAGCCCGTTTGCTCATGCTTTCGGCCCATAACATCTTAAACCCCAAGGACGGCCGTCCCGTGGCCATTCCCACGCAGGATATGGTCCTGGGCTGCTACTACCTGACCATGGAAAAACCCGGTGCTCCTGGTGAGGGCAAGGTTTTCAAGGATTACGAGGAAGCCATCATGGCCTATTATAACGGAGCCGTGAGCCTGCAGGCCCGGGTCCAGGTGCGCCAGCCCAACGGGGAGCGGCTGGAAACTACCGTGGGCAGAATCATCTTTAATGAAGTGGTCCCCGATGAACTGGGCTATTTGAACACTGTGATGGATAAAAAGAGCCTGGTGCAGCTGGTGGACGATTGTTACCGCAAGCTGGGGTATTCAGCCACGGCCAACATGCTGGACGGTATTAAAAAACTCGGTTTCCATTTTGCCACCAGGGCCGGGATCACCATCAGCACTTCCGACATTATTATTCCCCCGGAGAAAAAGGAAATCCTGGCGGACGCGGAAAAGCAGGTGGAAACGGTGGAAACCCAGTACCGCCGGGGGTTGATCACCGAGGAGGAGCGCTACCGCAAGATCATCACCATCTGGAACGAGGCCACCGACAAGGTAACCAAGGCCCTGTTGAATATCCTGGATAAATTCAATCCCGTATACATGATGGCCAATTCCGGTGCCCGGGGTAACATCCAGCAGATTCGCCAGCTGGCCGGTATGCGGGGACTTATGGCCGATCCCTCGGGCCGGATCATCCCCGTGCCCATTAAAGCCAACTTCCGGGAAGGGCTGGCCGTGCTGGAATACTTTATTTCCACCCACGGTGCCCGCAAGGGTCTGGCCGATACCGCCCTGCGCACCGCCGACTCCGGCTACCTGACCCGGCGCCTGGTGGACGTGGCCCAGGATGTCATCGTCCGGGAAGAGGACTGCGGCACCGAGGAAGGTATTCTGGTGCAGGAAATCAAGGACGGCACGGAAGTAATTGAAAAGCTGGAAGACCGTCTGGTAGGCCGGGTGGCCTTGAACGATATTGTCCATCCCGAGACAGGGGAAGTGCTGGTGCGGGCGGAAGAAGAGATCGACGAGGAAAAAGCCGGGGCCATCGTTAACGCCGGCATTAAGGAAGTATGGATTCGGTCGGTGATTACCTGTAAAACCCGTTACGGCGTGTGCGTGAAGTGCTACGGCCGCAACCTGGCCACCGGCCGCATGGTGGACATCGGTGAGGCGGTAGGGATTATCGCAGCCCAGTCCATCGGCGAACCGGGTACCCAGTTGACCATGCGCACCTTCCACACCGGGGGTGTGGCCGGTGACGACATCACCCAGGGTCTCCCCAGGGTGGAGGAACTCTTTGAGGCCCGGCGCCCCAAAGGGCAGGCGGTCATTGCCGAAGCCGACGGCGTGGTGGACGTGCGGGAGGTTAAGGGACGCCGGGAGGTGGAGATCACCACCGACAGCGGTGAAAAATACACCTACCAGATTCCTTACGGCGCCCGGCTTAAGGTCAGTGCCGGGGACCGGGTGGCTGCCGGAGACGAGCTAACCGAGGGCTCCATCAACCCCCATGACCTTTTAAAGATCAAGGGGCTGCACGGCGTCTATACCTACCTGCTGCACGAGGTGCAGCGGGTCTACCGCCTGCAGGGTGTGGATATCAACGACAAGCACATAGAAGTAATGATCCGCCAGATGCTGCGCAAGGTCAGGGTGGAAGACCCCGGGGATACGGATCTGCTTCCCGGCGGGGTGATCGACAAGTTTGAGCTGGAGGACGAAAACCGCCGGATCCGCGAACAGGGCGGTAGGGAAGCCGTGGCTCGGCCGGTGCTCCTAGGGATAACCAAGGCCTCCCTGGCCACCGATTCGTTCCTCTCGGCTGCTTCTTTCCAGGAAACCACCCGGGTGTTGACCGAGGCAGCCATTAAAGGTAAAGTGGATCCCCTGATCGGGTTGAAGGAAAACGTAATCATCGGCAAGCTGGTGCCTGCGGGTACGGGCATGAGCCGCTACCGTAATATTCAGCTGGTGGAAGCCGGGGACGAAGTTCAGCAGAAAGAACTCGAGCCTGCAGGTGCCGCGGTTGCTCACGAAAATATTGACAACGTTCGTGACTGATGTTAAGATATGAGAGTGTCTGGATTTCTCTGGGGGGAGAGCTCATGCCCTTGGCCCGGCTGTCCAATGCCCGCAAGAAAATGGTAGGCTCCAAGCAGACCATGAAGGCCATTAATCGGGGGCAGGCTAAAGTAGTTTACGTGGCCATGAACGCGGAGCGGCATATCATTGATCCCATTATCCAGGCCTGTCGCGCCAAAGACATACCCCTTGTTGAGGTCGATTCCATGTCCCAACTGGGTAAAGCCTGCCACATCGAAGTGGGTTGTGCCTCGGCGGCGGTTATCGAAGATTAACCGCCGCTTCAACAGGGGTGGCCGTGGTTATGTCCGATAATCTGGAGGAAGGAGGTGTAGCAGCATGCCGACCATCAGCCAACTGGTCCGCAAGGGCCGGGAGAAGGTGACCCACAAGTCTTCAGCCCCCGCGCTCAAGGGAAGCCCGCAGAAGCGGGGAGTATGCACCAGGGTTTACACCACAACCCCGAAGAAGCCTAACTCCGCCCTGCGCAAGGTGGCGCGGGTAAGGCTTACCAACGGGATCGAGGTAACCTCCTATATTCCGGGGATCGGGCATAATCTACAGGAACACTCGGTGGTATTAGTGCGGGGCGGCCGGGTGAAAGACCTGCCCGGTGTTCGTTACCATATTATCAGGGGTGCCCTGGATTGTGCCGGTGTGCAGAACCGCAACCGGGGCCGTTCCAAGTATGGCGCCAAGCGCCCGAAGAAATAATTAACCGCCGGCCGGTTGGGCCGGTAGTTTTAAGTTTGGCAGGAAAGGTTATACTTTCGGTTAAAGGGGGGTAGACAATGCCCAGGAGAGGCGCAGTAGCCAAGCGAGATGTGCCGCCGGACCCCATTTACAACAGCAAGGTGGTCACCAAGCTGATCAACCAGGTTATGCTCAAAGGCAAGAAGAGCATAGCCGAACGCATATGTTACAAGGCCTTTGAGATCATCCGGGAAAAAACCGGCAAGGACCCGCTTGAAGTTTTTGAGCAGGCCATGAAAAATGTTATGCCCGTGCTGGAGGTAAAGGCCCGCCGGGTAGGGGGTGCCAACTACCAGGTACCTGTGGAAGTCCGGCCCGAGCGGCGGCAGACCCTGGGTATCCGCTGGATCACCCAGTATGCCCGGCAACGCGGTGGCAAAAGCATGGAAGAAAAGCTGGCCGCGGAAATTATGGATGCCGCCAATAATACAGGTGGGGCGGTGAAAAAGAAGGAAGACACCCACAAAATGGCGGAAGCCAACAAGGCCTTTGCCCATTACCGGTGGTAAGGGGGTGAAAATATGGCACGGCAATTTCCGCTGGAAAGAACACGCAACATCGGTATAATGGCCCACATTGATGCCGGCAAGACCACCACCACCGAACGGATTCTTTTTTACACCGGCCGTGTGCACAAAATGGGTGAAGTGCATGATGGGGCCGCCACCATGGACTGGATGGTACAGGAACAGGAACGGGGCATTACCATTACTTCCGCTGCCACCAGTTGTCAGTGGCGGGATCATTGTATTAACATTATCGACACGCCTGGGCACGTGGACTTTACTGTGGAAGTAGAACGCTCCCTGCGGGTGCTCGATGGAGCTGTGGCTATCTTCTGTTCCGTGGGCGGCGTGGAGCCCCAGTCGGAGACCGTGTGGCGCCAGGCCGACAAGTACGGTGTACCGCGGATTGCTTACATTAATAAGATGGACCGGGTCGGCGCGGATTTCTTCCGCAGCATGTCCATGATCCGGGAACGGTTGGGTGCCAACCCGGTGGCCATCCAGCTGCCCATAGGCGCCGAGGACAGCTTTGCCGGTGTGGTAGATCTGATTCGTAACAAAGCCATTATTTATGTTGATGATCTAGGCACGCGCAGCAAGGAGACGGCCATCCCGGAGGGAATGCGTGAACTGGTGGCCGAGTATCGGGAAAGGCTTTTAGAAGCAGTGGCCGAGTCCGATGAGGAATTGATGATCAAGTACCTGGAAGGCGAAGAGCTAACTGAAGAGGAGATTAAGCGGGGCATCCGCAAAGCCACTTTGGCGGTGAAGATGATCCCGGTGCTGTGCGGTTCCTCGTTCAAAAACAAGGGTGTCCAGCCCCTTTTAGATGCCATTGTCGACTTCCTTCCGGCACCGACGGACATACCGGCCATCCGAGGTCTCAACCCCGAAACCGGGGTGGAGGATAAGCGGGTGGCCAGGGACGATGAACCATTTTCGGCCCTGGCCTTTAAGATCATGGCCGATCCCTATGTGGGTAAACTGACCTTTTTCCGGGTATACTCAGGTAAGGTAACTTCTGGCTCATACGTCTATAACTCCACCAAAAACCGACGGGAGCGCATCGGGCGCATTTTGCGCATGCATGCCAACCACCGGGAGGAAATAGATGAGGCTTATGCCGGGGACATTGTAGCGGCCGTGGGCTTAAAGGAAACCACCACGGGGGATACCCTGTGCGATGAAAAACACCCCATCGTCCTGGAGTCCATGGATTTCCCCGAGCCGGTGATTTCCGTGGCCATCGAGCCCAAGACCAAGGCCGACCAGGACAAAATGGGCGCGGCCCTCTCCAAGCTGGCCGAAGAGGACCCCACCTTCAGGATGCATACTGATCCGGAAACGGGCCAGACCATTATTTCCGGCATGGGCGAGCTGCACCTGGAGATTATCGTCGACCGCCTGATGCGGGAGTTCAAGGTCGAGGCCAATGTAGGACGTCCCCAGGTGGCCTACAAGGAGACCATCAGGGAAAAGGTCAAGGCCGAAGGCAAATTCATCCGGCAGACCGGCGGCCGCGGCCAGTACGGCCATGTGGTTCTGGAAGTCGAACCTTTGGAGCGAGGTGCCGGTTACGAGTTTGTCAACAAGATTGTCGGTGGTGTGGTGCCCAAAGAATACATCCCGGCTGTCGATGCCGGCGTCAAGGAAGCCATGGAAAACGGTGTCCTGGCCGGGTATCCGGTAGTGGATGTGCGGGTAACCCTGGTGGACGGCTCCTACCATGAAGTGGACTCCTCGGAAATGGCCTTTAAAATTGCCGGTTCCATCGCGTTCAAAAACGGGGCGCAAAAGGCCAAACCGGTGCTGATGGAACCGATCATGAAGGTGGAAGTGGTGGTCATGGAGGAGTACATGGGGGATGTCATTGGGGACCTCAACGCCCGTCGCGGACGCATTGAAGAGATGGAGCGGCGGGGTAACGCGCAGGTGATCCATGCCTATGTCCCCCTGGCCGAGATGTTCGGCTACGCTACGGATCTGCGTTCGCGTACCCAGGGGCGGGGTACCTATACCATGCAGTTCAGTCACTATGAGGAAATACCTCCGTCTCTGGCCGAAGCAATTATTGCCCGGCGGCGGGGATAAAGGCCGCACCCACATATGCTGCCTACAAAACTATATGCTGGATAAGGAGGATCTAATGTCATGGCCAAGGCCAAATTTGAGCGGACGAAACCCCACGTAAACGTAGGGACCATTGGACACGTTGACCACGGGAAGACCACTTTGACGGCAGCC
>NZ_FQZM01000096.1 GCF_900142025.1 Desulfofundulus thermosubterraneus DSM 16057 | reverse complement strand
CAAAGTCTTCGTCAAGCTTGGTGAACCGCCGGATGCGGACCCGCATGTCCGGTGGTGTGAGAGGACGGGGGCTAGCCGCCCCCTCCTACTCGATTGAATACTTGCGATAGAGGGAGCTTCGTTGTTTTAACGGGCCAGCCTGCGGGCCATGTAGGCCTGCAAATGTTCGTAAACCTTCTGGACCTCCTCCGTCTTTGGCAGCCGGGCGACAATCTTTTCCACGCAGCCGTTACTGGCAATTTCCGAGAGGGAGTAAGGGAAATTGATGTCATATATCCATGAAAGCATGAGCAGCTTGTGGTCATTAGAATTTTTCATGTCATTGTAGTGGCACAGTTGCCCTTGAAGCAGGTTGCGGACCAGGACCGGCGAATATCCCGGCGTATCGGGAAGGCCGGAAATCTGCTGCGCTTCTGGCTTATCGTTCTTACGGTCCAGGGAAGCGGTGAACATCTCCAGGATATCCAGTTTATCTGCATCCCGGATCAAGCGGGCAAATAAAGAAAGGCGTTCCGGTAAATCCGGGGGCAGCGTACAAAGGTTATGATACTCGATGGACCTGGTAACCAGGTTCCTTTCCTCTTCGGTCAGAGCCGCAAGCACCCCGGTCCGTTCCAGTTCGCGTATGCCCAGGAGGGCGTGGTTTTCCGAACGGCGGTCGTTAAAAGTATGGTAGAGGACAAACTGTTTGAAGCGCCCGATATCGTGTAAAAGGGCGATGGTTTCGGCCAGGTAAAGGTCTTCGGGTCCCAGGTTTAATGAGCTTCCGATACGCAATATTTTCTCACAGACCCTTTGGGTGTGTTCCTCCTTGAGCCTGATTCCTGCCTGAACGTTGGGGTCATCGTGGTAAAAGTTTTTAACGTATTGGTTAAACCAGTTCTTTAAAGCCTGAAGTTGCTCCGCTTGCAAAATCCCGTCTCCTTTCAAAAGAGATTTCCAAATTTGATGGCGGTAGGAAATTAATTTTTTTAAATATATAGTACCAGGCACTCAAATAGACATTTAATCGACCATTCTATATTCGAATGGCGATGTCATATCTATCGAGTTAACCCTGCTGTTGCCAGCCTACTATCTCC
>NZ_FQZM01000091.1 GCF_900142025.1 Desulfofundulus thermosubterraneus DSM 16057 | reverse complement strand
CTGGCCACTTTGCCGTTGCTTCCGGGGCTTGAACGACCCCCCGGTACTATATATAGGTGAAAGGATGTTTCCAGGGGGGTTACCCGATTGGCCAACCAACGAAAACTGAGTCACCAGGCGATGACATTAACGTTCAGGCGAGAGGTCTCCCTGGAGGAAGCACGAGAAGCCATCTGCCGTCTCCAGAATGCCCTGCGCCAGCGGAAACACCGGGAGGGCTGGGAATATTCCATCGAACTCTATGCCTCAAATACCGACCCCCGCACGGGGAAACGGGAACGCCTGCACATCCACGCACTCCTGCTGGGTTGCCCCGGTCATACGATAGCCCAGTTCATTTCCACGTACTGGCATTCCCGCTATGGCTTTGCCTGGCACAAAAGCATCGAGCCCCAGGTGGCAGACAGCTACCGTCGTTACAGCAAGAAACAGGCCGTAGCCACATTCCATGCGGGCCGGCCCATTGTTTCAAAAGGGGTAGTCCATTCTTATACCCATAGTCAACTAAAAGCTTATAATGCACACGATACCCTTGAACAAACCCAGGGTTCCAATACCCCTACGGTACACGATAACCCCGAAAGCACCCTGCTCGACCGGTTATCTGACTGGATAGACGGCAAAGTCCAGCTTCCTGCCTGGGTGGACCCCTACCAATGGATTCAGCACGGGAAGAAGGCTCTCCTCTTCCCCGTGGGGTGGTTCACCTTCATCCTGGACCTGCTCAAGAGGCTTTGCCAGGCACTCGTACTTTTGTTTACCACGATAACCCCCAACCAACCCCAACTCAAACAAGGAGGAGGAATCACTTATGCCTGCCCAACTCATTCCAGGCAGCCGCACTGTTGTCCTGACTCTCCAAACCGGTGTGGACCAGGAAGGAAACCCCATGTACAAGAGCATCAGCTATGGCGGCATGAAGTCCAACGCCACCCTGGACGGCATCTATTCCTTTGCCCAGGCCGTGGCCAATCTGCAAACCTTCACCCTGGTCTCCCTGGGCCTGGTGGACCGTGGCCGTTTGATTCAAGCTTAAGGAGGTATAAAGCATGAAGTACCTGCGCCTGACCTTTCGCACTGCTGACGACGCTCGTAAAAGCATTCGCGTCCCTGACCCTAAGGACAGCCTCACCCCGGAGCAAATCCAGCAGGCAGCCCAGGCCATGATTGCCGCTGACGTCTACGCCCCGGCCCTGGTCGAACTGGTGGACGCGGACATTGTTACCGTGGACGACAAGGTGTAAGCGATGCTGTTTCCATTAATGTTTCTATCAACATTAATCGTCTTAATAACACCAGAGCTGGCGCGGCCCAGAAGATTTTCTTCACACAGAGGAAAAATTCCCCCCTTTTAGCCGGTAATATCTATATAGAGGGGGGAGATAGAAAAGGCGGTCTGGCAGCGGCGCTCCGCTCAGATGCTCCGGGCCGGACGGCTGGGGCGGCCCTTCGGACGGCACCAGCGGCCGGGGTTTATGGCCGGTCATTCACCGGTAGCCCCCCTTTACCCGAAACACCCGGCCGGGTGCCGTTACCCTCGGGCCGCCTACGCCGTTGCCCGGCCCTGCGCAATTCGCTCCGCGCCTGGCTGCCAGCCCTCCACGGCCCCTGAGTGCCCGTGCCCGTAGCCTGTTGTGGCCGTGCCCGTGGCCCCGGGTGCCCGTGCCCGGCGGCGCCGGCACTGTGGTTGCAGTCCTGCCCGCTCCTTGCATCAAAATAGACCTGCCTGGAGCAGCAAACCCCCTGGCAACCTCGCGCCGGCGCCTTGGGTTACGGTGGCCGATCGACATAATAGCGCTTTATCCGCCCCGCAGCCAGGAAGCAATGATCTGGGGTCGCGGGGCCGATCAAAGCGGAATTATGTCAACCGGCCCCGGAAACTCCTGCCACTTCGATGCGCTCCGGGCCGGGCA
>NZ_FQZM01000057.1 GCF_900142025.1 Desulfofundulus thermosubterraneus DSM 16057 | reverse complement strand
TTTCCCGGAACAGGTGATAAAAGTTGTCTTCCCCGAACATCCGGGACAAGATCAGGTCCGGATGATAGAAGGAGAGTTGCTCTTCTTTTGATGGCCTGTACATGAGGTTTTCCTCCCCGGGTAGAAGTCATCAGCCATAGTTGGATATTCGACGTTTTTGGTTGTTTTCCTGGCGGGGAGGGTAGTTTTTATTGATTATCCCTGTTTTTAGTCATTTTACATGTGATCATAATGAGTTGCTGTGGAAGACCATTTTCATCCATGGCAGGGAGTAGCATTTTCCCTGGGCTATGTTAATATCTGCCATTTAGCTGGGGGTTTTGCGACTGTATCTTAAAATGGTCAATATCCACCATTGCAATAGAGAATACGTGGCCATACCTCTTACTCCGGTTAATTTCATTTTGCAAAGCTTCCATACCAAAACGCCGATTGGGAAGGCCGGTTAGTTTGTCTGTCAACGCCTCTTTTTTCACGGTTTTAATAAGCCGGTTGTTGTATATCGCAAGCGAGACATAGCCAGCCAGGATGTTAATCAGATCGATGTTTCTCTTCAACAGCACAATGCCTGTATCGTGCTTGAAAAGAATATTTATGCAGCCGAACGCCACACCATCTGCAATCAGCGGAACGCAGATGTGCGCGTATTGTTCAGGAGATTCCATCATTTCCGGACAGGGCACGGAGCTTTCCAAAGGCGAGTGGACTATGGGACGGCACGCTTTGATTGCTATACAGCTGAGCGGGCTTTTTGTACACAACGATTTGATATCGTGCGCGGCGGATTTCTCTTCAGCGACGATTTCCAGTTTTGTACCGCTGCTGGATGTACAGAAGATTCTAATTGCCACCGTATTTTTGAGCAGTTTACGCAGGATGTTTATGGCGCTGGCGCAGATGCTTTTCTCGTTCTGTATATTGAACATCAGAGAACATAGGAAGGCAGTTTCCTTCAGCGTTTCAATCAGCCTGCACGATTCTTCGTAATAGCTTTTCACCAGTGTGTAGTGGTTGTCCCGGATTTCTGAAACTTTTCGAAAAAACTCTTTCTGGTTTTCAGATATGCTTTGCACCAGGCTGTCGAGAGATTCGAGGATATGGTAATTTTCCAGGGAATTCATAAAAGGCTGCATAAACAAAAAACCCCTCCCGTATAACTCAAACTGGCAGGTGGCGGTTGCGCTACTGGCTTCCCCCGATCCAAGCGCCCAGATATACAGACCGTGGTTCATTGCTCACCATAAACTCAAGGGTTTTACAGGGCCGGTAGCGCTTTTAGCTGGTGCGCCTGACTTCGTAGATATCCTTAACCCGGTTTATGCGGTTGACAATTAAATCAAGCTGCTCCTTGCTCTTCATTTCCAGCAGTAGTTCAATGACAGCCTGCTGGTTTTTCAGCCCCCGGGCATTTACCCAGTTGGCACTGATCTTCAATTCGCTCAAGATGGCCATGACATCGCTCAAAAGCCCGGCGCGGTCCATGCCGGACACTTCCAGTTTAACCAGGAAGGGGGAGTTGAAGTCCCCATCCCAGGCCACTTCCACCAGGCGATCTTTTTCCCCCCGCTGAAACATGGCCACATTGCGGCAGTCCACCCGGTGGATGGACACCCCCCTCCCCCGGGTAATGTAGCCGATAATGGGGTCCCCGGGTATGGGGTTGCAGCAGTGGGCCAGGCGGGTAAGGAGGTTGCCGGTCCCTTTAACCCGGATCCCCTGGGCGGACGTGGAGTCCTGGTGGGGTTTGGCCCTGGCCGGCTGGGTAGTTTCGGGCAGAGCTTTGGGCACCCTGCTTTCTTCTCTGAGGCGGTTTATTACCGCCTGGGCGGTCAGGGTGCCGTCGCCCACGGCCGCATACACATCTTCGACGGTGGTCAGGTTGAACCGCCGCCCGAACTGGAGAACCTTCTCCCCTTTCAACAATTCCACATCCACGCCCTGCTTGCGGGCCTCCCGCTCCAGGGCCTCCCGCCCTTTGATGATGTTTTCCTCCCGTTGTTCCCTTTTAAACCACTGGCGGATGCGGTTTTTGGCCTGGGAGGTTTTGACCACGTTCAGCCAGTCCCGGCTGGGGCCCACGGCGTTTTTGGAAGTGAGAATCTCCACAATGTCGCCGTTTTTCAGCTGGTAATCGAGGGGTACGATACGCCCGTTCACTCTGGCCCCCACGCAGCGGTGCCCCACTTCCGTGTGCACCCGGTAGGCAAAATCAATGGGCACCGATCCCGCGGGAAGTTCCAGCACATCCCCCTTGGGGGTAAAGACGAAAACCGAGTCGGAGAACAGGTCGATCTTCAAACTTTCCATGAATTCCCTGGCATCCCGCAGTTCCCGCTGCCATTCCAGAATCTGCCGCAACCAGGCCAGTTTTTGATCCAGGTCCCGGTCCGTCCTGCCGCCTTCCTTGTACCGCCAGTGGGCGGCAATACCGTATTCGGCCGTACGGTGCATATCCCGGGTGCGGATCTGGATTTCCAGGGGTTCCCCCTGCGGTCCGACGACGGTGGTATGGAGGGACTGGTACATATTTGATTTCGGCATGGCAATGTAGTCCTTAAAACGCCCGGGGATGGGTTTCCAGAGGGTATGCACCGTACCCAGAACGGCATAGCAGTCCCGGATCGACTCCACAATCACCCGTACAGCCATCACATCGTAAATTTCACTGAGGTCCTTTTGTTGTTTTTCCATTTTGGTATAAATGCTGTACAGGTGCTTGGGCCGCCCCTGGATGTCGGCAAAAATGCCCGCTTCGGCCAGCTTCCGCCGTAAAATCTGGATGGCTGCCCGGATATATTCCTCCCTCTTCCGCCTGGTGCGAGATACCCGCTCGGCCAGTTCGTAATACTTTTCGGGCTCAAGGTAACGAAAGGATAGATCTTCCAGTTCCCATTTCAGGTGATATATGCCCAGCCGGTGGGCCAGGGGAGCGTAGATCTCCAGGGTTTCCCTGGCTATTTCCTTCTGCTTGGTTTCGGTGTGGTACTTCAAGGTGCGCAGGTTGTGCAGCCGGTCGGCCAGTTTAATCAGGATCACCCTGATGTCCTGGGCCATGGCCAAAAACATTTTGCGCAAATTTTCCGCCTGATGCTCCTCCTTGGACCGGTACTCCAGGCGGCTTAACTTGGTCACTCCATCTACGAGCAGGGCCACCTCGTCCCCAAAGGCGGTCTTGATTTCCTCCAGGGTGACGCCGGTATCTTCCACCACGTCGTGGAGCAGGCCGGCCACCAGGGTCTGCAGGTCCATCTGCAGGTTCGCCAGAATATGGGCTACCGCCACGGGGTGGGTGATGAAGGGTTCTCCCGAGATGCGCTTCTGGTCCCGGTGGGCCTGTTCCGCAAAGCGGTAGGCCTTGCTCAAGAGGGCCACGTCTGCCTGCGGATGATATAAAATTACCCTGTGTACCAGTTCCTGGAGCATGCAAGTCACTTCCCTGAAGTTAAGCAAAAACTGTTCCATTAATAATTATACTGCACCAAGGAGATTGTGTCATAATTTCTTAGTTTAACCCGGCCTCCCAGCCCGGTTAATTCAATTAAAAAAACCGCCCCCACCACTTCCGCCCCCAGTTCCTCCACCAGCCGGATGGCGTTGTAGGCCGTACCGCCGGTGGCCAGAAGTTCATCGGCCACCAGCACCTTCTGCCCCGGACGTATGGCGTCCCGGTGCACTTCCAGAGCATCGCCGCCAAACTCCAGGTCGTAGTGCCAGGTAAAAACTTCTCCGGGCAGCCGGCCCGGCTTGCGCAAAACCACCAGCCCGATGCCCAGGATGTAGGCCAGCGGCGCCCCGATCATTAAGCCGCGGGCCTTGGGACAGACCACCAGTTCCGCCCCTTTATTTTTGCACTCGGCGGCCAGGGATTGGACGGCATAGCGGAAGGCCTGGCCGTCCCGCAATAAAGGGGTGATGTCCTTGTAGCTGATTCCTTCCCGGGGATAGTCGGGAATCACGCGAATTTTCTGCTTCAGGTCCATTTCACAGCCTCCTCTCCGTTAAAAAACCGGCAACAATTTCCCGGACGGGGGCTTCCAGGGCGTGTTTTTGCCAGGCCAGGGCCTCTTTTTTGAGCTGGTGCAGCCGGCGGTATGTGGGGGACGCCTCCAGGGACAGCTTTTGTCCGCACGCAGGGCGCAAAGAAACCGGCCACCCGCTTCCCGGGGGCGACCACTCCACCAAACCCAGCTCAGAAAAGACCTTTAAACCCAGGGCCACTGTAAAATCCTGCACCCAGGGGCAGCCGCCGCGACGCAACAGGCCGGCCAGCCGGCGGGAAAAGCCGTCCCCATCCGTTTCCACGGGTCCGGCCTCCCGTCCATGGGGGCGGGCGCCGTTCCCCCCGGTGGCCCGGTGTAAAAGGGTATACAACCTGGCCAGGGGGTCCCTGTCCGGCGCCAGGGCCGCCAGGTAAAAACGGGCCTCCTGCATGTCTTCCGCACCGAAGGGCAGCCAGAGGGAACGTACTTCTCCCGCCAGGGCCGCCGCCAGCAGCAAATCCCACTCCTCACGATGGTAGGGCAGGTTATAAATCACCAGGTGGCCGGTACCGGCACCGGCCAGGGCAGGGGCCAGAGACGGCGTGGTCAACAGCACGTTTAACTCCCCCCGGGCAAAAAGCTTGCGCAACGCCTCCTGCTGCTGGCGGTTCAGCCAGGGGTGGCAAAAGGCCACCTGCCTCCCGGAGCCGGAACAAACCCGGCTCAGGTACAAGGCCAGCTCCACCGTGCGGTGGGCCGAACCGACTACCACCAGAAGACGCTGTCTCGCATCGGCCAGCCCGGCAAGCCAGGATGGCCGGGAGGATTGCCCCCGTAAATCCATTATCTGAAAGGGGAGTTCTGCAGTTGGCTGCAATGTATCCGGTACCCTTTCTGTAGTACAGGCAACCCGGGGAAAGGCGGAACATTCCAGGGAGGTAGCGGCATGATGGTTCAGGCCGCCGGGAATTTGCAGTGCCGCCGCAAGAGAACCGGACCCCTTTTGCTCATATTCTGCCAGTTTGCGCTGGACAAATTCGGGAAAAAAGAAATAAGGGCTCTGGACTGGAGATTTTTCAGCTTCGGTATGTAGAGCAGCCAGAAAATCATCCATCCCCCGCTCCGGGTCAGTGCCGGGCTCCTGCCGGGTTGATACTTCTTTCCGCTCTCTGCTCCGGCGTAAATCCTTGATCTCCAACTGCACCCGTACATGGCCGTTCCATTGGTCCAGGGAAGGCACAAAAGCCAGATCCACCGCCTCCCCCGGAGCCAGATTCTCCAGATAACCGACGAGATCAAAACCTATGCTGTCCCGTACCGTTCCATTCTCCCGCACCAGCAATTTCAGGTGGCGGCCCTCCCGCCCCACTTCCCGGCAATTAATCACCGCCACACCGCAGCAGGCCAGCAACGGCTCGGGGTTGCCGTGGCCATGAGGCCTCAGGCTTTCCAGCTCGGCCACCACTTCACAGGGGATGTCTTCCAGGGAAACCAGGGCGTCTATCTCCAGCCCTGGCCGCAACAGGTCCGGGGACATTACGGCAGCAGCATAATCATTCAGGGCTTCCCGCAGAGCGTCCACCCGACCGGCAGTTATGGTAAAACCCGCCGCACCTTCATGCCCCCCGAAAGCCAGCAAATGATCCCGGCAGGAAGACAAAGCCTGGTAAAGGTGAAAACCGGGAATACTGCGGCCGGAACCTTTTCCCTGGTCCCCGTCCAGGGACACCAGCAGCACGGGCCGGTATAAAATTTCCACCAGCCTGGAGGCTACAATGCCAATCACTCCCGGATGCCAGCCGGGTGAAGCCAGCACCACCACCAGATCCCGGTTGCGCCCCAGGGCATCCAGCATACCCAGGGCCTCCGCCAGGACCCGGGACTCCACCTGCTGGCGCTCCCGGTTCTCCCGGTCCAGTTGTGCCGCCAGTTCCCCGGCCCGTACCGGGTCCCGGCACAGCAGGAGTTCCACGGCCATCCGGGAGTCACCCATGCGGCCGGCGGCATTCAACCGGGGAGCCAGGGCGAAGCCCACCTCCCTGGCGCCCATTTTTTCCGCCTTCACGCCGCTTACCTGCATCAGGGCCTGCAGTCCGGGATTGGCGGTAGCCGCCAGCCTGGGTAAACCGTGCTTTACCAGCAGGCGGTTTTCCCCCGTCAGGGGAACAATGTCGGCTACCGTCCCCACGCAGGCCAGGTCAAGGTAATCATGCCAGGCAGTTTCGCCCTCGCCGGCAGCCTGCAAAAGCGCCTGGGCCAGTTTCAGGGCCACCCCTACCCCGGCCAGTTCCTTAAAGGGATAGGGGGAGTCCCTCCTTTGCGGGTTAATTACCGCCAGTGCGGGAGGAATTTCCTCCGGCACCTGGTGGTGGTCGGTGATGATGATCTCCGGCCCGCGGGCCCTCTTTGCTGCTTCCACCTCCTTTTTTGCGCTGATACCGCAGTCCACGGTGACCAGGAGATCCACCCCGGCCTGCCGCGCCCGGTGCAACGCCCCTTCATGCAAGCCGTAGCCCTGGGTCAGGCGGTGGGGTATGTAGTAATCCACCCGGGCACCCAGCCGTTCCAAAACCTTCACCATAAGGGCGGTGGCGGTAACACCGTCGGCATCATAATCTCCGTAAACCAGGATGTTCTTTCGGTCCTTTATGGCCGCGAGAATTATTTCTACCGCCCGGTGCATGTCCGGCAGCAGGTATGGATCTCCCGCCTGATTCAAATTGCCTTTAAGAAAAAGCCGGGCATCTTCAATCGTCAACACTCCCCTGTTCACCAGTAGACGGGCAAGCAGCGGTGAAATTCCCAATTTCCGGGAAAGAATTTGCTGTAAAACCGGATTTGCTTCTTTAACACGCCAGACCTTTTCTTTTACCATTTTTTGCATGATTCCTACCTCAAGATGATTATAAATGAACTCCCGCAAGCAAAGCAATGGAAAAAGATTAGGGCGCCGGATGGGAAACCCACCGGGCGCCCGTTGTTAAGCTTTTATGACCGGCGCGGGCTGGTATCCAGCTCGAAGGGCCAGGCGGCAATGCCCCCTTCAAAGAAGCTCACGTTGGTAAAGCCCAGGCTTTCCAGGATGGTCTGCGCCTCCCAGCCCCGCAGGCTCACCTTGCAGAAAACGATGATTTCCCGGTCTTTGGGCAGTTCCTTTGCCCGCTCCCGCAGCTTGCCCAGGGGTATGAATACCACATTGGGATAGGGCAGGCGCACTTCATTAAACTCCGCCGGGGTACGCACATCCAGAAGCACAAAATCCTCCCCCGCCGCCAGGCGTTTCTTCACCTCCAGGGGATTGATGGATCTGGCCCGCCCGTCAAGCTTGTTGCGCAGGCAATTGGCGGCATGGGTGAGGGGATCCAGGGCAGTGGAGAAGGGCGGTGCATAGGCCAGGTCGAAGGTGGCCAGCTGTTCCACCGTAGCTCCCATGCTCAGGGCTGCCACCATTACATCCAGGCGTTTGTTCACATCCCCCGGGCCCAGGATCTGGGCACCCAGGAGCTTGCGGGTGGAAGCATCGGCCACCAGCTTGATGATCACGGGCTTGCTTCCCGGGTAAAAATGGGCCCGGTCGGGCGCGGGGCAGATAAAGGACTCCACACGATAACCCAGGCGGCGGGCTTCACTTTCGGAAAGGCCCGTACGGCCGATATTCATTTCAAAAACTTTGAGAATGGCCGTTCCCAGCACGCCGGGGAAAGTATCCCGGCCCCCGGCCACGTTGTCGCCAATCACCCGGCCGTGACGGTTGGCCACCGAGCCCATGGGGGTGTATACCGGCCGGCCGGAAATGAGATGAATATTTTCCACACAGTCCCCGCCGGCATAAATATCCGGGTCGGAAGTCTGCAGGTACTCATTTACCTTGATGGCTCCCGTTTCCCCGAGCTCAAGCCCCGCTTCCCGGGCCAGTTCCACCCGCGGCCTTACCCCCGCCGCCACAACCACCAGATCCGCGTCAAAGGAACCGGCGGTGGTGACGACCCGGGCCACGGCACCATTCCCATCGCCTTCAATGCGTTCCACCCTGCTGCCCAGGAACAACTGCACGCCTTTGCCGCGCAAAACCCTTTCCACAAGAACGGAAAGCTCGGGGTCCAAAAGGGTTGGTAAAACGTGGTCCATCATCTCCACGATGGTGATCCCGGCTTTTGTCCCCAGAGTATCAGCCAGTTCCAGGCCAATCAAGCCGCCCCCAATAATGACCACCCGCCGGGCACCCTGTTCAACCGCCCGGCGAACGGCCCGGGCTTCCTCCAGGTTCCCCAGCGTGTACACTCCGGCCAGATCTACACCCGGAATGGGCGGCCGGACCGGCTTGCTGCCGGTAGCCAGAACCAGCTTGTCGTAGGGGAGGTCGTACGTTTCATTGGTGGCTAAATTGGTCACCCGGACGGTTTTATTTTCCCGGTCGATGGCTTCGGCCCTGGTACCCGTGAGCACGTTAATGTCCTTGACGTTGCGGAAAAAGGCCGCATCCCGGACAACTCCCACCGGCGTGGCCATGAGCTCCTCATGCTTTTCCACCATACCTCCAATGTAAAAGGGCATACCGCAACCGGCATAGGAAAGAAAGCTTCCCTCTTCAACAATAGTTATTTCCGCCCCGGGGTCGCAGCGCCTGGCCCTGGCAGCCGCCTTGGGCCCCGCCGCCACGCCTCCGATAATTAATATTTTTTTTCTCTTCCCCTCCATGTTTATCCCCCTTTTACTCGATTGAGTTGTTATATTGTTATTTCGCGATAATACGATTAACTCCTCTTTTGGCCAATGAAAAAAGGTTCAAATAAAATAAGCCCCCGCGGTAAAAAGGAAGCTCTAAAAAGCTAGACCGTGGGAGCAATGGTAAAATTTTGGAATTCGCCCCGGTAAGGTTCATCGAACACTTCCACTTTTTCCACCCGGGAAGAAGGCGACCCTTCCCAGCACCAGCGGAGCATTTGCTCTACCGCCCCATTTTCGCCTTCGAAGACGGCCTCCACCCGGCCGTCTTTGAGGTTACGTACCCAACCGGTTACGCCAAATTTGACAGCCGCATCCCGGGTATAAACACGAAAGTACACACCCTGCACTTTGCCGCTGATATAAACGCGCTTGCGTACCAAAAAATTCACACCCCCTCATGGTTCACGCAAAGGCTCCTTAACGTTTTCAAAGGCATGCCGGGTGGTAATGGGCCAGGTGCCTGCGGGTTGCACAATCACCAGAGACCTTCATAGTATACAGCAAAAACAACGCAAAGGAGGGGACCCCATGCCTGAAATCCCCCATGATTTCTTCACCGTGGAGCTGTCCAGGCCTTCAGGCCTGGCAGCTTTTTAACCGCGGTAACACTGGATAAACCGGGCGATGGAACGGTCGTACGTCCTTTCAACATCCGGAGGGAAGAAACAACCGGGCAGCTGGTTTTGTTTACGGTGATAGGCAATACACTCGCAGCACTTCCCTTTCCGGGAACAGGGCTCATAAGTGCAGGTACATTGACTTTTATTTTTTTCCACATGGCACTCCATTTTATAATACCTCCCCCAAACTACTTCAGGTTTATCTTATCCCATGGGAGCTATATTTGGCAATCCCGGAACCACGCGGGCGTTTTCCCAGCTTCCTACCCCGGCCAGTACCTGGCCTCCAGGCTCCGGTACTGCACCGCTTCGGCCAAGTAGGCGGCTTCTATCACATCGCTCCCGTCAAGATCGGCAATTGTGCGGGCCACCTTGAGCAATCTATCGTGAGAACGGGCGCTCAGGTTCAACTGGCGGAAAACGGATGAAAACAACGAGCGGGCTTCCCGGGTGAGGGAACAATAACGGCGAACCTGGGCCGGGGTCATGCGGGCGTTGCAGGTAATCCCGGAAGAACCAAAGCGCCGGCGCTGTATGGCCCGGGCCTTTTCCACCCGCTTTTTAATCTCTAAAGACGGTTCCCCTGGCTCCCGGCGGGCCAGGTCTTCATAATCCACCCGGGGAACCTCCAGATGGATGTCAATGCGGTCCAGCAGGGGGCCAGAAATACGCCCCAGGTAACGCTGCACCTGATAGGGAGTGCAGGTGCATTCACGAACCGGATCGCCAAGGAAACCGCAGGGACACGGGTTAGCGGCGACCACAAGCATCAGGCTGGCGGGATAGGTCACCGCACCGCTTACCCTGGAAATGGTTACCACTCCATCTTCCAGGGGCTGGCGCAAAGCTTCCAGTACGTCCCGGTGGAATTCCGGCAATTCATCGAGGAAAAGGACGCCGTGATGGGCAAGGCTGATCTCCCCGGGACGGGGATGGCGCCCGCCTCCAACCAGGCCCACCGCCGAGGCGCTGTGGTGGGGCGAGCGAAAGGGCCGCCGGGTTACCAGGGGCTCCCCGGGCTTTAACAAGCCGGCCAGACTGTATATTTTGGTAATTTCCAGGGCCTCGTCAAAGGTAAGGTCGGGCAGTATGCCCGGCAGCCTCCTGGCCAGCATGGTTTTGCCCGAGCCGGGAGGCCCAACCATCAGCAGGTTGTGTCCACCGGCAGCCGCCACCTCCAGGGCCCGCCGTACCGTGGCCTGGCCGCGCACATCGGCCATGTCCGCCCCGTTTTCGTCAACCCGGTTCATCAACAGGACCGGATCCACCTTATAGGGTGAAATTTCCTCTTCCCCGAGCAAAAAGCGGGTTAGCTGTACCAGGCTCTGTACCGGGTAAACCTGTACATCCTTGACCAGAGCAGCTTCGGCGGCATTATCCAGGGGCACCACCACCGCCCGTAAACCCTGTTCCCGGGCGGCCAGAACATTGGGCAGCACGCCGGTCACTCCCCGCACCTGCCCGTTCAGGGACAATTCACCAAGAAACACATAGCGATCTACGGCGGACTGATCCAGTTGCCCGGTAGCGGCAAGAATGCCCACGGCAATGGGCAGGTCATAAAGGGGGCCTTCCTTGCGCAGGTCGGCCGGGGCCAGGTTTACCGTTATGCGCCGTGCCGGGAATTCAAAGCCGGAATTTTTCATGGCGGCCCGCACCCGGTCCCGGGATTCCCGGCAGGCCAGATCGGGCAACCCTACCAGGTCAAAAGAAGGCAGGCCGTTGCTTACATCAACCTCTACCTGCACCACCTGCCCGTTCAGTCCGTAAAGGGCCGTACTTTTCACAATGGCCAGCATAGCAAGTCCTCCGTGGATATCAGGACAAAAAAGTACCTGTTGTCATTTTTCGCCAGCTAACCCCAAGTTCCTTCTGTCAATTCAATAAGCAGTAAAAAATTTGGCCTTACGCAGTATGGCTTCCTGAACATTTACCTCTTGTGCCAGCTGGCTGGCCAAAAGCACGGCGATATGCTATATTCAAAGGGGACAAGGTTTCGGTAACAAGGAGGTTGCAGTCATGTCTGAAGTGCTCGGCAGGATTGAAAAGCCTTCCGTTGATAATTTTCAGGCGGGCAGAAAAATTTATCTGGTGCCTTTAATTTATACCCCCAGGGAGATGCCGGAAGATCTTTCCGAAAAGGTTAATGCTTACTGGCGGCAGGTAGAACAGCAATTAAACGGCCTGGAACAAAAAATGGGGCCAATCAAGAAAATTTATCACGAGTCCCTTACCGTAAGCGGGGAGACTGGACTAAGCATTATTGAGAAATTTCACGAAAAAAGCTACCGGATCATCAAGGAAAAGTGCGACCGGGGGGCCAGCCTGGAAGCCACCGAGGACATGGAACTGTTTACCGAAAGTATGGATTGGGGCAATTGCCTTTCCGTAGTCATGAGCCAGAAAACTTTTGATATCATCAGCAAGTTCTACCGGGAGGCCAGCGAAAAAAGATTTGCCCATATCTCCCGCCGCATTGATGAAACCCTGGGGGACGGGGAAGCAGGATTGCTTTTTATCCGGGAAGATCACGGGGTCCAGTTCCCTGCGAACATCCACGTGTTTTACGTGGCACCCCCGGCCCTGGATGACATCCACCGCTGGTTCCGGGAAAAAATGAACACACGTAAATAAGCCACGGAAGCTATCCCGTGGCCTTATTTACCTTTATCCCGTACAGGGCCGCACCCAGGGCACCCACCAGCTGGGGACGTGCGGGCACGAGCAAATCTGGCAGGCCCATGCGCCGGGTAAAATAAGCGGGCAAACCGGGGATGGCCGCCACCCCGCCGGTGAAAACCACCGGGGGTTCAATACCTAAGCGTAAAAGCAGGTTTTGGGTGCGATCGCAAATGGAGTTGAGCACGGCCCGGGCCACGGCTCCCACGGGCTGGCCCGCGGCCAGCAGCGATACCACCTCCGATTCGGCAAAAACGGTGCACATGCTGTTTAAGGTTATTTCCCCATCGCCCGCAGAAGCAGCGGCTACCATTTCCTCCAGAGGCAAACCCAACCCCTGGGCCATGACCTCCAGAAATTTACCCGTTCCGGCGGCACAGCGGTCGTTCATGATAAAGTCCACCACCCGGCCCTGTTCGTCCAAGCGGATTACCTTGCTGTCCTGGCCGCCGATATCAAGCACGGTGCGGCAGGAGGGAAAAAGGTGACGGGCACCCAGGGCGTGGGCCTTGATCTCGGTAATCAAATCGGTGGCAAAATCCGCCCGGGCGCCGTGGCGCCCGTAACCCGTGGCCACTACACGCCGGAATGACGACAGGTTCCCGGCCATCTCCCGGGCACGCTCCAGGGGGCGGGGCCCGCTGTCAGATACCTGGCCGGCCAGCAGCTCTCCCTTCTCATTTAAAATGGCAGTGGCAATGGTCCGGGATCCGATGTCAATTCCCAGGACGGTCATTAAGTTCTTTCATCCTTTCGGGGCCGGCTAGCGCAACATTTCCAGGAAGGCTTCCACCCGGGTGCGCAGCTGGCCGGTATCTTCCTCGCTATAGTCGGTTTCCACTTTCATCACCGGAATACCCCGCGCTTTTAGGGCCTTCTCCACGGCATAATATTCGACCGCATATCCGTGGCAGAACTGCAAGTTATAATAGATGACACCGTCAACCCGGTAAGCTTCAACCAGGCGGAAAATATCTTCAAGGCGCCCCGGGTTGGGAGTAAAGCAAGAACAGTTAATTTTCAGGTAGCGCTCGGCCAGGGCCTGCAACTGCTCTTCCAGGGTCCGTCCGGTTTCATCCACCTGGTGCTCGAAAAAGCGGGTACCGGTGCAGGTTTCCTCGCAAACCACCGCGGCGCCGGCTGTCTCGATAATATGGTGCAGCTTCCAGTTGGGAATAGCCATTGGAGTGCCGGTTACAAGAATGCGCGGGGCCCCGGATGGAAATACCCCCTGCCCGGAGGCAATGCGTGCCTCGGCTTCCGCGGCCAGGACTTCCGTTTTATCAATGAAGCGACGGGGATCGTCGTAAAAACTGACCTGGGTAACCAGCAGGGCATCCTTCCCGCTTATGGGCACCGGATCGGCCTTGCGGGTCTGGTAAAGGCGTTCCAGTGCTTGACGCAGCCGGTTCTGGAGGCGGATTTCTTCCGCCAGCCTCTCGGGGGTCACCCGGTAGCCGGTTAACTCTTCTATTCTGGCCAGGAACAACTCGATCTCCCCGCGCCAGGCAGCCAGGTCCTGGGGCCGTTTCATCTGGGGCAGGTCCATTACGTAGACGGGAGCATATTCACCCAGGACTTCCCAGGCTTTCTTTTTGCCGTCGCAGGTGGTTTCACCAATTAAGAGGTCGCAGGACTGGAAATAGGGACAGGTACCGCTAAGGCGGGCACCCACCGACGCTTTAATCAGCGGGCAAAGGTTGCGAGGCAAAACCCTTTCCCCGTCGGGAACCCAGAACTGAGAGCCGCCGCACAGGCCGACGGCAACGGCTCCGGCAGCACGAATAATCTCCACGGGTACGAACACGCAAAAGGCCCCGCAAACTTTGCCTCCCCGCCGGCGGTGCTCCACCAGCTCGGCGATCCTCAGGCTATGAATTTCGGCCACCACCAGGTCGAAGTACTCCATGGCCTGCGGGCGGTCCGGTTGCTGAAGGTAAACCTCTTCATAAATTAGAGGCAAAGCACTGGTTAACCGGTCATGCTTTTCCAGGTCCATTCCCAAATCAGACCACAACTTACGATAGTCAGTCATAAAAAAAGACCTCCTGGTGTTTTGAGGTCTTACATTTCTTTACCTGGTTACACATTTCCTTTATCTAATCGATTTAATTATTTTATAGACTAACCCCGTGTGATAACAAAAGTTAAAGCGTGCCAACCAAAGCCCAGATACGGGAGTCCTCAAGGCCCAGGCGCCACACGCCAATTCCCCGTAAGTTTTCCCGCCGCACCAGGGCCAGTTTGGCGGCAAAGCTGCGGGCATCTTCAAACCATACGATGTGGGTTTCGCCGTCCACCTGGTAGGTGTAGGTCCATTCCTGGGCCTCTTCGTCATAACGGGGAGCAACCCCTTGTTCCCTGGCCCGCTCTATGGCCTGCCGGTAGGATAGCGTTTCCGGTATGTTCACACCTTCGGTCCAATCATAACCGTAGACGGGAATGCCCAGCCGGATTTTTATGCGGGGTA
Source organism: Desulfofundulus thermosubterraneus DSM 16057 (assembly GCF_900142025.1). GTDB lineage: Bacteria > Bacillota > Desulfotomaculia > Desulfotomaculales > Desulfovirgulaceae > Desulfofundulus > Desulfofundulus thermosubterraneus. The sequence goes on along the minus strand of NZ_FQZM01000057.1, from coordinate 1,852 downwards.
TTACTGAAAGGGCATAAGTTAAAACCCGCTGCACAAAACCGATGGAAGCAATCGGCCCCGGCATGGCAAAGTGTTCATCATAGGCCAGAAGGTACACCTGGTCGCTCACCGCGCCCAGTTCCGGGTAGCTAAAAGCCCCGGAAAATGGATGGCGGGGATTGTCTTCCAGTTGGGCCGGTACGGAGATGGTGGTTAAAAACCCTTCCGGCTTCAGGACCTGGTAAAGTTCGGTCGTAAATCTGGTTAGATATGGCCGGTCCTCGGGGGGCACGAATTCAAAATCAATATTCACCCCGGCAAACCCGGTGCGCCGGAGCATGTTTAAAATGCTGTTGACCAGTGCCCGGCGCAGGGCATCATCGGTCAACAGGGCGTGAATGAGGGTGCGGTATTCCGGACTGGCATAGTTATGCACGATAGCCAGAACGGGCAGATTTAAGCGGCGAATGAGGTCCAGGGAGCGGGGGTCGGATTGATCGGCGAGGCCGCCCTCCCAGGTCACGCCGTACCAGAAGGGGATCAGGTAAGTAATCAGCCTGCCGTGCTCCTGCAGGCTCTGGAAACCCAAAGGATCGGTCACATAATACCAGTTGTTCTCGAAAGGTTTTCTAAAACGAAAAGGATACACAAAACACCCTCCGTCACCAAACATTTCCTTCTGTTTTCATAATATGAACCGTAAATAAAATATGAGCCTTTCCTTTCATATTTTAGCAATATAAAGGCCGTTCTTGGTACACCCGACCCGTAAAAAGAAACAACGGTAATCACGTAAAAATAAAAACCACCGGTAGTAGAACCGGTGGTTTTAAAAATTTTCCGGCAGCGACCTACTCTCCCGGGGGTCGACCCCCAAGTACCATCGGCCCTGGAGGGCTTAACTTCCGTGTTCGGGATGGGAACGGGTGTTTCCCCTCCGGTATAGCCACCGGAAATTTTTTTTATTCCCTCAAAACTTCACAGCGGAGTTTCGTTCGCCTTCCCAGCCGGAAACCGGATCTCTTCAGTCGAATTTCCCCGGAAATCGCGTAAGTGCTTTCCTTCTTAAATCCGACCTCTAATTTCCGACCTCCGACTTCTATTCTGGTCAAGCCCTCGACCTATTAGTACCGGTCCGCTCAACCGGTTACCCGGCTTACACGCCCGGCCTATCTACCTGGTAGTCTTCCAGGGGTCTTACCCCGGCACTCAACTTTCCCGACTGAGAGCTATGCTATTACCAATGCGTTCCTTCAACCATCTACGCGCTTGTCCTGAATTCTTTAACTGCTTTTCTCTTACTCGTGCATCTTTTTCAGCTTTGTAGGCCTCGTAGTATATCAAATCCCACTTATGGCCACGGGTTGAAGTAACTTCCCCTTGATTATGTGCTGCTAAACGTTCCTTTAAGTCAGCCGAGTATCCTATATAACTTTGACCTTCTTCGTTTAGCAGTACATATACATAGTACATTGGTATTCCTCCCAGTTTGGAAAGTTGAGTGCCGGGTGGGAAACCTTATCTTGAGGAGGGCTTCGCGCTTAGATGCTTTCAGCGCTTATCCACACCAGACTTGGGTACCCAGCGCTGCCCCTGGCGGAACAACTGGTACGCCAGCGGTCTGTCCATCCCGGTCCTCTCGTACTAGGGACAGCTCCTCTCAAGTTTCCTGCGCCTGCGACGGATAGGGACCGAACTGTCTCACGACGTTCTGAACCCAGCTCACGTACCGCTTTAATGGGCGAACAGCCCAACCCTTGGGACCTACTCCAGCCCCAGGATGCGATGAGCCGACATCGAGGTGCCAAACCTCCCCGTCGATGTGAACTCTTGGGGGAGATAAGCCTGTTATCCCCGGGGTAGCTTTTATCCG
>NZ_FQZM01000055.1 GCF_900142025.1 Desulfofundulus thermosubterraneus DSM 16057 | reverse complement strand
AAGAAGAAAAAAGAAAGGTCGTTGTTAGAAAAGGGGGCTACGATAACGTATCGCTGTTTGCAGTGTAATGTTGAAGAAGAGATCCCGGAAGAGGTGGTCCAGTATTTTGATCTGGTTGATCCAGGGGACCCGACTATGCCACCCAGATTTGCCTGTGAAAAATGTGGGGGAGAAATGCACCCTAAAGAGCCGTGGCAAAACAGTTTAGAAGACATTTTCTAGAAGAGGAAGAACCGCCCGAAGGGCGGTTTTTTTATTTGGAAATTAAGGAAACAAAGGAAGCTCTAGTTCATTTTTGCAACCTCACTGCATAGAATAAAGGAAAAGGTCTTGCCAGCAACCTCAAAGGCATTTAAGATATGCCAACAACTTGATTCCGCTTATCGACACAACTTTTTGTTTTTAGCGGCAGGAAATTGAATCTTGTACCGCGAACTATACCCAGCAATTCAGTCGGGCAGGTAACAGCAAATGTAAAAGGAGGGGTAATATGGAATGGTCTACCCTCGGCCGCCCGCGTAATCCCTTTCGTGGTGGCACCCATCCCCGTAATTCCCGCCTCATTTTGCTGTCCCTGTGCCTGTTACTCGTGGTCGTAGCGGGAAGCCTGGTGTTTGCCGGGTATGCCTGGGCGAAAAAAAATATTACCTTGGTGGTAGACGGAAAGGAAATTGCTCTCGAAACCCGGGTTAATACAGTAGGGGATCTTTTGAAGACACGAGGTATCCAGTTAGATCCCCGGGACCGGGTGGAACCGGATCTTGCCGCGCCGGTTACCGAAGGAATGCGGGTGGTAGTTAAACGGGCTGTACCGGTTACGGTAACTGCCGACGGAAAGACTTTAAAACTGCTCACTGCAGCATCCACTGTCCGGGAAGCGCTTCAAGAGACAAAAATTCTACCGGGCAAGGAAGATATAGTTGCGCCCGGCCCCGAAGAGGAAGTTCGTTCGGGGATGGCTATTCGCGTGATCAGGGTGCGCCAGGTGCCCAAGGAGATAGTGGTTTCCGTTCCTTATTCGATCCGCCGGGAAGCGGACCCCAACCTGTTGCGCGGGCAGGTAAAGGTAGTTCAGGCCGGCCGGCAGGGAAAGGAAAAGCAGCGCTGGGTGCTGGTCTACCATGACGGCCGGGAGGTTAAAAGAGTCATGGAAGCCAGCCAGGTGGTTACACCCCCCGTGGACCGGGTTGTCCGGGTGGGCACGCTGCAGCAGGTTTCCCGGGGTGGCCGGGACATCCGGTTCAACCGGGTGATTGATGTGGTGGCTACAGCCTATACTTATTCGGGTAACAACACCGCCTCCGGAGTACCCCCGCATCATGGCGTGGTGGCAGTGGATCCCCGGGTAATTCCCCTGGGTACCCGCCTTTATGTGGAGGGCTATGGGTACGCCACGGCTCTTGATGTTGGTTCCAGCATCCGGGGGAACCGGATTGACCTTTTCATGGAAAGTGCAGCCGAGGCCAGGCGTTGGGGTGTCCGCCGGGTAAACGTTTACGTCCTGGAATAATGTGTGTAGCCCGGATAATTGTTCAACGGGTAAGAGAGCTGATGTGAATGTTAAAACCTCGTTAAAAAAGGGGGGGAACCCCTTTTTTAATTTATTACGGAAATTAAATAGGGTATAATATGAATATGTTAATAACTGGTGAGTGAGGGTTTACGTGTGTCCGAGCAGGTTTCTCCCGGCAAGGTAAGGGCGATTTTAGAAAAGCATAACATTCATTTGCGCAAATCACTGGGGCAAAACTTTTTAATGGATGGAAATATGGTGCGTAAGATCGTGACCGCCAGCCGGCTTTTACCAGGGGACGTAGTGGTGGAAATTGGCCCGGGTGCCGGCACCCTCACGGCGGCCCTGGCCGGCACCTGTGCCCGTGTGCTGGCCGTGGAACTGGATAAAAGGTTGTTACCCGTGCTGGAAGAGGTTCTGGGCGGGCTGCAAAATGTCACTGTGGTGTTTAATGACGCCCTGAAAGTAGATTTCGACCGGCTGGTGGCGGAAGTCACGGGAGCAACAACTTACAAAGTGGTGGCCAATCTTCCCTATTACATCACCACGCCTCTAATCATGCACCTCTTACGCCAATCCGGTGTTGCCGGAATGGTGCTCATGATCCAGCAGGAGGTTGCTGAAAGGCTTGTAGCCGGGCCTGGGAGCAAAGATTATGGAGCGTTTACTGTTGCGGTGCAATATTACTGCCGCCCGGAGATTCTGTTTCGTGTTCCCCGGACGGTTTTTTTTCCGCAGCCTGAAGTGGATTCGGCGGTGGTGCGGCTGACCAAACGGCAAGAAAGGGAAGTGACGGTTGATGATGAGGATCTTTTTTTCACCCTGGTGCGCGGGGCCTTTGGCCAGCGGCGCAAAACGCTGGCCAACGCCCTGGCCGGGGCCAAAATTTTTCCGGGCTGGACCCGGACGACCTGGGAGGAAGTTTTAGAACGGGCCGGTATTGATCCCCGTTGCCGGGGCGAGACCCTGGGCCTGAAAGAATTTGCCGTCCTGGTTCGGGCCTGCCGGCAACGCCTGATGGAATGCTGAATTAAGAGGCTGTGGGGAGGTAGCCATGTACTTTACCAGTCCTACTAAAGGAAGGTTGACCTTTGAACAAATGATGGCCGATATCATGGGTTATATTACTGGCCTGCCCAGTTCGGCTTACAAGATTATTATTGGCTCCGATTCCCAGGTGAAACAGGAAACCTGTTTCATCACGGCTGTTATTGTCCACCGGTTGGGCAAGGGTGCCCGCTATTACTACCGCAAAAAACTCCAGCGCAAGATAAAAAGCTTACGTCAGAAAATCTTTTACGAAACCGCCCTGAGTCTGGAATTGGGCGGCTTAATTGCCAGGCATCTTGCCGAGTGCGGCCTGGATGATTTGCAGGTGGAAATCCACATCGACGTGGGTACCCAGGGGGAAACCAGAGACCTGATCCGGGAAGTGGTGGGCATGGTTACGGGCAGCGGCTTCCAGGCCAAGATTAAACCCGAAGCCTACGGTGCTTTCAGCGTGGCCGACAAACATACAAAATAGGTGCCCTTTCTGGTTGGTCCGGTACATTTTTAGACAAATTTCTTAAAAATTTTAAACGAAAAATGGAAAATTAACCCTTGATAGTAAGGATAATTATTATTATAATATAGGCAAGGTAATTATCAGCAGGGTTTTTCAAAATAATTGACGAAGGAGGCGAAAGATTAATGAAATGGCGTTGTGGTGTTTGTGGTTACATCCATGACGGGGATCAACCTCCGGAAAAATGTCCGAAATGTGGTGCCCCGCGGGAAAAGTTCGCCCAATTGACTGAAGAAGAAGCCGGGCTTATCGATCGCTCCCGCTACACCAACAATCTCCACGCCAAACTGATTGCCCTCATGCAAAAGGTGGAAGCTCTGGCCGATGAAGGTATCAAGGATAATCTGGATCCCGGCTGCCTCACCGTATTCCAGGCGGCCAAAAAACAGGCCCACATTTTGGCCCAGATGGCCAAAGCCGAAATCCAGACCCACATTTCCAAGGGCAAATGGGGTTAAAATTTAATTCTCATTGAGTTATTAAATTAGTTTTAAAAAAGAAATAGGGGAGGATGATGATTGTATGAAACCTCTTGCCGGTTCCCGTACGGAAGCCAATTTAAAGGCTGCTTTTGCGGGGGAATCCCAGGCCCGCAACAAGTATACATATTTTGCTTCCGAGGCCAAAAAGGCCGGCTACGAGCAGATCGCTGCCATTTTCCAGGAAACGGCCGATAATGAAAAGGAACACGCCAAGCGCATCCTGAAATTCCTGGGAGGCATTGGCGATACGGCGGCCAACCTGGAAGCTGCCGCTCAAGGGGAGAACTATGAATGGACCACCATGTACAAAGAATTTGCTGCCGTGGCCAGAGAAGAGGGCTTTACCGAGATTGCGGCCTTTTTTGAAGGCGTGGCCCGGGTGGAAGAGGAGCATGAAAGGCGTTTCCGGGCCCTGTTGCAGAATTTGAGGGAAGGAAAAGTATTCAAGAAAGAAGGGTCGGTACGCTGGAAGTGCCGCAATTGCGGACACATCCACGAGGGTGCCGAGGCGCCGAAAGTATGCCCCGTATGTAACCATCCCCAGGCCTTTTTCGAGCTGCTTTGTGAGAATTATTAAATTGAAAAGGTGCGGCGTCGGCAAGGATATGTTTTGAAAAAGAGGCGTAAATACCAGGAATGGTGGCCTTTCGGGGCAGTTATCACCCGGAAGGCCACTTTTTTTTTGAGAACGCCAGTGACTTCGTGGCCAAAGGTCCTTCATTTTGATTATGTCAACCTTCCGGCAAACCGAAAGCTTCCAGCAAATCAAACTTTCTCTCAGTGTGATAGCCCAGGTAGGTTACTCCGTTGAGGCTGCGTTCCCGGGGTAGGCCGCAGGCCAGATTGATAGCCTCGAGGCAATCGCCGATGATGGTTTCGGCAATGCGCCGGGCATGCACGGGGCTGCGGAAGGGGGAACCCAGGTGCCGGTGGGCAATGGTGGCTTTCACCCTGACTTTCAGGCCCTGTTTGGCGGCCAGAGCCAGAGCTACCGGAGGTACGGCCAGCTCCCGTAAGGGTATCTGGTCGAGGAACTTGCGGGAAACGGCGTGGGGGCCGTGGGAGGGGGAGGCCGGCCCTATTAATTGGGCCAAGCCCAGTTCCCGGTTTAAGGCCAGGCGTATTTCCAGCAGGTAGCTAGCCAGGTCGGAAAGCCGGGCTAGTTCTTCGGCGGGGTAACAGTTGGTTAAGGCCAGGTCCGCCTCTTTGGTGGTGACCGCCCTGGCTAGTTCCCGCAGCACGTCAATGATGTCCCCGTCCATATCCCCGTCCACAAAGAGGACGGCCCGGGCGCCCAGCTTTTTGGCCTGGATTGCTCCCACCGCCCGGGGTATGTCGATGCCCAGGGCATCGTCAAAAACCAGCGCCTTTACCAGACGGGAGGGGAAGTCCCGGATAATTTGTTCCGAGCCGTCATTACAACCGTTTAGTACGGGGACCACCAGGTCCACGGGTACGGCCAGCAAGTTCTTTAAAACCTTTTCCAAACGCAGGGCTTCGTTTTTCACCGGAACCACAGCTACCAGCATGGTAATCTCCTTTCTTCACCCGACTGATTCTTAATTTATGAAACCACACTGGCGTTCGTTACCAGATATCCTCACCTCTTCCAGAGGTTTCAACATAAAATGGGGATAAAAAGGTGAGGAGGAGGCCGCCGTGGAAGGAATCAAGGTCGGGGACATAGTGGGGCGGATTTCATACAGTTGCGATATCTTTTTTAAAGTGGTGGAGTTAACCATAGGAAAAGACGGTAAAAAAAGTGCCCGTTTAAAGGGGCTGGATAAGCGCCTTTGTGCCACTGCGCCTCTAGAGGACCTGCGCAAGTTTGAACCGGCCGAGGTTGCCGCCTTCTGGCATTCGTTTATGACCAAAAATCACGAACACATGAAACGCATTTTTAAGCGCCGGGAACAGGACCGGCAGCGTTTAGTCCGGAGCAACGACGTGGTTTCCCATTTAGGCACTTTTGATGTTCCGGGTTCGGTGTTGCATATAGATGGCGACGGTGACTACTTGGATCTTTGTCTCACTACTTACCGTCAGCTGGGCATACCGGCTTCCGGCTACCACATCGATGAGGAGAAACAGCCCGAGGCGGTTACCGATCTGCTGCAAAAACACCGCCCCGATATACTGGTGCTTACCGGTCACGATGGTATTGAAAAGGATACTCAAAATTTTTCTGATTTGAACGGTTACCACAACTCCCGTTATTTTGTGGAGGCGGTAAAAAAAGCACGCTTGTATGAAAAAAGCCGGGATGATCTGGTTATTTTTGCAGGGGCCTGCCAGTCCCACTATGAAGCCATACTGGAGGCGGGTGCTAACTTTGCCAGTTCACCCCACCGGGTACTCATTCATACTTTTGATCCGGTGTTTGTGGTCGAAAAAATTGCTTATACCTCAATATATGATCAGATTTCTTTGAAAGACATTATCGCCGGGACCATTACCGGATTCCCAGGAATCGGCGGTGTGGAAACCAGGGGGAAATACCGCCTGGGATTACCCAAATCCCCTTATTAACAGGTTCCGTCACCCCTTCCAGTCCTTCTGCATATGATGCACAAGGACCTTGAGGAGGGGTTTTTTTATGAAAAAGTATTTTCGCGTCCTGAAAGAATCCCGGGAAAAACTCTTGGAGTTGCCCAATGTAACCGGGGTAGGAGTTGGCCTTAAACAGGTGTCCGGCGAAACCACCAATCGCCCCGCCCTCATTATCTTTGTAAAGAAAAAGGTGCCGTCCGACGGCCTGATCCGCGCGCAACAGGTGCCGGCTTACATTGACGGATTGCCTACCGATGTCATAGAAATCGGCGAGGTCAGGCTGCTTTCCCTGCGTACGGGGAAAGGGCGGCCGGCGCGGCCGGGAATGAGCATCGGCCACTACAAGATCAGCGCCGGTACCTTTGGTGCGGTGGTGAAGGACAGGGTCACCAAGGAGCTGCTGATTTTGAGCAACAACCACATCCTGGCCAATGCCACCGACGGGAAGGATGGGCGAGCAGCCATCGGTGATCCCATTCTGCAACCCGGTCCCTATGACGGCGGTCAGGCCAGGGACCGCATTGGCACGCTGTTGCGCTTTTCGCCCCTGTTGCGCAGCATCCAGGAGACCGAATGTCCGGTGGCTGAAGCTTTGGTCAGGGCGGGCAACCTGCTGGTCCGCCTGGTCAGGCCCCATTACCAGTTGAAAATGTTCCAGCATTACCGGGGCGGCAATATTATCGATGCTGCCGTGGCCCGTCCGGACAGCCCCGGCTTAATTAACGATGAGATTTTAGAAGTTGGGAAGGTGGAAGGTGTGGCCCGGGTGGCCCCAGGTCAGGGGGTGATCAAAAGCGGTCGTACCACCGGCATTTCCGAGGGTACCGTTACCGCCGTTGGGGTAACTCTGGAAGTGGAGATAGGCAATGACGAAAAAGGCTGGTTTACCGACCAGGTGGTCACCGATATGAGTTCCCGGCCCGGGGATAGCGGTTCCTTAGTGCTGGATCGCGAAAAGCGGGCCGTGGGGCTTTTATTTGCCGGTTCCGATAAATACACGGTTTTTAACCGCATTGAACAGGTGCTCTCCCGGCTGGAGGTGGAGTTTTAGAGTTTATTGCCTTGAGCAAAGGTCGCAGCCAGAGGTGAAGCGGTGGTGATTGATCATTTCCTACCGGATGGTGCGGAGGTCGCCCTGGTAATGCTGGGGGGAAAAATTCCGGCCATTGGACCATTAATTGATACCCGTCAGGAAGCATTGAGCCTGGCCCGCAGTTATATGAAAAAAATTCATGACCTGACTGACCGCTCCCGGTCATTTCAAATAGTAACCGCACGCCAGACCGACGGCCGCTACACCCTGTTCTTGCAAGGCGAAGGGGTGGTCATGAAAGTATTATCTGATATAGATGAATTGTTGCTCTGGCGTTTTCGCAAAGCCTTTCGGCGGGGGTTGTTCATCTTGACGGTCTTTTTTAAGGGGGAAGCGGGGATGGAATGCCTGGCCGTTACAGAGGGGCTGGGAGCGGTTATTTTTACCCCCAGATAGAAATTACAAAATTACCCATTATGCACATAAGATGAATAATTAGCCAATAAAGGGTGAGACCTGGATTTACTGCTAATTTTATGGCACATTGCGTCGAAATAGCGCTTTTGCCGTAATGTGGCGATTTTTGATAAATTAGATAAAAACGCCTGGGACAACCGGGGCGTAAAAAAGAAAAGGAGTGTGGTCATGAACAAAAGCTTGAAGTCACTTGTTGGTGTGGTTATAGTTGCGTTGCTTGTGCTCGGGCTGTTTCTTTCACCGGCTTTGGCCGCCGTACACGGTGGTTCTAACTACTTAGACGGCGGCAAGGTGCAAAAAGTTCCCGCTTATGGCAGCCAAATTCAACCAGCAGCGACAACCCCCACGCCGGAAGAGAGCCGTATGCTGGCCCTGGTTAATCAGGAGAGGAGCAAAAAAGGCCTGCCGCCTATTCAAACCGATTCCCGGCTGGTTGAACTGGCCCGGCAAAGGGCTGGCGAGATGGTGGACAAGGGTTTTGGCGGATTGCCCGGCTCACTGCCCCAGCTGTTGAAAGCGAAAGGGATCAGTTATACTTACGCCGCCCAAACCCTGGTTCTGGCCCAATCGGTGGACAGCGCCTACCGGACTTTGATTAAGTCTGCGGGTTACCAGAAGGACGTACTGGGTACCAAATATGACCGGATAGGAGTGGGCGTAGCCCGGCAGGGCTCCAGGCTGTACATAGTGCAGCTCCTGGTGGGAGGACAGGGCGAGTCGTCCCGGCAGCAGCCCGGGTCTCAACCTGCGCCCAACCCGCCGGAAACCCAACTTCAGCCTGATCCGGCACCGCAACCCGAGCCCATAAACGGCCTTACGGTGGACGAGCAGCAGATGCTCCAGCTGGTCAACCAGGAGCGGGTGCGTTACGGACTGGCTCCGTTGAAGGTAGACATGGAGCTGGTGAAGGTGGCCCGGCTCAAAGCGAAGGATATGGTGGAAAAAGACTACTTCAGCCACACCTCGCCCACCTACGGCAGTCCCTTCGAAATGATGAGCCGTTTTGGCATCACCTATCGCTATGCCGGCGAGAACCTGGCGGGTGCACCCACAGTGGAGATGGCCCATGAAAATTTGATGAATTCCCCCGACCACCGGGCCAACATCTTAAACGCCAATTTTAAGGAGATCGGTATCGGAGTGGTTCCCAGTCCCCGCTACGGCAAGATTTTTGTGCAGATGTTCATTGGTTAACCGGTTCTACTTGAAAATCTCCCGTTTCCATAAAACGGGAGATTTTTTCTTTTTCTGGGGGATTGCCAAAATTCCGCACATTAATTGACACGGCTCATATATATATTATAGACACTCTTTGAAAGGAGGAGTATGCCCCATGGTTGGAACCGCCGCACCGGCCACGGAACGGTTGCGGGTCAACCAGGTGGTTAGCGAAGACACGCAACAGGTCGTGGTTCGCGGAAAAATCACCGTACCCGACCCAAAACCCGACGTGCAAAAAATCCTTTCCACAGATAAATCGGCAAGGATTAAAAAAGTTGAACTGGTTCCGGACAAGGCAATTGTGGAGGGGACCCTGACCCTGCAAGTTGTTTACGTGGCCTTTGAACCCTCCCAATCGGTACACCACATGCACCAGCAGCTCTCCTTCACCGCTTTTGTGGAACTTCCCGGGGCCAGGCCGGGCATGGATGTCACGGCCAGGGTTTCGGTGGAAGATGTGAGCATCACCCGCAGCTCCAGCGACCCCCGGCAGTTTGATGTGACTGCTATCCTCAGTGTTTTTGTCAAAGTGACGGAGATGCAGGATGTGGACGTGGTCACCATCTGTCCCTCCGGGGCTACCTGCGAGATGGAGACCATTAAGGTGGCCAATGTGGTAGGCAGCGGGACCAGGCAAGTTATCGTCAGCGAGGAGTTTAACGTACCAGACGAAAAGCCGCCGGTAGAAAAAATCCTGGAAGTTGATGCCACTGCCGAAATTACCGACAAGAAGATCATTAAAAATAAGGTCATCATTGACGGTACGGTGACTGTCCAGGTGTTGTACGTTGCCGCCGAGCCCGACCAGCCCGTCCACCAGCTCCACCGGACCTTCCGCTTCAGCGATTTTGTGGAAATAACCGGGGCCAAACCGGATATGGATGTGCGGGTGGATGTCAAGGTGGAAAGTGCCGATGTGGATATCCTGGACGGCGACCGGCTGCGGGCCGACGTGGTTCTGATGCTAACGGCCTTTGTTACCGAGCTCAGGCAGGTCGACGTCATTACGAAGATCACCGGCATCGAGGCCACCATGACCAAGCTCAAGATTGATCATGTGGTGGGAGAGGATAGCACCCAGGTGGTGCTCCGGGATACCTTTGAGACTCCGGACCCCAAGCCCGATGTGGAAAAAATCATCGATGTTACCGTCCAGGAAGTTAAGGTTACCGAAACAAAGATTATTAATGATAAAGTAATCGTCCGCGGCTTTGTGGAAGTGCACGTGGTTTACGTGGCTAAAAAACCGGACCAGGCCGTTCATGCCCTGGAACGGCGGCTAAATTTCCGCACCTTTGTGGAGATCAAGGGTGCCCGGGAAGGCATGGACGTGGATGTCCGCCCGGTGGTGGAGTTTGTTTCTGCCGACGCCGAGGGACCGAACGTTACCCTGGAAGTGGTACTCAAGGTAACGGTCAAGGTGACCGAGTCGCTGCAGCGGGATGTGGTTGTCTCCGTGGCTCCCGTACCTCCCGTGATCTGCCCGCCGGGGCAAACCATCGATTATGTAGTACAGCCTGGGGATACCTTCTGGAAAATTGCGCAGCAGTTTGGAACCACTGTGGAGGCAATCAAAACAGCCAACCCCACTAAAGATCCGCATAACCTCCAGCCCGGTGATGTAATCAAGGTTCCCTGTCCTCCTGCCAAGGGTTAATTTAACCAGCCATGTTTTATTTGAAGATAAGGAGGTAAGCCTGATGCCCATCGAGTATGTCTATACCGAGCCGGAAGAGGTAATGTGCCTCAAGATCAAGGTACCGGTGGTACTGGCCGAGGAAGAGGTGCAGGTGCTGGTGGATAGTACCGTCACCCTGCCCGAGCTGGCCAAAAAGGTGGATCATATTGATGCCAAGGTGGAGGACCTGGAGGCCGAGCCGGTGTTCATCCACGAGAGCATCGGCCACTGGTTCCCCAAAATCAATCACGAGTGGAAACACCATTTCAAACACATTGTCGGACATGTAGCCGTGGTCAAGAAAATTATTGTTAGCGGGGTGCTGCACAAGCAGATCTTTTACGTTAACAACCGGGACGAAGTAAAACATTTTGCCGAAAACGTTCCTTTCACCAAGATGATTGACCTCAAAGAGCCCCAGGCGGTGCTCCGGGAAGATGATGTCATGGTACAGTTCCCCAAACCCAAGTTTGATATTACCTGGGAGCTGGTCCGGGCCAGCCGCCTGCACCAGGTCGGCGTAATTATCGTGCGGGTTAAGGTGGTGGAAGAGCGGCAGATCTTCGTGCAACTTTGTCCGTCTCCCGAACTCTGCCCTCCCGGCAACCTGCTGGAAGACCCGGGATTTGAACAGTGGGCGGGCAACGTGCCCATCTTCTGGGGCGCCACGGCCAACGTCGCTCCCACTACTGTCGCTCGTACCGGCAGTTTTGCTGCCGAACTGGGAGTCACGGACCCCGCAAGCACCGCGGCCATTTTCCAGACCATGCGCCGGGCCGTTGCTCCTGCCAGGGCTTACAAGCTGACCTTCTGGGCCCGGGAAAATGTTGCTCCCGTATCGCCGGTCAGCGCCTTTAACCTGGTGGCGGAGGTGCGCTTCTTTGACCGCAACGGGGTGCAGATTGACGGCGCCGTCCAGAGCATTGGCAGCGTGAACATTCCTGATAACAACTACCAGCAGTTTACCCTGAACATACCTGTTTCCCCGGCCGGTGCCCGTACCGCCCTGGTTCGCTTCACCTTTAACCCGGCTACTGGAAACACCAACACGGTTAAGCTCGATGATGTAAGCTTTGAGTGTATTGGAGGTTTCCCGACGTAAATATATAATCAAATCACGATAGATCTAAAATAAGTGAAACAAGGTAAAGAATGGGCACTATTTGCATTTTCCACAAATAGAGCTGTTCACCACAGCTTTTCTTTTTGTGTATTTCTAGGAGGGGGAAAATGGTGTTTTTTAACACGCCCAAACTGACCCAGCAATTGCAGGAGTTACAGGAAGAAGCCCGGCGGATTGTGGTTACAAAGGAGGCACCCCAGGGGGTATTGCGCCTGGCAGTGAACGGGCTGCAGCAGGTGCTGGAGGTAAGTTTCGGCCCCACTGCTCCGGCTTTAATGGACCGGGGGGAACTGGCGGCGGTGGTCCGGGATACCTTTAACGAGGCCCTGTCCGAAGCTCGCAGGCAGTTAAGGGACGAAGTGGTTAAAATGACGGGATTAAACATACCGCACCTGCCGGGACTGTTTTAGGGAGGAGGTCAAATGGGGGAAAAAGGGCAACATCAGGGTCTGGAGGCAACCCTTTTTCAGTTGCTGGAACTAAAAGGGCAGTCAACAGATCCCCTCATTTTACTTAGCCTGGTGAACCTGATGGGGCTGATCAATCTCATGGGACACCGCTTCGGGGTCCAGGGCGAGGAACCCAAAATACAGACCGGCGGAAAGGGTGCTGGCGGACCTTCCCGGACCGGGAGCCGGGAAACACCTCCCCAACTGGCCAATTTACTTGGGAGCCTGTTAGGTCCAATAAGCCCCCCCCGTTCCCCGTCAACATCTTCCACGGAAGGAAATGTTCTCGCGCCAAATGAGAGCCCCCCCGCTTCTCCGGGGGGAAAGCCGGCTAAAGATTAAACTAAAAATAAAATAGGGGTTCCTGGTGGGAACCCCCTAAGTCTTATTAGGGGTTTTGGTTTTCCGGTAATTTGACGTCTGGAAACTGCACTTCATCCGGGGGCGCCGGTTCCGGGCCTACCGGGATGTCGGCGGGCAAAAGAGTGGCGGGCTGGCTTGAGCTCGCTCCTTCAGCCAGTTGAATCATGCTTACGTGTAAGGCTTCCAATCCCGTGCGCATGGTTTTAAGGGCATTCCGGGTGGCTTCAAGAAAAGAGGCCAGCTGGCTTAAACGGTCTTCCATGTCCGATCTGGTGGATAACATGAGCAATAAGGGGATCGAAAGCGGGTGAAACTGTCCACCGTAAAATTCCGGCATTAAAAAACCTCCTTTCCCTGTTTATACCAATTCTATGTTTATTGCTTAAAGTTTGATATCGTTTTCCAAATTATTCCCGGCCCACCTGATTTGAAGCGTTTACCAGACTTGCGTGGAAGGTTTCCATTCCACTGCGGAATATCTGCATTGATTGCTGGGTGGCATGGAGCAGCGAAGTCAGCTGGGCTAATTGTTGTTCCACGTTTGGCCTGGTGGAAAGTATCAAAAGGATAAGAATTAGGAACAGGGTGAAAGGGTTATTGGGCTGGAGCGCCTGGTCTGCCACCTTCTATTCCTCCTTTCGCAATGCTTTTTTAAGTTATACTACGTCGTAAAAGCTTATCCGGTGACAGCAACTTTTCTGCGGGGAGTGAATATACCTGTAAAGGAAGGGGGATTAATGTATGGCCGAAGAAAAGGCAAAGGGAAACCACCTGGAACATGTACTTTTTTCTTTGCTGGATTATCAATCAAAACAGGGAGCATCCCATGACGATACCATGCTGATGCTTGGGCTTTTGAACCTGCTGGGTATCGTCAGCTTGATGAATAAACAAATGGGCAGTGCGGTTGTTCCTCAGGCTTTACCGGCGAGTCCCAATCCCATGCTCAACACCTTATTGCAGATGATGGGAGGTATGCCGGGGGGACCGCCGGCCGGCCTGCCGCCCGGTCAACCGCCCACTAAGGAGCAGAATACCCCGCCTTTACCGTTAAACCCGGCCCTGTTGATGGCGCTAATGAACCAGCAGCCGGGGCAGGGGCCAGACCCCGCCTTGTTGCTCACCCTTTTAAGCAGCATGATGGGCGGTCAGGGGGCGCCACCCGGGCGGCCGCCGGCAGTTCCCTCATCCATGGAAGCAAAGAAACCCCTTTCTCCCCCTGTTTCTCCTCCTGCCGTAAGTGGCGATGCAAAACAGAAAGTGGTGAAATGGGGTGCACAGCTGGAAAAAGAAAAACGGGCCTGATCCAGATGATGCGGCCGGCTCCTCATGGAGCGGGCCGCACATATTTTTTGCCCCGGGGAAGAACATTAACAACATAGAAAAAGTGGGGGGTATGACTGGTTGAGCGTTAGATTACTGGCCTTGGCTATTGCCGCCCTCTCCGGGGTGACCATGGCCGTGCAGGGGTCTTTAAATGCGGCCCTGGGCAAGGTGATCGGCCTGCTGGAAACCACCTTTGTGGTTCACCTGGTGGGTTTAGCTCTGGTAGCAGTGCTTTTGTTTGGCTTTCGCCTTGGTGACGGCCGGCTGGCCGACTACGCCCAGGCGCCGTGGTATTATTACCTGGGTGGTATCCTTGGGGTTGTGATCGTTTATCTGGTAATGCGCAGCATTCCCAGGGTGGGAGTGGCTCCGGCCACCACGGCGATTATTATTGGGCAGGTGCTCACCGCCAGCTTAATTGATCACCTGGGCCTGTTCGGCCTGGAAAAGCTTCCCTTTACCTGGCACCGTGTGGTGGGCACCCTGCTCATGGCCGGGGGAGCGTGGCTGCTGCTAAAAAAATAGGTTCAGGAAGAACACCAGGACAATTCCCCCAAAAAGTCCCAGATAGGCCATGGGCGGGTGCAGGCGCAGGCATTCGGGCAGCAGTTTTGCTTTAACGATGTAGGCCATAGCCCCCGCGGCCATGGCTAGGAGAGGAGATAGAAAGAGCGGGGATGTGTGGGTGAGCAAAAGGCCCAACCAGCAACCCAGGGGGGTAACCAAACTGACCAGCCCGTTTAAAAACAATACCACCAGCGGGGAAAGGCCCCCGGCCGCCAGGGGAGCCGCTGTGGCCATCCCTTCGGGGATGTTGTGCAGGGCTATGGCCAGGGCGAGAAGGGGGCCCAGGTGGCCTGGTTCTACAAATCCGGCAGCAATGGCCAGTCCTTCCGGTAAATCGTGCAAGGCGATCCCGGCAGCAATGAGGTACCCCATTTTCAGGTAGGTATAGTTCCAATTGCCCACCGGGCTTTCGCTGCTTAGAAACAGATCCAGGGCGACCATCAACAAAATTCCGGCGGTAAATCCCAAAAGGCCCTGGGTTGCGCTGCCATGGCGCAGCGACGCGGGAATTAAATCCAGGAGCACCACGGCGAGCATTACCCCTGCCGCCAGGCCGGAAAAAAGAGAAAAGGACCGCCGCCCCGGGCGGCCCCAGATAAGCACCAGCATGGCCCCCAGACAGGTGCTCAAGCCGGCAAAAAGGGCCATAAGCAGTACCGAGGTCAAGATATTCACCTGCCAGAACCCGGTTTTTCATGTCTTACGGAAAACAGGCGGCAACCTGCCTGGCCAACCTGTCTATTAATCGAAGGATGGACACCGTCCGGATTTATCCATTGCTAAATTATATTAATTCTGGCAGGTTAATAATACCTTGGGAAATAAATGGGCGTTACCGGCCCGGTATGACGATCACCTGCCCCGGATAAATTTCATTGGGGTTGGCCGGGCTGTTCAATTCAATGAGGGTGGAAAGGGGTACCCCAAACCGGCGGGCAATCTGCCACAGGGTGTCCCCCGGCTGGATTACGTATGTTTCCCCGGGGTCGCTCTGGGCAACGTTTGTCCCCGTTACAATGCGTACAGGGGTGCCGATCTGCACCTGGGGGAAGAGTTCCTCAATGTGGTGGTTGTACATGCGGATACAGCCGTTGGAAACGGCCTTGCCAATGGAGCCGGGGTTATTTGTCCCGTGAATGCCGTAATTACCGCCGGGAATATCCAGCCCCATCCAGCGGGTACCCAGTACTCCCCCGGGGTTGATCATTTTGTTTATCACGTGGTAGTCCCCGGTGGGTGTGGGAGTTTCCGGCTTGCCCACGGCCACCGGGTAGGTGCGCACCAGGGTATCGCCCTGGAAATGATGCAGCCGCCTGAGGGCCGTTTCCACCAGCAGGTGGGTACCGGCGGTGATTCCTTTGCCTGACATATTTGTCGCCCCTCCTCGTAATCCCGGAATTTGCACCTCCACATCATGATATGAAGGGGCGATGGATTTTGATTTAACCACATTCTCATCCAAAAATCTATAAAATTGCAACTCCCGGCAGTCTAATTTGTTCTTGTCGTTATAATTTCTTCGCGTCCGGCATATACTGGGTTGTACAGAATGTACATTATCTGATATGCTGGAGGCGGAAGGTGAGATGGGTATGCTAGCCGAAGTCCAATTTACCGCAGCACGCAAATCTCTAACCGAAATATTTGATAACGTCTGGCACCGTTTTTTACCCGCGCTGATCAAGCGCCGGCAGGCAGAAGAGGTGTTGCTGGTTCGCCGGGATCTGCAGGAGGACATCTTGCGTGCGTACAGGTTTAAACCCGAAATTCTGCCTGAAGAAGATGGTTCCGTGACTCTGGCTCTGGATGAACTGGGAATAGCAGTCAACGCCGCGACTCTCGAAGAAGCAGTCGAGGAGCTTGTTCGGGAAATAAAGATATACGCGGAAGACTATATGAAGCGTCCTGAACTATTTTTAAACGCTCCTAACCGAAAGGCCCATTTTCCTTACATTTTGCGGGTATGGTTGTGCAAGAACGAGCAGGATATCAAGTCTCTTTTGGAGTTATGAGTTGTCATGCCTCCGACGTTTGGCCAGCTAAAAAGATATTGCGAAAAGAACGGCTGGTATATGATAAGGAATACCGACTACTGGTACTATGAAAAAGTTCTGACAACGGGCGAAGTTCTGCGTACCAGGGTCAGTCATGCGACGGCAAAGGAAATTTCCGCTAACTTGTGGAGAAAGATTCTTAAATACCAGTTAAAAATAACCGAAGAGGAATTCTGGAAGTCTTTATAGAGCTGTCCGGGGGAACCGGGCCTTTTATTTTTCGAAAAACGCCGGAAATCAACGAATCCCTGATATAACTGAATTTTTAGCAATAAAGCCCGGGTAGCTTTGGTCAGGAGAGGTTCAATTTCTTCTCCGTCCTGTATACCCAGGCAATGATCTCGGCTACCACCCGGTACAACTCTGGCGGTATTTCCCGGCCGGCACCCAGGCCGGTGAGGGTCAGGGCCAGTTCTTCATGGCAGTATACGGGTACGTTGTTTTCCCGGGCCAGCTTTTCAATTATTTCGGCTAATTGCCCGCGACCGGCGGCCACCACCCGGGGAGCGGCATCCTTTTCCGGGTCGTAGGCCAGGGCTGCGGCGGCCTTAGGTTTATCCTGGGACATGGCGGCAGCTCCTTTCGCTTTTACACCAGCGCGTTTACGGGCCGGTAGGGCGGCGGTTCGTGGGGGCGCAGCAGTTCGCAGATACAGGAGATCTTTCGTGCGGTGACCTGAATATCATCAATGGAATACCCCAGGGCGGCCAGCCTGTCCCTTAGCTCCCCGGCGGCCTTTTTAAAAAGGGAGACGAAGTTTTCTTTGGCTACGGCCACCCTGGCCGTAAGTCCCGCCTTGCCCCGGGTCAGGTAAACCCAGGTTTCCCCCAGAACCGGGGTTTCCACTCGCACCACCAGGGCCAGGGGGAGGTCCTGCTCACCTTTCTTACCGGCCCGGCTGTCCACCATATACAGCTCGCCGTATATTCCCTTCCCGCGAAATGTGAAAAAGCTCACCATTTCCTGGTCCGGGAAAAGGGGTGCCGCCTGGTTCAACACCTCCTGCCCCCGGGGAGTGGCTTCTTTGCTTCCCAGGAGGTAGTCCAGGGCCTGTTTCACCTTGCCCGGGTCAGAGCGTAAATCCAGGGTTTCCAGCCACACCCGGGCGGCCCAGAAGGCCGCCCGCTCCCGGGGAGGTAGATCCCTGGCGGCGGAGAAAAGCATCTCCACCAGGGAGCGGCCCAGGGGCAGTTGCCACTTGACCATTTCCTGCAGCAGCTTTGTGGTTTCCGGGCCGGCGGGCATGCCCAGGACTTTGGCCATGGTTGTCAGTGCCGCGTTTTCGTCCGGTGTGCCGGTAAGGTGCTGCAGGTGCAGGGTCTCGGGGGTAACCTCACGCACCAGGGCCCAGAACGTAGCCGGCGGGGAGGGTATCTCCCCCGTAGCCGTAAAGGTCTGGCCGCCTATGCGCACCGTGGCGAGACCGTTTTCCACCCCCAGGACCTCCACCTGCACCATTTGCCCCGGCTGCAGGGAAGTTACTGTTTGCAGTTCAACAGCGGGGTTCAGGAAAATGCCCGAAATCTGCATAGGAACAGCTCCAGAAAGACTCATCCCAAAAGATTCGTTCCAACCGCAAGTATGGATTGGTGGCATCACGAAATAAACCGCTTTTCATCAATGCGCGGGCTGCTGTTTAGTCTTTCATCAGCCGGCTGGATGCGATATTACATCAATTATACCATTTCCTGTTTAGTATGAACAATGGCGAGGGGTGCCCATCATCTGCTGGCCGGCAATGAAAAACCGTTTTATTTCCAGCGATTGTTTACAAAATGTCTGAAAATTGATATAGTCCACAATTCTAACACCTTCTTGACAGTCTTTATCAAATTGGATATACTTTACTTACTATGAAAGCCAAAGAAGTAATGGAATTATTACGTATCAGCCGGAGCACCCTCAACAGGTTGCGGTGGGAAAATAAAATCAAAGTAAACAAACTACCCAACGGCTACTACGACTACGACGAAAAATCCGTTTATGAATACCTGCTAAAGACCACCGGCAAGCCTGTCAAGAGGAAAACCGTGCTCTACGCCAGGGTGTCCACAAATAAGCAAAAGAGAGATTTAGAAAATCAGCTAGAATTGTTGAAACAGTTCTGCCTCAACAACGGTTGGACAATTGATGGGATTTACAAAGACATTGCTTCCGCTTTAGATTTTGACAACCGGAAAGATTTTAACGAATTACTTAAAGAGATCCTCAACTACCGGATTGAAAAGGTCATCATCACTTACAAAGACAGGTTGACCAGGACCGGCTTCAATTTCTTCGAGAAGCTGTTCAGATCTTACGGCACGGAAATAATCGTCATCAACAACTACACCAACGAAAAATCCGAT
>NZ_FQZM01000052.1 GCF_900142025.1 Desulfofundulus thermosubterraneus DSM 16057 | reverse complement strand
GATGGTGGCCGTGGTGTATTCGTCTATTTCTTCCAATTCGGGGGTGATGAGCACAGCCCGGTCGGCGCCCATGGCCAGAGCCTGGCGCAGGACGTCCTGGGCCTTTGGCCCGCCCATGCTGACCACGGTTACTTCCCCTTTGGTTTTCTCCTTGATGCGCAGGGCTTCTTCTACGGCAAATTCATCGTAAGGGTTCATGATCAGGCTGACTCCTTCCGGGTTGATTTTGCCCTGCGCGTCGAGGGTGATTTTGGCTTCCGTGTCAAAGGTTTGCTTGGTGAATACGACTAACTTCATCTTCCCCCTCCTCACACCGGCTACTTGAGCAGATAGTTGGCAATGACAATGCGCTGTACCTCACTGGTACCTTCATAAATTTCCGTAATCTTGGCATCGCGCATCATGCGCTCCACGGGGTACTCCCGGGTATAACCGTAACCGCCGTGAATCTGTACCGCCTTAGTAGTCACCCACATGGCCACTTCTGAGGCATAAAGCTTGGCCATGGCCGACTCCTTACCGTAGGGCAGCTTGTTGTCTTTCAAAAAGGCAGCCTGGTAAACCAGCAGGCGGGCGGCTTCAATACGGGTGGCCATATCGGCCAGCATCCAGGCAATGCCCTGATTGGCACAGATGGGCCGGCCAAATTGCTCCCGCACCTTGCTGTAAGCCAGAGCCTGCTCGAAGGCCCCCTGGGCAATCCCCAGGGCCTGAGCGGCAATTCCAATCCGCCCGCCGTCCAAAGTGGCCATGGCAATTTTAAAGCCTTCACCCTCTTGGCCCAGCATATTTTCTTTGGGGATACGACAATTATCAAAAACCAGTTCGTAGGTATAAGAGGCCCGGATACCCATCTTGTGCTCCTTCTTGCCAAAGGTAAATCCGGGTGTACCCTTTTCTACAATAAAAGCGGTTGTACCCCGGTGTTTTTTGCTCATATCCGGATCCGTGCGGGCAATAACAACGTAAACGTCCGCCCGCCCACCATTAGTAATAAAAATCTTTGTTCCATTGAGTACGTACTCATCCCCGTCCCGCACGGCGCTTAATTTTATCGCCCCGGCATCGGAACCCGCAGAGGGCTCGGTCAGACCCAGGGCCCCGACTTTTTTTCCTTCTGCCAGGGGGACCAGGTATTTGCTCTTCTGCTCCTCGGTGCCAAAAGCGTAGATGGGCCAGCTACACAGGGAGGTATGGGCCGAGATCAGCACCCCGGTGGAAGCACAAACCCGGCTCAATTCCTCCACCGCAATGGCATAACTGAGGTTGTCCATACCCGCTCCCCCATAATCTTCGGGAAAGGGGATGCCAGTTAAGCCCATCTCGGCCATCTTATCCCAAAGGGACCAGTCGTACTCTTCCGTTTCATCCATCTCGGCCGCCTTGGGAGCTACCTCGTTCTCGGCAAAGTCCCGGACGGTCTGGCGCAGCAATTGTTGTTCTTCCGTGAGCATAAAGTCCATAAATCTCTCCCCTTTTCTATGCCCCGATTTTTAATTTAACACCTTTCCCCATAAAAAACTTTTTGATAACCGCTGGCCACCTAAAGAATCAAACCACTTTCCCATGCAAGTGCCATGCCTGACTTTTTAGAAAACTCTAACTTGACCTGCAAGGGCAGCAATTTCAACAACCCGTAAACCTTTCCCCAGTTGCAATGGGGAATAAAACGTGCCTTCGCCATAGACATTGCGTACCGCTTGAAATAACGGGATGGACGGAAAAGGCTTTCACCACCGGGCTGCCAAACAGATGTTTACATAAGTAAACATGACCAGCCCTCAGCTAGACATCCACTTCCGGATCCGGTAGGCTTGTACCATTTTCTCTTAGTAGCATATTCCTTTTTCCAGCAAGAATCAAGAACTAGCAAATGAATAAAGGCCGGGCCCTTTCTCCCGACCTTTGCTTCCCTCTTATTACCTGCGCTTACCGGCCCACTCTCGTTCCCGCAGCTCAACCCGCCGAATCTTACCGCTTATGGTTTTAGGCAGTGATTCCACAAATTCAACCTTCCGCGGATATTTATAGGGTGCGGTAATCTTCTTAACATGCTCTTGCAGTTCTTTTACCAGTTCATTGGAGGGTTGATAACCCGGTGCCAGTACCACAAAAGCCTTGACTACCTCACCCCGAATCTCGTCGGGGCTGGATACTACAGCCGATTCAGCTACCGCCGGGTGTTCCAACAGGGCGCTTTCCACTTCAAAGGGACCAATGCGATAACCCGCGGCCAGGATTACGTCATCGGCGCGCCCCACAAACCACAAGTAGCCATCCTCATCTCTGTATGCCCGGTCACCAGTGATGTACCAGTCACCACGGTATACACTGGCCGTTTTTTCAGGATTCTTCCAGTACTCCTTGAAGAGCCCCACCGGACGTCCGGGTTTTACCCTTACAGCCACATCCCCTTCCGTGTTGGGCGGCAGGATATTGCCTTCCTCGTCAATAACCTGAACGTCAAAGCCGGGGGAAGGTTTACCCATGGAGCCGAAACGGGGCTCAATGCAGGGAAAGCTGCCACACAGCAGTACTGTTTCGGTCTGGCCGTAACCATCACGGATGATCAAACCGGTAGCCTCTTTCCAGATTTCAATGACCTCCGGGTTCAGAGGTTCACCGGCACCCACACAGTGGCGCAGGGCTGGGAACTTGTACTGGCTTAAATCTTCTAGCACAATCATCCGGTAGTTGGTCGGCGCCCCGCAAAGGGTGGTGATGGGATATTTCTGCAGTAGCTCTAGGGTTTTCTTGGGGCTAAAACGGGAAGTATGGTGAACAAATATGGCCGCTCCCATATTCCAGGGACCATAGAAGCTGCTCCAGGCCGCCTTGGCCCAACCCGTATCGCTTAAATTCCAGTGCAGATCATCCGGATGCAGGTCCAGCCAGTATCTTCCGGTAACAATATGTCCAATGGGGTAACTGGCGTGGGTATGCACCGTCATCTTTGGATAGCCCGTAGTTCCCGAGGTGAAGTACAAAATGGCGTTGTCATCACTCCTGGTATTTACCGTGGTAAAGTCGTCGCTGGCCCTGGCCACGGCTTCCCTATAATCCAGCCAGCCCCGGCGGGGCTCACCAACGATAATGCGGGACTTTACCGTGGGGCATTCCCCAACAACCTCGTCCACCTTGGGAGCATTATCGTTGTCGGTGATGACACAAACCGCTTCTGCCGTCTCCAAACGGTACTTTATGTCCTTGGCGGTAAGCTGGGTGGTACCGGGGCTGATTACTGCACCCAGGCGCAAACAGGCCAGGTTGATCTCCCACCACTCGATCAAACGGGGCAGGATGACCACCACCACATCGCCCTGCTTTACCCCCTGTTCCCGGAGGACGTTGGCCGCCCGTTTGGAAGCCCTGGAAAAGTCAAAAAAAGTTTTGCGCACCTCGTTGCCTTCATCGTCGACCCAAAGCATCGCCAGCTTGTCAGGGTCCCCAGCCCACTTATCAATGACATCCCGGGCAAAATTAAAATACTCCGGTTTTTCCCATTTAAATTCCGCATAGGTTTTATCATAATCTACCATGTTATGCTGGCTCAACTTTGCCTCCTCCTTTTGATGGATTACCGGCCTAGTACCAGGGTATCCTCATTTAAATTGAGCTGGTCGCGGGACCGCCCCTGGGCCAATCCCGCAACCACGCTCTTTCAAAGATGCTGCTACAGCTGTCCCAAAACCTTGCCAACTCGTCAGGTCGTTCTAGTGCCATGTCACCCCCTCCCGCCGATTGCCGAAAATTCTCCCATGCAATAATTAAGCCACTATTCTGACTTTTACTTTTATTCTTTAGCGTCTTAAGGGGTGAATTAGCGCAAAAGAACCGGTAACCAGGGACCCACGCGTAAAAAACTTTGCACGCAAGAATGGGCAGGTTACCCCCCAGAATGAGTTGCCGGTGTGTAAATTTTAATAGACATGTTTTTGAGCGTATCCAAGAAAAAATTTACCCTTGTGTCTTTTTGGCCGCCACTATGGCCTTTACCTGCTCCACAGTGCCAATATCTTCAAGACCGGTGATATCCCCCTTTATTTCCCCGCCAACAACAATTTCCTTGAGTAGCCGGCGCATGATCTTGCCGCTGGGGGTTTTGGGCATTACCGGGGTAAAGTAAATGGTACCGGGAACGGCAATTTTACCAATGTTTTCAATAACCTTGTGTTTAATGGCTTGCTCCATTTCGGAACCGGCCTCATAACCCTGCCGGAGGGTGACAAAGGCCACGGGGATTAATCCTTTAATAGGATCTGGAACACCAATCACCGCCGCTTCAGCCACCCCCTCGCACTCAATAATGGCACTCTCCATCTCCATAGTGGAAAGACGGTGACCGGCCACGTTAAAGACGTCGTCAATCCGGCCGGTAACCCAGTAGTGGCCGTCCCTATCCTTGATGGCGGCATCATTGGTAAAATAACAGCCTTCAACCTGACTGAAGTACTCCCGGATATACCTTTCTGGCTCCCTCCAAAGGGTCCGAACCATCATGGGGATGGGGCGGGTGATGATGAGGTTACCGGGCGTTTCAGGAGGAACGGGTTTGCCATCCTCATCTACCACATCCAGCTGGGCGCCCAGAAACTGGATGCCACAGGAACCGGGTTTCATGGGTGTTACCCAGGCTGCTCCGGCCAGGGGGCAACCGGCTGTTTCCGTCTGACCCCAGGTGTTATTGATGTACATGCGCTTTTGGCCTAGCTTTTCATAGGCCCAATGCCAGGCTTCCGGGTTAAACGGTTCCCCCACCACGGAGAGAACATCCAGGCAGGAAATATCGTAGGTCTCCATCCAGCTTTCCCCATACCGCATGAGCATGCGGATGGCGGTGGGTGCGGTAAATAGCTTATTCACCCGGTACTTATCAATGATCTGGTAGAACCGGTCGGGTCGCGGGTAATCCAGGGCACCTTCGTAAAATATGGTAGTTACCCCGTTGGACAGCGCGCCTACAATCCCCCAGATATGCATGGTCAGCCAGCCGATGTCAGCCGTACACCAGAACATATCGTTGGGGTGATGGTCCATGTGGAACTTAGCGTAAATATAATTGTTTACCACGAAGGCCACACTGGAATGAACTATACCTTTAGGTTTGCCGGTGGTGCCACTGGTGTAAAACACCAGTCCCGGTTCATTGGCCTCCATGGCCTCCGGCGGGCATTCCAGGCGGGCCTTGGCCATTAATTCATGCCACCAGTAGTCCCGCCCTTCTTTCATGTTAATCTCGGAACCGGTTCGTTTGACCACCACCACGGCCTGGATGCTTTCCATACCCTCGATGGCTTCGTCCACCTTGGACTTTAAAGGAACTTCCCGGCCGCGACGGTAACCACCGTCGGCGGTGACAATTACCTGAGGTTCATAGTTAATCAGCCGGTCCCGCAGGGCACGCACGGAAAAACCGGAGAAAACGGTATTAAACAGCACCCCCAGGCGGTAGCAGGCTAGTACAGCTACTACCGTTTCGGCCAGGTTGGGCAGGAAAATGGCCACCCGATCCCCTTTTTGCAAACCAAAATCCTTTAAAACATTGGCAAATTTACATACTTCGCTATAGAGCATCCTGTAGGTATAGAATTTGGTCTGGTAGTCTTCCCCTTCCCAAATCAGGGCTAGCTTGTTATCGGCACCCTGTTCCAAATGCCGGTCGATGAGGTTGTAGCAGGGGTTGGTTACACCCCCCACAAAAAACTTAAAATAAGGCATTTTTCCTTCCATGACCTTTTCCCAGGGTTTGATCCAGTAAAGATCACTGGCCACATCGGCCCAAAAACCTTCCGGATCCTCCCATGATCTGCGAAGCAGGGCATTAAAGGCATCCATACTGCCCAAAACTGACTTTTTCACTTTTTCGGAATCCGGATAGTACAGTTTACTCTCCTTAATCATTTTCAACTCTTCAGGTTTTACTTCTGCCATGTACCCCCATACCCCCTGTTGGCTTCTTGCACCCGAAACTCCGTAGGAAGATAAAAGAACTCAAAATCAAATTCACCTCCAGTCTTAAAAAATTTTTCTCCCCAACCGGTGCCCGGGCACCTTAAAAATTTTTACTTCCTTTGCTTTCCCACCATTTGCTTAAGGGATCGTGAAGGGTAAACCCTCCATCGGGATTACGCCGCACCCGCCCGATCCGGACCAGTTCCTGGAGCAACTGATCAATTAATTCCTCATCAATCCCCAGGTGTTCGGCCACTTCGGAAACGTTCCCGGAAGCCCGGCCGAGCAACCGGATGATGGCTTCACTAGCAGCTTTTTTCTGCCGTCGGGTCAGTGGACCGCCAGGTGGTACAGTCCTTTCGCGAATCCTGCGAAGCATCTCTACCTCCCCCCAATACACGCACTTACCTGGTTATCAACACCCCAGGGCCCGGGCAATAACCAAACGCTGGATCTCCGAGGTGCCTTCCCCAATCTCCAACAGCTTGGCATCCCGCAGGTGGCGTTCAACCGGAAACTCCTTCATATAGCCGTAGCCACCGTGAATTTGAATGGCATCCAGGGCAGCCCGGGTCGCCATTTCAGAAGCAAAAACCTTGATCATGGCCGCTTCCTTGGTGCAGGACCGGCCCTGATCCCTTAGCCAGGCAGCTTTCAAGTACATATTCCGGGCTACTTCAATGTTGGTGGCCATATCGGCTAGTTTAAAGGAGACAGCCTGAAATTTGGAGATGCTTTGCCCAAACTGGATTCTTTGCCGGGCATAGTCCAGGGCGGCATCCAAACAGGCCTGGGCAATACCTACCGCCATGGCTCCAATGGCAATGCGCCCGCCGTCAAGAACCTGCAAAAACTGTTTGAAACCCTGGTTTAACTGGCCTAAAAGATTTTCTTTGGGTATCCTCACATCGTCAAAAAACAGTTCGGTAGTATTGGACCCGGACATGCCCAGCTTTTCATAGCCGGCTTTAATAGTTAAACCGGAAGCATCGGTGGGTATAATAAAGGCGCTGATACCATTTTTCCCCTTCGTCCGGTCGGTAACAGCCGTAATGGTAACAAAGCGGGCATAGCTGGCATTGGTAATAAAACATTTGGAGCCAGTGATCACCCATTCATCTCCATGGAGTACCGCCGTGGTCTGGGTTCCGCCGGCATCCGAACCTGCATTGGGCTCGGTAAGCCCAAAGGCCCCTATACATTCTCCCCGACACAAAGGAACCAGGTATTTCTGCTTCTGTTCCGGAGTACCAAAGAGATAAATAGGCATGCAGCCAAGGGAAATGTGCGCCTCATAGGTGAGACCGGTCGAAGCGCAGGCCCGAGTGATCTCTTCTAAAGCCAGGCAGTAACTGACATAGTCCCCTCCGGCACCTCCGTATTCCTCGGGAAAGGGCAATCCCATGAGATCCATTTGGGCAAGCTTTCTTATTATATCCAGAGGGAACTGTCCGCTCCGGTCAATCTCTTTTGCCCTGGGAAGTATTTCTTTTTGCGCAAAATCCCGCACTACCTCCCGGATCAACTGTTGATCCCTGGTGAGGTCGAAATCCATCGTTTCACCCCTCCCGGAAGATTTTTCGCTGGTCCTGTTGCCCCCTAAAAGGTGACGGTCCTATAAAAACCACACCCCCTTTCCGCCTGGTTTGTCACCCGGCAAATTCCATTAGCAAATTAACCGTAACCAGCCGGGCTTTTAGCTGCCAATAACCGTAAAATGGGGTTAAGGATACAAAATTAAGGCCCTAGTAGCAACCCTTTTTTGCACTTATCCCGGAGGTGTTACCAAACTTAACACGAGCAAAAGGTTATTACCGTCGACGCCCCGGGCGCATATCTTGGGAGGGGGAAGGGTAATGGCCCGAGAAGGGTGAAAAGGCGGCAATGGGGGCAGCTGTTTATATTAATTTACATTAAATTGTATTTGATTAACTTTTTATACAGGCCCGGGCGGGATATTCCCAGCAACCGGGCGGCTTTGGCCTTGTTTCCTTTACTCTCGGCAAGGGCCTGCAAAACAATGTTTTTTTCTACCTGTTCCATAATTTGGGTCAAGGTTTTTCCCTGCCTGAATGCTTCCGTAACCTGGCCAAGAAACCTTTTTTCACCAGGCAACCGGTTTTCCCCTGCCAGAGCATACAGGTGGGCGGGCAAATGGTGCGGTCGAATAATCTTATCTTTATCCACCAGGTTAAAGGCCCGCTCCAAACAGTTCTCCAGTTCACGTACATTTCCCGGCCAGGAATAATGCAGAAAGGCGGTCATTACTTCCGATGCCACTCCGTTTACCCCGGCCCCGAAGGAGAAATTAAACTTTTGTATAAATGCATCAACCAGCAAGGGGATATCTTCCTTGCGTTCCCTTAAGGGGGGAATGTGTAAATTAATCACGTTTAAACGATAAAAAAGGTCTTCACGAAACTTTTTATGTTTAACCATTTGTTCCAGGTTAACATTGGTGGCTGCCACTACCCGGACATCAACGAAAATGGTTCGCCTGCTACCCAGTTTCTGGATCTCGCGTTCTTGCAGGAAACGCAAAAGCTTGGCTTGCATGGCACGGGAAAGTTCGGCCACTTCATCTAGAAAGACCGTACCCCCGTGAGCCAGTTCCAGTTTACCAATCTGTCCCCCCTTACGGCAGCCTGTAAACGCCCCTTCTTCATAACCAAAGAGCTCCGACTCTACAAGGGTATCGGGAATAGCCGCACAATTTATTTTCACAAAGGGCCCTGCCCGCCGCAAACTGGCCGCGTGCAGTGCCCGGGCAAAAAGTTCTTTCCCGGTACCACTCTCACCGGTAATGAGTACGTTGGAATTGCGGGGGGCTACCTTGAGCAGGGTTTCCTTGAGGTCAAGCATTTGTGAGCTCAGGCCGATAATATGATCCGCCGTAAAATGGGAGAGTTTCGGGGAGTGATGTCTCACTGTTACCACCGGCCCTTCCTAAAATGAAATGAGAGGCGCCAGAGTAACTGGTTGGCTAGCGGGAAAGAGGATTGAATTATTTAACTTCTCTTAATATTGTAACAACTCGCTCCCCGGGTGTAAACTTAAAAAGCAAAGGCCATCCACCGGGGGATGGCTATTGCGTGTTTCAGGCGGTTTTCGCCCTGGCCAGATGCCGGCTCAAAGCCTCCTGGTAGAGTTGTAAATATTCCACGGCGGAACGGGCCCAGGAAAAGTCCAGCTCCATAGCCCTTTTTATCAACATTTTCCACTCGTGCGGATGCTCCGTGTACAGGGAGAGGGCCCGTTGGATGGCGTGGTACAGGGCATCTCCTTCATATTCGGAAAAGACGAAACCATTTCCGGAACCTGTAGCCGGGTTAAAATCGTGAACCGTATCGGCCAGCCCACCAGTAGCCCGGACAATGGGAATGGTCCCGTAACGCATGGCAATCAATTGCCCCAGGCCGCAGGGCTCAAAGCGGGAGGGCATTAAGAACATGTCGGCACCGGCATAAATGCGCTGGGCCAGAATGGCGTTAAAACCGATATAAACACCGGCTTTTTCAGGGTAACGATTGTGAATATCTCTAAACATATTTTCATATCGCCGGTCACCGCTGCCTAGAACCACAAATTGTACGTCATGGGAAAGCAACCGGTCGGCAATCTGGGCTATAAGGTCGAGCCCTTTTTGATCCACCAGGCGTGAGATCATCCCCAGCACCGGAACATCCCTTACAGGCAGATTCATTTCTTTTTGCAGGGCGTATTTATTTTCCTTTTTGTTTTCAATGCTTTCATGGTCGTAGTTCCGGTGAATACGGGGATCAGTTTTGGGGTTAAATTCATGGTAATTAATGCCATTAACTATCCCGTACAGATCGTGGGAACGTTTACGCAGCAGGCCGTCCATCCGCTCACCCAACTCCGGTCGCTGGATCTCGGCTGCATAAGTTTTACTGACCGTGTTAATGACATCGGCATACAATATGCCCATTTTCATGTAACTGACCGTGCCGTAAAACTCAAGCAATTCGGGAGTAAAATACTCCTCCCCCACCCCCAAAAGCTTTAGCGTCTCCTTGGGGAAGTTGCCCTGATATTGCAGGTTGTGGATGGTAAAAACCGTTGCCATACGGTTGTAAAACGGATCCTGCGCGTAGCGAACTTTCAGGAAAAAGGGGATGGGTCCGGTCTGCCAGTCATTGCAGTGGATGATATCCGGTTGCCAGTTGAGGCGCGGCAACATTTCCAGCACCGCTCGGCAGAAGAAGGTAAAACGTTCGGCCTCGTCGGGGAACATGTACATGCCGTCGCGGTAGAAGTAATGGTGATTATCCACCAGGTACACTGGAATGATGCGGTGTTCCCCCTGGTAATAGGCCTCGATGGTACTCTCCCGGATGATGGCCGTCTCAGCCCGGCTGTTGAAAAACACGGGAAAATCCATGCGGTAGGTGGCCTTTTCGATCCCTTTGTAATGGGGCATGGCCACCCGCACATCGTTCCCGAGATTGTCATTGCCCACGGTAGCCAGAGCCTTAGGCAGGGAACCGGCTACATCGGCCAGCCCCCCAGTCTTGGCAAAGGGAACTACTTCAGATGAAACAAGCAAAATTTTCAGCGGCCGGTCAAACATACTGTACTGCCTCCCTTTCTACCCCGGCATAAACCGGAGGCGGACAGAAAACTTCCTGTTCCCGCAGGACCTCCGCCGCCAGTTCCGGTGGCGTGGGGTTAATGTAAAAACCCGTACCGAGTTCAAAACCGGCCATGATTGTTAGCCTGGGCAGGATTTCCAGGTGCCAGTGGTAATTAATGGTATCCGGCTCGTTAACCGGTGCGGTATGCAGGACCAAATTGAAGGGCGGGCCACCCACACTTTGCCGCAAGCGCAACAGGGTGTTGCGCAGCACCCAGGCCAGGTCCCGTACCTGCTCCTCCCGGATGCTGGCAAAGTCATGCTGGTGCTCCCTGGGTACAATCCACATTTCAAAGGGAAAACGGGAAGCAAAGGGGGCAAAGCTGATGAAATTATCTGTTTCAACAACCACTCGCTGCCGCTCAGAAGCTTCCTGGACCAGCACATCGCAAAGGACACACCGTCCCGTAGACCAGGCGTAATGTTTAAAGCCCTCCATTTCCTCCTGTATATCAACCGGAACCATGGGCGTAGCTAAAATTTGGGAGTGAGTATGCTCCAGGGATGCCCCGGCAGTTTGGCCAAAATTTTTAAAGATTTGAATATATTTTAGCCGGTTATCCCGGCGCAGGTCCAGGGAACGCTGCTGCCAGGCCCAGATAACTTCCTCCAGCTGGCGCTCATCCAGGGCATCCAGCTGAGCTTCATGATCCGGAGCCTCCACTACTACCTCATGGGCACCCAGACCATCCATTACCTCGTAGATCCCATGGTGGCGCACACCCTTTTGAGCCTCGATGCGAACCGCAGGAAACTTGTTCGGAACCACCCTTACCCACCAGCCTGGGGTATCTGGCAATGTACCCCCTTGCCGGAAAGCCAGGACCTCCGGGGGTGTATCTCCTTCATGTCCCGGACACAGGGGGCAACGCCCGTCCTTTTTTTCGTCTTGCGGCACCTTGAAGTCGCAGGGACGTTTACCCCTTTCGGTAGCAATAACTACCCAGCGTTTCACCAACGGATCCTTTCTCCATTCGGGCACTTTCTTTCCTCCCCTCGCGAAGTATGTCAGTTACGACAACACAGCTCGAACCATATCTTCCATGGATTCCTCTTTATCCCGGCGCTCATCGATGGTAATAGATGTCACTACCCGCATGATGCCGTCGTTAAAGGGAGCCTGGTGCATTTTTTTCACCGTATCCAGTACCCGGTCCAATTCCCCTTCAATAATGGTGGACATGGGTGTTACCTGATACTTGAGATCCGGCTCCCCTTTGAGCACCTCGTAGCAATGGCTGATATAACTGCTGATACTGGGCTTATCCGTACCCATGGGCATTACACTTACTTCTATTATTGCCATGTTTTTCTTCACTCCCTTCTACGGTAAATTCTAATGTAAAGTTACCGCAAAGGGTTTCTTTTTATACAATTAGACGGCAATATTTTCGCCGAGAGCAGGAAAGTGACGGCAAAGATCGAAATATGTTTTAGAGCAAAATAAAAAGGGGTTGGGTAAAGTGCCCAGGGAATTGGTAAGCATCAAGGGTACCCGGGAGGGCCTGGTCATCCTGCTTGATCCCAACCGGGAATTTGAAGATATCAAATTACACTTAAAACGAAAGATGGAATCTTCCCGGGGCTTTTTCCGGGGTGCGCGCTTCACCGTTTACGGGCAAGCCATCACCGGTTACCAGCGGACTGAACTGGAAAATATTTGCCGACAGTACGGGTTAATTCCCTCGCCGGAAATATCCTGGCCTTTTGAGAAAAAATTTGAACAAAAGAAAGCCGTTTCCCCGGGGGAACCGGCCCGGTTAGTTCAATGTGTCTTACGCTCGGGCCAGGAGATACGCCACCGGGGCAGCGTGGTGATCGTGGGCAACGTCCACCCCGGAGCCCAGGTAATCGCCGGTGGTAGTGTCATTATCATGGGCAGCTGCCGGGGAACAATCCATGCCGGGGCGTGGGGTAACAATACGGCTACCATCACGGCCTTAAAATTACAGCCAATTCGTTTATCCATCGCCGGGGTAACCGCAGACCCTACCTCTATCCCGCAAAGTAGCCTTTTCCCCGTAACTGCCAGACTGGAAAAGGGCGAGATTATTTTTGGCACCTATTGCAGTAAAGCCACATGCCCGGTTTTTTAAACCTTTTCCCGGGCTAAAAGGTAATGTGTGGCCAACAAGCCAACGGCAGACTTGGCGTCACAAATTTCCCCCCGCCAGAGCATAGCCAGGGCTTCGTCCAGGGGTACCTTCACCACCTGGACGAATTCGTCTTCGTCCAGGTTCTGGCCTTCCTGGTTTAAATCTCGCGCCAGGAATAAATGCATTTTTTCGCTGGTAAATCCCGGGGTGGAGTAAAAGCTGCACAGCGGTTGCCAGCGTTCCGCCCTTAACCCGGTTTCCTCCGCCAATTCCCTTTGGGCACACTGCAAGGGTTCCTCTCCATTTTCCATTTTACCGGCAGGTATTTCTAAAAGTTCCTTGCCCACGGGATAACGGTATTGCCGGACCAGGAAAACTTCCTTTTTCTCATTCAGGGCCACGATGGCCACGGCCCCGGCATATTCCACCACTTCCCGGGTGCCGGTGCGACCGTTGGGCAAAAGCACCGTATCCACCCGTAGATTTAGGATTTTTCCCCGGTAAACCACCCGGGAATCTAGCTTCTTTTCTTCGATTAATGCGGACATTTTTATCCCCTTCCTAATGGCATACAAGCCTTCTCATTTTCCCCAAAACAAGACTGGGCAAAAGGGCGTAGTCCTCAGTCGGCAAGTGTCGGGAGGCTGAAGCATCAAAGAGAACATTCCCCGAGGGAGGAAATTCCTCATCTCCCAGCCACAGGACAAAGGTTATGGGTATTTTTGGTAATACCGGCACACTCACAGCCACGTCTCCAATTTCCACCCGCCTCCCCCCTAACATTTCCGCAGCCCGCACCAAAAGTTCCGGCTTGCCTCCGAAGATGCCTACCAGAGGGCGCACCGCACGGTTGTTAAAGGGGCCGACATAAATAAATCCGCCGGGTAGTTCCTGGAAGGAAATTAATCGCCCTTCCACCTGGGCCGGACTGGCCTTGGCGAGATAATGTAACAGGGTAATCTGTACTTCCTTGGGTACTTCTGACCCGCCGGCTGCATCTATAACCTCACCGCCGGGATATTTTACCAGATAATACGAGCCAAGAAAGGGCACAATGAATTCCGCCGTTTCCGGCCGGTAAGTTACGGCTGCGTTAAAAGCCATGCTTCCCGGCTCCCGCAGGGCAAATTCCTCCTTTGCCTGCCGGTGGGCAGGCTCAAGGTTCATCCAGGCCAAGATAATCCCCTCCCGAGAAAGTATCGCGCTTTAAACAGGCTTCGTCGCAAACGGAAGCTTTTCCTCCCCCAAAATGATCGAATCGCTGAAAGCCGGCAGGGTACTGTCACCTTAATGATAAATATTCTGCAGAACCGTTATGACAAGGATGCGGCGCTATCCGGAGCAAACAACGCAGCACACACCGGTAACAGCACACGGTAACCCAGCACTCACTGCCAATGATGCCCTTTCTAAGCCTGCTGTGACAAGATGGTAATTGCAAATCTTTCTAACATAGCTTTTTCAGTGAGTGCTGGGCGGCCCGAAGCGAGCTGCGGTGCTGTCGGCGCGTGACATCGACGCATCCAACCGGGTTTACTGAATATTTACCCCTAATGTATATCTGAAACTATTCTGTACAAGATCTAAGTGAGATACTTTTCTTTTGGAGGTGTCCGGCATTGGACCTTGTACATTGGGAACCCTTTAACGAGCTTCGCTACCAAATGAACCGGCTTTTTAACAGCCCCTGGTTCCGTGGGGCGCCGGGTTTTTTGGGCCCTGAAGGCGTCAGCCCCCGGGTGGATATTTACCAAACGGATCAGGAGGTTGTAGCCACGGCCGAACTGCCCGGGATAGCCTCCAAGGACGACCTGCAGGTAACCCTTACCGAAAATACCCTGAGCATTAAAGGAGAGTTTAAGAGGGGTACCGAGGAAAGACAGGAAGGTTACTACCACAGCGAACGCTATTACGGCACTTTCAGCCGTACCCTGCCCCTGCCGGTGGAAGTAAAACCCGATCAGGCGAGGGCCAGCTATAAAAACGGCATTCTGGAGGTGCGCATTCCGAAAAAAGAACCCGGCAAGGGAAATGCTTACCGGGTAGACGTCCAATAGCAAACGAATCGTCCCACGGCACTGCGGGAACTATGCAAAACCCGGCAGATAATAGCCGGAGCCTGAAGCAGGGGGCTCCGGCTTGCTATTATATACCTCTTCTGGTATATATTTTTTAATGCTTTTAGGGGACAAGCTTGATACAATTTTTTGGGAGACTTAAGCCAAAGGAGGTAGTCATGTTTAAAATCAGGAAAAAACTTATCTTGGTAGCAGTTTTATCACTGTTGGTTAGTAACATTACCTGCGTTGCCTATGCCAGCCAGTACCTGAGGCAGGGGGACTATGGTCCAAATGTGGTCGCCCTGCAGGAACAATTGCGCCAGCTGGGTTACCTGGCTGTACCGGCCACCGGTTTTTTTGGACCCTTGACGGCGGCCGCAGTAACCAAATTACAATCGGATTACTATTTAATTCCCGACGGTATTGTCGGTCCCCTGACCCGCAATCTTCTTGAGCGATTGACGCAAAAAGAGGGAACCCCTGACCCGTACAGGCAAAAGAGAACAATCATGGGCTACTATGCGGGAAAGGAAACACCCCTGCCGTCTTCCCTGACTAGCTTAACCAACCATGGTACAAAACTTACTTATGTCGCTCCTTTTCGTTACCGTCTGAATGCCGGAGGCACGGGAAGCCTGGACACCCTTGAGCAGATTCCGGAAAAAGAATTAAATAAGCTCTTTCTGGCGGCCCGAGAAAACAAGATCAAGGTGCTGGCCCTCGTACATAACATGCTTTACGGCAACGGCATCCAGGGCAGGGATGTAGCCCACCGCATTCTATCGGATCCCCAAAAACGCTGGTCGCTGGTAATGAATATTTTTTACCTTCTGCGGGAGAACGGCTTTGATGGGGTAGAAATTGACATAGAAGATATCTATCCCGGCGACAGTCAGTTATTCAACCAGTTCATGGCCGAACTGGCCGCCCAACTTAAACCGGCCGGTTATTACATCTCAGTGGCCCTGCCGGCCAAATTCAGCGACACCCCTAACATGAGCTGGGGCGATTCCTTTGATTACGCCACCATAGGTCATTATGCCGACCAGGTGGTGGTAATGGCCTACGACGAGCACGGAGCTTACAGCGGCCCCGGCCCCATAGCTTCACTGCCATGGGTAGAGAAAGTCGTACAGTATACGGTAAGCAAAATACCGGCACAAAAAGTCCTCCTTGGCATACCGGCCTACGGGTTTGACTGGAACTGCGACGGCAGCTTTCCCCGCTACCTTTCCTACGACCTGGCCATGGAAATCGCCCGCTGGTACGGAATATCCATTAATTGGGACACGAGGGCTGAGGTGCCCTACTTTAGGTACATTGACGAAAACGGTTCCCGCCACGAGGTGTGGTTTGAGAACGCCAGCAGCTGGGCAGGTAAGCTGGATCTGGTTGCCAAATATAACCTCAAGGGAGCAGCCATATGGCGCCTGGGAATGGAAGACCCCGACAGCTGGAGAGTAATTGGCGACAAATTTACCATCGAAAAGTGACTACCACGGCCCGGACCCACGGGTTTTTTCTTACCAATTCAAGAAAGGATTTCCCGTGCTCAAAGAGAAATATTAAATATACCATAATGAAAAGTGTCATTTTTTACCGGATGAAGGAGAGAGTATGATTTGGCTGCCCGGGTTGGCATTCCCTGTTCATTGCTGTACTTTCTTTACTACCCGACCTGGAAAACCTTCTTCAACGAACTCGGGGCAGAGGTAATCCCTTCCGGAAACACTACCAGGGAAATGCTTGACCTGGGAGTGAAGGAAGCCCTGGCCGATGCCTGTGTGCCCATTAAACTATACTTCGGTCATGTGCAGGCCCTGATCAGCCGGGTTGATTATTTATTTATCCCGCGGGTGGTCTGTTTAAACAAGGAAACAACCTACTGCCCTAAGTTTCTGGGATTACCCGATATGATCCGGCATTCTTTTAAAAAAATCCCCCCGCTTATTGACGTACGCATAGACGTAAGGGAAGGATGCAACGCCCTATCAAAAGCCTACCGGCAAGCGGGGCTGGTCCTGGGTGCCACCCGGGGAGCGATCGTCCTTGCCTACCGCAAGGCCATGGCCGTAGAACGCCGGTTTTTCTCCCTGCTACAGGAAGGCTGGCAACCCCTGGAGGCCATGCAAATTTTAAATACGGGCATCCGCCCCCAAAAACAAAAAGGCCGACTGGTTTTTGCCGTACTGGGCTACCCTTATCTCGTTTACGATCAGTACATCAGTGTGGGCTTGCTGGGCCGGTTAAAAAAAATGGGGGTAGAAGTGATCACTGTGGAAAACCTGCTGCCCCGAGCGCTGTACAGGCAAAACGACCACCTGGACAAACGCCTGTTTTGGACCCTGGGGGACCTGGTTCTACGAGCGGCCCATTATTTTCTCCGGCACACAAGAATCGACGGGATGATACACCTGACGGCCTTTGGCTGCGGACCCGATTCACTGGTAGGCAAGTTCCTGGAGATGGCTGTCCACGAGCAGCAAACCGTCCCTTTTATGAGACTGTCTATCGATGAACACAGCGGTGAAGCCGGTATTGCCACCCGGCTGGAAGCCTTTGTGGACATGGTATGCCGCAAAAAAGAGGTGTGTCTTTAGTGCCCAGAGTTACTTTCCCCCATGTGGCGGAATCCTATCGCAGCTTTAAAATGCTCATGGAAGATCTGGGTAATGAGGTCATCCTCCCTCCCCGCCCCAGTAAGCACACCCTGGACCTCGGAGTACGCTACGCTCCGGAATTTGCATGTTTCCCGGTGAAAATACTCCTGGGAACTTATCTGGAAACCTGCCCGAAAGGGGTGGAGCTTATCGTCACCAGTGGCGGGGTGGGACCCTGCCGTGCCGGTCATTACGCGCAGCTACACAAAAAAATCCTGCATTCCCTGGGCTACCCCGTTGATATTGTTGTTTTTGAACCGCCACGGCTTTATCCCCTGGACTTTTTGCATAACATCCAGCGACTGAATCCCCGGCGCATGTCTTACCGGGCCATTTACGAGTGTATCCGGCGAGCCTGGCGCAAACTCCAGGCGCTGGACAATGTAGAAAAACTAACCCACAAAGTACGCCCCAGGGAAACCATCCGGGGTGCCACCACCCGTACTTACCGCCGGGTGCTGGAATGGATAGACAGGGCCTATAGCCTTGTGGAAATTGAGGAAGCTGAACGAAGTGCCCTCGAAGAACTACAAAAGGTGCCCCAGGATCCAAACCGGGATGTCTTAAGGGTGGGTATTGTAGGCGAAGTATATGTCCTCCTGGAACCGGCCAGCAACCTGGAAATTGAAGAAGCCCTGGGGAATCTGGGGGTAGAGGTGGAAAGATCTTTATTTTTAACCGGCTGGACCAGGGACAACACCTGGGCAGAAACCACCGAGGGCTTAACGGTGAAAGAGGCCGCCATGCCTTACCTGCCCGAACTGCTGGGGGGGCACGGCCGGGACTCCATTGGCAACACGGTGCTTTATGCCAAACGGGGTTTTGACGGGGTCATTCAGCTTGCCCCCTTCACCTGTATCCCGGAGATTGTAGCCCGCACCATTTTGCCCCGGGTAAGCGAAGAACACAATATCCCGGTACTGACTTTCTTCCTGGATGAACAAACGGGCAAGGCAGGCATGACCACCCGGCTGGAGGCCTTTGTGGATTTAATGCGGCGCAAAAAAGCCGCCCGCCGCCCGGCATAAAAGGGCCGCCGGGAAAAGTGACGTTTACAGTTAGTAAAATGCATTAGTTTTCAAGATCATTTAAGCGGTTTTGAAAAGCATCATCTACAGTCTATTATCCAGCAGGAAGGGAAGGATATGAAAGCTTACCTGGGTATAGATGTGGGTTCGGTAAGCACCAACATCGTGATTTTGAGCGAGGCCGGAGAAGTCCTCACCGGCCTTTACTTGCGTACCCAGGGCCGCCCCATTGAAGCCATCCAGAGCGGTTTAAAGGCGGCCAGGGAGAGCCTCAAACCGGGCGTGGAAATAGCAGGTGTCGGCACCACCGGAAGCGGGCGCTACCTGGCCGGCGTCATGGTGGGGGCAGACGTGATCAAGAACGAAATCACCGCCCATGCCGTGGCCGCCTGCATGCTGGTACCCGATGTAAAGACAGTCCTGGAAATAGGCGGTCAGGATTCCAAAATCATTATCCTTCGTAACGGTGTAGTGATAGACTTTGCCATGAACACGGTCTGCGCCGCCGGTACCGGTTCATTTTTGGATCAACAGGCTGCCCGGCTGAATATCCCCATCGAGCAGTTTGGCGAACTGGCCTTGCAATCAACTAACCCGGTGCGCATTGCCGGCCGCTGTACGGTATTTGCGGAGTCGGATATGATCCATAAACAACAAATGGGCCACGCCCTGCCGGATATCATTAACGGTTTGTGTGAAGCCCTGGTGCGCAACTACCTGAACAACGTGGGCAAGGGTAAGGAAATTCTGCCCCCTGTGGTATTCCAGGGAGGAGTGGCCGCCAACATCGGTATTAAGGCCGCCTTTGAACGGGCCCTGGGCATGCCCGTGCTGGTACCGGAACATCATAAGATCATGGGTGCCATCGGCGCCGCCCAGTTGGCCGCGGAGAAGGTGGCCGGAACCGGCCAGACCGGGTTTAAAGGTTTTGGTATTACGGAACTCCCCTATCGTACGAGAAGTTTTGAGTGTGACGGTTGTCCCAATGCTTGCGAGATTGCCGAGATTTATGAAAAGGATAGGGTTATCGGCCGCTGGGGTGCCCGCTGCCCCCGCTGGGACGTAATCTAGAGAGGAGAAAGCCTCCTTTGTCGCCAAAAGTAGCTCTTGTTATAACCTGGTTATTGCTGGGATTGATGGTGAGCAATGGTCTATGGGTGGCCTGGGATGCCCGCCGACGGGGCAAACCGCTGGGGGAAGTCATTGCCTGGGGGCTGTTTTCCACCGCTTTCTTTGGCATCGGGCTGGCCCTGTATCTGATGTGGGGCCGCCACCTGCCCTCCGAAAACAACGACCGGAAAAGCTGATCTCCCACCGTGGTCAAGAATTAGGCTGCAAGGGGCCCGGGTATAACCTTTTGGGGTGGACCCCGGGCCGTGCGGCAATTTTTGTTTTTTCATAGCTGGTGCCTGCCTGTTGTAAAGGTAAATTTACTTGTAAAGTGCCGTCCACCCTTTTGTATACTAACGTAGACTATTTACATCTTTTAGAGGTAATTCACTATCCCTTGACGGTACCTTTTTTCGCAAAAACCTGCTGTCGCACCACATACAGGGTAAATCGGGGGAATAGTCAGTTTTGGCGCAACTTTGTGACAACTGTCCCCGCGGCTCTCTTCCCCAATTCCCTTTTTATTTTGGTATAAATTTTGCTTTGCCTGATGTTTGGCGACTTGTGTAGTGAAATTGACAACACATAATATTATGATACGTCAAGTTGCACAGGCTTAAATGGAGGGGGGATAAATTTTGCGAGAAACGGTAATCGTCAGTGCGGCCAGAACGCCCTTTGGAAAGCTGGGCGGGGTTCTGGCACCCTTCACTGCCGTCCAGCTGGGGGGTATGGTCATTAAAGAAGCCATCCAGCGGGCGGGCATCAACGGGGAGCAGGTGGAAAACGTGATCATGGGGCAGGTGCTGCAGGGCGGCTGCGGCCAGATTCCCTCCCGCCAGGCCACCCGGTTGGCGGGGTTGCCCTGGGAAGTTCCCTCGGAAACCATAAACAAGGTTTGTGCCTCTGGCCTGCGGGCGGTAACCTTGGGCGACCAGATCATCCGGGCCGGCGACGCCCACATCATCGTTGCCGGCGGCATGGAAAGCATGAGCAACGCGCCCTACTTTGTGCACGCCCGCTGGGGCCTGCGCATGGGTGACGCCAGGTTTGTCGACCTGATGGTCCACGACGGCCTGTGGTGCGCCTTTTACAACCGGCACATGGCCATCCATGGCGGCGAAGTGGCCAGAGAATACGGCGTCTCCCGGGAAGAACAGGATGAATGGGCCCTGCGCAGCCACCGGCTGGCCATCGCGGCCATGGACGGCGGGCGGCTGAAGGAAGAAATTGTGCCCGTGGCCGTACCCCAGAAAAAGGGCGACCCGAAAGTGGTGGACACGGACGAAGCGCCCCGGCGGGATACCAACCTGGAGGCCCTGCGCCGCCTGCCGCCGGTTTTCGACCCCAACAACACGGTCACGGCGGGCAATGCCCCGGGGGTCAACGACGGGGCGGGGGCTTTAGTGCTGATGTCCCGGGAAAAAGCACACGAACTGGGCATAAAACCCCTGGCCACCATCCTGGGGCATGCCTCGGTTTCCC
>NZ_FQZM01000049.1 GCF_900142025.1 Desulfofundulus thermosubterraneus DSM 16057 | reverse complement strand
TTAAACTTTCGCAGCCAGTACCATAACTGCCTGGGGCTGATGCCTTCATGGG
The DNA here is from genome assembly GCF_900142025.1 of Desulfofundulus thermosubterraneus DSM 16057. Taxonomy (GTDB): domain Bacteria; phylum Bacillota; class Desulfotomaculia; order Desulfotomaculales; family Desulfovirgulaceae; genus Desulfofundulus; species Desulfofundulus thermosubterraneus. The sequence goes on along the minus strand of NZ_FQZM01000049.1, from coordinate 24,094 downwards.
CGGCGCACCATTCTCTGACGCTTTGCCCACTCATCTTGTATTCGGCTATTCGGGTTTCCCATAGCGCTTCCCGTTCGGCTTTGGTCATAAGAAAAAATCCTCCTCATCGAGCTTTTATCTGAGGAAGATTATCCCTTAAACTTGGGTATTATGCCAAGGTGGGTTGTATTTGACGCTTACCTTTATTACGACAAACCCAATGTGATTCAGGCCGCCGGAGGTGGATGGTTTAGCATCTGGCAAGCAATGACCTACCATTACGGATGGTTACAAAATGATTATGGTCAATGGGACAAAATTTTTGAGCCAGGTTATGTCACAGGCGCATCATTGATGGTTCGGAGGAAAACAATCGAAGAGGTAGGGATGATGAAAGAATCATTCTTTCTTTATTGTGAAGAACTGGAGTGGCAATTACGTGTCAAACAAAGAGGCTGGCGTATTTACTACTGTCCAAAGTCAATAATTTGGCACAAAGAAAGTGCATCGGTGGGAGTTGAGAGTCCGCTTAGGGAGTATTATAAAACTCGTAACGCTATTTGGATCGTCCGATGTTTTTGGTTTCGTGCGATCCTTCCTTCTGTGTTCTTTCATTTGCTCCGCTTCGGTCGACGGTTCATCCAAGGAAAGTGGGGCAATGCCCTTGCGATTTTAAGAGGCATTAAGGATGGAGTGTTAGGTAGGTGGGATTCTTGTGATAGTTCAAAAAAACTCGTCTGTACGGTTTAACATCAGGGCATAACACTCAGGATACACCTTAGAGAAACAAAAGAAATGTTTTATTATATAGCAGCCCTTACAAGTTTCTGGTCGATTTCGATGAGTCGTAATACTTTATGCAAGTCTATGCGCTTTCTTAAAACGGTTCTTTTTCTTGGTGGCATTCTAGGTTTTTTGAGTTTCATAAAGTATATATTTGCAGATTCATTAACATTCTTTTGTACTCAAGTGATACGCTATAATCCTTGGGAAGTTGTTGACTTTAGAATTCAAGGTGGAGCAATAATACTTTCATCATTCTCTTTGATTTGTGCAAGCATTTTCTTGTTACTGCATCTTCTTTTAAGAAAGTACTATCAAAGCCAGTGTTGGTTCTTACTTTAACAGGTAACAGTCTGGGGGTACTAACTTCGTATACACGTAGCCTTTGGGCGGTTATTGCAATATTACTTTTTTCTTTACTGCTATTGACTTGTCGTCAATAATTTTGGGTAACTATTCGAAAATTCGCGGTCGCTATTTTACTTATTTTACTCGTAGTTCTTCTTGGTATGCTATTGATAAAAGTAGTTTCATATTGATAAAAGTAGTTTCAGAACAAAACTCTTTTACTGTTTGGAACCAGTTAAGTAGCGGAGGAAGGGTTCGTGTTTTGGAATTAGCAACTAGTAAGGATTTAATATCGCTTCCAACAGTTGCTATGAGGATTAAGAAATCCATCGCAGCGTGGGATAGTTTTCTACATAGTCCGCTAATAGGCAAAGGTTTTGGCAAAGGTATGCTTCCTTACTCCATTATATATAAGAACTCCAATTCGGGTGAGTAAGTTTACCTTCATAATGCGTATTTGTGGTTCGCTGCAAAAGGGGGACTGATCCTAATGTTATCATACCTCTTTTATGTATTTGTCATCGTTGGCAGTTGCTTTCGGATTTGTGATATTTTGCCCCTTGGTAGGTACATTCTCTTTTTCCCGATAGCCCTTCTCCTAATAGAATCAATTGTTGCTCCATACATTCGTAACCCTGTTGGTGCTCTTTTGCTGGCCATGTAGGGTGGGAGTGTAACGGCATGGGCGAATGCAAATAAAAAAATAATGTCGAAAGGTAGTTACTGATATGAGGTACATCGGTTAAAAATCTAGGGGGATACCAATGCGCATTTTATTTTTAGCCAACGAGTTTCCATACCCGCCACGAAACGGGGGTACTTGGGCTACTTTCAATTTTCTTAAAGCTTTTGATTCTCTGGCGGCGGTTGATGTTCTTGGGTTCTCCCAAGATGAAGCGGGTCCTTCCTTGATCAAGGAAGCTACATGTTGCTTCAAACAGGTTCATTTTCTCGATCCAATTCGGCATCAAATTCGTATCCGAAGTAATTGGCATAAATTGTTACAGGTTGGTTTCGTGAGTATTGTAAATTGTTGGCCGTATGTAGCAGCTAAATTTTGGAATCGGAAGATGAAGAAACGTATAGTCTCACTCCTTAAAGAGAATAAGTACGACGCTATAGTGTTTAATCATCTCGGTATGACTTCGTACTTGAGAACAGTAAAAAACTGTGAACCAAATGTAAGGCTAGTTGTTATTGAGCAAAATGTAGAATCTGATCTCTTTAAGCCGAAGAGAGGTATAAGTTTGCCCTTATGGATATTGTTAAAACTTGAGCATTTTCGAGTTCATAAATATGAAAAAAAAGTGCTAAACTCAGTTGATCGGGTTGTAGCAATTAGTTCCGAAGATACACATAAACTTTATAGCTTAATTGGCAAAGGCAATAAAGACCTTATATTTACTATTGTTCCACCTGTTGAATCTAAGAATTTTAATTCCGAAACGATTTTACAAGATAAGGAAGCCATTTACTACATGGGAACCCTTTCGTGGCCGCCGAACCTAGAAGGGCTAAAGTGGTTTGTAGAAAACGTAGTTCCCCATTTGACAACCTTAAATGTACCGATCCGCATTATTGGGGGGAATATGGATAGACAATTATACGGTTGGCTGAAAGCTTCAGGGCTACAGCCGTTAGGATTTGTCCCTCAAGTTGATGTGGAGTTGAATAAGGCGTTCTGCCTTGTAGTACCTATACTGTCTGGAAGTGGAATCCGTATAAAGATTTTAGACGCATTCCGGATATGCGTTCCCGTAGTATCTACTTCCAAAGGAGCCGAAGGACTTCCTGTCAAAAACGGTGTTCATTTGCTTATAGAGGATGATCCTAAGTCTTTTGCATTTGCAGTTAAGAAATTAGTAGAGAATCCTAAACTGCGTCAAAAATTGGCAATGAATGCATTTTTATTGCTTCAGCGAGAGTTTGGACTAGAAACTGCTGTTGAACGTTTAAAGGTGTGTCTTAAATGAAACAAAAGTGTGAGAGATGGTGGATCGAAGGTATACCGGTAGATGTGCTAACACGTGAGAAAGTAGTAAATTTTATTGCTTACTGGCTTGATTCAGGGTGCGTGGGAAGGCGTATCCATACGCTAAATGTAGACCATGTAATGCTCGCGCTGAAGGACGATGAGTTTAAACATGCTATTTTATCGGCTGACCTTGTTGTCGCAGATGGGATGCCTTTGGTTTGGCTGTCTCGCGTGCACGGGCCGTTATTGCCGGAGCGAGTAACAGGTTCCGACTTGATATTAGACTTATGTGACTTGTCAGCCCGTAAGGGGTACAGTTTATACTTCCTCGGGGCGGCACCCGGCGTTGCAGAGAGGGCGGTGCAGCGGGCGAGGGCTCTTTATCCCGGTTGCCGCGTTGCAGGCTTCTATTCTCCTTCGCGCGAAGAGGTGGATAACTATTTAGCTTCGCTGGACTTGGTTAGAAAGGTGAACGATTCTGGTGCAAACATTTTATTAGTTGCATTTGGTGCTCCCCGACAAGAAAAGTGGCTTTCAAGGCATCAAGCAGGATTAAAGGTTGGCGTTTCTATTGGGGTTGGAGCGGCAATCGATTTTTTAGCAGGAGCCGTACCACGGGCTCCAAAGTTACTCAGAAAATGGGGGCTTGAATGGGCTTATCGCTTAGCACGCGAGCCGCGTCGGTTATGGAAAAGGTATTTGGTCCGTGATACATGTTTTCTTTGGGTTGCTATAAAACACATATTTAGGAGTAAGTAATCGTTTCGTAAACAGGTTATAACAGGGTTGAATTGCTAAAGATAGGCGCTTCTTAGCAGCCGGTACCTATAAATAATACCGGTTTAGGGCAACTCGGACTGGCAGGGTTAGCATAAAAAGGAAAGAAGCGTTCCCAGTTGGAGGATGGGTTCTTGGGACTTGGAAATTGTCTTGTGGACCCTTTCGAGGGTCGGTTCCGTTTCCGTGGATGCGTTAGCGGGAAGAAGCTCCGGAATCGATGATGGTAAAGCTAACAGGCAAAGTAAAGTGACTGGTTGATTAGGGTGGGTGGCCCAAACGGTGTCCACCAGCGTCAAGCGGGAGCATTTCCTGGCACTGGACAGGGGCACGGAAGGTTTTGGGGTGCTCTTTCGTGATCCGAGTCGGATTCCGTTGATCGTTATCTAACACCGACAGGAGTGGTACTTCTCCATAAAAGAAAATAAAAGAAAAAACGTGAACCGAGTGGGTAAGGAAGCGTCCTTGTTCTTAAAAACGATCGCATATAACTCAACTTCTTGGTAAGAGAAAATATACGGAACATCTTGACTCACACCTATTACTTGTAGGATCGGTCCTTTAAAGGATTTGTAGATCCAAATCATGAGTATTATCGTTTCTGCGATGGAGTTTTTTGGCGGAAGTTCGGCGCCGCAACGCGGGGTGCTTCAGGGGTGCTTCAGCCGAGAGCGGTTTAAAGGAGAAATTGAAGCGTTTGTGTTCGAAAAATGGGAAGAGTTCTCTTGCGGTAAAAAAGCATAACAAATATAGCCGAAATGGAGGGGCTGTTCATTGAAGAAAGCTTTGATTACCGGCATAACTGGCCAGGACGGTGCTTACCTGGCACAGTTTCTGCTAGAGAAAGGCTACCGGGTTTATGGCGCTTTTCGCCGTTCCAGCATGGTCAACCTGGAACGCCTCGAGTACCTGGGCATTACTGACCAAGTGGAACTGGTGCCGCTTGATCTTCTGGACTTGGGAAGCATCATCCGTGTGTTGGAGCGCGTGCAGCCGGATGAGGTTTACAATCTGGCAGCGCAGAGCTTTGTGGCCGTGTCGTTCGATCAGCCGGTGGCCACAGGCCAGATCACCGGCCTTGGTGCGGTAAACGTTCTGGAAGCGATCCGCATTTTTAACCCGAAGATAAGATTCTACCAGGCCTCTTCAAGCGAGATGTTCGGCAAAGTTCAAAATGTGCCCCAAAACGAGCAAACCCCTTTTTACCCCCGCAGTCCCTACGCAGCGGCCAAGGTTTACGCCCACTGGATGACGGTGAACTATCGCGAAGCCTATGGCCTTTTTGCGTGCTCTGGTATCCTTTTCAACCACGAGTCACCCCTGCGCGGCTTAGAATTTGTAACGCGCAAGATTACCTGCGGAGTAGCCCGCATCAAGTACGGTCTGGCTAAGGAACTGCGCCTGGGAAACCTGGAGGCTAAGCGGGACTGGGGCTATGCCGGGGATTACGTGGAGGCCATGTGGCTCATGCTTCAGCAAGCGCATCCGGACGATTATGTCATCGCTACAGGGGAAGCTCATTCGGTGCGTGAGTTCGCGGCGCTCGCGTTTACCTGTGCGGGACTGAATTGGGAAGATTACGTGGTGGTAGATCCGCAGTTTATGCGGCCCGCAGACGTGGAACTGCTGGTGGGAGACGCTTCCAAGGCCAGGTGCGTCCTGGGCTGGAAACCTAAGACGACTTTTGAACAACTGGTGGAGATGATGGTGGAAGCGGATTTAAGGCGCGTTCGCGACTCTCTGGGAGTGCGGTAGAAAATGCGTATTCTGATAACTGGCGCAGGCGGGTTCGTAGGATACCATTTGGTGGCATATCTTCGGTCTCGTGGGCACATCGTTTATGCCGGAGTGCGCAGTACCAAGCCGGAGTTTCCGCCGGGAGTTCAAACAGTCCACCTGGATATCCTGAATAGCGGTACATTGCACGATGTACTGAGCTTTATACGTCCCGAGGCAGTGGTGCACCTGGCGGCACAGAGCATGGTTGCCGTGTCGTGGCGCAAGCCGGCACAGACTTTCGCGGTGAACGTTCTTGGTACCATCAACCTGGTAGAAGCAGTAGCTCAAACGGTACCTGAATGTAAGATTATCACGGTCGGTTCCGGAGAAGAGTACGGCCTTACTGCAACGGGGGGAGGCCTGCTTACTGAGGACCACCCCTGTAGTCCTCACAATCCTTATGCTTTGAGTAAGTTTGCCATGGGGCAGGTGGCCTTGCAGATCGCACGTCGGTGCGGGCTGCGCGTGATCCATGTCCGTCCTTTCAATCATTTCGGGCCCGGGCAGCAGGAGGGATATGTGGTCAGCGACTTTGCCTCGCAGATCGCCCGCATCGAAGCAGGCCTCCAGCCGCCGGTCCTGCGGGTGGGAGATCTTTCACCCTGCCGGGACTTCACTGATGTACGGGACGTGGTAGAGGCCTATGCGGCACTGCTGGAATACGGAATGGAGGGTGAGATTTACAACGTATGTTCAGGTGAGGGCCGGTTCATACGGGAGGTTCTTGATCTGCTTTTGGAAGAGGCTCGGGTGCCGATTGAAGTAGAAGTTGACCCTGCCCGCATTAGACCCGCTGAGATTCCGGTTTTTGTGGGTTCCGCGGCCAAGCTATCTGGGGCTACAGGGTGGCGCCCTCAAAGAGATTTTGCCGTCAGCCTCCGGGAAACGTTGGATTGGTGGCGCCAGAAGGTGCGGGAGGTACCAAAATAACCGGGGTTAAGGAGATTGGGTAGGCAGGGAAAAAACTTTTTTCGGTTGTAGAGCAGGAAAGCGCGGTGAAGGCTGTCCAGAAAATACATATTGACATGGGAAGACCTTTTCTGGCTGGAGGTGCTGCGCCGCAATGCGGAGCGGTTCGGGCAGGAGCGGTTTAAAATGGAAGTTGCAGCTTTTGCCAGAGAGAAGTGGGAAGAGTTTCAGAAGGTAGGCAGGAAGGATAAATGAAAGCCCTCGTTCTCTCCGGCGGCAATGGGACGCGGCTTCGGCCCCTGATCTACACCACGGACAAGCAGATCCCAATGACCAACAAGCCCATCATTTTCTTCGTCTTCGAGCATGTCCGCGCGGCAGGCATAGAGCATGCGAGCATAATGATTTCCCCGGAGGCAGTTGGTGTCACGGCGGGCGCTATGGCGGCCACGGTGCTCTACAAGCTTCCGGACTTCGGGCGAGAGTCGGCGTCGGCTACCGTCTTATGTGAATTCCTGGGGTGGCTAAGAGGCGAGGAGGGTGGAAAGCCGGGGGCTATCCCGGCGTGTGCAGAATGGTTTTATCAAGGGATCCCGGAATTATATTTGAGCGCTTGCTAGGGCGATTGCTTGAGGGAATGGTTGTACCATTTATTGGGGCAGGCGTTTCCATCGACGCAAAACATCGTGGGGGCATTGCCGGCCTGACAAACACGCGCTGCATGTGCGAGCGCGTCTTGCAAGCGCTTCGTGAAAAATGCCAAACAAGAGACAGAGTGCATTGCACCTCGTGCGTAGTGCGCAAGGAAATCGAGAGTAATCCTAAAAAAGAAATCTCCTTTGATAAGGCCTGCGAGTTATGGGAGTGGTCCTGTTCGGGTGACCGGGGTGGTGGGACCTGTCGGAGATGCGAGCTTGTCCGTGAGATTCTGAAAATCCCTGAATTTGCAAACGTAGAGCCGGCAGACGCTCACTACTACATTGCCTTCCTTGCACGTGAAGGGCTCATCGATGAAGTGATCACAACGAATTACGACACCTGTATCGAAGATGCCTACTGCAAGACTTTTGGGTTCAGTAACGCCCTGGAAAGCGCCGATTCTCCCGCGTTGGTCATAGGAACCCTGGCCGAATACCGGTCCAAAGGTGGCAAAAGATTTGCAAACGGGATGAACAAGCGGCGTTGCCTCAAAGTTTACAAGATTAACGGATGCGCAAGCAGGCTGTGCGCAAGTCGTGTGGATGATTGTCATGGGTACTGCAAAAATATTCTCCTGACGGAAAGAGATCTACAGGACTGGGGCAAAAGAGGCTGGGCCCGGGATCTTTTCCGCGACCGGCTGCGTTCGCGCGCCCTGCTGTTTTCCGGTTTCGGCAGTGATGAGCCACAGGTGCGCCATACGGCCCTGCAGGTGTGTGAGGAATTTGCTTCGGAAGAACGTGACAACGCAACAAACCGTTCGCATAACTCTGACACAATATGGGAAAAACCTAATGCACCGTTTATAGTTGCATATGTGAATACACTTTCTTTTAGCCAGGCCCAGATAATGCGAGCTTATGCCCCTTACGAAGATGTTTCGTTAAGCCCCGAGAAAACGAATTCGAATGCGTTTCTCGGTTCCGACGTGCAATTTTTTGATGCCGGAGGCTCGTCAGACAAACAGCAACTGGAGGCTGACCTTTTCTGGAAACGCCTTTTCCAGGCTGCATTCTGGCGGCTCTTACGCAGGGCCTGCGGGCGTGAAAGCGCCATTGTGTCCTTTCTCCAGCCGGTGCTGCTCTGTGCTCCTGCATTGTTGATCGAAGCCCTCGACTGGTTTACCTCCCGGAATGAAGCGGAGTGCATTTTCGGCCGTTTTCCGGAAATGCTTAACCTGGCGGAAGACAGGGGAAGGATGATTCCCCTGGCCCGGTGGGTCGAGCGCGTGCGCACAATACAGCCAGAATTTAGGAGCGGCTTGTATCACCCCCTGGTGGACCGCCCCGTGCTTATCCCGGCTGTTCTCCTGTTAATCTATTTAATAATTGGTAATAATCACCGGAAATCCGACATTTCTTGGGAGGAACTGAGGGCAAAGATCAATGACGATGACGGCCCCCTGGGGCTCTCCATTGACGGGTGCCACATGTTTGGTGACGCTGGTGTCAGGTTGTACATAGCCCACCGCAACGTTGCAGAGCAGTTGCCACAAAAGGTTGTGTGCCACGGGCACAAGGAAATGACCGTGGCCATCCAGATAGTGGTCAACCCCTGGCGCGCTAGAACACGCAGGGTGCATTTAGTGGACGGGAAGGGTAATAGAGTCAAAGTGGTCACGGTTCGCCAGATTTCGATTCTTGAACTCTTTGGGCATGCGACCAGTGTTCCGGAGGCCATTAAGAGGTTCCGCGAGAGACTCCGCACAACTTTTCTCTTAATCGATCCCGGACGGGCCAGGGTGCACCACCGTTCAAAACCATTGCGTTCCTGGGGTGATGAAGATGGAAGATAAGAGTTTTGATGTAAATGAATGGGTTCTCGATGTCGACCTGGAATCGCTAATGGATTATACAGAATGTAAGGATTCCGGCCTGAACATTCATAACATCTACCTATCAGATGTTGCGTTGGCAGTCCACGTTTCCTGCAGGAACGGGGTTTCTGGGAGCAGCAACACCAGGGAGCACCTGGGACGGCTCCTGCGCTTTCTGTCCGGGTGTGCCGGGGAAGTGGGCTTCGTGCTTCCTGTGCTGTGTGTGATTGATGCTCCCGATGGAAAGAGGGCCATTGAAAAAACGGTGTTTGATCAATGGGCTGCCGACCAGGACTGGCACCGCGGCGACTTCTCCATTATCGTAATAAGCGACGATCAGACCCCGGAGGATATAATCCGGAGAACGCTGGGCGGCGTGGCGACGGCGTGGCCGCCGGTTGAACTGGAGCCCCACGACCTTGATGCTATTATCAACAGTTTTGAAAGCGAACGAAGGTCACAGCAGGTGTCGGATAATTACGCGAGTCTTTTGGCCGCCATGGCAGTGGCGTTGCGTGAGGGAAGCGGTGCTCCCATTAGCAAGTGGCTGGACGAGCGGATAAACGATGTGCGTCGGCTCATGGCGGGGAGGGATACCAATGAACCATAGACATGTATTTCGCGTAAAATCGCTGAAACTTTGCCGGTTCAGGGGATTTGTAAGCATCTCTCCGGCAATCATCGACACCGATGCCGATGTTGTGTTGCTGACAGGTCCTAACGGATTCGGCAAGACAAGCCTCATTGATGCGCTCTGCCTGTTGCTGAACGGCCATTATTATGCGGAAAGGCGTCCGCTGGTTTCTTATACGGCTGCTGACGGCAATGGCTTCCATTATGCTCAAATAGAGGCTACAGTAGAATGCGCCGGCTCCGAAAACGATACAAGGATGGTTACCGTTCGCGACAACCAGAAAGATCCTCCCGATATTTCGCCCCCGGACAGCTTCTGTCCCAATGGTATTTCTCAAGAACTGGCCGCCCGCTGCAGCTTCTATTACCAGGATCTCTTGAGCAAGCTATTTGAAGAAGAAGATGCGCAGGTTCGCCTGCTGGAATTTCTCAGGCCCTTGCCGGAACCGGTATCGCTGGTTCGTGATGCTGTAAAAAAGGCGCGGGGGCAATGGAGAGAACTGGTATCCCGTGAACTGAGCAATCTGGCCGGCGAGGAGGGGCTGCCCAATGAGAGCACGCTCAACGAGGAGAGAAAGCGAGCTGCGGCTGCTTTCAGGGATGCCTGGCATGACCTGGTAGACATAGCCAGTGCGGAAGGAGGTATCAGACTACCCGGGAGGACCGGGGACTGGCTGTTTCTAATTAAATCGGACAACCTGCGCTCCGGATGGGCAGGTGAACTCAGGAACCTGGCGGCAGACTGTTTGGCCCTGCTTCTGCCGGATCGGACGCAGCCCGCCCCGGACGAGAAACCGTCTCTTTCCTTGCGCCTCATTGAAGAATCACTTCTAGAGCTACGGCGCAAAGCAATTGGTCGAATAAGCGAGGCGGAAGAGAAGCTCCGCTCATTACTCGAGGACCTCCCCGGTGATACCGTGCTGCTGCCGCCTCACGCCTGGCCGGCAGAAGAAAAGGATATAGCTGCGGCATTGGGAAGAACCAGAGATCTGGAAGCTCAAGTTTCGTTTCTCGAAAGGTTGGAACGGCACTTCGGCAACCCCGGGGGTCCCGATCTGCTGACAGTTTTGGTCGCACTGCGGGACAAGGGTGGAGATTGGCTTAAGGTGCCGGATGCCGCCACTGATTTCAGCCCTCCTCCCCCAGTCATCGAATGGCTGCGTGAGGCCGTATCGCACGATCTGACCGGGTTGGCGGACCAGTTAGAGAAATGGCAGTCGCGGGTTACGGCAAGACGTCTTGAGCTTGTGCAGCACCTTTCTGACCTGCAAAAAACAATCCGTGACAAAAAGGCGCTTCTGGAAAAGTACAGGCAGATCTACGAACTGATGCAGCAGGATTTACGGATCAGCCATCATTTTAAGGCCTTAATAGATGCCGGTTCGCCTATTTTCCCCGCGGAACTGAAAAAATTGTTGAGGAGTACAGGAGCAAAAGACAATCTTCTCACAGCTATTGAGCGCGTACGGGCAGCAGTATCGCAGTGGATACAGGTAGAGGAACTCGACGAAAAAAGGAAAGTCGCTCTACAGCGAAGGGCCGGTTACATGCAGGTCAGGGAGATGATAGATTCAATTACCGGAGCCCTGGAGCGGGAAGCCGGAAAAAATTCGGTGTTGAACTCGGCAATTCTCCCACCGGATGACGTAATCAGGGACCTGCAGCACATGGTAAACGGGGTTCTGAATCGTTTTCGCCTCGTGGACGGTATTTATCCCGTTCGCTTTGAAGCCAGGCGGGACAAGAGGGGGAAGGCAGGGTCATCCTTACAGGTTTACGCGGCGGACGACCGTCCGCTGAGCGCCTTGTCTACGGGCCAGAAGGCTCAACTGGGCCTGGCGATGATCCTTGGCCTCAATTATTCCCTCAACAGGTATATTGGTCATAACATTATTGCCCTGGATGACGTAACCACTGCCTTTGATATGGCGCAGCTACCGCGGACTGCCGCGCTCATCAGGCAAATTGCATATGCGAGCGGTGAGGCATCCGCCCGCCGCCAGGTCTTTATCGTCAGCCACCACGAAGACCTGACCAATCGTCTCCTTGACTTCCTTATCCCCCCTGAGGGTAGAAAGATGCGAATTTTGAACTTTGTCAATTGGACTCCAAATAACGGGCCGATGATTGAGCAAAGGGAAGTTATTGCGGGTTTGGAGGCTTCTGAAAGGAATAGGAAGAAGTTTGTGGAAACCCTCAAATCCATTTGTCTGGCGGGCTATTAGCAAGGGTGAGACCGTATATAATACCTTAATGAAGAGCACCCCTTTGAAGGTTTTGTACTGGAGTGGTAAATCAAAAAAAATTGCGGGTTTGTGGGTCGGGACAAGCCTGGCTGGATGAATTAATTGGTGAGCTGGTGCAGGAAAATGAGCCGTTCTAATAACATTGCCAGGGCTACGGCGGTGATCGCCGTTTTTACTTTGCTTTCCAAAATACTGGGCTTTGTAAGGGAGATGGCCCTGGCCTACGTTTTCGGGGCCAGCGCGGCTACCGACGCCTACCTGGTGGCGTACACCGTGCCCAATGTAATCTTTGCCGTGCTGGGCGGGGCGCTGACCGTGACGGCGGTGCCGCTGTTTGCCTCCTACGCCACGGCGGGCAAAAGGGACGAGGCCTGGCGGCTTTTTGCCGTCTTCTCCACTTTGTTGAGTGCTGTCCTGCTGGCGGTGGTGCTGGCCGGTGTGCCCCTGGCGCGGCAGATCGTGTGGCTGGTGGCCCCGGGCCTGCCGGAAGGCACGGCCCGGCTGGCGGCGGTCTTGCTGGCGGTAATGCTGCCGGGCGTGCTGTTTCTGTCCCTGGCCAACCTTTTCTACGGTCTTTTAAACGCCAATCACATCTTCGGGCCGCCGGCCCTGGGGCCGGTGGTCACCAATGTGTTTATCATTGCTTCCATTCTGGCCGGCCTGAGGTTTGGCATTGCGGCCGTGGCCGTGGGGACCCTGCTGGGTAATATTGCCGCCATGGTGCTGCAGCTGCCCTATTTGCGGCGGGCGGGTTTTCCCTTTCGCCCCGCGCTGGAGTTCCACCACCCGGGCTTAAAGCAGGCCTTTGGCCTGATGTTCCCGGTGATGATTGGTACGGGGATTGGCCAGGTTTACCTCATCATCGACCGCGTTCTGGCCTCGGGCCTGCCCGAAGGCAGCATTTCGGCACTCAACTATGCTTCCAAGCTTATCCTGCTGCCCCAGGGGGTGATTGTGATGGCCCTGGGTACGGCCATTTTTCCTGCGCTGTCGAATAAGGCCGCTTCCGGGGATGATACCGGTTTTAGCCTTACCTTGCTGCGGGCGGTGAAAACAGTTTTGCTTGTCGCCCTGCCCGCGGGTGTGGGCCTGGCCGCCCTGCGGGAGCCGGTGGTGAGGCTGCTTTTTGCCCGCGGCGCTTTTGACGAAAGAGATGCGGCCATGACCGTTTTCGCCCTTTTGTGCTTTTCCTTTGGCCTGGCGGGGCAGTGTTTGGGGCCTGTGCTCACGCGGGGCTTTTACGCCCTGCAGGACACGGCCACGCCGGTGAAGGTGGGGGTATGCACGGTGGGGTTGAACCTGGTTTTCAGCCTGCTGCTCATCCGGCCGCTGGCCCACGGCGGGCTGGCCCTGGCCAATTCCCTGGCGGCGACATTTAACGTGGTGGTGCTGTTTTATCTGCTGGCGCGAAAAGTTCCCGGGTTCGGTGTAAAAAAAGCCCTTTTCTTTGCGGCCGGCACGGCCGTAGCTTCCCTTCTGGCGGGAGGTGCGGCGGCGTTCGTGGACGGGTACCTGGCCGGTGTGCTGGCGGGAGGTACCGCGGTTCTGGCCCTGCGGCTGGTTATGGATGCCCTGGCCGGGCTGCTGGTATTCGCCGGGGTCTGCCGGTTCCTTAGGCTGGACGAATACCTGTACCTGGAAGGTATCCTCCGGCGGGCCTTTCAGCGCGGGATGAGCTTTATCCGCGCGAGACCGTTGTACCGGTCCAGATAGGAAAGCTTTTGTAGGGTACGTCGTAAAAGGGCTGTATGGGCTCCATATGTACTTTTATACTCATCATCGCAGATCGGGAAATACAGGATAGCGGGTCAGGGAGCGGTTTAAACGGGAGATCAAGATGTTTGTTAAGCAAAAATAGATGGAAGCTAGTCATTTATTGAAATAGCTGAGGTAGGGGGACGAATCTACGGTGCGTTGCAGCGTGGTTATCATGGCTGGCGGGTCGGGCGAACGCTTCTGGCCCTACAGCAGAAAAGAGAAACCCAAGCAGTTCCTGCCGGTAGCCGGCGAGGGGACCCTTCTGCAGCAGGCAGTGCGCCGCGCAAGGTTGCTTGTACCCTGGTCAAATATCTACATTGTAACCGGCTGCCAGTACCTTGGCTTGGTGCGCGAGCAGGTGCCTGATTTGCCGCCGGAAAATCTTCTGGTGGAGCCCGTGGGACGAGATACGGCTCCCTGCATCGCCCTGGCGGCCAGTTTGCTTAAGGCCAGGGATCCGGGGACTGTCATGGTGGTTTTGCCGTCGGATCATATGATCCTGGATGAGAAGCGGTTTGCAGAGGCCATCCGGGACGCCGTGGCTGTCGCAAAGGAGACCAAAGGTCTGGTCACCATAGGCATCCGGCCCACGCGCCCGGAGACGGGATACGGGTATATACATGTGGGCCCCATTTCTCGCGTAGAAATGGGGCGCGCCCTCAGAGTGCGGAAGTTTACCGAAAAGCCGGATTTGGAAACGGCTATGGCTTTTCTTGCCTCCGGAGAATACCTGTGGAACAGCGGGATGTTCGTCTGGGAAGTCCGGGCTATTCAGGATGCTCTTGAGCGCTACCTGCCCGAGCTGGCTTGCGGCATGCGCCCCATAGCCGAAGCTGTAGGAACGGCAAGCTTTGACGCCGTGCTGGCCGGGCATTTTCCTCGCTTGCCCAGGATATCCATTGATTACGGCGTTATGGAAAAGGCGGATAACGTCTGGGCCGTTCCCGGGGATTTTGGCTGGGATGACCTGGGTACCTGGACGGCCCTGGAACGTGTAGCCGGGAAGGATGCAGATGGTAATCTGGTACAAGGACAGGCTGTGCTGGTAGATACCAGGGAGACCATTATCCGCAGTGACAGCGGTAAGCTGGTGGTGACTTTTGGGCTGAAAGATACCCTGGTAGTGGAAACGCCCGACGTGCTGCTGGTGGCTGATAAGAAGCGAGCCCAGGACTTGAAAGCAGTTTTAAATGAACTCCGGCGGCAGGGGTTGGATAGATTCTTGCAGCGCCTTACAACTCCAGGGCCTTGGTAAAGTCCAGCTCAGGCTTTATTCTACTCCCGAAACCCGTATCCCTTGCGAGGAAGAGCGAAAGGGAGAAGTGGTAAAGTATGTTATCGAATCTTTTCGTAAAGAAGGCCATGAGGTAATTGATGTAGGCGGCGCGCGCATCCAGTTTCCTTCCGGCTGGGGCCTGGTCCGGGCTTCCAACACCCAGCCGGTGCTGGTGGCCAGGTGCGAGGCAAGGAGCCTGGCGGAATTGGAAGAGATTGCGGATAAATTGAAGAATACTCTTATCTGTGCGGGAGTAAAGGAATTCCAGTGGGATTTTCCGGCGGAGGAATAAGCTGGCGTCAACCAACGGGGCGGTGTTTTCTGGGACGGGTGGCAGTTCTGAACGGCCGGAACCACGTCGTCCCGGTGATTGAAAAGCCGGAGGAGTTATAAATTAAAAAAATTGCGGGTTTGTGAGCCGGGACAAGTCTGGTTGAATGAATTAATTGGTGAGCTGGTGCAGGAAAATGAGCCGTTCTAATAACATTGCCAGGGCTACGGCGGTGATCGCCGTTTTTACTTTGCTTTCTAAAGTACTGGGGTTTATGCGCGAAATGGCTCTGGCCTGCGTTTTCGGGGCCAGCGCAGCCACTGATGCCTACCTGGTGGCGTACACCGTCCCCAATGTGGTCTTTGCCGTGCTGGGCGGGGCGCTGACCGTGACGGCGGTGCCACTGTTTGCCTCCTACGCTTCGGCGGGTAAGAAGGAGGAGGCCTGGCGTCTTTTCGCCGTCTTCTCCACCCTGCTGAGCCTGGTCCTGCTGGCGGTGGTGCTGGCCGGTGTACCCCTGGCACGGCAGATCGTGTGGCTGGTGGCCCCGGGCCTGCCGGAAGGCACGGCCCGGCTGGCGGCAGCTTTGCTTGCGGTCATGCTGCCGGGTGTGCTGTTTCTTTCCCTGGGCAACCTTTTCTACGGCCTCTTAAACGCCAACGGCATTTTCGGGCCCCCAGCCCTGGGTCCCGTGGTTACCAATATATTCATCATTGCTTCCATTCTGGCCGGCCTGAGGTTTGGCATTGCAGCCGTGGCCGTAGGGACCCTGCTGGGTAATATTGCCGCCATGATTTTGCAGATGCCCTACCTGGGGCGGGCGGGTTTTCCCTTTCGCCCCGCGCTGGAGTTCCACCACCCCGGCTTGAAGCAGGCCTTTGGCCTGATGTTCCCGGTGATGATTGGTACGGGGATTGGCCAGGTTTACCTTATCATCGACCGCGTTCTGGCCTCGGGCCTGCCCGAAGGCAGCATTTCGGCCCTCAATTATGCTTCCAAGCTCATTTTGCTGCCCCAGGGGGTGATAGTCATGGCCCTGGGCACGGCAATTTTTCCTGTGCTGTCGAATAAGGCCGCTTCCGGGAACGATACCGGTTTTAGCCATACCCTGCTGCGGGCGGTGAAAACAGTTTTGCTTGTCGCCCTGCCCGCGGGTGTGGGCCTGGCCGCCCTGCGGGAGCCGGTGGTGAGGCTGCTTTTTATGCGCGGTGCCTTTGACGAGAATGACCTGGCCATGACCGTTTTCGCCCTTTTGTGCTTTTCCTTTGGCCTGGCGGGGCAGTGTTTGGGGCCGGTGCTCACGCGGGGCTTTTACGCCCTGCAGGACACGGCCACGCCGGTGAAGGTGGGGGTATGCACGGTGGGGTTGAACCTTGCCCTGAGCCTTGTGCTGGTCCGGCCGCTTGCGCACGGCGGCCTGGCCCTGGCCAATTCCTTGGCGGCGACATTTAACGTGGTGGTGTTATTTTATCTGCTGGCGCGAAAAGTTCCCGGGTTCGGTGTAAAAAAGGCCCTTTCCTTTGCGGCCGGCGCAGCCGCAGCTTCTCTTCTGGCGGGAGGTGCGGCGGCGCTCGTGGACGGGTACCTGGCCGGTGTACTGGCAGGAGGTACCGCGGTTCTGGCCCTGCGGCTGGTTATGGATGCGCTGGTTGGTGCGGTGGTGTTTGCCTTGGTGTGCCGGTTGCTCAGGCTGGACGAGTACCTGTACCTGGAGGGTGTCCTCCGGCGGGCCTTTTTGCGCGGGATGAGCTTTATCCGCGCGAGACCTTTGTACCGGTCCAGGTAGGGATGGCATCTGTTATAGTAGCATTGTTGCTATACATGGTACCCCTGTTTTGTTATAATACAATTAAGAGGTGGTATCATGGGTATCCTGGAAGTTTCGAAAAGTGAGATAAAAGAATATCAGAAGTTGAAGATTATCTCTGAGATGGTCCTTTTAAAGGAACATATTAAGCTTTTTGAACAAAAATATGGATGTAGCTTTATAGAGTTTGAGAGGCGCATCAAACAGACGGCAGAAGACTTTGAGAGCTGGGACGACTATCTTGAGTGGAAGGCTTATCAGCGTAGCTTTGAAGGGCTTAAAAGAAGATTGGTGAAATAGATCGTGCTCATGCGCCTCATCATAAACAGATCCACACATATCTCCATCACAAACACCTGGGAGGAAAAATTTTGGCCTCAAACGAAATGACCCTGGAAGATGTGTTAAAATACATTGATACTTTTCTTGAAAAAGATAGGCATCAGTTTCCGGGAAGGTGAACTCTACCGATTGTGTATTGTAGCATAAAGACGTTTCCTCACTGTTTACATGGCGGTAATTAAACTGGGACGAGTCGGGTGTTGCTGTTGGCATTAAAAGTTCAGAAACAATGGTGGCGGTGGCTAATGGTTGGGGCCTGCCTGCTGGCCATCGCTTATTTTTCCGGCCAGTCCTTTGCCGAGCAGGACCTGCGGCCGGAGATCTGGCGCCACACTGGCCTTGTGGAAAAGGTGCGGGAACTGCCGCCGGTAAGCTTTTCCTACAGCGGTCAACTGGTAGACAACCGCCTTGCCCCGGCGGATTTCATCCAGTTCTGGCTGCGTAAAGGTGCCCATGTGGTAATTTACGGAGCACTGGGTCTCTCGTTGGCCGCCGCTCTGGAAAGGGTGAATAAAAGACGCTGGTTTTTAGCCGGGATGATCCTGGTTCTGGTGGCCGCCCTGGACGAGTGGCACCAGACTTTTGTTCCCGGCCGCACCGGCCGGGCGGTTGACGTGCTGGTGGACCTGGCGGGGTTTGTGGTTTTGGCCTTCTTATCCCGGCTGGCTATGTGCGTGAAAAAGCGTCTGACATCCTCCGAGAGGTAGGTAAAAGATTTCTGGTGCAGGATATATCACCTGGCAGGACGCATAACTGATAGGCATCGTGGTTCGCGGTAGCCGGGCGGCAGCAAAGGAAAGACCTTACGTCGTTAGCGAGGTGACCCCATGCCTTCTTTTGGCGAAAGACTGGCCTATTTACGCAATCAAAGAGGATTATCCCAGGCGGAGCTTGCCCGCCTGTTAGATGTAGGGCAAAGTACCATTGCCATGTACGAGAAAAACAAGCGTTCGCCAGATCACCATTCGCTAATACGCCTGGCGGACTTTTTTGGTGTGTCTACGGATTATCTCCTGGGGCGCATTGATCAGCCGCACGCAAATGAGCACGAAGGGGTCAAAGGCCCACCCCTGGATGAGAAACTATGGTCAGTTGCCACCGACCCCCTCTTTGCCGATCTCCTCAGGCAAGTACCTGACCTCGCCGGAGAAGAAAAGCAATCTCTGGCCGAATACTGGGAGTTGGTCCTGCAGTACGTAAGAAGGAGAAAGGGGCGCCGCCAGGAAAGAAATTAGGGGTTGGGCAAGAATTTTTGGCCCCGGTTTTCCCTTACCCCAGAAATCCAACACAGGCAGGATATATGAAAAGACAAAAATAAAGGAGGTTTTTCATGCACGTTCTTGTTACCGGCGGGGCGGGCTATATCGGCAGTCACACTGTGAAAGAACTCCTCCAGGCGGGTTATAAGGTGACAGTGCTGGACAACCTTTCCCGGGGCCACCGGGCGGTGGCGCGGGTGCTCCCCGGGGCTGAATTCGTCTGGGGGGACATTGCCGACCGGGAGCTGGTGGGCGGTCTTTTGCGGACCCGGAATATACGGGCCGTGCTCCACTTTGCCGCCCTGAGCCTGGTGAGCGAATCGGTGGCCGAACCGTCCCTTTATTACCACAACAACGTGGTCAAGGGCCTGTCTCTCCTGGAGGCGGTGCGGGAAGCGGGAGTACCTTACTTCATTTTTTCTTCCACCGCCGCCGTTTACGGCGAGCCGGTACAGGTGCCCATTGAGGAGGGCCACTCCCTGGTCCCCACCAACCCCTACGGGGCCACCAAGCTGTCCTTTGAGGAGGCGTTGCGCTGGTACGGCGTTGCTTACGGTTTAAAGTACATCATTCTGCGGTACTTTAACGCCGCCGGAGCCGATCCGGAGGGCGAACTGGGCGAGGACCACCAGCCCGAAACCCACCTCATTCCCCTGGTGCTGCAGGCGGCCCTGGGGCTGCGCCCGAAAGTAACCATTTTCGGCACCGATTATCCCACGCCGGACGGGACCTGCATGCGGGACTACATCCACGTCACTGACCTGGCGGCGGCCCATGTGCTGGCGCTGCGGGCCCTGGAGGGCGAGCTTCTTTCGGGGGCATACAATTTGGGTAACGAGCAGGGTTACTCGGTTCGCGAGGTGGTGGAGGTGGCAAGGCGGGTGACCGGGCGGAACTTCCCGGTAGAGGAAGGAGCACGGCGGCCGGGGGACCCGGCGGTGCTGGTGGCCTCCTCCCGGCGCATCAGGGAAGAGCTGGGCTGGCGCCCCCGCTACGGCGACCTGGAAACCATCGTCCGCACGGCCTGGGAGTGGCACCGGCGGCACCCGGAGGGCTATGGAGATGGGACTAAGACGGGCTTTCATGATTGACCTGGCCGTGTTAAATTTAAGCAGGTACCAGAAGGGGAATGACCGCGCTTCTTGAAACCCTTCTGGACCTGATGTAAACTGTAACCAGAAAGAATGTTCAAAATGGGCTTCAGGCCGGAAAAAAGGGTGCGCGTAAAGCTGGAATTCCTGCGCATGCTGGCCCGGATGAAACTGGACCCGGCGCGGATGGAACTGCTGGCCGTCTTTTTCGAGACTTACCTGAAGCTGAACCGCGAGGAAGAAGAACAACTTTATCGGGAATTGGGTAAAATGGACAAAAGGGAGGTTGACGCCATTATGCAGATGACCACCAGCTGGTATGAAAAAGGCCGTGCGGAAGGCCGTGCGGAAGGTCGTGCAGAAGGGCGTGTGGAGAAAGCGCGGGGAATCATTTGTAAATATCTGTCCCGTAAGTTTGGGGATAAGTCGGCCGGCTTGCAGCAAAAGGTCGAGCGTATGACCGATTTGGAAACGCTGGACTATATCCTGGAGCGGCTGTTTGCCGCTAACTCCCTGGAAGAATCCCGGGCCATCATATGGGAGGAACTGAGCAGAGCCACTCAGTGAGTGTATCTTGAAAAATTATATTCCCCAGAGCAGGCAGTTTCCTGAACAGCGGAAATAACACTTTCTTATCTCGGCTGGCTATGTGGTAAAAAAGCGGCTGAGATCTTACCCCGGGTAAAACAGGGGATAAAAATTCCTTTCGCGGAATATATTACCTGGCAGGGCGCTTTACTAATGTACATCGAGCTCCGTGATAGCCGGCGGCGGCAAGGCTATACTATTTACGGTGGTACATGGGAAGTGACTTTACAGCAGTATAAATTCATGGGATAATCCTATTAGTGATTCTATTAGTGAAAACTAAAAAATCAACTGGAGTAAAGCAACTCAAAGAGATTTAGCGGGTTATGAGAGGAATTCACAATTTAGTCGAAGGATAATCTTCAGGGGTGTTCGCTATGTTCAGTCCCAAAAAACAAAAACAATCGGAAACCACCTCTAAAAAATCTGTATATATCATTATAAATCCCTGGAAGCGGAGGCAGATTGCCCGGAGGAAAGCAGCTGCCGAAGCACTAAAGGGTATTTGGGCTGATAAGGATGATTCCTTCTTTTCGGGGCGGTAACTCATGCGAATTTTGCTGGATACCAATATTTTGGTTGATTATTTTCGTTCGCAAAGAAGTTCCCGCCCTAAAAATCAGCGGCAAGCATATTGTTGCCAGCAAGCGGTCCAATTCATTGACCAGTCGATTGAACGGGGTGTGGAATTGGCCATATCATGTCACACTTTAAAAGAACTGCTTCAATATAAGAATATATCAGCGCAAGAAGAAAAACGAATACTGGAAAATCTCCCTTTAATGTGTGACATTCTCGATACCAACAAGGAAGTTGCTTACATTGCGGGCCTCCTATCACGCCACTCTGCCGAGTACCGTGAACACCACGTAGAAGATTGTTACATAGCGGCCACCGCCATAGCCTATAAATTGCCGCTATATACCAGAAACCCGGACGATTTTAAATATGTCCCGCATCCGGATTTGAAAATAGTGGTTCCGTATCAGTATGAGGCTGACGTAACTTCATAAACAAAATCTAATACAGCTTGCAGGCTCTTAACGAGGCGATGCTGAAGAACAATTAGTTAACAAAGAAAGCGGTCAGACCCGGCAGGTGTAGAGCTGCCGGCGTTTTCATTTGTGTGGAGAAGGTGCGGGTTCTGCCGCCGGTAAGCTTTTCCTACCGTGGCCAGCCCGTGAACAACCGCCGAGCTCCAGCGGATTTCATCCAGTTCTGCTGCGCAAGGGGGCGCATGTGGTAATTTACGGAGCACTGGGCCTGTCGCTGGCCGCTGCCCTGCAAGGGCTGAATAAGAGACGCTGGTTTGTGGCGGGGATGATCCTGGTTCTGGTGGCCTCCCTGGACGAGTGGCGCCAGACCGAAACCCACCTCATTCCCCTGGTGCTGCAGGCGGCCCTGGGGCTGCGCCCGAAAGTGACCATTTTCGGCACCGATTATCCCACGCCGGACGGGACCTGCGTGCGGGACTACATCCACGTCACCGACCTGACTGCGGCCCACGTGCTGGCGCTGCGGACCCTGGAGGGCGGGCTTCCTCCGGGTGTGTACAATTTGGGCAACGAGCGGGGCTACCCGGTTCGGGAGGTGGTGGAGGTCGCCCGCCGCGTTACCGGCCGCGATTTCCCGGTGATGGAAGGGGACCGGCGGCCGGGGGACCCGGCGGTGCTGGTGGCCTCCTCCCGTCGTATCAGGGAAGAGCTGGGCTGGCGCCCCCGCTGCGGCGACCTGGAAACTATCCTCCGCACGGCCTGGGAGTGGCACCGGCGGCATCTGGAAGGTTATGGAGATGGGACTTGTTATTTGCCCGTTGCTGGAGGTAGGCTTTCATGATTGACCTGCACGCACATATCCTGCCCGGTCTTGACAACGGCGCGCCGGATTTGGGCGAGGCTTTGTCGATGGCCTGGCTGGCGGTGGAGGACGGGATCGAATCCCTGGTGGCCACGCCCAACGTAATACATAGGGAAGTTTCTTTTACACCCACGGGGAAATTCTTGTAAAAGTGGCCGGGCTAAACAGGCAACTGGGCAGTCATAAAATAGACCTAAAATAGACAAATAGCCGGGTTCATGGTAAAATAAGAACAGTAAGATGAGTAAAATCTGTAAGAGGAGGAACTTTGAATGTATACCGTTACTGTTTCCTCCAGGGGCCAGGTAGTTATACCGGTGGAAGTTAGAAAAAGAATGAATATCAAAGAGGGAGACCTTCTTTCTGTGAAAGAAGAGGGAGAAAGAATAATACTGAAGCCCGTGCGTAAAAGGAGTGTGCTGAAAGGCGTCGCAGAGAAGACGGCGGGGCTGCTTTCCGATATGGAAATGAGCGGCCGGGAGTATGTAGAAATGCTGCGTGAGGGTTCTGGTAGGAGGTTAGACGAGCTTGAAGGTGGTTGTTGATACCAATATCATTATAGACCACCTGCGCGGTGTTCCCCAGGCGGTCAAATTACTTAAGGAGATTGAAGAAGGTAGTCTTGAAGGTTTAATTTCTACTATTACCCTGATGGAGATAATGGCTGCACCCAAAATGAGCAAGGAGCGGTTATCAGCCGTTAAGGAATTATTGGGAATCTTCGAGCATTGTCCGGTTGATAATCAGACCGCAATTACAGCTGGCAGTCTTTTAGCGAAGTACCGCCGTTCACACGGCCTGGAACCGATGGATGCCTTAATTGCAGCGACGGCCAAAGTTAATGAAGCCGTCCTTTTTACGTTGAATACAAGGCATTTCAAGTATATCGAGGGCTTGATTGCAGTCAATCCATACGATGCTGAGGTATAAAATAATGCATGTATAATTGCCGGGTTCACATTGCTTTCCAAAACAATGGGCTTTGTGCGGGAGCTGTTTTTTTCAAAACCTACCTGAAGCTGAACCGCGAGAAAGAATAACAACTTTACCGGGAATTAGGTAAAATGGACAAAAAGAAGGTTGATGCTATTATGCAGATGACCACCAGCTGGTATGAAAAAGGCCGTGCGGAAGGCCGTGCGAAAGGTCGTGCCGAAGGGCGTGTGGAAGGAAAGATTGAAGCCAAGCGGGAGGTTATGTGCAAATACCTGGCCCGCAGGTTCGGAGTTGATTCTGCCAGTGTGCAGGACAAAGTGCAGCAGCTGACCGACATGGATTCACTGGACCGGGTACTGGAGCAGCTGTTTGCCGCCAACACCCTGGAAGAAGCCCGGAACATCATATGAGAGGAACTGAGCAGAGCCACCCAGTAAGTGTATAGAAGGTATTTCCGGCTCGTGGTGCTGGTTTTGGGCTGGGGCTTTCTCTGTTGTTCATGGGGCGACATTGCCGGCTGGGAGCTGGGGAGCGGGCTTTTGCGGGCCAGGAATATACGGGCAATCTCAAGGTTTATGTTGAAAAACGAGTGAGGATAGTCTAAAGTAGCAGATTATGAAACCGTTTATTAGCTTCTCTGATGGCATCAGACTTTTGTTCCCGGCCGCACCGGCCGGGCGGTGGACGTGCTGGTGGACCTGGCGGGGTTTGTGGTTTTGGCCTTTTTCTTTTCTTTGTTTATACGGTTCAGGGAAAAACCTTTTGCATCACAGGAAATTCATGCTGTTGGCAGGGGGTCGTCATCTGTGCCATTGTTTGGTGAGAGGCTGGCATTTTTGCGCCAGCAAAAGGGGCTTTCCCAGGCGGAGCTTGCCCGCCTGCTGGGTGTGGGGCAGAGCACCATAGCCATGTACGAAAAAAATAAACGTTTGCCGGATTACCAGTTTTTGATACGTCTGGCGGAT
>NZ_FQZM01000048.1 GCF_900142025.1 Desulfofundulus thermosubterraneus DSM 16057 | reverse complement strand
GTGCACTGGGACTGCCTGAATGGGTAGTACATGAATTCGCCAACGCTCGCAAAGGGCCATGGCGGATGGCTCACGGGCCAATGAATAGAGCCCTGGGCAACGCTTACTGGCAGTCCCAGGGCCTGATGAGCTTAACCGAACGCTATCAAAGTCTTCGTCAAGCTTGGTGAACCGCCGGATGCGGACCCGCATGTCCGGTGGTGTGAGAGGAGGGGGCTAGCCGCCCCCTCCTACTCGTTTTTTCAAAGTAAGTAATTGTTAACCACTGATTTTACCGCGATAGTCCGGGAGTAAAATCGGGGCGACCTTCTGGCCAAGACCTTCTTTTCGCAGTTCCTCATGGTAGCGTTTGACGTGATCGAGGGTAAGCCTGCCTAATTTTACGCTTTTTGCCCTTTCGGCGGCATTCATGCCGGCCCGGCGGCCAAACACGATGATATCCAGCAGGGAGTTGCCCATAAGCCGGTTGCGCCCGTGTACTCCCCCGGATGCTTCGCCGGCCACGTAGAGATTGGGGATGCTTGTTTCGGCCCGGTCGTTAATCAAAATGCCGCCATTTTGGTAGTGAAGAGTTGGGTAAACCAGGATGGGTTGTTCGGCCATATTTATATTGAAACGTTTATACTGGCGAAACATGGCCGGCAGTTCTCTTTCCACCGTGCCCTTGCCGTGAATAATATCGATTATGGGGGAATCAAGCCACACGCCATGCATGCCGCTGGGCGTGGTTATTCCTTTCTTCCGTTCTTTACATTCCCGGATGATTGCCGATGAAACCGCATCCCTGGTTTCCAGCGGGTAGACAAATTGCTCACCTTCCGCATTAACCAGCTGGGCGCCGAGACCCCGCACCTTTTCGGTTACCAGTTGCCCGACGATTTGTTCGGGAAAGGCCACGCCAGTCGGGTGGAACTGGGTGGCGTCCAGATAAATTAACTTTGCCCCTGCCCGGTAAGCCATGACAATGCCGTCCGCCGTGGCACCGTAGTGGTTGGTGGTGGGGAAACCGCCAATGTGCAGGCGGCCGGAACCGCCGGTGGCAATAATCACTGTTTTTGCCCTTACCACCAGGTACTGTTCGGTTTCTAGATTGTACAGTACAGCTCCGGCACACTGCCCGTATTCATCAATAATTAGCTCCACGGCCGGGGAAAATTCAATAACGGGAATACCCCGGTTGCGGGCCTCATCCCGCAAGGTGCGCATAATCTCCGCGCCTGAATAGTCATGGGCAAAATGCATGCGTTTGCGGGAGGTGCCCCCGCCATGAATGGTATGCATGGTGCCGTCGGGGAATTTGCTGAACATGCAGCCCAGGCTTTCCAACCACTGGATGCAAAGGGGTGCGTCTTTTACTAAAGCGGCGACCAGTTCGGGGATATTATAATAACCTCCGCCGCCCATCACGTCCAGGTAGTGGATGGCCGGGGAGTCGTTTTCTTTGTCTGCTGCCTGGATGCCTCCTTCAGCCATCATGGTGTTGGCATCGCCGTGGCGCAACTTGGTAGCGATCAGTACACTGGCTCCCGCTTCGTGGGCTAAAAGCGCTGCCGATGTACCGGCTCCGCCACCGCCAATAACCAGGACATCCACGTCGAATTCTATATTGTCCAGGGAAAAAGTATCGGGATCAAGCATACTGCGGCTTTCCAGCAGGTCGGCATGTTCGTGGGTAAATTTTTCGCCTTTATTGGGGCCTACCTTTACCGGCCTGGTGGCTTCAGGCATATAGTCCGGATGGTAGGAGCGCAAAAGATTTTCTTTCTCTTCCGGCTTCAGACGGGGGAAAGTTTCCTTTAAACGCCGTTCCCTGGTTTGTTCCACGAGTTTAATAGCTTCCAGCATTTCCTGAGTATACATATTATTCACCTTCCTTAAGGTTCAATATCCCGGGCGTTGTATAGCTTTTGTAGTTCCTCTTTATCCATCTTCATCAGCCTGTCCAGTTCCTCATCAAACTTCCCGGCCTTGATTTCTTCTACCCGTTTGGCCAGGTGTTGGGCCGGTGGGGCAATATGGCGGCCATAGAGCCGGCGAGCCAGAATGGCCACATTATATTGAACGATTTCAGCGGGACAGCGGGAAGCACAGAGACCGCACATAATACAATCGAAGGATAAATGGGCCACTTTTTCAATATCTCCCCGCTGGGCCGCGGCTATATAGTCCATTACCTTTAATTCCTGGGGACAGATCCTGGTACACTGGTTGCAACCAAGGCAGCGGGTTGTTTCAGGATAGTACCGCAGCAATGTGGCCAGGGTGGGAGTGAGTTCTTCCAGGTTATAGGTGGCTTTATTGGCCGGGTAAAAGGGGATCTGGGTCAAATACATGTTGTCTTCCACCATGGTTTGACAGGCCAGGCCCACTTTTAGCCTGAAATCTCCCGGTTTGCGGTAAACCGTACCACAGGCACCGCAAAAACCCCCCCGGCAGCCGCAGCCCCGGATAAAACGGTAGCCCGCGTATTCCATGGCTTTCATAATCGTCAGGCCATAGGGCACCTTATAATGTTTACCCATAATGTATATGTTTACCATTTCTCTTTCTTCGGCCATAATTCTTTCCTCCTTCAAGGCAGATCTACGCTCCCACCAGTAAAGGTCTGGGATCTACATAGTGTTTGTCCAGCCCGAGGCTTTCCTGGGGAAGTTCCAGAGCTAAACCCAAAAGCTGGGTAAAATACAAAACGGGGATTTTTTGAAAACCGGCGTTCTTCTGGAGGATTTTTTCCTGCGACCAGTCCAGGTTAAACTGGCAAAGGGGGCAACTGGTGATGATTGCTTCCGCTCCCTTGGCAGTGGCAGAGTTCAGTATTTCCTCCACCTTTTGCATTACCAAATCGTTATCATACAGTATTTGATACGAACCACAGCAGGTTGTTTTATAGGAATATTCTACCACCTCCGCGCCTATGGCACTAACTAGCTCTTCCATGATGGTAGGATTTTCGGGATCGTCGAAATTCATTTCCGAAGCCGGCCGGACAAGCATGCAACCATAATAACAGGCAACTTTAAGCCCCTTTAGGTTTTTTGTTGCCTTCTCCCTGATTGCATCAAGCCCAACATTTTCCTTACAGATTTCCAACGGGTGAACGGGTTCAATTTCCCCGGTGTAATTCTCTTCTAAATAATCATTTAGTTTTTTTCTGGCTTCAAGGTTGTTTTTTATTACATAATTGACCCTTTTTAGTACGTGATAGCAGAAGGAGCAAACCGTAACGAGCTTGCCCCCCTCTTCTTTAGCCGCATTGGCTAAAATGCGTGCTGCTGCAACCATGCCGATATAATTATCCTGGGCCAGGGGAAATACCGTGCCGCAGCAGGTCCATTGGGGTAGTTCAGTTAATTCGATGCCTAAAGCGGCCAGGGAGCCCCGGGTAGAATCATCTAGACCCTTTGCTTTGCTGTGTAGGGTGCATCCTGGAAAGTATGGGATTCTCATCCTTGTCCCCCCTTTTACGCGCTTAGCTTGCGAAAACCACTGGTTAAGGCCATCTGTGGAACTTCAGTGAGCAATTCTAACGGGATTTTTTCGGCAACCAGTACTTCCCTGCCCTGGCGCAGGTTAATTACCCGCAGGGCTTCCATTAACCGGGCAATATCTATGCCCCGGGGGCAGCGGGCAGTGCAAATTAAGCATGTGCTGCATACCCACATAGACTTCAAATTTAAAGCTTTGCTGTTTCCCAGTTGAATCATGCGCATAACCATGCGCGGTGAAAAGTCCATAATCTCTCTACCCGTACAACTTGCGCTGCAGGTTCCACATTGCATGCAGAGATTAGCATTTTGCCCGCTTATTTCCTTAATGTGCTCAATCAGATCCCGGCTTATTTTGCTTGATAGATCTTTAGCCATTTTGCATCTTACTCCTTTAAAACAATTTCTTTTTTATTCCAACTTTACTGCTTCCTGGACCTTCCCCTTCCCTCCCACCTTTTCCGAGCAGCATATTGCTAGGACTTGCATCTTTCCTGTCCTGTTTCTCCTGGGGTTACTAGCAATTTCCTTGCTAGATGACCCTGGAGCTTGTTCTGTGAGACTCCCGGGGATTAGTATAATTATTATTGATAATTACATTAATTCAGCATTATAGCTACAATTCCTGCCCAAAAAATAAAAAAATTAAAATTATCTGCACCTTCTAACTTTTATAAATTAACAATAGTTATTAGAAAAAGCTTCCGCATTATTCCCTCACAGGAACGATTCGTGGTACACCCAACCTGTCCAGGTAGTTCACCACTGGAACGGGCACTAAACCGCCCTTGACTACTATCATTCCATCAACCAGGACTACCGGCGATTCCTCGGGAGCCAAATTGCCGTCAAACCGGTAGGTCAGCACCACGCCGCTACCATACAGCCGCTCCAGCACGCCCTCTAAAAACCGATATTGAAAGAATAGGTCGCGTTCACCAAACGCACATCCTTCCGGTAATCAACCAGGGCGCCCTCCTTCGTTTGACGGAACATTGCCTAAAACTTCCACTCTAACAGGCATCCAGTAACCCTCCCTACTAATTTGGGGTGGTTAGGATTATGTACACGCCTAAGTTGTGTTTACCGTCGAAGGTGGTCAAATAGTAATCAAAGTACATTATTTGGTGATGAATTCAAAAAACTGGACCAGTTGATCGCCTTTGTTTAAAAGGAGTTCTTCTATCTGGGATGGAGTTAGGCTCCTGATTTCATGCGGATTTTCTTTATCAGCCGCACTGAACATGACCCTTTTAACCTTTCCTGATTCTATAGCTACCGTAATCACAATATTTTCCTGTTCATTAAAATCCATACTGAATTCAAACTCATCAAAATCTTCCGGTGGATCTGGCAAATAGGTACAAGTAATGCCAAGGTAATTTATCCTCTCTGTGTCTTTTAAATTTTCCGGGCTAATTTCTTTACCCATATATTTGCGAAATCGCTCCACAAGACTTTCCTCCTTAAAATTCTTAAAATACACTATCTTGTCGATTTTATTTAGTGTTCTGGAAAAGGGTGTGCAGTGTTTTTATTCTTTTCAAAGAAGATAAGTCCTGGTCAAGTTCGAATTCTAGTGTAAATTTCTTCTGGTAGACAAGAATACTTGTGTAGGTAGTCATTATTTAAATAAGAGCGCATGTCCGCTCTGCTGGTACCGTTCAAAGTTCCGTGAGGAAGTGCCCGCGCCACAGTTGGGGAACCATAGAGAGTAAGTTCATCCCCCCGGTGCTTGAGTACTTTATCCCGATGCCCGTTGCAATACCCCTGCCGCTCTTCGGGTGCGTTAGTAGGGGCTTGGCCCTGGTTTCAGCACCTCCTACACCAACCGCGCCCCATCATCCCGGACGAATAACCCTTGCAAAGGACAACGGATAGTGAGCCATCCTTTCTTCCTCCTGGTAATTGAAATTGTGAAATTTCTTATCTATCCAAAGGGAGGGATGGCTCTCACGCTTCATGATTACCACTTTTACACCACAATAATGGACATAAATCCCATGCTAGCGACAGGTGAAAGAAAAAGAGCGAAATTAATGAGTCACGCCGCTTTGCTTTGCTTTTTTTTCTTCCCTTTGCACCGCCTGCCGGTATGAGCAGTGTTCTTCCATTTTCTCTTTTTCCAGGCCGCACCCCCAGTAGGTATGACCTAAGAATAAGCGGCGATACTTACACCAGCTGCAAAAGGAATGAGTAATCTGCTCCTGCGTCATGTCCTTTGCTTTTATCATTTTCCATCACTCCTCCTCCCTAGATTTACCTATATTTTTTTATTCTGTTTTTAAAAACAGAGTTTGCTTCAACCCAGCCTGAGCTCTTTATTTTTCTCGGTACAGACTTTTTCCCAATCGCACCCCTCGCAGAAAGACGCCAGCCACTCTTTGGACGCAGCCATCACTTTGGCCTTTATTTCCTGCCAGAGCACCTTCGACCCGACTGCGACACCAAGGTACGCGGCCGCTTCCGCATCCATTTCCCTGATTTCTGCGTCCACCCCGGGCCTGGCGACGCACTTTTCTCCTTGGAGCGTTGGGCAAGCCCGGCAGATGTCGTCCGCGCCTTCAACTACCGCTATTTCTTCTCCCTGCGTAGCCCTGCGCATTACGTCTTCCAGGTTTTCAACAAATTCCCTACTGTATCCCTCGCCCCGGTAGAAGTGCAGGCAAATCAAGTGGTGGCCCCTCAACTTGATCATACAAATCACCCCCCTTCTTAGCCTATTATTTTGGGGCTACACACCTACGGCGTGCATACCTTACACGGCACGTACCCTGCTGCCACCACTGCTTCGCGGTTTTGAACTCCCCCTTGTTTAGTAGTTACCTGATTTTTTCTACTTCTTTTCTACTTCCCGGCGCGGGTTCCTGCTCCGGAATGGAAAAGTTATCTTCTTGCTGCCGACCCCGTTGTTTCAGGGCTGTGCTTCACCCGGTAATACTCCATCACCAGCTCATCCACCTTCCGGCTGGCTGCCAGAAGTTTTTCTTTGTCGCGGGGGTCGGTATTCAGCAACTCCCCCTTGACCTTCTCCAGACGTAGAATTGCCCTACCAAGGTCTAACAAAAATCTCTCCATTTTACCAATTTGTACCAGATCAATTGAACTACTTCCAGGAAAATGCGTCAAGAAAAACCTGTCGAATAATATCGACAGGAGGTATTTCTCTTGAAGTTGCCAGTCGGGGTTTTCCCCAAGTATCTTTGAAAACGGGACGTACCGCTCCGGGTGCTCTTCATATTCCCACTCTAACCCCGCGGGCTTGCGGACGTTTCATTGGCCACCGAGGCGGTCAAGGCTCAAAAACATAAAACTGCTGGCTTAGGCTCTGGACATGAGTCAGGGCGAATTAAAAGCCCAACTACTCCCGCTTTTTCTATCCGGGTTTTCCTACACCCAATGTTTCGCGTGTCCCTTTTTGCCTTGTACCGGCGGACAAAGCTTTCCAATGCTTTCTGGAATGACATGTTTTTGGACGTGCCAGACTCCTCGCAAGACTAAGTGCAAGACCTTTTTCCGGGTATTGCGTGCAGAAAAATTAAAAACCCCCGGTTTTCGATCCCCGGAGGCCTTGATTTTACTGGGTTTGGTGCGGCAGAAGGGACTTGAACCCCCACGGGCGTACGCCCACAAGAACCTGAATCTTGCGCGTCTGCCAATTCCGCCACTGCCGCACGTTTTGTTGACAAGTATTATTGTAACATATTACGGGATACTTGACAAGGGGGTAATTTCATTCATCTAGAAAGGCAACATTTTTTGTTCACGTTGTTCATCTCTTGACCCCTTCAGCAATTACTAATATACGAGAAGCACTGGCAGCTGTCAAGCTTTTTAAAGTTAAAAGATCTGGCGTGCGATTCTGGTTAACTGGGAAAGGTTGCGGCATTCAAAAACGTGCCGGCAGTAGGGTGTGTAAAGATGCATAATGCTGTCTTCCTGGTTCCAGCTTTCCCGGGGGGCCGGGTTTAACCAGATCACCTGCCGGACCCGGCGGCAAATCTCCCGGAAATACTCTTCCCCGGGTGGCTTATAATTGTTCCGGGCATCTCCCAGGATGATCAGGGTAGCCTTCCGGTGAAGTACATGCAGGTGTTCGTGAAAAAACTGGCGCCAAACCGCGCCGTAGTCGGAAAAACCTGTCCGCCAGATACCGGTTTGCCGCTGGATGTTCCGCACTGTCCTCTCAAGGTCAAGTTCTCTTAATTGGACGGTGACCTCGGCTATGGCGTCAACAAAAGCATATGAACGCACCATGCGGAATTTATTTTGCATAGCGTGGACCAGGAGCAGCATGAACTGGCTGTAAGGAGCCACTGAACCGGAAAGATCGCAGAGCACAACTAAATCCGGTCGTGTTGCCTGGCGGCCCTGGTGACAGAGGATTATGGGCACTCCCCCGGTGGTGGCTGCCAGGCGTACGGTACGGCTTATGTCTACCGCCCCGCGGGTCGCCGGAACGCGCCGGTAACCCTCGCGGGTGGCCAGTCGGCGCCCCAGGCGGGCTACTTGCCTCTTCACTTGTATCACCTGTTCCGGGTCCAGCTCGGCAAAGGAACGTTGGGACAGATTGGCCTCCCGTGCGATGGCTGGAAGCTCCTTTTCTGGTTGTCTTTTGCAGCGCAGCTGTGCGAGTTCCCGGTTGAGCAGGCGTTCCAGCCGCAGGAGATTTTCCTGCTGGCGCAGCTTTTCCGCCTCCCCAAGGGGGGACCGTTCCAGCCAATCCTTTACCCGTGCCCAGTCGAGGCGTATTTTCAACTGGTTTAGCATTTGCCGGGGATCTTCTCCGGGAGCAACTTCATCCGGTGGGACCAGGGTAAATACGGCTTCCCGGGCCAGGGCCTTTAAATCTTCTTCGCTGCCTTTTGCAATGATCATGGCCAGTCGCTGTCCCGCTTCCGCAAGGGGAACCGCACTACCATGTTGAAAATGCCATTCTCTTCTTCCCTGTTCCGGGCCGTTTCCCTTGCCGCCCCCCTGCCCTGCCGGTTTTCCGCCCCCCGCCAGCAAATCATCTTCACTTTTCAGGGCCTGCCGCAACCATTCTTTCATCTGTGCCAGTCTGGCGTTAAACTCTTCCCGGGACAGCCGGGGGGGATGAATGGGAATGGCGGTTTTATTGGTTGGCTGTTCCTGCTTTCTAGCCTTTTGTTTGAGTGTTGTCCAGTATAAGTCAAAGAGTTTTTCCAGGATCTTCTCCTGTCCGGTTTCCTTAATTAGGGTGGCCTGCATGGCCAGGAGGAGGTTTTCCCGGGTGGGTTCCAGGAGGGATAGGGCCTGCAAAAGATCCAGCATTTCCCCCGTGGAGACGGGGATGCCGGCCTGCCTTAACAATTGTATGAAGCCGATCAAATGCCCAACCATGGGTTTCTGGCTAAACCCCTTATTACCTAGATATTTTCCAGTACCCGGTTAGTGAAATTTTCCATGGCCCTGTACAACTGGACTACCCGCTCCACTGCCCCTTCCTCTGCCAGGTTAACTGAAGCGGCGAGGCTCATTTGCCTTTCTTTGATGTTATAGCTGGCCAGGAAGGTTCCCGGGCGGGTAAAAAGATGAAACCGGTGATCTTTGGTAAATCCCAGGTTTTTAATTAAGGTATGAGGTTCCAGGCTGATTTTATCTATAGTCCGATGCAGGGTTAAATCGGTAAAACCAAGCATTGCAGTCAACTGATGATGGAGTTTTTCGGTCAGTACCTCCGGTTTTTCCAGGTAAAGCTCCGCTTCTATTTTTTGGGCGGTCTGGCGGAAAGTGAGGTGACCGGCGGGATCAAGAAAGGCCCGCAGGGCATCCTGTTGCTCCAAATAAAGGGTTTGACCTTGAAAGTGATTTAAAAATTCCGCACAGCACTCCGGCGTTACAACTTTTCGGGCTGATATGGTTAGCACCCCTACCAGGGGTTCTTCCCTGGGTGCGGTTACTTCCGGGGTGAATACCCGCAGCACTTCCGCAAGGGAAATTTTATTTAAGAGCTGCCGGCAATGGTGCTCCGCGTCCCGGAAGTGGGTGGTAAATTTAATCTTGGCCGTGGCTATCCCTCCCTGGACCATCAGGGAAACCGGGCAACTGACCGCTACGTCCCGCGATTGCCACTGTACCTGGAATTGTCCGGCCAGCTCTTCCGCTTCCAGGTCGAGATGTTCCAGCAGGGTCAACCTTTCCATAATTTCCGGTAACGGGCGGGCTATGGCGGTAACCAGAATTTTTTGATCGGTTACCGGCTCGAAGTAAGAGGAAGAGTAGGCATGGGGTACAATGGAAAAAAGCCGTGGGACGATTTTCTCTCCCCATTCCCATTGCCGGGTGGTAATATAAATATAGCTTTGCCCCACGGTCATTTGTAGACCGTCCACAAAGATTTCATTCCCCCGGGTGCACAGGCCCGGTTGTTCCGCCAGAAAAGTTAACAAGGCGGGCTTTTTGTCCATGTTGCGGGTGAGAATCTCTATCAGCACGTCATGTCACCCGTTATGTAGAAAGTTTTTAATGCCTATTATTGTATGTCTTTTTACATTCATTTTCTCGTTAAAATTCTGTTTTCGTCAAGGCGCATTTTACCGGTGGTTCGTATTAAGATTCAGTAGGTAACTCTGTACTCGCCTGCCGTTTTGCACGCGCTCGCTCCGTTTCCCAGCACTCACCGGTTGTAGGTACCTGGCATGCATTTAAACAGTATATAGTCAGCACTCATCCCATCAGAGAACTCTGGTTGCAGTCAAAATTTTACATGGCCTTACCGATGTTTTTACGGAGGTCTGAAACAGATATGCACCACCTGTTCCGCAGTGTGCAAACTGTAGCCGATGGCCTTTTGCGGCAGCAGTATATTTGTAACCGTACTGTGGCCACTACCCTTTTCCTGGCTGCCCACCTGGGCAAGCCGCTGCTGGTGGAGGGACCGGCGGGCGTGGGTAAGACGGCCCTGGCCCAGGCCCTGGCGGGAGCATTGAATACCCCGCTGGTTCGCCTGCAATGTTATCCCGGTCTGGATGAAGCCAAAGCCCTTTACGAGTGGAATTATCAAAAACAGCTACTTTACATCCAGGTTGCCGCTGGAAGTAAGCAGGTATGGGAAGAACTGCGCCAGGATATTTATACACCGGAATTTTTACTGGCCCGACCGCTTTTGAAAGCTTTTTTGTCCAAAAAACCGGTGGTCCTTTTGGTGGATGAAGTGGACAAAAGCGATGAGGAACTGGAAAGCTTTCTTTTAGAGGCCCTTTCCGAGTTTCAGGTTTCCATTCCCGAACTGGGTACCATACGGGCCAGGCATATCCCCTTTACCCTGCTTACCAGCAACAGCAGTCGGGAGTTCAGTGATGCCTTAAAAAGGCGCTGTTTGCACCTGTACATCCCCTATCCTACTGCCGAACAGGAGCGGGCCATTGTTGCTTTAAAGGTTCCCGGAATTGATGGTCGGCTAGCTGCTCAAGTGGTTGATTTCGTTCACAATCTGCGTCGTTTACCCCTCAAAAAAAGCCCCAGCATAGCCGAAACCCTGGACTTTGCCCGCACCATGCTGCTGCTGGAGGCAAAGCAACTGGAGTTCCGTGTGGTGGCTGAGGCGCTGAATGTCCTGCTGAAATACCAGGAAGATGTGGAAAAAGTCATGACCAAGCTGGGGGATTTGCTGCCGGAGGTCCGGGAGGAGGATGGTATCCCTGCCGCCCAGGGTACCCTTCCCCGTGCGGTGGCGGCAGGTGAAGAAACGGAAGAGGAGCCAGGGGGCGTGGACCTGTCCCGCTTCAACTTTTAGATGTGAGGAAATCTAATCGGCTACCACCTTGACTAGCACTTTGCGCTGCCGGGGTCCGTCGAATTCGCAAAAGAAGATCCCCTGCCAGGTACCCAGGACCAGCTGGCCGCCGGTCACCAGCACGGTCAGGGATGAGCCCACGAGGCTGGCCTTGATATGGGCGTCGGCGTTTCCTTCCAGGTGCCGGTAGTTTCCCTCCCGCGGTACCAGCCTGTCCAGTTCGGACAGTATATCATAGGCAACTGACGGATCGGCGTGTTCGTTAATAGTAATGCCGGCCGTGGTATGGGGTACAAAGAGGTGGCAGCATCCTTCGGTGATTTTTTCAGTCTGAACGATTTTCCTTACTTGAGAAGTAATATCCACAAGCTGGGAGCGGGTGGTGGTGTTAACGGTTAGGGTATGGATCATCATGGTTCCCCTTTCAAGTAGAAATTAAGAGCAGAGCCAGCTCCACTGCTTCCCGGGCACTGGTAGCTGGGCGTATGCCACCGGACAGACCGGGGCGCTCCAATTTCCAGGTATCCAGGCCAATTACCGGCTTGTTCATTTTAAGAGCCAGGCCGATTTCCGAGAGAGTGCCGTAACCTCCACCGATGGCAACGAGGGCATCGGCGGCACAGGCTATAATGGCGTTTCGCGCATCTCCCAGTCCGGTGGGCAGGGCCACCGTTAAATAGGGATTACCTTCCCCGCGGTGGCGGCCCGGGAGAATGCCGACGACCATTCCTCCTGCCTGGCGGGCGCCCCGGGAAGCGGCTTCCATAATCCCGCCCCGGCCGCCGCAAATTAAAATAGCCCCTCGCCGGGCGATTTCACGGCCCACTTCCTCGGCCAGTTCCCGTTCCGGCTCTGTACATTCGGCTCCACCTATGACACCGATATACCAGGTCATTTTCTATCACCGGCTAAAGAAAAGACCGTGGTGCACGGCCTTTCACGGTGTTTTACAGGCGTTGGGCGGACTTGAAGCCCAAATTAAAGGTGAGTATTTCCAGTTTCACGGACAGGTCCACATTGCGGATCTCTATCCCTTCCGGCAGGTTCAAGGCCACCGGGGCAAAGTTTAAAATGGCCTCCAGGCCGTTTTTAACCATAAAGTCAGCTACATCCTGGGCCGCCCGGGGAGGTACGGCGATAATGCCGATGCGGGCTTTGTGTTCCTGAATTACCTCAGGCATTTTTTCCATGGGCAACACTTCAAGTTCGGCAATTTTCTTGCCTATTTTAGTCAGGTCGTTGTCAAAGACGCCCACAATTTTAAAACCCCGGCTGTTAAATCCCTTGTACGTGCATAGTGCATATCCCAGATTACCGGCACCTACGAGAATCAAGGGCCAGTCCTGGTCCAGTCCAAGAATCTTTTTGGTGTAACGCATGAGATCTTTAACATTATAGCCAACTCCCCGGGTACCAAATTCGCCAAAGTAGGCCAGATCTTTGCGCACCTGGGCTGGACTTACTCCTACCCCTTCAGCTATTTCCCCGGAGGAGACAGTGGTTACTCCGTTACGGTCCAGCCGTTCAAGATACCGGGAATATATCGATAGCCTGGTTACTGTGGCTTCGGGGACGCGCAGGGTCTTCATCAAATCCCTCCTTATCTTAGATGTTATTCTATGCAAATAAGGGGCCTTATGCCGGCCCCGGTAGAAGACCGGTTTTTAAGTTATAACATTCACATGCTAGGTATTTTATATCATTTGTGTCCCTGTCTGTCAAATGACTTTTTCCCGGAAAGCAAAGAAAAGCCCCGAAAAGAAGTTTCTCCCCGGGGAATGGTTGCGAACACAAGTTCGCCCTTTCCTCCAACCCTGTGATCTTTATATTTTGCTGGCAACGACAAAGGCCTTCCGGGCTGCTTCCACCGTCCGCTGGATATGTTCGTCGGTATGGGCAAGGCTGACAAAGGCTGCTTCGAATTGAGACGGGGCCAGGTAAATGCCCTGTTCCAGCATGGACTGGAAGAAGACAGCAAAGCGGCGGGTGTCGGCCGTGCAGGCAGTGGCGTAATCCACTACCGGTGTTTCGGTAAAGAATGTGCAGAGCATGGAACCAACCCGGTTAAAGGAAAGCACAAGGCCTGTTTCCCGGGCGGCTTCGGCCAGTCCTCGGGCGAGAAGGGTAGACTTACGCTCCAGTTCTTCGTAAATGCCGGGCCGTTTTAGTACCTTTAAGGTGGCCAGGCCCGCGGTTACGGCCAGGGGGTTGCCCGAAAGGGTGCCTGCCTGGTAAACTGGCCCTTCCGGCGCCACCTGTTCCATGATGTACCGCTTTCCACCATAAGCGCCCACGGGCAGGCCGCCGCCGATGATTTTGCCCAGGCAGGTCAGGTCGGGATCGATGTTATACAGAGCCTGGGCGCCGCCGTAAGAAAGCCTGAAGCCGGTGATCACTTCATCAAAGATCAATAACGCACCGTAACGGCGGGTGATTTCCCTGAGGCCCTCCAAAAAGCCTTCCCTGGGCGGTACTACGCCCATGTTGCCCGCTACCGGTTCCACAATTACGGCGGCAATATCCTCACCTTCCCGGGCGAAGATTGTTTCTAAAGTATCCAGGTCGTTATATGGGGCCGCAATGGTGTCCGCCGCCGTGCTGGCCGGCACACCGGGGCTGCTGGGCACCCCCAGGGTAAGGGCCCCGGAACCGGCTTTAATCAACAAAAAGTCGGCGTGGCCATGGTAACAGCCCTCAAACTTGACAATTTTATTGCGCCTCGTGTACGCCCGGGCCAGCCGCAGGGCGCTCATGGTTGCTTCGGTACCCGAGTTTACCAGGCGCACCATTTCCACGGCCGGTAGCGCTTCTACAATGGCCCTGGCCAGATCAATTTCCAGTTCGGTGGGAGCACCAAAACTGGTGCCGATTTTCAGGCATTCCTGCAGGGCTGCCGTTACTTCCGGGTGCCGGTGACCCAGGATGAGCGGTCCCCAGGAGCCCACGTAGTCTATGTATTCATTGCCGTCCACATCATAAATCAGTGCTCCCTTCCCCCGGGCAATGAAAAGGGGTTGTCCCCCCACGGCTTTAAAGGCCCTTACGGGGCTGTTTACGCCGCCGGGCATGTAACGGCGGGCCTGGGCGAACAGTTCCTTAGACCTTTCGTAAGACAAGATACCACCCTCATTTCTCCACAAAGTATTTCATACTGCTCTTTTTTAATTCAGCTATACTAAATAATAGACGGTAGTTGGCAACCCCGCTGGCCCGGGAGAGCCGGGCGGCAATCTCCCGGCATTCCTCCCGTGTTTGTCCGTGGACCACGGTAAACAAGTTATAGGGCCAGTCGGGTAGCCGGGCGGGACGCTGGTAACAGTGGGAAACCTCATCAAAAGAGGCCATCAGCCGGCCCACTTCTTCTATGCGTTCCTCCGGAACTTGCCAGACCACCATGGCGTTGGAGACGTAACCCAGATCCTGATGGCGCACGGCTGCCCCGAAACGCCGGATGATCCCCTGCTCGACAAAATCCCGCACCTTGACCAAAAGCTCTTCCTCACTGATACCAAGTTTTTCTGCCAGGGCCAAAAAGGGACGACTGACCAGGGGAAGACCTTCCTGCAGGGCCCGGATAATTTCTTTGTCCAGCTGGCTAAGCATTATCATCATCCCCCAGGTCAAAGTTAACCCTGATTTTAAAAATTCTTAAGGCCGGGAGATGGAGCATATCTGTTATGCCGGTGCGTCTTTTGATTTCCTCAAGGGTGTTTTCCAGTTTGGTCTGGGATTCCACCAGCAGAGTGAACCACATGTTATACGGGTGATCCCGTAAATAATTATGGGTTACTCCCGGAAAGCTGTTGATTACGGCCGCCACTTCCTCAATTCTTTCCGCCGGTACTTTCATCGCACACAAGGTGCCGCTGTAACCTACCCGGCGGGAATCAAAAATGGCCCCCAGCCGCCGGATAACCCCCTTTTTAATGAGACGTTTCAGCCGGGCGAGGATATCTTCTTCAGTGGTGCCCAGGGTTTCGGCAAGTTTTTTGTAGGGTTCCGGTTCGATGGGCAGATGGCTTTGGATGATATTCAACAGTTGTTTATCCACGCTATCCAATGTCACGAACTATTCCCCCGCTGTTTTTTTGCCCTTCCGGTACAGGCACCAGGGTTCCTCGGCCATATAGTCGCCGTGGTAGTAGTAGGCCCGGGCCCGGCAACCGCCGCATACATTACGGTAGTTACAGCTGCCGCAGCCGCCGCCGTACTCGCCGGTACGCAGCCTTTTGAATACCGGATTATCCCGCCAGATAAGGCTGAAGGGTGTTTCCCGCACATTGCCAACGGGCATGTTTAAATAGGCGCAGGGCTGAACGTCCCCCTTCGGGCTGATGATGCAGTAGCCCGTGCCGGCTAGGCACCCCTTTTGAAAGCGTAATTTTAAGCCCATTTGGGCAGCGATACGCATAAACTGGGGGGCACAGGTGGGCTTAATTTCAATGGGCACTTCCCTTTGTTTTTTCATTAACCGGTGAAGCAGGCGCTCGTACTGTTCGGCCCTTAGGGATTCCTCTTCCATATTTACGGCCCTCCCGGTGGGTACCAGGAAAAACACGTGGTGGGCCACAGCTCCCATGCGCACGGCCAGGTCGGTTAACGCCTCTACCTGTTCGTAGTTCCATTCTACTACCGTGGTATGAATTTGAAAAGGCAAGCCGGCTTTTCGGCAGGCTTCCATGCCTTCCACGGTTGCCTGCCAGGCTCCCGGGACACCGCGGAAACGGTCGTGCTGATCCGCTTCGGTGCTGTCCAGGCTGATCCCCACGGCCAGTACCCCGGCCTGCTTTAATTTTTCGGCGACACTGCCGGTAATTAAAGTGCCATTGGTACCAAAAACCGGGCGCAGGCCTTTACGGGCCGCATACCGCACCAGTTCATATATATCGGGTCGTAGAAGAGGTTCACCCCCGCTAAAGATCATAATTTTAAAACCGGCCCGGGCAATTTCATCAATTAGATTAGCAGCTTCAGAAGTGTTTAATTCTTCTTCCATCCTGGCGCCGGCGTCCCGGTAGCAGTGCCGGCAGGTCAAATTACAGGCGTTGGTAGTATTCCAGGAAACCAGCACGGCTTAACATCCTCTCTAAGAACTAACCTTCTCGTAACCAGCGGGCCACGTCCTTGGCGTGGTAAGTAATGATAATGTCGGCCCCGGCCCTTTTCATTCCGGTGAGGGTTTCCAGGACAACCCGGCGTTCGTCAATCCAGCCCCGCAAGGCCGCAGCCTTAACCATAGCATATTCCCCGCTGACGTTATAAACTGCTACGGGGTAGTTAAAAGCATCCCGGGCCTGCCGGACAATATCCAGGTAGGCCAGGGCAGGTTTGACCATGATAATGTCGGCCCCTTCTTCAATATCCAGGGCTATCTCCCGCAGGGCCTCCCGGGCATTGGGGGGGTCCATCTGGTAGGAGCGGCGGTCTCCGAACTGGGGTGCCGAGCCCACCGCTTCCCGGAAGGGGCCATAATAGGCCGACGCATACTTGGCTGCATAGGACATGATGGATACATCCTGGTAACCGGCTTCGTCCAGGGCACGGCGGATGGCGGCCACCCGGCCGTCCATCATGTCGGAAGGAGCTACCATGTCGGCTCCGGCCCGGGCGTGGGAAAGGGCCGTACGGGCCAGGAGCTCGAGGGTCGGGTCGTTGAGAATGCGTCCCTGTTCTACCACTCCACAGTGACCGTGGCTGGTGTATTCACAGAGACAGACGTCGGTAATGACCACCAGTTCGGGGAACTCCTTCTTAATTGCCCGCACGGCCTGCTGCACAATCCCCTCATCGTCATAAGCTTCCCGTGCTGTTTCATCTTTTTCCCGGGGAATGCCGAAAAGGAGAATGCCGGGTATGCCCAGATCGACCACCCGGGCTGCTTCTTCCAGGAGCATATCCGGGGAAAGATTATACACCCCGGGCATGGCTTCCACGGGGTTTTGAATTCCCCGACCGTGGGTGACAAAAAGCGGGTAGATAAGGTCGTCTACCGTCAGGCAGGTTTCCCGCACCAGGCGGCGGATGTTTTCCTTCACCCGCAAACGGCGGGGACGGGTTATGGGAAAGGCCACCGGACGCACCTCCTTGTTCTAAGCAATACCGATTTCTTCATCCGTCAAGTAGCAGGCGGGATCGGGTGCCCAGAAATCGTTAAATACCGCTTCGGCCCGGGTACGGAAATTGCCGTTACAAATCTCCAACCAGCGGCAGCGGGCACAGCGTCCCTTTAAAAGAGGCCGGCGGTTTTTCAACCCGGCCAGAATGGGCTGGGAGAGATCCGTCCAGATTTCACCGAAGCTTTTCTCCCGCACATTGCCGAAGGTGTGCTGGGGAGTAAACTGGTCCGGATGGACGTTGCCTTCCCAGTCCACGGCGGCAATGGCTATGCCGGAACGGTTGCCCCCGTTGTGCAAAAGCAGCTGGTAAACCCGCTCTGCCCTTTGGGGGTCCCTTTCCCGCAATTTTAAGTATACATAAACCCCATCGGCATGATTATCCACGGTTAAAATTTCTTTGGACAGGTCACGGTAGTGGAAATCGAGCGTTCGTTCCATGATCAGGTCCAGAGCGGCCCGGGACTCCTGGTGGGTAATATCGTCTTTTAACATTTCCTTCCCCCGGCCACTGTAAACCAGATGGTAAAAACATACCCGGGGGATGTTTTCCCGCTCAATGAGGTCAAAGATGGCTTCCATCTGGTGAAAGTTATGCCGGTTGATGGTAAAGCGCAGCCCCACCCGCTGCCCCACCGCCAGGCAATTACGGATGCCCTCCAGGGCGGCTTGAAAAGCTCCCGGCCGACCCCGGAAGTGGTCGTTGTTTTCCCCGGTGCCATCCAGGCTGATGCCCACGTATCCCACGCCTATTTCTTTTAAACGGCGGGCCACGGCGGGGGTAATTAGGGTGCCGTTGGTGGAAACGGTGGTGCGGATGCCCCGGCTGGTGGCGTAGGCGGCCAGTTCAAAAAAGTCCTGGCGCATTAAGGGTTCTCCACCGGAAAATAAGAGTACCGGTACCTTGAAGGCAGCCAGGTCATCAATGAGTTTTTTAGCTTCATTCGTAGTTAGTTCGCCGGGATGCCTTTTGTTGTCCGCACTGGCATAACAATGGATACAGCGCAGGTTGCAGGTACGGGTCATATTCCAGACCACCACCGGGCCCTGGCCCGTGGTTGTTCCGTGGATCTGGTTGCGGGAGGAAGGGTTGTAACGCAGCTGATCACCAAAATTGGCGGTATCCAGGAGCAATTTACTGATACTGATCATTTTGATTCCTCCCTTGGACTGCCTCCACAACGGCCTCAACCAGGCCTTCAATGGTATAGCGGCGCGCCTGTACGTGCACGGGCAGGCCCAATTCCCGGGCGGTCTGGGCAGTGACCGGGCCGATACAGGCTACCGTTATTCCCTGCAGCAACCGGGACAGCTGGTGTTCTTTCAGCAGTTCGACGAAACTGCGCACTGTAGACGAACTGGTAAAGGTAATGATGTGAATCTTTCCTTCAGCCAGCATTTGTCTGACCAGCTGGGTATCCTCCCTGGCGGGAATGGTACGGTAGGCCACCACCTCGTCCACCACCGCCCCCAGGCCGGAGAGCATTTCGGTCAACACTTTCCGCGCAATATCCGCCCGGGGTAAAAGGACGCGCTCGCCGGGTTTGATCTGGTCTTTTAAACCGGCAATGATTTGTTCTGCCCGGTATTCATCGGGTACGTGAGTAACTTTTAAAGCATACCTTTCCAAGGCCTCTTTAGTTTTGGGTCCGATGGCGCAAAGATTAGCCCCTTTTAGATCCCGCACATCTTTCCCCTGTTGCAACAAACGGGAAAAGAAGAAGCGTACGCCATTGACACTGGTAAAGATAATCCAGCGGTAGGAATCCAGCCGGGCAATGGCTCCATCCATGGGTTCGTAGCTTTCCGGTTCCACGATTTGGATGGTGGGAAACTCCACCGCTTCTCCTCCCAGCGCTTCAATGGCCCGGGATAACTGGCTGGCCTGTTCCCGGCTCCGGGTGACCAGGACTCGTTTCCCGAAAAGGGGCTTCTTTTCGTACCAGGACAGCTTTTCCCGCAGGGTCACCACTTCGCCCACAATGATTACGGCCGGGTTGGTGACGCCTGCTTCCATGGCCCGGGAAACAATATTTTCTAAAATACCCACGACGGTTTTTTGCTCCGGACGGGTTCCCCAGCGGATTACCGCCACCGGTGTTTGGGGATCACGACCGTGCCTGACGAGCTGTTGGACAATAGATTCCAGGTTGGCCATGCCCATCAGAAGAACCAAAGTGTCCGCTCCGGTGGCCAGTTTTTCCCAGTTAATACGGGAACTTTCCTTAGAGGGATCCTCGTTGCCCGTGATCACGGCCAGGGTAGAGGTGCAATCCCGGTGGGTAACCGGAATGCCCGCATAGGCCGGTACGGCAACAGCTGAGGTGATTCCCGGTACCACTTCAAAGGGGACGCTTGCTTCCGCCAAAGCCTCGGCTTCTTCCCCTCCCCGGCCAAAAACAAAGGGGTCTCCCCCTTTCAAGCGTACAACCAC
The DNA here is from genome assembly GCF_900142025.1 of Desulfofundulus thermosubterraneus DSM 16057. Taxonomy (GTDB): domain Bacteria; phylum Bacillota; class Desulfotomaculia; order Desulfotomaculales; family Desulfovirgulaceae; genus Desulfofundulus; species Desulfofundulus thermosubterraneus. Next base: position 4,720 of record NZ_FQZM01000048.1, on the reverse strand, counting down.
CTGCCCTTTGAGAGCCCTTTCTACCAGGAGCTGGTTGATTTCTTCCTGGGTCATGGCATGCCCGGAGGGGCTTTTGCCCACATAAATTCGTTCTGCTCCGGGAGCGGCGTGGAATAACAGCTTGGGACTGACCAGGCGGTCGTAAACAATAACGTCAGCTTTTTGAATACAGGCTAGGCCCTTAACAGTAATTAATCCCGGATCCCCGGGGCCTGCTCCTACCAGATAAACAGTTCCCTTTTTCATTCAAGATCAAACTCCTGTCGTGCCTTTTCTAAGATTCCCCCAGCACCCAGTTTTATTAACCGGGCAGCCAGCTCTTCTCCCAGTTGTTCTGCCTCGTTTGGCGGGCCGGAAATTCTGTCCCGAACCAATTGGCGGCCATCAAGACTGGCTACGGCTCCTTCCAGGAGCAGCTGGTTATGCTGTATTTGTCCCAGAGCACCAATGGGTACCTGGCAGCCGCCTTCCAGTTTCCTCATCAGGGCCCTCTCGGCGGTAATGGTTGCCCGGGAGCCTGGGTCATCCAGGGGACGAATTAAATCCTGAATTTCCGGATCGTCCGCGCGAATTTCAATGGCAATAGCTCCCTGGCCTACGGCGGGCAGGCAGATGTCGAGGGGGATGAGCTGGGTGATGCGTGCATCATGTCCCAGGCGGTGTATCCCGGCGTAGGCCAGAATTATGGCATCCAGGTTTAATTCCTCCAATTTACGCAGCCGGGTGGTCAAGTTCCCCCGGATGGTAGTGACGTTAAAGTCGGGCCGGAAATGAAGTATCTGGGCAGTGCGCCGCAAGCTGCTGGTGCCGATGCGGGCACCTGGGGGCAGCGTTTCCAGGGTAAGGCCATGGCGGGAAATCAACACGTCCCCCGGGTACTCCCGCTGGCAAAAGGCCCCGATGATTAAACCCTCGGGCAACCGGGTAGGCAGGTCTTTCATGCTATGGACCGCCAGATCAATTTCCCCGACCGATAGAGCTACTTCCAGTTCTTTAGTAAATAGGCCTTTATCCCCTATTTTAGCCAGGGCCACATCCAGGATGTGGTCTCCCCGGGTTTTCATACCGCGCAGGAAAAACCTTTTCCTGGGATATAACTTTTGCAGTTTTTCCAAAACCCACCGGGCCTGCCACATGGCCAGCTGGCTGTCCCGGGTGCCGATGATAATTTCTTGCTTCATTAAATTTGCCTCCATAAAATAAGGCACCTTCTCTTGGTCCGGAGCCGGGCACTGTTGCCACCAGCTTACTCTCATTTGGAAAGATTTTATCTTACCTGCCGGTAGCCAGGTTACCCTGCACAGGCTTTTTGCCGGCCTGGGATTGTTCCCCTGGGATTTCCAATTTGAAAAGATTCTGCAATACTTTCATATACAAGTGACCCTCAGGGGTAAGGGCATAGGCCTTCAGCTGGGTTACCGGGACGTGTAACAGCTGATTAACAATGGAGTTGGCCAGGGAACTGACCACCTTGCGATCATGTTCGGAAATGTCCCCCAGCCGGTTGAGTGCCCGGCGCAATTCCTTTTGTTTGATTTCTTCTCCCCGTTGCTTTAAAGCTGCAATGGTGGGCACGACAAACTGCATACTCAACCATTGCATAAACTGATCCAGTTCTTCTTCAATGATGCTTTCTGCCGCCACGGCGGCCTTTTTGCGCTGGGCCAGGTTGTGATCGACCACCTGTTGCAGATCATCTATATCATAAAGGGTTACTCCCGGCAACTGGCCCACCGCCGGGTCAATGTCCCGGGGTACCGCAATGTCGATGATCATCAGCTCCCGGCCCTGGCGGCGGGCAATGGCTTCCGCCACGTCGTTGAGGCGCACCACATAGTGGGAGGCCGCGGTACAGCTGATGATAATGTCCGCTTCCTCGATATAGCAGTAAAGTTGATCGAATTTTACTGCCCGGCCATTAAACTGGGCGGCCAGGTTGACAGCCCTCTGGTAGGAGCGGTTGGAAACAATTACTCCCGATACACCGTTGGCTACCAGGTGGCGGGCGGTCAGCTCGCTCATCTTGCCTGCGCCAATAACTAACACCGAGCGTCCGGAGAGGTCCTTGAATTGTTGTTTGGCCAGCTCCACGGCGGCATAGCTGATGGATACTGCGTTCTGATCGATACCCGTTTCCGTGCGCACCCGTTTGCCTACGGTGATGGCCTGCTGGAACAAGGTGTTCAGCACCCGGTTGGTTGCCCCGAACCGGCAGGCCAGCTGGTAAGCATGACGCACCTGACCCAGAATCTGGGTTTCCCCCAGGATCATGGAATCCAGGCCGGCTGCCACCCGGAACAGGTGGCGGATGGTATCATAGAGGGTGTGGGCGTAGGTACAGTTTTTAATCTCAGAAATGTCCACCCCCGATTTCCGGGAGAGGAAATCCCAGATGGCATTTAACCCCTCGTCCAGTTCCCGCGTGGCGGCATAAATTTCCGTCCGGTTGCAGGTAGACAGGATGACACACCCTTCAATGGCGGAATAACTGTTTAACCGGGCCAAAGATGTTTCCAGGGAATGATCCGAGAAGGAAAGCCGTTCCCGGATTTCCACCGGTGCTGTTCTATGGTTGACTCCGACCGCGATGATAAGCATTGATTACCCGCTCCTTTGCTTGCTCGAGTTCTCCCCTGGCCAGCAGTTGTAAAACCTGATCATCCAGGATGGCCGTCAACGAATCCCGTCTTTTCCTGGGATCGGCTGTATTGTCTAAAATATCGTGGCGTATTTCACCCAGTAAATCAACCAGAAAACCGTATTCCGGGCCATAACGTTCTTCGAGCTCCTCTTTGATCTTTCGGGCCAGCAGAGGGCTTTTGCCGTCCGTGGAGACGGCGATTTGCAGCGAACCCCGCCTTACCACTGCCGGGACATAAAAATTGCCATGGGGTGGGTCGTCCACCACGTTCACCAGCATATTTCTGGCCATTGCCTCGACAGCCACCCGGTGGTTGACCTCATCCCGGTCGGTGGCGGCAATTACTAAAAAGATGCCATCCAGGTCCGCAGTTTCGTATTCCCCCTGCCGGTAGCTGATTTCTCCTTTTTCCGCCACTTCTCGTAAGGTTTGGGTAAGGGTGGGACTGACCACCTTTACTTTAGCCCCACAGGCCAGGAGGGATAAAACCTTGCGTTCGGCTACGCTGCCGCCGCCCACCACCAGGCACGGGCGCCGGGATAAAATTAAAGACACGGGATAGGTTTTCGGCAAGTAGCCTCAGTCCTTTATCTAGAATTTTCTGATGCTTATAAAATCTGCAATAGCTTCTAATATTTTCTTGGCGGGGCGCGAGGTCAAGTTCCTTAAAGCCCCTTTGGCTTTCCATATGTATTTTTCAGCTATTTCGATGGAATATTTAATCCCGCCACAATGTTGGATTATGGTAATTGCTTCCTGAATCTGTTCCTCATTCTTATCCCGGGATAAAATCAACGTTCTTAAACGTTCCCGCCGGGGGCTGTGTTCCAGGGCGTAAATCACCGGCAGGGTAATGATGCCCTGGCGCAAGTCGCTGCCCACCGGTTTGCCCAGTTGGCGCTGTTCGGCCACCAGGTCCAGGATGTCGTCGGTTATTTGAAAGGCCATGCCGATGTTGTGCCCGTACCGCCGTAAAGCAAAATGTATTTCCTTTGGAGCACCGCAGGCTACGGCCCCTAACTGGCAGCTGGCGGCAATGAGCAGGGCGGTTTTACGGTTAATGCGATAAAAATAGTCTTTCACCGTTTGCTCTGTATCAAAGGAACCGGAGATTTGCTGGATTTCCCCTTCGCACATTTTTACGCTGGTATTGGCCAGCACCCGGGGTATCAGGGGTTCATCATAGCTGGCAATAAGAATCAGGGATTGGGCAAACAGGTAGTCTCCGATATGGGTAGAAATCCGGTTTCCCCAGCGGGCCTTGATGGTGGGTACACCGCGGCGGGTCATGGCCGCGTCTACCACATCATCGTGAACCAGGGTGGCCATATGGATGAGTTCTAAAGCTACCGCCAGGGGCAGGACCCGCTCCAGGTGAAAATTGGCGCACTTACCTCCTAACAAGCTAAAGGCAGGGCGCAGGCGCTTTCCCCCTGCCTTTAAAAGATGAGTAGAGGTTTCGGTGAGAAAGGGATCCGGGGTTTGCAAGGTGGCTTGCAATTCCCGTTCTACGATAGCCATTTCATCTTTAATTTCCTCAAACAGCTCCAGCATCTTTTCTTGAAAGCTCACCTGCCTGTAATTCAAGTCAAACCCCGGCTTTTCGTATTATTCCACAGGTAACTGGCAAAATCCTTCTCAAACCAGCTACCGGACAACTCTCTAATCTAGGGTATTATATTTTTCTCTTAAAATCAATGGCAGTGGATGGAGAGGTGTAGTTATGTCACCGGACTATGATATTGTCACCCTGTAAGCGGACTGAGAAAATGTCACTATGGGAGGAGAAATCTTTTTGAGTGCTAAAGAGTCGCGCAGGGTGTTTGTGATTGAACAGGCCGTCAAAGGCAAGATTACCAACAGGCAGGCTGCTGAGGTCCTGGGCTTAAGTGAACGCCAGGTAATCCGCTTGAAGGAGAGGATGAAAGCTGATGGTGTTGCGGGCCTGGCTCATAAGAACAGAGGTCGGATTCCCAAGCATGCCGTGCCTAAAGAAACTAAAGAAAAGGTTGTTATGTTGGCCCGGGGCCCTCTTCGTGATGCTAGCTGTCAGCAGGTAGCCGAGCTTCTGGAGGAGTT
>NZ_FQZM01000053.1 GCF_900142025.1 Desulfofundulus thermosubterraneus DSM 16057 | reverse complement strand
CCATCGCTGGCGGCCACGGCGATCACATGAGGCAGGGCCGCCGGGTAGGACACCGGACCGCCTTCATTGCCGGCGGCGGCCACCACCACCACACCGCGCTCCCAGGCATAGTCAACCGCATCGGCCAATGCCTGAGAGTACTGTGGACCGTCCAGGCTGAGGTTGATCACCTGTGCCCCGCAGTCAACGGCGTGGGCAATGGCCTGGCTCACCCAATAGATATTAGTTTCCCCCAGCCAGTTGAAGACCCTCAAGGGCAGTATCTGCACATTTTGCCGCCCGGCGGTACCGGCAATGCCGGTGGCGTTGCCGGTGGCGGCAGCGATAACACCGGCCACTTCCGTACCGTGCCCGTCCAGATCCAGCGGGTATGAATCGTTTAATACAAAATCCCAGGCTCCATCAAGCGAGATGCGCCCCTGCAGATCTTCGTGATAAAAATCGATGCCCGTGTCAACCACGGCCACAATCACCGGTTCCTGATTTGGCGCCAGCTTATCCCATGCCCCGGCGGCATTGATCGTGTGCAGCGCCCACTGGTCAAAAAACAGGGGATCGTTTGGGACGTACATCACATGCAGGGGATAATTGGGCTCCGCATACTCTACGCGCCCGCTCCGCTTTAATTCTGCAATGGCCTCCTCCCTGTCTTTTACCCGGAGCAGGGATAAATCCCCTTTTTCGTGGATTTTTTCGGCAGCACATTTTTTGAGAAGCGCCTCTTTGCTTTCTTTGTCCGATGACTTTTTCTATTTCACGATAATCTCCCGGCTGTAGTCCCGGGCGGGCATTTGTTTCTCCCGCTGGCGCCGTTCTTCAATCAACTGGCGGGCAGTTTCTTTTGAGGCGTAGGCATGGCCGGCTACCGAAAGCGCCTGCAGATTTCCGGGCAGGTAAGCCTGATCATTTTCCGCCGGCCGGGCCACTGCGCTGGGTACATGAATGGTTATGATTGCCAGAAAAATTAGCAAACCCGCCAACCACTGGTAATGAAACCTTTTCGGCGACAAAAAACATTCCTCCCCTGGTATATAGTTCCTAAACATTTTTCGATAACATGAGACCATATTCCTTAAATATTTCATGTAAAACTTCCGTGTGGCTGGGACAGGTGCTATGCGACAACAGGACCTTACCAGCTATTCCTTTCCTCCATTCACCATACAGCGAAAAGATAAAGCACCCTCGGAGGGATAAGCCCCGAGGGCTGACCACAAGCATAAGTTATCAATAAGTTAATAAGTTAAGTGCCTGGCACCACTGCCCTTGACCAAAAAGGATAAGCACACTGTTGTCATCGCAGTAACTGACCACGGTAACGGTGGAATCACCATCGGAGACCGGGAGACCAGCAAAAATTACGACGAGCTGCCCCTTTCCACATTCATCGAGCCTTTAAAGAGGGCAAAACTGACCGGTGAAGGCGTCGAGAAAAAATTAAACGCCGGCGCGCGCTGGGTCTATGCCACCGCTAAAGGGACCATCACGAGATTCCTCTCCCGTCAAACTAAACGCTCGTTTTGTAGCCGGACTTCGCCCGGTAGCACCCCAGGATTAGTTCGTCCATATTTCCTGCTTTCTTGTCCTGTGCTTTACCCCGAGTTAGTCAGGATATCCATTCTTTCGAACCGCCAGCGGCCAAGGCCGTAAAAAAGGCAGCCCGCTGTCAAGCTGAGCAACAGAGAAGCTAACGGGTGAGCCTGGATCAACTGCGGTAGATTTGTTTTTTGCAGTTCGATAAGAACGGCTACAGCCGCACCTATGAAAGAAGCCTCGATAAAGCGGGCATACCGTCGGTTACTGTTGCCGGTAAACAAATACACACATGCGCTGAGCAGAAAAACGGCAATCAGCCAGACCGACTCCAGCAAGTTGAGCGCCAGGAGGCCGGGGAACAAATGCGAAGTTTTCCAGGGAGGAAGGGTAAGAGCAAACAAAGAAGGTAATATCACCAGGAAAACGATGGGAATGCCCCCGGCCAGGACAATGCTGTGATAAACTTCCCGCCTGGAAACCGGCCGGGCCAGCAGAAACTCCATGGTACCATCCCTGAATTTCCCCACAAACAGTCCTCCGCCCCAAAAAATTGCCCAGAACATCCCGAACCACAGGAAATCCACGTGCTCCCAATGTACCGGTACCGGTTGACCGGGGACAATGAGGCATAAGGTAAAAATGAAGTTGCCTAACCAGAAGAGCAGTACCCCGTAGTACCACCAGCGCAACCGCCGTATCTCCCACCGCAAAAAAGGCCCGTTAATCATTTTCTCCCCCCTTCCAGGTAACTTCCTCGCCTCCTGCATACTCCACGAAAATGTCCTCCAGCGTCTGGTCCAGCACCTCAAAGGCTACGTCCTCGTAGCGGTTTAACCTGCCCAGCACCTCATCCAGGTGGCCGGACAGGGAAATCAACAGGTGCGAACCCTCCCGGGCAACCCGCCTTACACCCGGCCATCCGGGCAAATCCGCCGGAGGGGATCCGGGAAAGAGCACGCGCACCTTCTTTTCTTCGCCCAGCAACTGCTCCAGAGGCCGGGAGAGGATCAGTTTCCCGCGGAGGAGAAAACCCACCCGGTCGGCAATGCGCTCCACGTCCTGCAACTGGTGCGAGGAAATGACTATGGTGCGGTCTCCCCCGGCCATTTCTTCCACCAGCAGTTGCAGGACCTGGCGGCGGCGCAACGGGTCCAGGCCGGTGGCCGGTTCGTCCAGAAGCAGGAGTTCCGGCTCGGGACCGACAGCCAGCACCAGGGCCAGCAGGGTGAGCTTTCCCTTGGACAGCTCGCCGACGCGGGCATAGGGCGGTAATTCAAAAATTCGGCAGTAACGAGTTACCCTTTCCGTATTCCAGCGCGGGTAAAGGGACTTGCATAAGCAAAACAGTTCTTCCACCCGGACCCTCGGGTAAAAGCGCTGGGTTTCGGCCTGGTAGCTTACCCTCCGGCGTACGGCTACAGAGTCTTTCGCCGCATCCAGACCCAGTACCCGGATCTCGCCGGCGGTGGGCTGGAGCAGGTTCAAAAGCAGTTTGATGGTGGTGGTTTTTCCGGCCCCGTTAGGACCCAAAAGGGCAAACACGCTGCCCCGCGGCACTTCCAGGTCCAGACCGTCCACGGCCGGTTGCCCGCCAAAAATCTTGGTGAGACCGCGGGTGAGCACGGCCGGCTCACTCATCGTCATGCTCTATCTCCTCCTTTTGGGTATCTTTGCCCCCCATACCCGCTACCTTTTTCTTTACCGCGGCAAGCACTTCCGCGGGCGTGCAACGAAGCTGGTAGGCCTCCACAAACAATTTTTCCACCGCTTCGTTCAGCCGGCGCAGGCGCTCCCGGTCGGTCAGAGTGTGGGAGGAGGCGGCCACAAAGGTACCCCGGCCGCGCAGGGTGTAAATTATGCCTTCGTGCTCCAGCTCCTGGTAGGCCCGGGATACGGTGTTCGGGTTAATAGACAGCTGCAGGGCCAGCTCCCGCACGGAAGGCAATTGTTCCCCCGGCGCCAGGACACCGCTGGCCACGGCACGGCGGATCTGCTCCATTAACTGCACGTAGATTGGCACGCCCCGGCCGGGCTCCACACGAAACCACATTCTATATCCCCTACTGTACTTATGTACTGCTGTATTAATATTATAGTACAGTACCGCAGTTGATTATGTCAATAATTAAAATCATCATGGTAAAGGTATCTTCCTGAAAAAGCGTCAAGAAAACCCTGTCGAACATTATCGACAGGGCCGGTTTCCCCCAAAACTATCAGCCGGAATCTTCCCCAAAATTCCCGCGTCATCCTACAATCTCCCACTGCAGTCCGCACCGCGGGAAGCGTGCGAACAGCATACCACTAAGCCGCAGTGCCGCAAAGCCGGGCCCGCAGCGCCTCGCAGAACTTCTGCGGCTCTGCCGGGGAAAGAAAGTACGGTTCCCGGTCGGTCTCCAGCACCACCATCTCGCCATCCCAGGACGTGGCGTAAACCCTGATCCACCCCAGGCGCTCCACCCTGAACCGGCCGAAATAGCCGAAGAACCCCCGCAGCGGGTATGAACCTAGCCAAACAATATTAGGCGGGCCGGGAAACTGCCGCAGCGCAACTCTTCTCACCCGCGCGTAAGGCACGAGCACTGGGCGGGCGAAACGCCTGGCAATCCTTATCCCCTGCGCGTCCAGGATGTAAGCCGTAGGCGTAAAAGCGAAGAGAACGGCCACCAGCAACACTATCACCAGTACTACGCCGCCCAGGAAGGCCAGAAACCCCGGCAGTTCCGCCGGGTCGGATATGCCGACCGCTACACCCACCAGGGAAAGGACCCCGAGGGGAACGGTTAGCACTAACAGGGCAACTGTGGTCTCCGGGTCGGCAGGCGCCAGGGCGAATTTCTCCTCTGCCGCCATACACACTCGTTCAGGCTCGGTCAAGAGCATCCCCTCCTTGTCCACACGTACAGTTTACTGCCGGCTGGAATACCAAGTAAGAGCTGCTGAACCGCATCATGCCAAAACGTGCTGGCCCTTCCGGTAGTCCGGCCATCCGCAACCCCTTTACCCCCATCCCTGCCATCCCGGTAAACCTGCTTTCCCGTTGATCTAAAAAAGGAACTGTCGTTCAAGCCGGCCCGGCAAACTATTGGCATTTAACACCTGTTTAATAATATTTAACAAGCAGTTATCTGGTCATCAATTGAAGCTTAACATAAATCTGTTAAGATAACGCCAAAAATATTTTTCCCGGAGGTGTCGCTATGACCAAAACCATGAAGAGAATCCCGGCTATCCTCGTTATTGTTTTGCTCCTGTTGGTCAGCGTTTCTGTCCCCCTCGCCAGCGCGGCAAGTGCACCTGCCGTAAAGAATGTGATCCTCATGATCCCAGACGGTATGAGCGTCGGCGGGACAACTCTGGCCAGGTGGTATAAAGGCGGTACGCCCCTGGCCATGGACGAAATGGCCTGCGGCCTGGTGAGAACTTACTCCTCCGACGCAGCCATCGCTGACTCCGCACCTGCGGCAACGGCCTTCTCCACCGGCTTTAAGTCCCATACCGGCTACGTGGCGGTTTTGCCTGACGTGGCCGACATGCCGGGCCTTCAACCCATCGCCAGGGGCGATGAAAAGAAACCCGTGGCCACCATCCTCGAAGCAGCAAAACTGGCGGGAAAAGCCACGGGACTGGTGGTTACCTGTGAAATACCCCACGCCACCCCGGCAGCTTTCTCCGCCCATTACCCGGACCGGAACAACTATGATGATATCCTCGAACAACAAGTATATAGCGGTACAGATGTGGTACTGGGCGGCGGTTCCAAATACCTGACACCCGAGGCCAGAAAAGACAAGGAAGACTTAATTAAGGTAATCAAGGACCTGGGTTATGATTATGTAACCACGCCGGAAGCACTTCGTAAGTCCACTTCCAACAAGTTGTGGGGCATGTTTGCTCCTAAAGATCTAAGTTATGATTTTGACCGTGACCCGGCAAAACAGCCCAGCCTGGCGGAAATGACCAGCAAAGCCATTGAGGTGCTTTCTAAAGATAAGGACGGATTCTTCCTGATGGTGGAAGGGAGTAAAATAGACTGGGCCGCCCATGCCAATGACCCGGTGGGCGTAATCAGCGATATCCTGGCCTTTGACAACGCCGTAAAAGTGGCCCTGGACTTTGCCAAAAAGGATAAGCACACTGTTGTCATCGCAGTAACTGACCACGGTAACGGTGGAATCACCATCGGAGACCGGGAGACCAGCAAAAATTACGACGAGCTGCCCCTTTCCATATTCATCGAGCCTTTAAAAAGGGCAAAACTGACCGGTGAAGGCGTCGAGAAAAAATTAAACGCCGACAGGAGCAACATCAAAGAAGTAATGGCAACTTATTACGGCATCACCGACCTGACGAAGGACGAAATCAAAGCAATCAAAGAGGCCAAACCGGGCAAGTTGAATTATGTTGTGGGTCCAATGCTTAGCAAGCGGGCCCATATCGGGTGGACCACCAACGGCCACACCGGCGAAGATGTGGTTCTGTACGTGTACTCGCCGACCGGCGACCGGCCCACGGGAGTGATTGAAAACATAGATATAGCTAAGTACATGGAGAGAATACTGGGCCTTAACTTACAGGAAACCACCAAAAAGCTCTTCGTGCCGGCAGAAGCCGCTTTCCCGGCCAGGGGCGCCAGGGTGGAATGGGATGACAGTGATCCCAACAACCCCGTGTTTGTGGTTACCAGGGACAATGATAAATTAAAATTGCCGATAAACAAAAATCTTGCCGAAATCAACGGTAAGCTGGTTAAAATGAACGGCCTGACCGTTTATAATGGTGTGACCACCTTTGTACCACAGGAAGCACTTGATTTAATGAAGGCACTGCAATAACCCGGATTTACGGCAGTACATACCCGTTAAGCAGTCCGCGCATTGCCGCCCTCTTGCTTATAGCCCGTCCGCTCCGGACATGGGGCAGGCGGGCCACTTTTTAAAATGGTGGTGTTGCCGTCGATTACAAGGTAAACCTGGCTACCCGGGGCGGCGGCAGGAACTCCCAGGTGCCGGTAACGCCCGCGGCCAGGGCGCCCAGCTCCAGGTGCAGCATGGCGATGCCGCAGTCCAGGCGCTTGGGAATATTGTAGGTGTCGTGCAGGTTGTCCACGACCACCGTAATAGTGTTTTTCCCCACCTCGAACCGCCAGGGTTGCCCCCTCGTTTAAATTGCTAATTTACCTTTCCGGATAAACGGCGTCGGCAGCCAGGGTGCCAGAGATGACCACCGCCTCGATGCCCGCCCCCGGAAAAACGCCGGCGCCGGCCAGGTAGAGCCGCTCCACGGGGCTTTTGGCCGGCGGCCGCCACTGACCGGCGGCGGGGCCGTAGATGGCACCGCCCGTCGTCCAGGCATAGCGGGCGAACGTGGCCGGGCTGGCCTCCTCCCGGAAGACGATGTGCTCCCGCAGGCCGGGCAGCATCAGTTCCGCCAGGATGATCAACGCGTCGCCGAACTCTCTTTTGCGCCGGGCATAGTCGGGCATCCGGCGGTCCCAGGTTGTTGCCTTTGCTCGGGGAACCAGGGTCAGCAGGGTGATGGCGGCGTGTCCGGGTGGCGCCAGGCCGGGATCGACCCTGGAGGGGGTCATTATGCCAAGCCCCCGGCCGTCTTCGGTGTGAACCAGGGTGACCGGCTCCAGGTCCGGCACGAAGTCGACGCCCAGGAAGACCGCGAAAGCCGAGGTGGAAAATTCCAGGTCTTCAATGCGTCGCATAAAGTCGGGCGGCAGATGTTCCCGCCCCACCAGTTCCAGAAAGGTCTTGCGGACGTCGGCGTTGGAGATGACGGCCCCGGCACGGTGGACTTGTCCGCCGGCCAGGATTACGCCCGCGGCCCGGCCTCCTTCGATGAGGATGCGCTCTACGGGTGCGCGCAGGAGTACCCGGCCGCCGTGCGCCTCGATCAATTCCGCCAGCACGTCGGCAAGGGCCTGGGAGCCGCCCACAGGGTAGTAGCCGCCGTCGAAGTAGTAGCCGAAAAGGGGGGCCATCTGGGCGGCGGTGAGCGCTTCCGGCCGGTCGCTCAGGTAGCCCGTCAGGAGGAGCAGGAACCGTTTCAGAGATGCATCCTGGAAAAACCGCTCCAGCATGACCGTGTAGGGAAGATCCATCCAGCGGAAGGTATACGGGTGGGTGCGCGGGTAGGCCAGCATCTCCCCCGGCGTGCGCGGCGGGCACGGCACACCGCCGGTGCGCTCCACGCCGGCGTAGAGGTCGCGGTATACGCCCTCCATCTCGGCGAAAAAGGCAGCTATAGCCTCCCGCTCCGCGGGAAAGCGCGCCTGCAGAGCCCTGACCAGTTCCTCTGCCGTGCCGGGCACCTTGAGCCGGATGCCGGGCAGCACGTATTCGTGGCCCACCCGCCGCCATTCCAGCCGGTCGCCGATTTCCAGCCGGCGCAAAAGATTGGTCACCGGGCCGCGCGGTCCCAGCCCGCTAACGTCGTGCACCCCCGCATCGAAAACGTAGCGCAGCCGCTCGCCGTCCCGCCGCACGTGCCGCTCCCACGAGGTGCAGAAGCCGCCCGGCCGGTGGTGCTGCTCCGCCACCAGCACTTTCAGGCCCCGCCGCGCCAGGAGGGCCGCCGCCGTAAGGCCGCCGATGCCTGCACCCACGACGATGACGTCGTGTTCGGCTTCACCGGCCGGCCGCGCGGGGCCGAAGACCGGGTCCGGCCACCGGTACGACTCGCGGGCGGCTATTTCCCGCGCCAGAATGCGCTTGGGGTACCAAGTGGGGAATAAAAGGGAAAAAGCGATGCCGGCCCCGATGGCGGCGTTGGGGACGACCACGGTAAGCCAGAGGCGGGCCTCCGGCCAGGCAAGCGCCAGCGCCCCCAGCGCGGCGTTGAAGGTAAAAATCGCGCCCCAGACTGCCGTAATCAGGGCGTTGGTGCGGTAAAAAAGGGGATGGCGCCAGTATTCGCGCGGCCAGTCCTCGCGGGCGTACTGGTAGGTGAAGGGCGAGCCGGCCAGAAGCGTCCCCCAGGCCATCAGCGCCAGGGCAGCGCCGGCCAGCACGGCACTGCAGGTCTTAAAAAGTGGGGAACCAAGGACGACGGTCACCGCAAAATGAGCGGCGAAAAAAGCAAGCGTCACCAGCTCCATCGTCTTGACCTGCCGCTGCCGGAAGCGATAGGCGTTTAAGACCAGCGCGGCGGCCAGGCCGGCCGTCACCGCCTCCGTCCAGAGGCCGTAGCCCAAGAGCGCCCAGTACAGGATCCAGGGGACAAAGCCGATGAAAATCCAGACCATGCCGGGTATTTTCTCACCCATGGGCCTTTCCCTCCTGCATGACCACGGCCAGGGCGGCGTCGCACCAATCGACGGCCATCCGGGCGAAGCGGCGGCCGAATTCCAGGGTAAGGGACCAGTAGCGGGCGTCCTCGCGGGCTCCGGTAAGGACCGCGTAGTGATGGATCAGCGGGGCAATCTCCTCTTCGTAGCGCCGCAGGAGGCCGGCGTAGTGCGCGCGCCACATTTTCAGGTGGGCGGCCAGGACCGCCGGGTCCGCCTGACGGCCGAAAAAAACCTTGACCAGCAGGGGATCGCGCGGCTGCGGTATCTCCGGCGGCGCGGCCAGCCAGCGCCGGAGTTCCTCCCGCCCGGCCTCGGTAACGCGGTACACCTTGCGGCTCGGTCTGCCTTCCTGGTGCTCGACGGTCACCGCAACCCAGCCGCGTTCCCGCATCTGGTTCAGGGTGCGGTAAATCTGGGGCAGGGTGGCGTTCCAGAAAAAATGGATCGATTGCTCGAAGGCGGCCTTGAGTTCGTACCCGGTAGCCGGGCGGTAGCTGAGAAGACCCAAAAGGGCGTGGGGTAAAGACATGGCCTTAACTCCTTATCAAAGGGGTTAAATATATAACTATGCATATATTATATCACGCAGGTAATCGCGGTCAAGTGCGGGGTGTGAAAGTGACGAGAAAAGAGGCCGGGTGGTATCACGATTTCTGCGCGACTCCAGGGAACTGCCGCAGCTTTTCTTAAACGTGATAAACCTCCCAAACCCCTTTCAGGCAACTCCCTTGACAGAATGTGATGTAAGGTTTATCCTTGATTGTAAATTTTCAATTTATTCGGGAAAAATTTTCACATTAAATTGGAGCAACCAACCGGTGGAACAAGGGAAATTCTCATTTTAAAAGCAAAGCCGGTGCTGGCAAAGTAGTATTCCAGGCTGAGCCTTTTGTACATATGAACCGCCTCCACACCTAAACTTCCAGCTCCTGGCTTGCCTGGTACACCACATCCTCGTCAATCTGCTTTTGTTTCCTGCCGTATGCGCAGATCAGGCAGCTGGTCACCAGATTGTTAACCAGCCGGGGCAATCCTTTGGTGATGGCGTAAATGGCCTCTAAGGCTTGCAGGGTATAGATCTCCACTTCTGTCAGCACCCTGCCCGCAAATTCCTTAAAAGCACGGGTTACAGAAAACGCAGCGAAGCGGCGAGATCCCGGATGTGTTTTACGTCCGCGTACAGGATAAAGTAGTGGTATTTCTCGCCCGTGATCACCACGGGCCGCGGGTAAGGCACCACGCAGCAGGCCCCGGCCCCCACGCCCAGCTCCGGCGAGGGGAAGACGAAATACCCCTCCCTGCCGTTGACCGTGATTTTTTCCAGCCGCGGCCTTCCGCCATAGGGCTTCAGCTTGTGGGAAGCCTCGTGCCGCGCCACCTCCTCGGGCGTCAAGCCCTCCCCGTTCATCGCACCCAGCGAGAAAAAGCCGTCGTCGCCGCCGCAGCTTGCCGGGATACCTGCAACGTCGCCGTAACCCGGGCGCGGCCGCCAGTGACGCGGGAATTCAAGGTACACTCCGTATGCCGGGTTCAGGTAAGGCACTTTTGTCCCAAAAACCGTTTCCTCGTCCAGGTAGCGAAAAATCTCCGTCCTGATCACCCTGCCGTTTAAATCAAGGAACCGGTCCGCAGGAGTGTTCGTTTCCGGATCGATGAAAACCCGCAACCTGAGGTAGAGCCCGGGCTTATCATCACCTTCAAGCTTATCCACCCGGAAATCCACTGCCGACTTCCCGCTCCGGTCAACGACGATCTTTGCCCAGGGGTACCTGGCCAGGAGCTTCTTCGCTTCCGGCGTGCCCTTTGCCGCATTGATGAGCGCGGCGTCGGCAACGCCCGGCCAGTAGGCGAAAAGCTCGTCCCAGGCCACGGCACCGTAATAGCCGAAGGTAAAGTCCCCGGTCAGGAGCCCGATACTCTCCACCACCTGCTCAAGGCCGCTACCGTCGGGTTGCACCAGCCACAGGCTGGCCTTGTTTTCACCGTCCAGACGTACGAAAAGTATGTACCGGCCGTCGGCCGAGAAAAACGGCCGCTCGTCGCGGTAGGCCGGGTCGTTCGTAAGCCGGCGCGGCTTCCCGCCGTCGGTGTCCACCGCCCAAAGCTTCCGGCCGCCCAAGAGCGAGCGTAGTTCGGCCTGTGTCTCTTCCCCCTTTCCCGCCGGTCCTGCGCTGTAAACCAGGAACTTCCCGTACGGGGAAAAGGCCGGATCAACCGCCGCCTGGTCGGTACCGGTCAGGTAGGCAAGCCCGCCGCTTCGAAAATCGTAGACAGCGAGGCGCTTGTTCGTCCAGGTGTCCCGGCCCGCGCCAATAACGAGGGCCAGCTTCCCCGGCGCAGCCGCAACAAAACCAGGCCGAACCAAAACGGCGCTCTCCCAATTCCAGCCCTTACCCACAACGGGAACGGGCTCCTCGCAGCCGTCGGCCGGAGCCAGGCCGAGAGGGAGGCCGTCAGCCTCGATGGAAGCCGAACAGGGCCCGCGCCAGAGAAGAACCATCTCCCCGTCGGGCGACCAACCCGCCAGCCGCGGCACCTCGCCCACCACGCCCATTTCCCGGTCGAAGCACAGGCGGGAGGTGTAGACCCGCACCACGGCGCCCGAGGCGGCATCCACCTTCCAGATCCCGGCCTGGCCCGCCCCACCCTCGCCAACCTTCAACCGCTCGAAGGCCACCCACTTACCGTCGGGCGACCAGGCGATACGCCTGAAGTCAAACCCGGCCTCCCGCTTCACCAGGACACGGGGCCTCTCCTTCGCCGGCTCGCCCGCACAAAGTTCCCCGCCTGCGGTGCAGGCAAAGACGTCCGCCGCCGGGGACCAGGCGAACTCGTCCACCCTTTGCACCACGCAGCGGGCCTCACCCCTACCGACCCCGACCAGCCACAGGTCTTCGCCATGGCGGAAAAGCAGCCACCTGCCCGTCGGCGACCAGGCGGGGCGGGAAATATTCTCCCCTGCGGCCAGTTGCCTCACCTTTCCGTCCGGTAAATCTTTAACCCAGAGCTTACCTTCGGCCACCCAGGCCACCCTGCCGGCGCCGGGTGGTTTGCCCGCACCGAGATCGGAAACCTTCCACCGCACTGCCAGGGCGCCTAGTACTGGTGCCCCGATGACCAAAATCAAAGCCGCCAGAAAGCCAAGCCTTTTCCAGATGCCTCGCATGACTTCTCCCTCACCCAATCACAAAGCGCCCTCTTCCAGGACTGCCAGCCGGTTGCAGGAACCTGACGGCGATTCCCGTCCTCTCAGTTACGCTTCACGCAACTCCTGTTGGGCCAGAACCATCCTGTTTACCGCTTCCACGAAGGCTTCCGGCTCCGCCGGGGACAGGAGATAAGGGTCTCCTCCGGTGGTCTGAACCCGCACCATCCGGTCCCAGCGGGTGGCGTAAACCCGCCGCCGCCGGGGTACGATGCCGGATGTGCCGGGAAAGCCGTACCCGCCTCAGTTCCCACTTCCGGAGCGCAGCGTCAGCAAGGTCACCTCCGGCGGGCAGAAGAGGCGCAGCGGCAGTACAGTAGTGCCCAGCCCGCGATTGGTATAGACCCGCGTAGAGCTTCCCGGCACCTCGCGCAGGCCGAGAGGGTATTCGCACCCGAGGGGCGGGCAGTACAGGGCACCAAACCCCGGCAGCCGGATCTGCCCGCCGTGGCTATGGCCGGAAAACTGAAATTGAATGCCTGCACTGGCTGCATGGGGCGCGAAGTCAGGGGTATGAACCAGGAGGATTTTGAAGTCCCCGGGCGGTATGGGAGCCATCGCTCTCGCCAGGTCGGGGTCGCCGGTCAGTGGATCTTCCAGGCCGATGAGCCAGAAATGCCGGCCGCCCTTCTCAACGCGGACACTCCGGTTGACCAGCACTTCCACCCCAGAGTCAGCAAGGGAGCGGGCTATCTTTTCTTTGCCGAAGTGGTGGTCGTGGTTGCCCATGACGGCATACACGCCCAAAGGCGCTTTAAGTCCTTGCAGCGGCAGGGTGTCCGCCAGAGCCGGGTCCGCCGAACGGTCCAAAAGGTCTCCTGTAAAAACAATCAGGTCAGGATGAAGGTAGGAGATGAGCCACGTCATATGCGCCACGGAATCCTCGCTGCGGAACCGGCCGAAGCCATAGTGCAAGTCGCTGATATGGACTATGATCAGCCCGTCAAGTTCCGCCGGGAGCCCCGGCAACGGCACCTCCACTCTTTCCACGACCACGCCGCCGGATCTCGCTGCCAGGCCGTAAAGCAGGAGCAGAACCAGGCCGGGAATGACCAGTTTCAGCACGCGCCGCGGAAAAAGACGGTGAATGACGTTTTCGAGCATCGTCACCTTTCCCTAAGACCCCCTACGCCCGCCGTAAACCTCCCTGGCCTATGGCCCCGACCCGATGCATACGACCCGCCACTCTGCAGGCGTCGGCGGGTTGAGCGGGGCCAGCATGACGAAATAGATGTTGCGACCACTCGACCGGGGGTGCGGCCGGGAGGTAAAAAGCCCCGGGTAGCGGGCCCAGGCCTCAACCTCATACTCGATGAGGACCACCCGGCCAACCCTCCGCACACCATAAAACCCGGTCGAAAGGAGGCGCAGATCGCGCAATTCCGGCTCCGGCATGGCCGTGAAGTCGCGCCAGGCCGGGTGAACCCACCTGACCGCACCCTTGAAGTCCTGCCGCTCCAGGGCCTCGAAGTACCCGCGCACCGCCTTTTCGGCGTCCTCCTGCCACCCCGCCTCGACGGAATCGGCGTCGCGCGCGTGGATGTTAAGCGGTTCCCTGCTGACCGCGGCCACCCTTAAGGTTCCGTCACCCGGCTCCCACACCAGCGTGAAAAATAGCGGGTCGCCGGGAACCATCCCGGCCCGGTAGACCTCCACCTACAGGCCACCCGCCCCGAAGCCGCCCTGCGACTCCACGGTAGCGAGCCGCCCCTGGACCTCGCCCTTTTGCAAACGCGGTGCAAACGGGAACGGGAAAAGCCTCTGCCGTATGCCGGAGGAGAAAGGCAACCGCAGCTGGCAAAAGACCCAGGCCGCCCGCCACCACCGTTACCGCCGCAAAGCGCCACCACACCACCGCGAAGGAGCACTCCCACGGCGAGGAAAAGCAGCCTTTTCCCTGGCCGCTCTCCGGCAGATGGCTTCTCTGCAGCAAGGAGGAAAACCTGGCTGCTCGTATACACCAGATTTCACATATTAAAGCTCTTCAGGAACGCTTGCTTTTGATGATAAGAATTTGATGTAGTCTGATAACTTCCTCAAAAACATTTTCTTGTTTTCCTCAGACAGCGCTTGAAATTTTGCCAGCAGGCCTTCTACTTCAAGTTCGTCAAGGCGCCTTTCGCAGGCTGCGAGTGCCTCGCGTACAATTTTGACTTGTTGGGCGGACAGCACCCGAGGCATTTTTTGCAAGCGGGTTTTGTATTCCATAGCTGTCGAGGCGTCAAATCCGGCTATTGCTTGCGGGTCAGGAACATTGTGCTGCATCCACTCCAATGCTGCCCGCTCCCTCTTGGCCCTAATCGTCTTTATGAGTCCATTGTAAACTAACTCATTATCCAGCGGCGGAGCATCATCAGAAAATTCGTTATCGTTTTCTTCTATACATCGTTTGCAGGCTGCTTCGAATTCTTCTTCGTTCAGGCTCTCGTCATCAAGTTGTCGGTAATGCCTTTCTACCAGATCGAGTTGCTTCTGAACCAGTTTTAAATCCTCAACATCTTTTTCTTGCCCTTCATAAATCAATATTAACGAAGCGACTTCACCTCGCCAGTAAGCTATATCGCTCAAGGAGGTAATATCCTTGATGTTATAAACATTAGCCGTTCTCTCCTGGTACTGCACAAGCTGTTCTTTGCAGGCCTTTTGGAAGTTTGCCAGTTTTCTAGCCGCAGCCTCCACATCACCCTGGGCAATATCCGTTCTCTTCTTTGCTTTTTTCAAACGCCCCGCAAATTCCTTGACCTGTTCAAGCCACGCGTTCAATACTGAAACTGGCGTAGAGCTGGTGATTTTATTATTCTGAACCATATTCTCAATGTCGGACGCTGTTCTTTTTACCTCCGTGATATCATGAACATGCTTTTCGACTTTACTTACGTGTGCCTCTAATTGCTTTTTTTCTTCATCAAGGCCAAGCTTTTCTAAATTGCTTCCAATATTTTTTAGCATATGGTGCTTGAACTTACTCAACTGCTCGATATCCACAACAGTCTGCCGGATCAACCACTTCGAGAAACGTTGCTGCGTTTGCAGGCGGGCATATGCTAGATGTTTTTCAACTGTTTCGACCTGTTCCTTCGTCCACTGCTTTCCTTCTCTAAGCATCCTATCAATTATGTCAGCTAATTCTGCAGCCCCCCAGGATAACCAATTAAAATTATCTTTTTCTATCCCTTTATTTAATACTTTCTCCAAAGCCTCATCGACCTCATGTTGCCATGCGTTCAGTTTCACCAAAGCATCATTTGCTTGATCATTTAAATGCTTATATTTGTAATAGAGCTGTTGCGGTACAGGAATGCGCTCATTTAATTCCATTGCCTTGTTTCGAAAATCGACCTTCCCAATTAACGTTGTTTCTAAGTCCCATTCATCGAGCAGGTTTTCCCACTCTGATAAACTATCCTTTGAAACTCGTACGACATCAGTAACCTCAAGAACCGACAAATCAAAAAAATTACCGGGAATCGCATCCTGCAACCAGTTCTCGAACTTAACCGCCTGATTGTTTTTCAGCAAGTTAAGTTCATTTTTCCGACGGCCTATGAAAAGTGCTAATATCATTCCGGCCGAAGCAATATTGCAACCGTAGGGAGGCGCGCACAGGAGCCGCATCGCCTCGCCCATGTTCATGGGCTTTTGAGTTTCAAAACCTTCTGTTCCCCCTAGCTGTGATTCCAGAAGCTCTATTATTTCACGTACCGCATTGTTCGACGGCTTCATTCTTATAGAACCGTCATCACTAATTACACCCCATGACTTGTCCAGTACTTCGTAAGCTCGATTCCGTTGCTGTACGCTGCGGGCGGATATCCAATCCCGATCAAGATTTCCCAGGAACAACTCCTTGGTGAACACCTGGCAGTCTTTTGCAGCGTTACCTCTGGCTGTATGGAAACCATCAAAGGGAAATGGTATCCGCTTGGGATAAATTACATCAAACAGCTGCGTCAGCATATTCTTAGTGCGCGACCTGGCAATCTGCTTATCGGTTGCAAAGACTATATGTCTTGCCCGTTCCAGCTCGGAAAATTGGTTCTGCATCTCCTGCACCAGGCTGTTCTTCCTATCAAGTATGAAATTGGCGTATTTTTGAGATTCTTCCTCACTCATCTGTTCCTGCAGAACCCAGTATTCGGCGATCTTATGTCCAAAGGTCCCGTCCGCATCATGGAGAAGTATCACAGCAACTGGCGCTCCTGTTCCCCAGTCGCGGTCATTCTTCTCCATGCTGGACTTCATCATCTTAAGGGCAATTTCCTTAACAGCATCAATATTGCTCTCAGGCCCCACATAACAGTAGATTAATTGCCCCTTCTCTTCATCGACCCCCCTTGCATCCCACCAGGTACGCAATGCATAATCAATCTGCCCTTCCAACATAGATACATTGGTAAAGTAAACTTTGAAATTCCACTCTCTTGTAGTAATATTATTTTGAGGCCCGAAATCGGTGTTATATGTTTCCAATTGTGTCCATTTTTTATAATTCTGCCAAAAGATATTTGCCCGCGTACGAGAATCAATTTCTGCAACCTTTGCCTCCAGCTGAGCGATAAACGCCCTTCTAGGAACAGCATCACCGGTAATCTCATACTGGTGGAGTAGCTCATTCCATTCCAGCACTGCATACTCGTACTCAAGTGAACGCACTGCATCCTTTACTGCGTCAGTTCCAATGCCGCTGAATATAGCTAGAACTTTCAGATACTCTTCTTTCGACTCGACCTTAACCCCGATTTTTGCTGATACCAGCACGGCTTTCAAAACCGTCTTTTCGTTCGTGGAAAGCTCATACTGATATCTTTGCAAAACACTCTCGTAGGCATGCGCGGTTGCTCCCTGTTGGCCGTATCGCTCCGAGGCAAGGAATTCGTTAATCATTGCCTCATTGCAGAGATCTACCGGCCTTATCGTTCTGCCTGGGGCAAACTCGCCATCCTGGAAAGAAGTATATACATCTGCAAGAAGAGAAAGCGCCGAGCGTTGTTGGAGGGACTTGCCTATTGATGAAAGCTTGTACAGTACCCAGGTTGAAAGGGGGTGGAGCGGCCAGCACCCTTTATAAATGATTCTCTCGAACCTGTTTATATTCATCCAGAGCGCATGGTTTTTTATATCGGGGAACCAGCGTTTCATGAACAATTGAATAGAAGCAGGAGGCTCGTCGATGCCTGCAACCTGGCGCTCAAGTTCTTCCAGGTTTTTCTTTTCCAGCAGATTTGCTATAAGGGTTTCCAAATTGATAGACAGTCTAACCTTGCGGACGGCATCATATCGAGTCACATAACGGTTCAGGTCTTCACGGCGTTCCGGCGCTACCCGGGAGATATATGCCTTTAACTCATTCTGGATGAAGCACAGCAAAAAAACCTTGTCGCCGTTAGCTTGCACGCACTCGAATAGCTGTTGAAGCGCCCCTGGACCGGCAATATGGGGCTTCTGAACGGCAAACTCCAGATAACGGCCGAACTCGTCAAAAATGATGAAAATGCCGGCAAAAGGCTTATCCGGACCGCAATAGGTTTCCTTGGCGATACGGATAAAGTCATGCAACGACTCCTGCCCAACCGCATGGATAGGTGAACCCATTTTTTGCTCATAAATAGCGCTGACCTTGCGAAAAGTTTCATCATCCTGGCATTTCAGGCGCTCGACAATCTCTTGAACGGAACAGGACTCTCCAAAATACTTCTCAAAATCATCTTTCAACGGGATAAAAAAAGATTCAGTGAAATTAATGGCCGATTTGAAGCGCGGGCGCAGATTCTCCAGAACAGTAGTATCCAGCCCATTTTGATTCAAGACAAGTAATACCTGCCTGATTATCTCACCACATAAATCAAAATCCTGCATGCCGTTAATGGCAACTACCAGGAAAGGCTGATTCGATTTTTGCAATATTTTGCGTACCCGATCACCGATGGCGGCATCAGCCATAGTTATATTATCAATGATTTTCCCGGCAACGCCAGATTTCGGGTTACTCAACAATAATGCGAGCGTTACAGCAAGGTGAGATTTCCCTGTCCCGTATCCGGCAATAGCCAGAGCAAACGGTTCGTCGGCAATTTTGCCGTTTATCCGTTCCAAAATGTCCAGAGCGAAGTTCGCAGTATCGACTAATTTGTAACTGCTGCCATCCAGGTCTTCCTCGGCAACACCATGATAATCTGGACCATGGAAAACATAATGCGCCGCGGCTTTTTCAGCCTGTAACCTGTCGTTTTCAAACCAGCTTATCTGGACTGCTCCGTTGAAAAGCAAATCTTTTCTGAAGGATACAATATCTGCAAGCTTCATCTATGGCCCCCCTGTTATGCCATATCATCATAGATATGCGGCCACACCTCATCCGCCATGGCTTTCTTTTCGATTATCCACGGCTGCATTTGTCGATCAATTGAAACGAAACCTTTCCGCTCCACTAACGAAAACACGTACTCAATATCGGACTGGTTCCAGAGACAAATGTCAAACCAGAACGTCTTACTGTTGAAATCAGAGAAGGTCACCTGCTCCTGCCTGGGAAAGAATGCCTCCATGAGGCACAATATATATGCAGAATATGGTATTGCGTAGGCATCGAAGATCGGAGCTTTCTTTCTCGTTACAATTTCCCCCTTTACGGTCAGCACCCCGGACCTTCCCAGTGCTGCATCTTCTGTGTACACCGATACCAGCGGTCCTGTTCTGTCATTGCCCGGGCCGCAGACACTTATCAGGTAATCCTCCAATTGCCGTTTGGTGAAGTTTGTTCCCAGAATGCTTCGCCCTTTCGCAAAAACCTCATGCCAGGTCTTCGCTCCGATATCGCTGCGGCACAAGTTCATGTGGGCTAACCACTGCACCATTTGTTCGCCTAAAAATTTATCTTCTAAATAAACGACTTTTCCAAAAGAGGTAAGCACCGGTTTCTTCACAGAACTAGCTTTATTGCTTGCGATTTCTATCAGCCCCATGCCCCTGGCATAATCGAGTATCGCCGGTACCTTACCGGTTGACTCACCCATCGGTATGCCTGTTTCTGAAGAGATCTCTTTGAAATTGCCTTGCTTGCCGAGAGCTGCATAATCAAGCAAGGCAGCAATCAAACGCCTTTCGGGAACAAAGGTTTTGTGAAAATTTACCGGTAACATTTCAAACGGTACCTCCTAAAACCTTTGTTCCAACGGCTTGATACGAATCTTAAACCATTTGCTGACTTCTAATTTACCGGTTGATTCGTTTAGAGCATACCCGAGCGAGTAACATTCACCCCGCTTCAGTGAAGACAAACGCTCAACCCACTCGTCGATTCGCCCATTGGTAGCATCCGCCAGTATCTGGGCGAATGATCTGACTTCCGTATCAGCCGGCTTGAAGAAAAGTTTGTGGCTGGCCTGGAAGAGCCTGTCTCTCTGATCTTTGTCAAGGTTGCTCAAGGTCTGGGTAGCGAGTATTAAAGAAATGCCAAACTTGCGCCCTTCGGTGAGGAACTGCCCCAAAGGGCTATCCAGGCGGTGATCCAAGTTCTGTATCTCATCGAGCACGATGACCTTTGGATTATCCTTATTTCCCCTTGCCCGGTAGTACCAATAAAGATCGATGAGGGAAAATTCCGTGATCAGCCTGGCCGTATCTTTCATGAAACCGGCCAACTGGATGATGTGGCACCTTGAGCCTGGATCTGTAAACAGTTTTTCCCAACTTTCAACGTCTTCCTCTCCAAATGGGTTCATGTCCACGAACGGTTGAATTTTGCTGATCACGGTAGCAGCAGAGTTGGCGGTAGGCCCCCCTGCATTGCGGATATCATCCAATTTATCCATTAACCTTTGCAGATTAAATCTGTTCCCTTCCCGGGCTACACCATCCCGAATGGCATTATAAAGGGCCGACTTCTGTTGATCACCCAATTGATAAACCTCCGCGAATACCCCGCTGACCCGTTGAGCAGTTGTTGCCGGATCCTCTTCCAGTTGCATATCGTCAATGAAATCGTACTGCCTGCGGAACGGATTGATCGCTAACGGCTCCCTGCGTATTACATGTTGCTTTGGATTTAACTTTTCAATGACTATTGGTTCCAATTGTTTGTTGGTGAATCCATTTGTATAGTCAACGATCAGGCTGTTTTGCCCTGCTTTGCCGAGTTCACACAATAAGGCCTGAATGGTGTAGGTCTTCCCCGTGCCGGAAGCCCCGAACAGAAGAATATGCCTGTTGGGCAGGTCTGGATGCCCGAATTCCCAGTAGACATCCCTGCCGCCGGCGGTACCGCTGCCCAGGAGAATTCGCTCTGGGATACGCCTTTTCACAAGAACAACAGAACTGTCGTCCCCCATTGGCTCCTCCTCGGTAGTGCCGGCACCCGTCATATCTTCAACTGATGTTCCTTCTCCGGCAGAAGGTTTTGTTACCTGCTCTGGCTGTTCCCGGCCGGATTCGGGTTCTTCAGGTACGCCGTCATCACCACCATCAATACGTAAGCGTAAAATAAACCCCACCTTGCAATCAGGTGGGGACATAATCTGGCTTATTTATTAGCCCTGCAGACAGGGGGCAGCGAATCGGACCAGGGGAGTAACTGATCCAGGGCGTTACTGTCTTTAGGGTTCAGGTTGGGAAGTTTTTCAAAAAGATAGCTGAGGTACTGGAAAGGATTCAACCCATTCTCCTTTGCCGTTTCTATGATGCTGTAAGTAATAGCGCTGGCCCGTGCACCCCGCGGAGTATTGGCAAACAACCAGTTCTTGCGGCCAATGACAAAGGGTTTGATCGACCGCTCACT
>NZ_FQZM01000021.1 GCF_900142025.1 Desulfofundulus thermosubterraneus DSM 16057 | reverse complement strand
CGATAAAGCCAGAATGTATCCGCCGACCAGAAACCGGCCGGCCTGGTTTGCTGCCGTGTTCAGAGAAAAGTTGCTGGAAGCACGGGCGGAAATTCTGGCCCTTAAGAAAAAATATCCGTTTAACCGGTTTTGAGCGGTATTACCACCGGCTGCCTCTTTCGGGTAGCCGGTTTTTCTTTTTTGGGTTTTCGATGGAAATGCCGGCGGAATTTAAAAATTATTTTTGTGATTACCGGTTTAAAATGAGAATTTCCTTTGTTCCACCAGTTGGTTGCCCCAATTTAATTTAAAGATTTTTCCCGAATCAATTTGAAAATCTACAGGCGCGGCCTCCGCCCCGTGCCCCTTCGAGGAGCCCAAAAGGAGTATGTTGAGCGCCGCGTTGACGTCTGAGTGCCACACGCGGCCGCACCTTTTACACACCACCTTGTGCCGAACGGGACGCTCGACGGGAGAGCTGCAGACGGCGCACCGGGAAGAGGTCCCGCGCGGCTCGACGGGAACGACTCTTATCCCGGCCCGGGCGCAGGCGGCTTCGATGAGGTTCCTGAGCATCCTGAAGGCCCAGAAGTTGTGTACCAGGAGGTTGCCCGGCCCGAAGTCCATGTCCTTCCGGATGCCTGTCAGGTCTTCGAGGAACAGAGTGGTTACCCGATGCCGCTTCAGGACGCGGACGACCTCCGCGGCCAGGGCTACGAAGGCGTGCCTGAGCCTGCGGGCGCGGACCT
This sequence comes from Desulfofundulus thermosubterraneus DSM 16057, assembly GCF_900142025.1. Taxonomy (GTDB): domain Bacteria; phylum Bacillota; class Desulfotomaculia; order Desulfotomaculales; family Desulfovirgulaceae; genus Desulfofundulus; species Desulfofundulus thermosubterraneus. The sequence continues at coordinate 63,185 of NZ_FQZM01000021.1, read as the reverse complement.
GGTAGAGCCTTCTCAACTGCCGGGAGGTCTTACGCCCAGCCCGGTTCAATCTGGACTGCTCTTCTGCGATGCGCTTTGTCCAATACAGGAAGTCCTTCCAGATCTTGCGCCCGGAAAAGAGGATCTGGCGGTTCAACCCTTCGACGGCCAGGGCTGCCAGTACCCTGGCGCCGAGGTCTAAAGCGGCGTATTTTTCGGGCCGGGTTTTTCTTGCTGGTTCCGGCACTTCCACCACCTGGTGGGCGTACCAGCGCCTTTTCATCTGGTCGTACTTGAGTTCCAGAGTCTTGGGGGTTCCGGAGAAGCGCAGGACGCCCTTCGTGTACAGGACCAGACGGCCGTTGCCGTCCCGCAGGTCTTTCGGCAGGGTCAGGGAAAGCGTCCTGGCGTCCAGGGAGTAAGACCGCGGGGACTTGACCGGGATGAGCCTGACCAGCCTCTTCCCCGTGCGGCGGTGTTTCCAGTACCTCGGGAGACCGGGCCGCTTTTCCAGTTTGCCCTCCTTCCAGAGCCGCAAGCAGGCAAAGAAGGAGTTCCACGCCTTCCTGAGCTTTTTCAAAACCTCCTGCGCGATGTCTGACGGCAGGGCTTGTACGCGGGGTGGTCTTTAAACTCCGCGCACAGGGTGGCGTAAGAAGGCACGGATTCCCCCTTCAGGAACGCCCGGCGGCAACGGAAGTTAGCGGCGTTCCAGAGAGCGGCGCAGCGGTCCCCCAGGGTTTCGAGGACTTTGGCTTGCACTTTTGAGAAGAGCACGCGGACGACGTTACAGCGCTTCATGGTTTTATGATACCACAATTCGACCGAAAGAAAAAATTACCGCGCCTTCCTCCCCATGCCTAAAGGCAGGGGCCTCCGGCACGGAAATGGTGGTGAATCTCCTTGGATTCTGAATACTTACTCAACCCCATAGCAAGTACAGGCGGCTTTTTCCAAGAAACAACCAAAACCGCGGCAAAGGCCGCGGCGAATACCGCCGCGAGGTCCGCGGTGAGGTGGTTTTTTGCCTCCCTGGGCCCCTTCGCGGTACCCCTGCTCTTCCTGCTCTTTTTCGCTATCGTGATCCCCTTCGCGTGCCTGATGCGCGACTTCTACTACCCCGGCGAGTACGGCTACTTCGACGGCGGTATCGGCCTGGGGCTCGCCCCCGTGTCCGGGAGGTGGACGCTCACCGGGAAGTTCGGGGAAGACCGCGGGGACCACATACATATGGGGATCGACCTGGCATGCCCGGAGGGCACCCCCGTGGTGGCGGTCGCGGCGGGCAGGGTCCGCCTCTCCTCCAGCCCGGCGGGCGGCAACGAGATCTGGCTCTACGGGGAGGATGGGAGGACGTACTATTACGCCCACCTGTCCGGGTACCACGTTGCCGACGGCGAGACCGTCTCCCCCGGCCAGGTGATCGGCTACGTGGGGAGCACCGGCAGGAGCACCGGGCCGCACCTCCACTTCGGGGTGATGGTGGACGGCCGGTGGGTCGACCCGCTGCCGCTCCTTCAGGGGGGCGTCCTCCCCGGAGACCTGGCTTACCGGTACGTGGACGGGGAGAAGCTCGCCGCGTGGCTCAGGGGGAAGAGGTCCATGCTGGCCGACCATGTAGACGAGATAATCAGGGCGGCGCGGGAGGTGGGCGTGAACCCGCTCCTCCTGGTGGCTATAACCGGCCAGGAACAAAGTTTCGTGCCGGAGGGGAGCCCGGCGGCGATGCTCGGCAACCCGTTCAATGTGTACGGTTCCTGGCAGAGCTACTCCCCGGGGCTTTACGAATCGGCCCGCATAGCGGCCCGCACCGTGGTGAAGCTCAGCCGGGGGCGGCCGGAGGGCGTCCACCCCATATACTGGCTCAGTGCGCGTGAGAACCCGAATGGTGTGTATGCTGAAGACCCGAACTGGTGGCGGGGGGTTACGTATTTTTTTGAGGCGCTGCAGAGGCAGATTTAGTTTTTGAAGAAAGGAGCTCGTTTTCCAATGTCCTGGGACCAGGTTTTTTTCATTTTAGGTTTGGCGGCGGCCGTCGTTGTCCTCTCCAAACACGCCTCCGCGGTGGTGAAACAGTGGCTCGCCCTGGCCGGCGCCGTCCTGTTCGCGGCCTCCGTGCTCCGCCACGGGCCGGAGGCGGTGGCCCTGTTGAAGCACATCGCCGACACATTTTGGCCGGTGCTGGCGAAGGCCGCCGAGAAGGGCGCCGGCGCTTTCGCGAAGTTCATGCATTCGGTGCTGCATTAAGATCTCCGCCGGGAATTCCTTCGATTTCCAATCGAGGGATGAGTGGCGGCTGATAACCCAAACAGTCGCTTTTCTATTTTTAGGACATTTTCGCGAAAGAGGACGTCAAGATCGTTGTTCTGTCCAGCCTACCGCACGGGCCAGTTGATAGACGATGTACTGGTTCAGGCTGACGCCTTCCGCACGGGCTTTTTCTGTTAAAGCCCGGTGAAGGGACTTCGGGGCTCGCACCAGGATGCGCCCGCTGTAGTTTTCGTCGACCGGCTCGGGAATCGGGTCGCCCTTTTCCAGTGCGTCTGCAATCCAGCACTGCTTGGCGTCTTCGATCATTTCAAGTGCTTCCTGCAAGGTTTCTCCTTGGGAAATGCATCCGGGAAGTTCGGGGATCTCTACAGCGTAACCTCCTTCAGGCGAGGGGTAAATCACAACTTTGTATGGCAGGTTAATGTAGTATTCAAAGTTCTTCTCCATTTTTCTCCGCTCCTTCCAGGAGTTTGATAGCCCTGGTAACGTAGGCCTGCAATATGTACGGCTGCCGGTAGGGAACAACCAGCTTGTACGGTCCTTTGCGGTAAATGTAGTGGCTCGAACCGCCGCGCGGCTGCGACCTGACGAAACCGGCCCTGCAGAGGATGGTGTCCAATTCCTCGAACCTTACCGTCCTGGGATTTCGTTTAATTCTCTCCAAGAGCTTTTCCAAGCGGCCCAATCCCGTTAACCGCCTTTCAAAATTTTGTTTAATGATAGCACATACAATATCAAGCGTCAAGGATCAATCAGGAGTGGATGGAACGATGTCTCCAAGATTGCAAAAGGCAAACAACAAGCAGCCCCCTGGACTGCCGGGCAACTTCGAACGCCCCGACGGCCCCGATACGGCCTCCCGCCTCTTCTGGCTCGGTGTGGGTTTCGCCGTCCTGGGGGTCGTCCTGATAGTCACCGGCGCTTCCGCGGACGCCGGTCTGAAATTCGCGGTGGCCGGGGGGACGCTGGCCTTAGCGGTCAGGTTCTTCTCCCGGCACGGCTTCGCGGCCCTCCTGCTCCCCTTCGGGCTGATAGCTTCCCTTGCGGAGATGCTCAAAAACCGCCTGGACAGCCCGGCTCCCGTTGAAGTAGAACCCGCTTCTCTTTCGGGGCAGCCCCTGGGCGAGGGCCTTCCTCCCCTGGATCTGTTCGGTCCTCCCGGCCCGCCCGCGGCCTACGGGGCGGCGGAGGACGCCGGTCGTGCCGTGGTGGCGGCCCTGGCGGAGTTCAACGTACCCGCCGAGGTCACCGGAGTCCGCACCGGTCCGGTGGTGTCCCGGTACGGCCTGAAGCTCGGTTCCGGCGTGAGCGTCAGGAAACTCTACACCCTGGAAGGAGACCTCGCCCTGGCGCTGGGCGTGCCGTCCGTCCGGGTGGTGGAGGAGGGAGGCCGCCTCTGGCTCGAAGTGCCCAACCGGAAGAGGGGGACGGTGGTCCTGCGCGACGTGCTGGAGAAGTACCGGGACAAACTGCCCAAAGGCGAACTACCCCTGGTTATCGGCGTGGATGTCTTCGGCAGGCCCCTGTCCCTCCCCCTGGAGGGTATGCCCCACGTCCTGGTGGCCGGGGCCACCGGCGCGGGGAAGTCCGTGTGCGTGCATAGCGTCCTTTCAGGTTTAATCGCCCTCTTCCCGCCGGAGGAACTGCGCTTTATATTTATCGACCCCAAGCAAGTCGAGATGGCCGCCTACGAAGACCTGCCGCACCTGGCCGCTCCCATAGCCGGGACGCCGGAGGAAGCGGTGGCCGTTCTTTCGTGGGCGGTGGACGAAATGGAGCGCCGCTACGGGGAACTGAAGAGGCTCCGCGTGCGTTCGGTGACCTCCATCCCGAAGAAGGAACGGCCCTTCCCGTTCCTGGTGGTCGTGGTGGACGAACTGGCCGACCTTCTCCTGTCCGGCGACGCCGGTAAGGAGGCGGAGACGCTCCTGGTGCGTCTTGCCCAGAAGGCCCGAGCGGCGGGGATCCACCTCATCCTGGCCACCCAGCGGCCCGACGCCAGGGTGCTGTCCGGCCTCATCAGGTCCAACGTGCCGGGGCGCATTGCGCTGAGGTGCGCCAAGTCCGGGGACTCCGAGATCATCCTGGATGCGCCGGGAGCGGAACGCCTGCTGGGCAAGGGCGACGCCCTGATCCTGGTGCCCGGCCAGGGGGACCTCGTGCGAGCCCAGGTGGCCTGGGTACCCGGGGACGTGCCCGCGAAAGTCTCGGCCTGGTGGCGCGAGAACCGGCCCGGCGCCGGGTACCTCTTCGCCCCGCAGGAGGAGGGGAAGGCGGCGCCCGGTCCTTCCCCGGGGAAGAGTAGGAAGGAAGAGGAAGACGAGGCCCTGTTGAGGGAAGCCCTGGACGTGGCCCTGAAGCACGGCAGGGTGTCCGCCGGGTTGCTGCAGAGGGAGCTCGGTATAGGTGGAGGTAAGGCTTCTAAATTGCTGGCTGAAATGGAAAAACGAGGTTGGATAGGACCGGCGAGGGGGAACAGGGCGCGGGAGGTGCTGGTAGAAAAAGCTCCGGAGTAATGAAACGCATCGCTTTTTTTTCGCGAAAAAACCCTGGAAGCCTTGCGGCTCAAGGGATTTCGCCAACTATAGTGAAAACTTTTTTCACCTTTTTTCACCGAAATCCGGTGAAAAAAAGTAAACCATGGAAGCCTTGATGCACAAGGGATTGAGCGATCGGGGGTGACTTTTTTCACTATAATTCACCAGCGAAACAAAACCCGCAAAGCCTTGCGGGACAAGGGCTGGAGGCCCCAGCGAAAACTTTTTTCACCAAAAACGAGAGTTGAACTTTCAGGGAGAGATTTTTAAAACTCAATTTTGGTGAAAAAAGTCCCGGAAAAATCCCCGGAAACCTTGAGAATCAAGGGATAGAGGCCCCTAAGGGGCCGGGTGAAAAAAGGTGAAAAAAGTCGGGTCGAAACCCGGGAAGCCGCATAAATACTGAGTTTTTCGGGGGTACTTTTTTCACCGGTTTTTGGTGAAAAAAGGTGAAAAAAGTCCCTGTGGAAAAGTGCCTTCAGCCCTTGCGGCTCAAGGCTTAGAGGTACATCATACGAAATGTCATAGCATAGTGAAAAAAGTCTCTGGACCCCTATATATAAGGTAAATACTGCCTGTTATGTTAGATTACGGTTTTTCGTATATGCGAAAAAGGGTATCTCCCCCGTCCCCGCTACAGTCGCCAGAATATTCGGAATATGGTAATGGAAACTGATGGAAGTCCAATCAGGTTCTTTCGAAGAAAGAAGGTGTTCGCCTTGCGAATTTTGCTGGCTACGGGTATCGACGCGCTCGATAAAAGCATAACCGGCGAGCTTTCCCGCCGGGGGGTGGAAGTTTTCGGAGACTTCTACCACCGCGAGAGCCTCCTGTCCCTAGCCCGGGAAAAGGGAGCGGACGTGGTGGTTCTCTCCCCCCACCTGCCCGGGCAGGCCGACACGGTGGAGCTGGTAAAGGAGCTCCGCATGGCCGGCCTGCGCGTTATACTGCTGCCCGGCCGCTGGGACGATAAAAAAGCGGTGGACCTGGCCCGGGATGCCGCTGCCCTGGGGGTCTACGACATCGTGTGGGACCCGGTCAGCCCGGAGGCGGTAATTAACCGGGTGTTGAACCCGGCCACACTGGCCGGGGCAGACCTGGAGCCGGGGGGAGAGGTCCCTGAGATGGGTGCCGGGAAGCCGGAAAACAAGGTTCCCTTCTGGCGGAAGCTATTTCGGAAAAAGATATCGCCGGGTGACAGCACTGCCAGGACGATAACCGATGGGAAACCGGAAAGCGCATCTTTGGAAACGGTTTCCGGGAAAGAGCAGGTTAAATCCCGGGACAACAGCGGGGATAGTGGGATGGGTACAGTTTCTGACGGATTACCAGCAGAGAGCATGCCCGGCAGGTATGAAGCAGTCCCGGCCCGGCGAGATCACGGAAAGCCGGGGCTTTTTAATGTGCTCCTCGTCGGAGACCGGGCAAAGAAGCTGGTTTCCGGGGTAGCTGCGAGGGGGTGGAGGGTTGCAGATAACTCTTCGGTGCCGCCGGACGTAGCGGTAGTGGACGCCGAACTCCTGCCTTCCGTACAGGGCAGCCTGCACTGTCCGGTGATCGTCTTCAGCTCCGGGCGGCTGAGTGAGTGGTTTTCGCTGGTCGACAGCGGCGTACCAATCGCGTGTAGTAGCGATGCGTGCCTTGCGCTGGCGGCCGGTTTTCTGAAAAACGGCCACAACCGGAATGTGCGGCTGGAGAACAGGGATGAGAAAGCTCTCCCGGCTCCTGCAGTCCTTTCTCCTTCCCGCAGGCGGGGGTTCGTTATCGCCTTTTATTCAGGCGCACAGGGGTATCAGGGGAAGACGGTCCTGGCCGTAAACACGGCAGTGCTCCTGGCGGAGAGAAGTCTTTCGGTATGTCTCGTGGACCTGGACACGGACAAGGCGGGCCTGACGGCGCTGTGCGGGTTTTCGGAGGACAATCCCCCGCCGGTAGACCTGATTGGTTGTGCCAGCGGAGCATTACCTGCTGAAGGTCCTGCCGGGGTGAAGCTGGTCCCCGCGCCCATCCGGAATCCCGGCTGGTTCCCCGACCCGCGCCAGGCTGAGATGCTGGTGGCCGGGCTTGCCGCGGAATACGACGCCGTAGTGCTGGACTTCGGGGCCAGGATAGCGTCTCCAGCCGTGGTGGCGGCACTCAAATCGTGCGACCGGGTGTTCCTCGTCTCGACGCCCATGCGTTCGGCGCTCACGGCAGTGGCCCGGTTCCGGGGCAGGGGCTTGGTCGATGTAGGCGGGGAAAAAGTCGCGGCGGTCATAAACCGCGTCGGGGTGAGGGGCGGCATTTCGCCCCGCGACGCCGCGAGGTTATTGGGTGTCGACGGGCAGTTCTTCGAGGTACCCGAAGACCCGGCGGTGGTCCGCGCGGAGAACGAAGCCCTTGAGGGGGGTGTGTACAGTCCCCCCGTTTTGAAAAAGAAGAGCCTGATCAGGCCGGCACTCCTGGCCATGCTGGACAGGGCGTGCCGGAAGAAGGAGGTTGAGCTGTGCTGAGTGGTTTTTACCTTCACTATCAGCCCATCTTTTACCTGCACGACCTATCCCGGGTGCTCGGGTACGAGGCACTGCTCCGCCACCCTGCCGGGTGGACGCCCCACGACTTTTACGCGAAGCCAGGCGCGTCGGGGCGATCCCGATGTGGGAGCTGAGGGTGCTGGAGAGGGCCGTCGAGGAAGTGCTCCTGCGTTCACCCGACACGTTATTCTTCAACCTCACGCCGGAGGCGTTCACGGATGCTTCCTTTGCCGTGAGGGCCGGGCGGGTGGTCAAAGGGAAGGGCGTTTCTCCGACCCGGGTGTGCGTGGAGGTGTCGGAACAGAACCTTTACGAACCCGACAGCTTCAGGCGTGCACTGGAAGAGTGGGTCAGTCTGGGTTTCTACGTGGCCCTGGACGATTTCGGTACGAAGGGGGCAAATCTGGACATCGTACTCTCCGTGAAGCTGGACTTCGTGAAGTTGGACAGGGTTCTGGTCGATGACGTCTCCCGCGACCGGTACAGGCAGAAACTCCTGACGGGTCTGGTGGAAGCGCTGGCGGAGAACGGTGTGTACCCCATACTGGAGGGGCTGGAGGAACAGGAAGATCTGGAGTGGGTGACCCGAAAAGGATGGGATGTCGGCGTCCAGGGTTTCGTCCTGGCGCGCCCCGGTGCGAGATTTTTTGTTTCTGAAAGGGGATGGTAGCTGGTGCTGCAGAGGCTTGTATTTGCCGCTCCCGAAGAGGCGTTCCGGCAGGTTGCCAGAACTGCCGGTGTGGAGTGTGTCTCCCTGAACGGGAGTGTTCCTCCGCCGGGCTCCGCAATTGTACTGCTCCGCCCGCGGGGCGACAGCCGCGTGGAGGAAACCCTCGGAGTATTGAGGGACGTTGCCGCTTTCGGGGTACCGGTGATCGTAATTGCAGGCAGCCGCGACTCAATAGGAGATGCGTTCCTGCGCGAGGCCGGGCTATGCGGCGTACCTGGAGAATGCGTGCTGTTCGTGGAGGGCGGGAAGGTTGTGGACGCCACCGGCGCGGTCGTGGCGGAAGCCCTGCGCGGGAGAGGTATCGGCGTGAACGCCGTGGTCCGGGCTGCCGAGAGGGCCGTCCGGGAGAACCTGGTGCCGGAGCCGGCCCTGTGGGAGAGCGATCTCCCGGTCGAGGAGGAAGCCCTGTGGGAAGCCGGGCGGGAAACGGAAAGCAGCTCCGAACCTCCCGTACAGCCCGAAATTCCGCGCGAGACCGGACAGGTGCGGCCCTCTCCGGTCGAGGAGTTTTTGAGTGTGTGCGGCGGGGTGGAAAGAGTGGTGGCGGTATTCGGTGTTAAAAATGGCGTCGGGGCCACCACTGTAGCGGCGTGCCTGGCCGGGGTGCTGGTCGACCACGGAGCTTTCCACCTGGAGGTATCGCCTTCGCCTACGGGCTACGTCTACTACGGACCGTCGCCGCTCCAGGCGGTATCGACCGGCACGTACGCTTATTTCGACGGGGCGAAACTCGCCGGGGAAATCCGGCGGGCGGGTATACTGGTGGCCGACGTGTCTCTGCCCGACCTGGTGGACGCCGCTTACGAGCGCGCGGCGTGCGTCGTAATCGTGACCGACGGTTCGCCGGTCAGCTTCAGGAAGGTACAGGGCCTGGTCCGGGGCGGCTGGAAGTGCGACGTGCTTGTTGTGAACCGGGTCGTGCCGGGGGCGGGTTATCCCCCGGAGGTGTACGCCGGGGAATTCGGCCTCGAGCACGTCGTCGGCGTGCCCGGCGGCCTCGACGAGGAAGCCGCCGTGAACCACGCCCAGCACGCCGGGACGCTCCCCCTGGGGAAGAGCGTGGAGCTGGACACGGCAGTGAACGAACTGGCGGCGGCGGTACTGCAAGTTCTTGAAAGGGGGCGTTAGTCTGAATGGACTTCGTTAAAAATTACCGGGCGTGGATAGTAATCTCGGTGGCCCTGGCTGTCCTGGCCGGTGTGCTGACCGTTTACACCGTCAGGTCTTACGTAGGCACGGTCAGGGTTATGGCAGTAGCCAGGGATATCGATGCCGGTCAGGTGGTGGAAGCCGGTTCCCTGGTGGCGGTCGACGTGCCGAAGGAAGTCCTGTACCCGGACGCCGTCAGGAGTGCGAGCGAGGTGGCGGGCATGGTGGCGAAGGGTTACGTCCCGGCGGGGACTATTTTGCGGAAATCCCTGTTCGTGCCGCCCCAGGCGGCGGGGGCCGCGGGCAGGCTCTCGACCCTGGGCGGGGACTTCCTGGCGGTAGCAGTACCGAACTCACTCTACACTACAGTCGCCGGGGTGCTCCAGCCGGGGGATAGGGTGGACATATACGCCCGTGCCAAGGATAATGTCCCTCCCGAGAAGCTGGCCCAGGACATCCAGGTACTGCAGGCGGGTACCGTGACTACCAGGGACGGGCAGCAGCAGACGCAGGGCGTGGTGATAGCCCTGAAGCAGGATGAGCTGTCGCGCATCCTGCCCTATTTGTTCGGCGACCAGGCGAAGCTGGTATTTGTCCTGAAGCCTGTTGGGACATCGAGTAAAGAAGGGGCTTCGACAGCAACAGGGACTGGTGCGGGTGGAACGACTTCTGGTACGGACGCGGCGGTAAAACCCGGAGTGGGCGGAAATAACGCCGCACCCAGTGCTGTACCCGAAAATCCGGCGGCAAGTAAGACTGGCGGAAATACTCCTGGATCATCGGAAGGGGGAAGGTAACGTGCCGGGACTGTTTATAGGCGGTCCTCCGGAATTCGTCCGCGAGTGCCGCGAGGAAGCGGAGAAGCAGGGAATCGAGGTCACCGGGGAAGCGGCTTCCCCGCAGGACCTCTACATACTGGTCGACAGGGTGCGCCCCGACGCCGTGCTGGTGCTCTCCTCTCCTGAGTGGTCCGCGGCGGTTGTAGACCTGGCGGGCCTCCGCCCGAACATGAAGGTGTTCAGTGCCGGGCCGGTCAGCGCGGAGACCTGGGCGGAATACGCGCGGGTGCACGTCCTGACCGTACCCGGCGAGCCGCGCAGGGCCGTGCGGGACGTCTCGTCTGCCCTGAAGCGGCTGACCCCCACGCGCTTCACGTTCGAGGAGCAGGACATCTCGCCCCCGGAATTTTCCGGGAACGGCCGGGTGCGGGTGGTGCCCTCGAAGGTGATCGCGGTATACAGCAGCAAGGGCGGCGTGGGCAAGACAACGGTCTCGTCAAACATTGCGGCCTACCTGGGTATGTGGGCGAGACAGCACGAGGAAAATGGTTCCCCGTGCCGGGTTGCGCTTTTAGACTTCAACAGCGACGGCTCCACGGGGGTCTACACCTGGTGCCCGGCGGGTAAACCGAAGACCGTGGCGCTCTGGAGCGATTTGGCAATACCGGCGGGCTGGCAGGACGTTGAGGCCTGCATGAATTACCACGGCGGGGGCAACGTCTGGTACCTGGCACCTCCCGCGACCCCCGCCGAGCGGGAAGGGTTTACAGCCGAACTGGCGGAGAAGATATTCTCCGTGGCAAAAAGGTTCTTCTACTTTGTCGTGGTGGACATGGGCGTTGCCCTGGACAGGAGGGACCCTGCGGTGGTCGCCCTGTCGTCGGCCAGCGACGTGCTCCTGGTGAGCGATTTCGACCCGGACACGGTGCGCCTCCTGGCGAACTCCTATAAGAGCGAAGTCAAGTATCTTGTGGGTGACCCGGCCAAGGTGTCGCTGGTGATCAACTGCGTGCACCGCACCTGGTACGGCGTGCGCGACCTGTTCAATTTATTCGGGCGCGACGCCGGCGGGATGCTCCCCCTCAAAGGTGAACTGCCCCTGGATCCGAAGGTGGAAAAGTACAAGTTCAGAGGCGCTCCTTTAGCGTGCTTTGAAGCCGGTACCCCTTTTATCAGAGGGATCGGGAATTTGTGCCGCAACATACTCGGAGCGGACATCGCCATTCACACGCAGGAGCGCCGGAATCTGCTGGCAAAGCTTAAAGCAAAACTTGGAAGGGACGGGAAATAGCAATGTCTCTTTACCTCGAAAAACTCAAAGGGGTTTCGGATGAGAAGAGGGCGCCCGGGGCCGAAAAAGAAGAGCTTCTCGACGCACTCCGTGAAGACTTCTTCCGGGAAGCCTGGAGGACGGACCCGGACGCCCTGCGGGATAAGGATAAAGCCCGGCGGCTCATACGTGGCATCGTGGCGGCGAAAAACCTGCCGCTCGTTATTGTAGACGAACTGTACAAAGACATCTACGGCTGGGGGCCGGTATCGGAGCTGATCGAAGACCCGGCGGTGACGGACATCTGGATCAACCGCTACGACCAGATCTTCTACGAAAAGAATGGGCGGATATATGACTGGCCCAAAACCTTCCTGTCCGAGGAGCACCTGCGGCGCTTCGCCGTCCGCATGGCGGCCTCCGTCGGGCGCAAGCTCGACGAGTCGCGGTGCATAGAGGACTTCCGTTTGCCGGACGGTTCTCGGGTGGTGGCCGTGCTTCCTCCCGTGGCCGTGCGCGGCACCACGGTGACCATCCGGAAGTTTTCGCGGCTCTTCACGCTGGAAGAGCTGGCGGAAAAGGAATCCTTCCCGTTCCATCTGGTCAGGATGTTTGAACTCATGGTCAAGGCCCGGCTGAACATATTCACCGCCGGGGGGATGGGATCCGGGAAGAACACCCTCCTCAACGCGCTGATGCTCTGCGTGGAGTCGGACGAGAACCTGATCTTCGTGGAGGACCCCGCCGAGTCGAAGGTGGGCCTCCCGGACCCCGAACGGCCCGACCTCCCGACGCCGCGGGTGCGGGTATTTGAGCCCCGCCGGGCCGGGGTGGAGGGGACGGGTGAGATCCCCCTCTCCCTGATCTTCGAAAAGTGCATGCGGATGAAGCCGACCAGGATACTCTGCTCGGAGTGCCGCTGCCCGATAACCACCTACTATACGCTGCAGGCCATGAACATCGGCCACCCGGGCTCCATGTCTTCGGTGCACGTGGAGGGCATAGAAGAGGTGCCCCTGCGGCTCTCGGACCTCCTGGCTTCTTTCCCCGGCGGCGCCTACGGGCAGCTCGCCGCACGCATCGGGAAGGTGGCCTCCGCTGAAGTGGTCATCTTCCTGGGGCAGATCAACGGCTACCGGCGGGTTCTGGACATCGGGGAGATCCGCCGCCGGGGGCACGACGAACTGCCCGAAGTGGTGCCCCTGTTCACGTTCCAGATCGAAGGTTTCGGGGACGACGGCAAACCCGTGGGTGAGCTCAGGCCCACCGGGGAGGTACCGGAATTTTTGAAGAAGCGCAAGCTCTCCCTGTTTTTGACCCCGGAGGAAATAAGCGAACTGAGGGGGTTTTTTGAATGCTGACGGTCGTCGGTATCGCCGTATTTATCTCCGTCCTGGCCGCCGCCTTTGCCCTGATGGGGTACCTCCAGAGGAACCCCATCCTGGAGCGCGTGGAACCGCCCGGGAAAGGTGGGCAGAAACTCGCCTCCGACCTGGCCGGCTTCTGGGGGCTGTCTGAACTGTGCCCGCTGACGTTCGAACAGGCACTGACGTTCGGGGTTTTGAGCGCGGCGGCGGCCTTCGGCCTGTCGGCGCTCCTGGTGGACGTTCTGGTTGCGGTCGCACTTGCGGCACTTTGTTTCCTCTTTGTCCCGAGACTTGCCGCGAAGCTGGCCGCGAACAAGAGGGTGAAGGATTTCAGGTCCGCCCTGGAGTTCGGCGTGGACGTACTGCTCGCGGGGCTTTCGGCCGGGATGACGCTGGAAGCGGCCCTGGCCGAAGCGGGCCGCACGTCGCCCGAGCCGGTGAAATCGGAGTTCATCCGGGTGGCGGAGGAAATAAAAAACGGGGAATTTCCGGTGAAGGCGTTCGAGGGTATGGCCCGGCGCATCCCCTGCCTTGAGTCGGAAGAACTCCGCGACGCTATAGAGCTGTACACCCGCGTGGGCGGCCCCGACGCGCTCGGGCTGCTCAAGTCCGTGGTGGCCAACCTCCGGGAGGGCATGAACGCCCGCTTCCAGGTGGACCAGTACGTGCGGGGTGCGAAGACCACGGCGGTCATGGTCGCGCTCGTTCCCGTCGCTTACGTCGCGATCATGGCCTTCATCGCCCCGGACCTTTTCGGCACTCTGGTCAGCACCAGCACGGGGAGGACGGTCATCTTCGGCTGCCTCCTGGTGTTCGGCTTCGGGGCGTGGATGCTCTGGAACATCCTGAGAGGCATCGAGGATTTTTAAATTATGGGGGTGTTGCCGGTGTACTTTCACTTTACCGTCCCGCTGTACGTTCCCCTGCTGGCCGCCGCGGCGGTCTTTGCTTTTATGGTGGGGCTCCGCCTCCGGGCCACGGCGACGGTCTTCGACCTGATGGGGCCGCGTCCCTCACTGCGTGAGCAGGTTTCCGTATTCGCCGATTCTCTGGTGAAGCGGTACCCGAAACTCGCGAAGCTTCTCGGCCCCGAGGACGTGGAGGAGAGGCTGGCGCTGGCGGGCAGCCCGCTGGGGCTCAAACCGGAGGAATTTTACGCCCTGCGCCTGAGCGCAGCGGGGGTCGCCGCGGTGGCCGTCGCGACGGGACTGCTGTCCGGCAGCATATTCGCGCTCCTCCCGGCACTGGTCTTTAAGGCGCCGGACTGGTGGCTGTCGTATTTGATCACGGAGCGGCGCAGGAAGATGAAGCGCGAGTTCATGCAGGTTGCCTCCCGGCTGGCGACGGCCCTTTCCGGCGGCCTCCCGGTGAACGACGCCTTGGAGTGGGCCGCCTCGGGGGCGCGCCACCACCGGGCGGCGCTCCGCGAGGAGCTGGCGAAGAGCATCGAGAAAGCCCGGACGGGCACGGCTTTCGAGAAGGTGCTGGACGAGTTTGCCACGCGCACCGGACTCCTGGACGCGCGGCGGCTCGCCACGACGGTGATCCAGGCGCAGAAGTTCGGCGGGAGCATAGCCGACAAGCTGGCTGAAGCCGTGCGGGACGCCAGGGAGAGGAGGAAGGCCGAGATCATCGGCCAGGCTCAGAGCGCCGAGCGGAAGCTCCAGGTGGCGGTGTTCGTCATGGCCCTCCCCACGGTGTTCCTGACCCTTGCCCCCATGGGGATCACCCTCATGCAGCAGGGCCTCTTTGGGCCGTAAGGGGGAATTTGGGTGGACGGATTTGACGCCTTTTCCGGTCTTTTGAGCGGCATCGACGGCGTGCTGTTTTTGTTTCAGTGCGCGGCCAGAAAGGCCGTCCTGTTCATGCAGGGCGGCCCCGTGCTTCTCGTAGTTATTTCGGTTTTCCACATGGTGCTCCGCGGTTTTCTCTCCCCGTTTATGGGGCGGGCCGGGGCGAGCCTGGCGGCCCTGGGAGCGGTGGCCCTGTGTATAGGGATCTTCGGCTTCAGGGCGGCGAACGACCCGGCACTTTTCTGGGCCGTGCTGGCCTGGGCAGCGAACGCGGGTGGGGCCGCGGCGGCCCAGATAGCGTATTCGCTGCGGAAAGGGGGGATCTGAGATCAGGAAAGTTTTCAGGCGTATCTTCCGGTTTTTTAAGGACGAGCGGGGCGACGCTGTGCTGGCTATGTACCTCATCATGATCTTCTGCGTTCTGGGCGTGCTGGCTTTCGACTATACCCGGGCGCACGCCGTGCGGGCCAGGCTGAGGACGGCTTCGGACGCGGCGGCCCTTGCGGCGTGCATGCAGGCCAGAGTCGTGCCGGAGTACGAGTACGTGATGTATGATGCAGCCGGCAATGTGACTACCGACCCCTAAAAGGCGGCGCGGGTGGAAGCGAAAATTGTCGGGTACCACCGCGACTTTCAGGGGGTGGAGGCCCGGGCGCTGGCCGCCGCGCGGGATGCGTTCCGGAAAAACCTTTACGGGGAGAAAATGCCCGTAAAGGATGCGGCTGTACCGGCAGGGTTTGCTCCACCGGGTTCGGGGAGCGTCTCCAGCACGGACTACACCGCTACCGGCAGTGTGAGATACGATAAGCCGAAGTATACCAGGGACGGGGAGGAGTATTACGACGAGTACAGGTTTGAAGGTTCGGCGGGGGTCAGGACGTTCCTCCTGGCAGGCCCCCTGGGGAAATGGTTTGCGGGGATGGTGCGGCAGGCTCCGCCCGGTACGAAGTGGCAGGGGTTGATACCTCTGAAAGCGGAGGGTACCGCGCAGGCCCTGGCGGAGAAAGACCAGTAGGGGGAGGGAACCGGTTTGTTCCGGAAGTTTTTCCTGTCGGATAAAGGGAGCATCGATGTTATTCTCATTGTTGCAGTTGGCGTGCTCTGTGCGGTCATTCTTACAATTAACGTCGTCCGCCCGCCCAGGACCGCTGAGGATTTGACGCTGCTCAACAGCAGCATACTGTCAGTACCCGCATCCCAGTGTGAGATCAGGGGGATTCTGCGGAAAAATTCCCCTGCAGCCCTTGTTGTGGTGGATAGAGAAGGGCGGGTAGTGGATACCGTTCCCGATGCCCGCGTATGGCTGGCGACGGATGACAGGCTCTTGATCCTAACGAAAAGGGAGGATTCCTCCAGAATACCACCCCTGTCCGTCAACCACCTGCGGTTGGTCCTGGAACCTCAAAACGGGGAAAGGAGGTGACCCCGGTATGCTTGAAGCGGTCAAGTCTTTCCTGCTGACCGAGGACGGCGGCGCAGTGGAGTGGATTCTTACCATCATCGCCGGTGCGCTGATAGCCGCGGTGGCCTACGGCAAGCTGAAGGGGACTCCGGGGAACCTGGGGCAGTCGATCACTAACGCAGGAACGAACGCTTCCAATGCGGTTACGAACTACATGAAAGAGTAAATGGGGCGGCTCCGTGCCGCCTTTTCTTTTTTTAAGGAGGGTGGTTTTAAATTTGTTTCACTTTCTTCTGAAGGGAGGTGAACCGGGCATGCTCAGCGCGGCGAAGAACTTCCTGGCGGCTGAGGACGGCGGTGCCGTGGAGTGGATCATCACCATCATTGCCGGCGCGATCATCGCTGCCGTGGCGTACATCAAGCTGAAGGGCGCTCCCGGGGACATCGGCCAGAGCGTCCAGGACGCCGGCACCGCGGCGAAAGGCGTGGTGGACCAGATCCGGCCGGCGGGCATTCAGTAAGGGCGCTGGAGGGCGGGGCGGTTGCTGTCCCGCCCTCCTTCTTTTTTTCAGGGGGTGGTGGGTCGTGCTTGCTTTCCTGCGCGACGAGTCCGGCAGTCACGTGGAGTGGCCTGTCTTCATAGTTCTCGGGGCGTGCCTGATCGCGGTCCTGTGGAGACTGGCGGGACCCGCTCTTGCCAAATTGGTGGGGAGGTGATCGGTTAATGCGTTTCCTGCGAGACGAGTCCGGGGGCACTGTCGAGTGGCTCCTCTGCATCATCGGCGGGGCGCTCCTGGCAGCCGTAATCATGAAATACCTGAAACCGGGCGTGCAGGGCGCGGCCCAGAATATGGGCAATGCGCTGCAAGGGAAGTAGTAAGGGGAAGTGGGTGTTCACATTGGAAATTGTTGAAAAAGTTCTGTGCGCGGCCTTCCTGGCCGCTGCTTCGTTATACGACGTGTATCATTTCGTGAAGGACAAAAAGGGCCGCATACCCAACTGGCTCAACCTTTCGGCTCTGCTCGCGGGATTGGCCCTGCACGCCGCTTCCGGGGACCTCCCCGGGTCGATCTCGGGTGCGGTGTGGGGCCTGTTCTTCGGGCTGGTCTTCTACATCCTGGGCCTGTTCGGCGCAGGGGACGCGAAGATGCTGGCCGGTATGGGTGCACTGGCCGGGCAGGAGGTGACTTTCCTGACCCTGCTCTGCGGGTTGGTTTGTCTCGTTTTGTGGTCTGCGCCGCTGAGGCTGCGCAGGGAGGGGGTCAGGAAGTTCTGGGAGCACGAGAAGCAGGGCCTCTTCTTCCTGGCCGCCCGGATTAGGCTGAAGCCCGTTCCTCCGGAAAAGTTCGACCCGTCCAGGCTCCCGCTGGCCCCCTTCGTCGTAGCCGGGTATTTGGCCGCACTTATCCTATACAAAACGGGGGTGGTGGTTTTGTTTCATCCGTAAGCTTTTCTTGCGGTTTTTAAAGTCCGACCGCGGCTCGGCGCCCGTCATCGGCTTCGTGATCCTGGTGCCTCTCCTGGCGGTGCTGATATACGGCATTGCGTGGCTCAGCCACCTGGGCGACGTGCAGAACGTGGTCGAAGAAGCCGCCCGGGCCGGGGCCAGGTGGCTGGCGTCAAACCCCGGCGACATCGAGGGCGCGAAGCAGAGGGCGGCGGAAGTGGTGTTGGGTTCGTTCACCGTTAAGAAGGACATCGACCTGGGTGACAGCCTGAAGAACAAGCTACTCGGCAGGCTGACTAAAGTTGGGAACAAGTACTACATCGGGAGCAACAGGGTGAAGCCCGCGACGGAAGCCGTGAGGCAGGACATGGAGCGGCTTCTGAACCGGGTGGTGCTGGCGGACGGCTCCTGGGTGGAGGCGGATGTGTTCGAGGCGAAGGTCGTTACGACCGACCCGCCGGAGACGCAGATGGTGCAGCAGCAGGGCGGGAGTTCCACCGGTCAGCCCGGCACGCAGGGAAGCCAGACGGTAAGCCAGGTCCGTCACCCCGGCCCGTTCCCGGCGGCCGTTTTGGCGCAGTACGGCCAGGGGACCTGGGGAACGGGGTGGACTTCATCCACACAAACCGTCTTCACAAACGGTGCTTTGCGGTTGCAGGTAAGTTCCCACTACGCCAACGCATGGAGCAACCCGTGGTCGCCGCCCGGGGGTGGCAAAATTAAGCGCATCCACATCAAGGGTAAGAGCGAGAGGAACTACGACTACGGCTACGTCTACGGCTGGAACGGATCGTCCTGGGTGGAGCTGGCGAAGCGGTGCAGTCCCGGCTACAACCAGGAGTACGACGAGTGGATAGACGTATCCGGCAAAAACATCACCCAAATAAGGACAAGGTTAACCACGGATTATAGCGTGCTCTACAGCCCGACCTACGTCGACGTGCCCGAGGTGGAGGTGGAAAGCGGGGCGAGCTGGCCCGACCCCGGCGCATGGTGGATCTGGGGCCAGCCCGGGGCCGGGGGGTGTGCCCCGAACGGCCAGGAAGTGACGTTGACATCGCCGGTCTGGTGGACTGCTGGTTACAGCAAATACAGGTTATACGCAACGGCGGACGACTGGTTTAACGTGCGCGTGGACGCGACCAATGTTCTCCAGGGTTCAGGCCAGGGGGTGAAGACCTGGGATTGGGAGCCGGGTCCCAGCCGTCCCGTCCAGTTCGCGGTGACCGCCCGGAACGACTACGGCCCGGCGGGGTTCCTTTGTTCGTTTAAACAGACGGGGTGGCACTGGCCCACTTCGTATACGCCCCAATCCATGTCGGGCGGGCTGGTTAAGTACCCCGAGTGGACGGTTCCCTACGCACAGTGGGTCACCATCACGGCAAAGGACCGGTACGGCCGGGCCGTACCCGTCTACGTGGGAACAGGTACTTCCGGGGGCAGCCAAATTGTTTCTACCGGTGGAGCTGTCCGGCTCCAGGTGAATTCCCACAATGTCAACGCATGGAGCAACCCCTGGTCTCCGCCCGGCGGCGGGAAGATAAAGAGGATCCACATCAGGGGCAAGAGCGAGAGGAACTACGACTACGGCTACGTCTACGGGTGGAACGGGTCGTCCTGGGTGGAGCTGGCGAAGCGGTGCAGCCCCGGCTACAACCAGGAGTACGACGAGTGGATAGACGTGTCCGGCAAGAACATCACCCAGATAAAGACCAGACTGACCACGGACGGAAGTGTGCTCTACAGCCCGACATACGTTGACGTGCCCGAGGTGGAAGTGGAAGCATCGGGGTGGGTAGCGAGCGGAAACGGTACGCTCTGTTTCTACGCCTACCCCAACACGAGGTACTCCGTGTACGTTGGGGCGTCGTCGTCGGGAGGCAGCAGCGTCCAGTCCACCAATGGTGTTCTCCGCCTGCAGGTGAGTTATCACAGAGCTGATGTATGGAGCGGTACATGGTCGTCATCCGGTCGGAAAATCAAGAGGATCCACCTGAAAGGCAACAGCGAAAGAGGTTGGGATTACGGCTACGTCTACGGTTACAGTAGCTCGTCCGGTTGGGTCTTACTTGCGAAGGAAAGCGGCACTTACGACAAGTGGGTGGATGTGTCCAGTCAAAACATTACGGATATACGAACCAGGTTGACCACGGATGGTTCGGTGCTCTGGAGTCCCACCTACGTTGACGTCCCCGAGGTGGAGGTGGAGGCCCAGTCAGTGCAGGGTTATGACGTCACCGTAGACCTCGACGGCGGGGTTGTGCTCCGCTCTGATTCCTCCTGGCGGTACACCCCCGTGGACGGGGTGCGCTACGGTACGGCGACCCTGCCGCAGAGGGTGGTTCCGGGGGCGGAATTCACCGTGAAGATCAGCGCCACCAACCTCGCCCGGAAAGAATGGTTCGCGTCCAGGCCCTCCTGGTGGCCGAACAACTGGAACAGTCCCGACTCCTGGCGGACGAACTTTTCGTACCACTGGTACAACGATAAGGGCAGCCTGGTCGTCCAGGACGGCTTGAGGACGGGTCTGCCTTACAACATCCCGTCCGGTGGGACGGCAAACCTCGACCTGAAAGTAAAGGCCCCGTCCCAGCCGGGCAGGTACAGGCTGGTCATAGACGGGGTGCAGGAGTACTGCGCCTGGTTCGGCCCGCTGCAGGGAGTCAACTGGCCGACGCTCGAAGCGTGGATCGACGTAGGGGGCATAGATTACAGCGTCTCCTACGACCCCGTCCAGGTGCCTGAGTACATGGTGGCCGGGGAAACCTACACCCTCCAGGTGAGGGCTGAAAACACCGGTTCCCTGACGTGGACGCCGGGAGGCAGGTTCGGTCTGGCCTACCACTGGTACGATAAGAACTCCGGCAGGGTCGTCGTCTGGGACGGCACGCGGGACTATGTGGATTACTCAGTGGCACCCGGGCAGACCTACACCTTCAGCCTGCCTGTGACCGCGCCGCCCAGACCCGGTACCTACATCCTGGAGATCGACATGGTGCGGGAGGGCGTGACCTGGTTCAAGGACAGAAACTGCCCGACCGTCAGGGCGGACGTGGAGGTGCCGCAGGGGGACGTACTGAAAGGGCTCCTCACCTACGACGGCGAGGACTACTGGGTGGGGAACACCATGGTGCGTTCCGCCGGGCCTGACCTTTCGAAATACGCCGGCAGGAAGGTCATCCTCTGGGGCAGGAACACGGGCCAGAAGGAGCGGTTCTTCCGGGTGACTTCAATACAGGAGTATTTCCCGGGCGATTGGACGGCGGTGACCACTTTCGACCCGGATAAAGACGTGCTGTGCAACGACCCCAGCAGGGGCGACCCTGACGCCCCAATGGGTGACCCCGTGGGGCAGAGACGGACGGACGGCTACGCTTACTGCCGGGTGACGTACCACTACCCCGTACCGCTCAGGAAATTCTGGGAGTGGGCTTCCGGCAAAGGTATGTGGAAAGGTTCGGAACCGCCGTCGAAGAGCGTCACCGGCGAAGCTTTCTTTGTGTCCGGGGAGGGCGGTGACTGATGCTGGCACGGTTTCTCCGTTCCGAGCGCGGTTCCTCCGTCATCGGGTGGGTTCTCGTCCTCCCGGTGCTATTCTTCTTCGCGGCGTTCGGTTTCGTGTACTTCTACACAAACCAAATTAGGGCGTGCGCGGCCATGGCCGCGAGGGAGGGCGCGCGGGAGTACGGGATCCAGCTCGGCCAGGTGGATCAGGCCGATGCGAAGTCCATGGCGGAGGGACGCGCCCTGGACGTGATGATACAGGAAAGGTTGCTCCCGCCGGATGCGGGGTTCTCGAACCAGATCCCTCCCCCGGGAAAGAGGGGAGCAGGCATATCCTTTTCCGACGACGGCACGTGGGCCAGGTGCACTATCACTTACTACCTGCCGAACCCGCTCCCGGCAGCACCCAGGTTGCTCAAGTTGTTTTGGAAAGACCAGACTTCCGACGAAGGGGAGACTTCCGATGAAGGGGGGTGGTGGCCGACGCACTTCAAAATCACGGTGACCGGCGCGGCGAAGCACGAATACAGGCTGGAGAATCTTAGCGGCTGAACGGGAGGGTTTGAAACGTGGATTCTCTCGAATTGTTGAGGCGGGACTGGGATTCCGAAGGGAAAGCTTTCCCGGACAAAAAACTGTGCCCGTTGAGACAGAGGTCAGTCAACGGCAGAAATTATTTCGGTCCCTGCTACGGAGAAAAATGTGCATGGTGGGAGTCTTCTAAAGGTAGGTGCGGAGTTTCTGTTGTTTCCGTTTTTGCGATGAAAGGATGGTGATCTGCTTTGCTGATCTCCGGGAAGGGCAAAGAACTGTACGATAAGGTGTCCAGGACGACGCTCGCCATGACCGCTGTACCTGCGGCGTCGGCCCTGCTGGCCGGGGGAGCGTGCTGGCTTTTCGGGGGGCGCGAACTGCTGTCGTTCGGCGGCGTGTCGGCGGCTGCCGCTCTGCTGGGTGCGGCGGTATCCCTGGGGCTGAGGCGCGGGCTGCTCGGGAACCTGGGCGGTGCGATCCTGGAACTTGCGGCTGAAGCCGGAAACGAACAAAACGACAAAAACACGGCTCCGGCTGGCGCGCGGTCGCTGGTGGCCGAACTGAGGGAACTGCTCCGGCAGGCCGGGGAAGAAGACCGGGCCGAACGGCGGGAGATGGAAGAGGCGTTAGCCCGGGCGGGCGAACGCGCCCGTGAGACCCTGGAGCTGCTCGACGCGGCCAGGGAGAAGCTGGCGCCGGTAGCGAGAACCGGCGGCGGAGATGGTGCCGTTGTTTAAGCACCGTCTGCCCGGTTATGTTGCTCTCTACAGTGCCGTTTTTGTTATCTTTCTCGCGGTGGGGTATATACTCCACCACCGGATATTAGCGGTACTGATGCCGTCGGTCAATGCTTCCGTCGCCGCTGTCGGTGCGGTTGAGAAAGCGGGCGGCAACCTGCCCGCAATCCTCGCGCTGGCGATATTCGTCAAGAACGCCCTGGTGGCGGTGCTGGTTCTCACCTTCGGAAAACGGCTTTTCGGGGCGTTCCCGGCTTTCGTATTGGCCGTCAATGCTCTGGTCCTTGGGGCGGTGTACGGCGATACGGTGTCTTCCGGTACGCCCTGGAGCGAAGCGGCACTTTATTTCGTGCCCCACGGGGTGATAGAGATTCCCGCGCTGGTGGCGGCGTGCGTGCTGGCCGTTCGCGGGACGCTGAAAGAGAGGCTGTTGAACGGAGCAAAATACCTTGCCGTTCCGCTGGCGCTGGCGGCCCTGGTGGAAGTGTACGTCACACCTGCACTGCTGGAAATAGTCTGGGCGGCAAAAAGGATTGCCGCCTGAAAAATTAAATGAGGGGGAATGCCGATTGCTGTACTTGCGCAGGAGCGTTTTAGCGGTCATCGTCATCGCGTCCCTGCTGGTGGGGTTCGCCGGAGGTTTCGGGGGCGGGTACTACAAATTCGTCTACGCCCCGAAGGTGAAGGCCCAGGAGATGGCGAAGAAGCAGGAGGAGGAACTGAACAAAATGGTTCGGCACGGGGAGGTTGTATCCGTTGAACCCGACAGGCTGACCCTGAAGGTCGATAAAGGCGGCGGCGACATCGGCAAGACCATCACGGCCAGGACCACCGAGTACACCTCGGTGCAGATCGGGATGGGTTTCGTGAACAAACCGGGTGAGAAACTCGACCTGACGAAGTGGTTCAAGCAGGGCGACTATGTGGACGTGCTCTACAAGGACGGCCAGGCGCTGGCACTGCACCGGGAACTGAGGCCGGGGGAGCAGGGGCCGCAGCCTCCGCAGGAGCCGCCGGTTCAGGGACAACAGCAAGGTCAACAACAGCAGGGACAGCCGCAGGGGCAACAACAGAAGCAGTAACGGAGGGCCGGGGATAACCCGGCCTTATTGCTTTCTAATTGACAGACGATACCAGGCATGAAAATGCAGCCTGTTCCTCCCCTTACCCAGAGCAAAGCGAGAGAATGAAGTAAGCCACTTTCACCCCGCCCCTTGAAGGGGGCGGGTCTTCCCGCGGCCATCTTATAATCGTATTCCCGCTGGGTATCCTGTTCATCGCGGTGTGTAGGGCAACTGTCATATCCCGGTAAAGTATCCGCAATGCTGTATGCGGTGAGTTTAGCGAAAGCAAAAAGCCTGTCTGAATGAATCTAATGAAAGGTTATGAAACAATTAGGAGGTACCTGTATCCGGTGCGCGCGAAACTAGAGCGGTAGTTGATTGGAGTGCCGGGAACCCCGGCCCTTTTTGTTTTTTCGGGAAGGAGATGGTTGTTTGTGCCTGCACTCGGCATAGTGCTTTCAGCCACCTATGATACTTTTAAGTTCCGGTCCGCGCTGAGGGTCCTTTCTGACAGCTTCGTGGTGACGCCTCTCAATGGAAATGCTTTCTTGTTCGGGCGGGTGACCGGGGCGAAAACCGAGTCTCCAAATAACATAATCTACGAGGTCAGCGTCCTCCGGCGCGGGGAAACAGGCGGCAGCGAAGTGACATTCTTCGCCCCCCGGGAGACGGCCGTACCGGGCGCGGAGGTGTACGAACCCTCTCCCGGAGTGGTCGCCCGTGCGCTGGGTTTCGATATGGACCCCGCGAAATCCCTGCACGTGGGCCGCGCCGGGGACGTGGACGTGTGCCTCCGGCCGGATGTACTACTCCGGCACATCTTCGTCGGGGGCACCACCGGTTCCGGGAAATCGTACTTCGCCAGCGTGCTGATGGAAGAACTGGCGGGACTGCAGGTGCCCGCCGTCGCGATGGACTCCCAGGCGGACTACCTGGAGCATGTTAAGGCCCTCGGCGGCGCGGTGGTACGCCCGGGTGTGGACTACACCGTGCCGCTGTCGTCGCTGACCACGGAGGAAGCCGTGCAGATGGTGGCCGCCCTGGAGGGGACGCCGGGCTATGACCTGTTCGCCTTTTCGTTTGCCGCGCTGCAGAAGGAGATAGATGCGGGCCGCAGGAAGACATTCACGCTGACCGACCTTTTAAAGCAGATGGAGCAGGACGGCATGCACGCTTTGAGGCTGACCGGGTACGAGTTCCGGGTGGCTATGTCCCGCGTGGAGGCGTCGATCAGGAGGCACCGTTTCCTGGGGACGATGGGGCGCAATTTGGACTGGGCAGCACTTCTCAAGACCGGGAAACCCGTGGCGGTGGACTGCTCTTCCCTGGACCTCCTCCAGCTCCAGCTTGTTGTGGGGGCCACCCTGCGGGAGCTCCAGAGGCTGCGTCTGGCGGGGAAAATACCGCAGTTTGTGATATTTCTGGACGAGGCGCACCTGCTGGTACCCTTCGACAGCGAGACCCCGTGCAAGCAGGTGATCAGGGAATGCGTGCGCATCGGGCGGCACTACGGGATATGCACGGTGCTGATCACCCAGAACCCCCTGGACATAGACCGGAAGATAATCAGCCAGTGCAACACGCGGGCGGTCTTCGCCATCGAGCCGGACCAGCTGGAAGCCCTGCACGGCATCAGGGCGGACGCCACCCCGGCCATGCTGCGGGGCATACCGAAATTCCCCCGCGGGACGTGCCTCCTGTCGGGGACGTACGAGACGGTCAGGCATGCAGTGGTGGTGAGGGTGAGGGAATTGAGGAATGTGCGAAACGGTCAGGCGCAGAAAGATAATTGTAATTGCGGCATCCTCCGAGAATTAACGTATTAAGGAGTAACAGTAAGATCATGTCAAGAAATAAAATTGGCAAGAGGATACTCGAATATTTTATGCCAACAACAAGGACGGAAATGTTGGACTATGTAGCCATTCTGGTTGAGTTGATTTTATGTTTTATATCAATGTACATCTATTGCGGAAATATCTCTCCAGTTTTGATACTGGCAGTATATCTCTTACTTAACACTATAGTACTTTTGGTATATTTTTGGTGCAAAGGAGGGAACGGAACATAAGTTTGACGGCGATTTTCTTTCTGTCCGGCCTGTTTGCCGGCAGTTTTCTGAACGTGGTCATCCACCGGGTGCCGCGGGGAGAGTCGGTCTTTTTCCCCGGTTCCCGCTGTCCGGCGTGCGGCCGCAGGTTGGCCCCGGTAGAACTTGTACCGGTGTTGAGCTATGTATGGCTGAAGGGCCGGTGCCGGCAATGCGGGGCGAAAATAAGTCTGCGGTACCCTCTGGTGGAGCTGCTTACCGGCCTGCTGTTCGCATCTTTGTTCCTGCGTTTCGGTATTAGTTCGGCCCTGCTGAAATATATGGTTCTGGCCTGCGTGCTGGTCGTGGTGACCTTCACCGACATAGAACACATGCTCATTCCAGATAAAGTAATAGTCTTTGCGGTCGTTTCCGGCGCTGTCCTGGACCTGGCATTGGGGGCCGACCCTGCGGCTGTCCTGCTGGGGGCATTAATCCCGGCGGCATTCCTGTACTTTCTGGCTGTAACCACGAAAGGCGGCGTGGGCGGTGGGGACATCAAGCTGGCGTTCGCCACCGGGTTATTTCTGGGGTGGAACAATGTCCTGGCCGTAATGGTCGCGTTTATCCTGGGCGGCCTGGTAGGGACAGCACTGCTTGCCAGCGGGAAAAAAGGCAGGAAAGACGCTATGGTGTTCGGGCCGTTCCTGGCGGCGGGTATGCTGGCATCGGCACTATGGGGCCAGGCAGCGGTCAACTGGTACTTAAACAGGTAGGTACAGAAAGGAGCAGAAATCCAGTGAGACTGATCGCAGCAAAAAGCATAAGAAAAAAGAGCGGGTCCCTTTTGAGTTTGATTACCGGAGACGGGGGAACATACACGGACCTGGCTCCTTTCACAATGATGCTTGCCTGTATTGCAATATGTACTTTAATAGAAGCGCATACAGAAAAACACTTAAGCTTCATTTGGCTGACAATATTCAGTGTATTTACAATAATTCCTGTTTTATTGTCCTTTTTCACAGATTTAGAGGAAAGGGAATGAAGGAATGTGTCTTGGAGTGGCATCTCGGAGGACAGGGTACCGGCGGTGCACTGGCAGACGGAATAGAACACCCCGGCAGGATTCCGGTTTCTGGGGAAGAAAATATACCCAGCCATGTATTGTTCAGGGGAGGGGAAAGGAAATGCGCAGATCGCCCGTAATGGCAGCTCTGTTTGTGGTACTGGTTGCCCTGTTGATCCTGCCCGGCCTCGCTGGGGCGGGCACGGCATACAGGGGGATTAAGGTACAGGACCGCGTCCTGGTGCCCCTCCGGGGTGTGCTGGAAGCCCTCGGTGCAGCGGTAGCGTGGGACGGTCCCGAACGATCCATCACGGTTCAAAAAGGGGACAGGGTTATTTCCCTGAAGGCAGGTTCGAGCCGTGCCAGGGTAGCGGGGAAAGAAACTTTCCTGGACGTGCCGCCCCGCGAGGTCGGCGGCATTACCTACGTGCCCCTGCGCTTCGTTTCCGAGGCTTTCGGGGCAAAAGTGAGCTGGGACGAAAAGACCGGCACTGCTGCCGTCAGCCTGGACGGTAAGGTTGTTCAGGTAAAGGTGTCCAGCGGCGGGAGTGCTGGTATCAAACAGTACTCCCGCCAGGTCGGGAATATCAGGGCGACGGTAGTGGAGATCCCGCCCGGTGCTCCCGTCAGGGCCGTGGTCGCACTTGCCCACGACAGGATAGGCGCGACGGAAGACCTGGCTTCGATGGCGAAGCGCTACGGTGCGGTGGCCGCCATCAACGGCACCTTTTTCGAAGCGTATGGCGGCATACCCGAACCGTGGGGCACCATCATCAGGGACGGGAAGGTCGTGCATGTGGGCAATGTCGGCTCCGTGGCGGGGATAACTTCCGATGGCCGGGTTAAGATGGATACGGTGCGCATAAAAGTTGAGGGCGGCACAGGTGGTTCTTATGAATGGCCTAACAACTGGTACGCCTACGGTTTCAACAGGACGCCGAGCCCGGGCGGCAGCGCGGCGTACATCTACACCCGCGAACGCGGCAGTTCCCTGGGATTCGCTTACGGCACCTCGGTGGTGGTTTCCGGCGGGAAAGTGGTCAGGGTGGTGGAAAACCAGGACGTGACGATCCCTGGCGACGGTTTCGTGGTCAACCTCACCGGTTCGGAACAGTACCTGCGGGACCGTTTCGAACCGGGGAAGAGCGTCAGCTACCGGGTAGTCTTTGAGGACAAGGACGGCAGCAGGCTGGACTGGTCGGACGTAGTTACTGCCGTGGGTGCCGGACCCAGGCTTCTGGCCGGGGGCCGTATCACCGTCGACCCGGCGGGCGAAGGATTCACCAGCGCCAAGATCTTAACGGGCGGGGGAGCGAGGAGCGCCATCGGCGTGAAACCCGACGGCAGCATTTTACTGGTGACGGTACCCGGCGCGACCATCAGGCAGCTTGCGTCGGTTATGAAAGAACTGGGCGCCGTGGACGCCATGAACCTCGACGGCGGGGCGTCGTCGGGGCTTTACTACAAAGGCCGCTACCTCACCACTCCGGGCCGCAGGATAAGCAACGCCCTGCTGTTCGTCCCTGCTTCGTAGGCAGGCAGCGGGTCTTGAAGGGCCGGGAGCAACCCGGCTCTTTTTTTCGGAGGTGGTTTTGGGTGAAATTAGTCCGGAACGAGATTGTTATTCTGTGCGATGCCGTTGTCACGGTATTTCTGGCCCTCGGTTTGTGCTCATACGTTGTTTCGGTAGCGGACGGGAACGGTTGAGCTGTCACCGGCGTTCGGATGCCGGGTTTTCTCTTTTCAGGAAGATACCTGGGGGGTGTTTCTATGTTCAGGGTCAGGCTGGCGTGGAGAGCGTTTTTGTGCGTCGTAAGCCACTCGGCGAGCGTCCTGTTGGTCGAGTTTTTCCTTTCGTGTGCCGCGGACCTGGTAATGGTGGGCGTTAGAGGTTCTGTCCCGCCGCCGGCTGTAATGCTGTTCCCCTTTGCTGTCATTCCCGCCACTCTGTTTGCGGTGTTTCTGGCGTGCTGTTTCTCTCCGAGAGTGGCCGTCAAATACAGGCTCGGCTATTTTGAGGCGAAGGAATCCGTCCTGGATTTCACGAAACCTTGAGAAAAGATCGAGCGGGGGGTCTCGGTATGGGCGGTGTAGTCGGCGGGACGTTTTTCTGGTTTGTGGTGGTGCCGGGAGTGCTGTACCTCCTTCTTACTGGAAGGACCCGGGAACTGGCTTCCCCCGGCGGCTGGCTCCTGGCCGCGGCAATAGGTGTCCTGATAATGTTTCCGGCGGGTCTGGTCTGGACCTTCGCTGAACCGCAAAAGTTCCTCAGCTTCCTGCAGGAAGGAAAGATTGACGCTGCCGACCTCGTGCGGATCGGTATCGGGATATATTTAACCTGGCTGTCCGGAACAGCTTTTCACTATCTAAAGCAAATCAACCAAAAAATTGGAAAGTTCTGGCTAAGTATGAACAAATCGTTTACCGAGGGGCAAAAATTGTCTGTAAAGTACGACCTGGTGAGAAAGCTGATGGAGACGTTCTACGCTGCTGATGTACTGCCTTACCTGAAGTTATGGTCCGGGGACAGAGTTATCAGCGGTTACTGTCTCAAATACGCGTGGAAAGAGCCATCCTATTTGCTCGTTGCCGAGGACAAAGAAAAAGGGCAGCAGGTTTTGAAGGTATTTGTCGGTACGGTAGACGCAGTGGAGGTTGTGAAGGAGCGCTGTATCTTCAAGAGACCCGGTGCCGTGGACGAGTTCTTCCGGCTCGTACACTCTGACCTGCCGGAACTGATGCGGGAACGGCAGGACGGTTGCTGAACCTCCACCAGCAGGCAGCTTTCGACAAAAAACAGCCGGTATTTTTTTGGGGGTGTAGAAAATGTCTGATCCCTGGCTCGAGAAACACGATAGGGTTTTCGGTGCGGCGGCGGTGGGTATGACTGCGTTCGGCGGCGGCCTGTGGCTGGTCCCGCTTTCCAGCTTCAGGGACCACTTCGCGGACGAGAGGCAGGCCGCGGCAGCTCTCCTGGCGCTGGCGGCCGCCCTCTTCCTGGCGGGGTTCCCTGCGGGCTGGCTCGGCGGCGGGTCTTTTTCGAAGTCCCCTCTCCCGGTCTGGCTGGGGATGACCGGGTCGTACCTGGTGCCCGCGGCGGCGTGGTTCGCGGGTTTGGAGCCGGGCTGGCCCGCGTGCCTGCCGTGGGCGTGGGGGTTCGCTTTCGCCGGGAGCTGGGCGGGGCTGGCTGCGGGGCTGATGCTGGCGCGCCGGAAAGCGAAATAAGCCTGTGCCGGGCATGTGCCCGGCTTTCCTTTTTTTGGAGGTGGTTTTCGTGAACCAGGTACCAGTTGATCTTCTCAAGCCCCATCCGAAGAACAAGGAGTATTTTCCGGAGGGTTTACCGGAACCGCTGTGGAGTGAGCTAGTGGAGGACATTAAGGAGAACGGGATAATCAACCCGCTGGTGGTGGCGCTGGACTATACGGTGTTAGCCGGTCATTTACGGCTGGAGGCGGCGAAACATGTGGGCCTGACCCACGTGCCGGTGGTCATCAGGGACGTGGACCCTGAAAGTGACGAAGCGGTAGCTTTGCTCATTAAGGACAACTTATTGAGGCGGCAGCTGAACGACATGCAGGTGGCGAGGCTGGTCAGGATGTTGAAGGAAAAGTACGGGTTAAAGCGAGGAAATAACCAATATTCAGGAAGTGGATGCGACAAATTGTCGCAAGCTGTTGGTTTGAACAAGCGGAAACTTGAGAGGCTTGATAAACTTAATGATCTTATCCCTGAACTTCAGACTTTGGTGGAATCCGGTAAGTTGAATGTAACGGCGGCTTACGAATTGGCTTTTCTTTCTTCAGAAACGCAGGAACAACTGCTCGTTGCTTTAGGGGAGAGCATTACCGAGCTCAAACAGTCCGAAGCGAAAGAGCTCCGCCGGAAGATCGAGGCGGAGGTCAGGGCGGAGGCCGAAAGGCGGGCCGCTGAACTGCAGCGGTCCCTGGAAGCCCTGAAGGCGGAAAAGCGGCAGGTTGAAGTCCTCTGGGAGAACAGGGAGCGGGAACTCACCAGGACCATAGCCGACCTCCAGAGCGCTCTGCGGGAAAGCGGGGACCGGTTGGAGACTGAGCGGCTCCGCCGTGAACTGGAAGAGACCCGGGAAAAGCTCCAGCACGAGCGGGCTGAGGCGAGGCGGCAAATAGACGCGCTCAAAAGACAGCTTGACGAAATGTCGTCAAAACAGTCGGAGGTAAAAGAAAAAGTGGTAGAGGTGGTCCCGCAGAAGGTCTTGAACGAGCTCCAGAAGCTCCGGAAAGAGCGGGACGCCTACAGGGAGAGGCTCCGGGAGCTGAACGAGCGGGAGGAGATCTTGAGAGAGACAGTTGAAGGCCAGGCAAAAAAGCTGGAAGAGGACGCGGCTTTCTTCGTGTCGCGGGTCAGGGCGTTCCTGAAAGAGACGTCCCTCCTGGCATACACGGCCAGGGAAATCTACCGGTGCCGGCCGGAGATACAGCGGGAGTACGATTCCGCCGTCAGGTCCGTCTTGAAGTGGGCGGAGGACACGCTGACCACCATGGGCGGTTCGGTAAAAGCGATAGACGTGGAGGTGGTGTAATGTTCTCGATTCAGGCCATGCAGGAGGAGATCCGCAGGGAAGAGCACCTGGAAGTGGCTGCCGCGTTGTCCCTGCTGTCGTTCAGGGACGGCAAGCTCTTCGACGGCATGAAGGTAAAGCCCCACATGCCGACCCTGAGCAGGGCGCTCAATGTCGTGTTGAGCCGGTTACCGGCCCCGGAGATGCGCCTGTGCGGCGAAGTGGCCGCTGAAGTCCTGAAGGCGGTTGCGGAATACCCGTCCTTCAGAACGATAATGGACACCGAGAAGGACAGGTTCAGACAGTGTTTGCAGATCTACGTCGCCCGGCAGGTCCTCCTGGCGAAGTGCCGGCAGGGTAGCGTCATTTCCCCGCTGGCGCGGCGCGCCGCGGTGGTCTTCCTGGAAATGCGCCTCCTGGAATCTTCCGTGGCCGCGGGCGTGAACCGGGCCGCCGACAAGTTCCTGGAGGGCGGGCTCGACCCGGACGGGCTGGTGGAAGTCCTTTCGGACGTGGTGAGGAAGGAATACGAAGAACTGGTGGCCAGGCTGGAAGCGGAGGCGCTGCCGGAAATGGAGAAGGGTGAGCTGGTGCAGTTGCTCGAAGTAGCGGCTGGTTGATCTGGTTTTGCCGGGTTTTTCGAAAATCCTGCCTGAGCCGATTTTTAAAATCGGACGCGGGCAGTAAGCAAGCTGACTGGAACAGGTGGATTTTTAAGCAGGTAGATGTTACAATATCTGAAGAACTCTCAAAAAACCGAGGCGAGTGGGTTGTTTATGGTTGCAAAACCGCTTTCGAAAGACATGGTTTTTGCGGAGATAGGGAAAATTGTGGATGCGGTAAAAAACTATGGGGTACGGCGAATAGGAGTATTTGGATCCGTGGTGCGTGATTGTGCCGGTGAAGAAAGCGATCTGGATCTTATTGTGGAATTTTCGGAGAAGACTTTCGACAATTATTTCGACCTCAAATTCTTTCTTGAGAATGTGTTTGGAAGGAAAGTGGACCTCGTAATCGCTGAAACTATCAAGCCGCACCTGAAGCCGCGTATTCTTGCGGAGGTGGAATATGTTCCGGGATTTTAGAGTGTATCTCGAGGATATTCTGGAAGCGGCTGAGAGGATACAGCGATACAGCGAGGGTCTTTCGTACAATACTTTCTCACAAGATACTATGGTACAGGATGCCATTATCAGGAATTTAAGCGTTATTGGCGAAGCGGTAAAAAAGGTTCCCGGGAAAGTCCGGGAAAAATATGCAGACGCAGACTGGCGGAAGATAGCGGGTATGCGGGATATTTTGATTCACGAGTATTTTGGAGTTGATTTGGAAATCGTATGGGATGTAGTGCAAAATAAGTTGCCGAAGCTCAAGCGAGTAGTTCAAGAAATGCTCCATGTTGAATGACATAAGATTTGCCTGGTTTTAGCCAGGCTTTTTCTTTTTCCGAAAAGCCTCGAAAATCAACGAAATCCCCGCACCCCGCTCCGAAAAACAAATATCTTCCAGTACAGAACACCCGTTTTAGTCAGGGAAGGTCAAATACCACTTTTGTCATTTCTACCAGTATGTGTTAAGATAAAGTCAATCAAAGTCAAAGTTAAGGCAGGTTGGGAGTGGTCAACGTGCCCGAGCTCCGGCTCCTCAAGATAGCGAAGATAGGCACGCCGCACTTCACGCTGCCGGCCTCGTTCCTGCGCTCCGTGGTGAAGAGGTACGGCTACCGGCACCTGGCGGTGTACCAGTACGGCAGGGCGCTGGTGGTCGTCCCGGTGAGCGTCGAGGTGGACGGGGAGGCTCTGGAGGGCGTGAGGGGGCTCCTGGAGGCCGGGAAGAGAGGTGATCCGTCCCGGAAGGCTGTGGTAGAATAAGATAAAATTAACTAAATAAAGAAAAGAGGCGGTATTCGTAAGAAACTGAATACCGGACCGCCCCGATGAATTCTTGACAACAATTATGTTTCGCTATTATAATTTAGCCACACGTAACCGCCGGAACACGGAATTCCGGCGGCGATACAGGCTGATTGCTGGCGCGCGGAACGTCAGCAAGATTTAGGATCGGGGTCGGTGGTTTTAACTAACCGGCCCCTTTAATTTCTTGGGGGTGTAGGATGGATACTCCGGAAAGGGAATCAATTTGCTTGTCGTTTTGGCTTAATCTCCAGTTTGAGATCTAAGGCATCGAGAGCTTTCGTAACAGTGGCAAAATTTCCAATGCGACCCCTTTCCAGCCGGGAGACCTGAGCCTGGGTTAGACGGGCTTTCCGGGCAAGAGTTCCCTGATTCCAGCCGCGCCGGGTTCGCTCGGCTATGATTGCCCTGGCGATCTGGTAGCGCAGTTCGTCTTCAAGCATTTCCTTTACGATTTGCGGCTTATCTTCAAGACGTTTAGCAATTTCGTCCATGGTCACAAATTCAGGCATTCATTTTCCCTCCCGTCGTGTTTGTAGAAATCTGCGGAGGATATTTTCAGCTTTGCGGATTTCCGACCGCGGCACCTTGTTCGATGTCTTACGGAAGCAATTTGTTAAGAGAAACTTATCGCCCAGGACTGAAAAGAACAGTGTCCTCTCATCGTACCGGGCAAATTTCGTCCGCAGTTCCCATAACTTTTCCGAGCTTTCCCAGATGCGGTGGATATACCTGTCTGGCAAACTAAGTCCGAATTCATTCAGCAGCATGATGTCGTGGAGCATTTTTGCCGATATCTTTGGTTGGGGGTGATTTAAGATGTAGTGCATGACTTCTTCTGTCATTATGATCCTGTCACATCGGGATAACCGCTCCAGCAGTTCTTTTTCGGTGGTTCGATTCATCGTTTCCACTCCAGGTTCTATTATATCAGAATTGATATAACAAGGTCAACAATCTCGGCCCGCCGGGGCCGTCAACCCGGCGAAAACTTAACGAAGGAGCGTGAACGCATGTGCGTAAACTGACCTTATTGCTCGGTTTTCTCCTGGCCCTGCTGGCCTTCGCCCTCCCGGCCCTGGCCGCGCCCGCGCACAAGGCCGTGTTCGTCATCGGGCAGAAGAGTTACACCGTGGACGGCCAGGCGAAGACCATGGACGCGGCGCCGTTCACCCGGAACGGGAGGAGCTACGTCCCGGTGCGCTATTTGGCTCTGGCGCTGGGAGTGGCCGAGAACGACATCATCTGGGTGGGCGACACCGGGGACGTCAGCCTGAAGCTGGGAGATAAGCTGGTGCAGATGAAGGTGGGGAGCAGGACCCTGTACGTCAACGGTCAGGCGAAGCAGATGGACGTGGCTCCCCTGGTGAGGAACGGGCGCACCTACCTCCCGGCAAGGTGGGTAGCTGAAGCATTCGGATATGCGGTAGGTTGGGACGAGAAGGCCCGGGCCGTGACCGTGTACCCGCCGGGCCAGGAGCCGCCGGAAGTGAAGCCGCCGGTACAGCCGCCCGTTGCCGGCAAGGTGAGCCTGAAGGACATGCCGGTATTGAGCGATGCCGACCTGGACGCGATGGGTATTAAGAAAATACCGCTGGTCAAGGAGTGGCTGCCCGACAAACCGGGGTGCGGGATTGTTTATCCGGTTCAAGTTGTTGGGTATCAAGTTGGATCCAGGAACGTAACAATGTGGAATTACCCTCCTCCGAGCGGGCGGCCGATTATCTATGACCCCAGTCAGTCTGATGGTATTATGCTGGGCGTTGAAGCTATAAAGTATCGCAAGAAGTGGACCACTACTCTGTCCGCTCCTTTGGCGGTAGGTCCGGGGAAAACCGACTATCCGTGGGATGATGAGTTCGCGGCGACCTCCGTGCTGGAAGCTTTCGGCATCCCGAAAGAGTGCTGGCACTGGGACGAAAAGAACCAGGTGCTGACCATGAGGGGGGCCGATACGACGAATGCTCCGGCATGGATATTCGGACGGGACAATCCTGCGAACCGTATACGGTACATTCAGATCCAGGCCGGGACGCCCTATATCAAATGGGTGAATGAAAACGGAAGAGTTGAGATAAGCGAAAAGCTTAGCGATGCTCCTTATGTAAAAGACGGTCGTTTGATCTGGGATGGTCAAACTTTAGCGAACTTTGTTTTACAACTCCACCATGACATTGCTGCTTATGGTAGCGGTGTCAAAGAACCGACACCTGAAACAGATAATCTCCCAGCACTACATCTGTAATTAAGAATAAATGCCGAGTAACTCGGCTTTTTTTCTTTTCAGCAAGTTTTAAGGAGGGGTTTTTATGAGGTTTAAGAATCGTCTGTTTGCAGTCTTTTTGATGGTGGTTTTTTTGCTATCTCAGTTACCTGTATACGCTTGGGCGGGTGATAATTGGGAAAACCCTCAAAAGCACGAGGCTCCGCAGGAATACAAGGATAAAGGCAAAAGCCTCTACACGCGGGAGCACTGGACTAAGTTCTACATCAACTACAACGGCTACGACCTGGGGGAGAGCGGCGCGAAATACGTCGGGGCGCTTTACGCTGAGGTGTTCGATACCCCGAACGACATTACCCAGGGGTTCACGGGAGTGCATCCAAACAGGAACTTATGGCAACCAGGGAACCAAAATGATGCCGACATTGAGAGTTTCCTTAAAGGTTTTCAAGTTCCTAGAGGCAGCACCGGCCACTGGCTGGTCAGCCCGTCGTACCTGAGTACCCAGAATGAAACTGTCCTGGTTACGTCCCCATCTGGAGAAAAATTTTTCGTTGAAACTTCTGCCCGCTACGTCCTGTCCAACCAGAGCGGGATGAAACGGGACGTGCCGGTTCAGAAGGTCAGCGGCTCCTGGAACGTGCCGCCAGGGACTACTGTCCGGGAGCCCGTGAAGGTGTCCAACAGCCCGGTGGACACCGCCGGGGGCAGACTGAACAACGGCTCCGGCCGGGCGGTGTACTGGCGGGCGTGGAACGGCTCCTACGGGGCCAGGGCGCTGACCCAGCACGCGGCGGCCGCACTGTACAACTATCCCAACACGTCCAGCGCTGTGGTGATAGCGTCCTTCCCGTACAACGTCTACGTCCCCTACGTGAAGAAGGTATACGACAACGGCAACACCGCCAGCTACGACTGGGCCGTGGTGAACCAGACTCCGCTGCACCTCTGGAACATCACGGTGCGGGTATACACGAAGGGTAAGAAGACAGGAAAGTGGAACCTGGTGCAGATTTACAACAACATCGACATCCCGCCGGCGAAGAGGGACGGCAGCGGGCTGACGCGGGAGCCGTCGAGTAAAGATATCATGGCACAGGCTGCAGGACGGTACTCCGTAGCCTATCCCCTGCGCTATACCGAGGTCCCCAAGCCCTCCGAGGATTACGACGTTATTGTAACGGCCAACGTGAACCTGAACATCCAGAGCGGCCAGGCGTCGTTCCCCTCGGCTTCCATCGACTCCGGGATGAGGGGTGCGTACGATGCGGGCGGCGTCAGCGGGGCGGCCCCGCCGGGACTGCCTCCCGCGGAGACTGTGGAGCAGTGGAACAAAGCCTCGTCCATTTTAGGCGTATCCCTGCCGCGGGGGTACAACGACAACGTGGCCTCGGCGTCGGACACAGGGGCGGCGCTTCCTCCCCCACCCGGGAGCGGAGACACCGCCGGGCCGAACGACCTTGCAGTGACCAGCATAGAAGTGCTGGACGCGGCCACGGGACAGCCGGTTTCCAGCCCGCAGGAGAACCAGAATCTAAAGGTGAAAGCTACCTTCAAGTCATCGTTTAACGTCGGTGGTTGGGCCAGGTTGAGGCTCTACAAGTACCAGGTGGAGTACAAACGGTTGGACCAGGTTGGCGATAGCGTGAACATGTACTTCGAACCCAATGCCACCAAAACTTACGAATGGAGCCCCGGCAACATCGGCACGGGCCAGTACAAGTTCATCGTCTCCATCGACTACTACAACAACGGCAACGACCCGTCCAGCGGCTGGCGAGCTGAAAAGTTCGACGGGAAGTACGACGAGAAGACTTATGACAACAACAAGATGGAGAAAGACCTGACGGGGACGGAAGCACCCCCGTGGGAACCGCATCCGGTCCAGTGGAGTCAACCTGTCTGGTACCCGCCGCTGGTGTGGAAAGAAGTGCCAGTATACGAAACAATTACAGAACCCATTTACGGGTGGAAGAAGGTAACGTTCCGGAAAGAAGAACCAACCGATGTGAAAAAGCGGGTGCGGCTTACCGAGTAGGCCGTACCCGTACTAATTCTGAACAGGGGGGATAAACTTTGCGCAGGCTAGGGATCTTGTTAATGTTCTTTTTGCTCGTTTTGTTTATTGTCATACCTGCTTCTGCCGGAATCCAGAAACAGTGGGCTGATTTGGCGACAAGTGTGGACGCAAATGGTAATATCATAACAACCAGGGTTTACGGATATTATGCCGACGTTGAAGGGTTCGGCCAGGTATTCGTCGTTTGTGATCCCGACACGGGACAGGAGACGGGTGATGCCTTTGTTCCCGGAGGGAAGATCGGAGAGAAACAGTCACAGAAAATCGTCCGGTACGACAGGAGACAGGATCTTGATTGGGACCACCCGAAGCAGATCAGCCCGGTCCGTTTGTCCTTGATCGCGCCGAATATTCCTACGGAAACCAGGTATGATTGGGATTACTACGATCAAACGGGACAGCTGGTGAAAAAGGCAGAAAACATGTTTGCCTGGCCGATGGACTGGTCCTTCGCCCGGATGATCCCGGGTTCTGACCCGAACTACTGGCTCATTGTCGGCGTTCTGGAAAACCCCAACCCTTACCCGGTGAAAGCGGAACTTGGGGTAAATATCTTCGGTTGGAATTCCGGATGGAGCTCTAAATGGATAGATAAAAAAGCACAAGAAGTTTTGCTTGGTCCCAACGAAACCAAGTACATGCTTTTAAATTACGGGCAGGAAGAAGACTACCTGGCAAAGGAATTATGGTGCAAGTGGCCGAGGCCGGGATGTTCCGTCGCTTACTATTACGTTAGAATCGACGGGGTTGGAGATCCGGAATACCCTGATGTTTTGAAGTCCGGGGGTGCGTACGGGTTTTTTGTTCCCTATGTCCGCTGGGACGGCACCAACCCGGTGGTGAAGCCCCTGATCCCCATGAGGCTGGCGTTCAGCTTTAATTGCTATTCGAACGACCCTTACAAACGTGATTATTATTACTACTATTATGGAGGGCGCGAGTGGCCGCCATGCTCCGGTCGCGCGGAATATGACCCCGTGAAAGGCGACTGGAACGTTTCAGTTTATTTTTGGGAGCTCGAGGAGAGAAATTGGGCAGGACAGTATGAAAATAAACCCAGCTACATGTCGGACGAGCAGTGGGAACAAAT
This sequence comes from Desulfofundulus thermosubterraneus DSM 16057, assembly GCF_900142025.1. Lineage (GTDB taxonomy): Bacteria > Bacillota > Desulfotomaculia > Desulfotomaculales > Desulfovirgulaceae > Desulfofundulus > Desulfofundulus thermosubterraneus. The sequence goes on along the minus strand of NZ_FQZM01000021.1, from coordinate 25,163 downwards.
CATAAACCGGGCAAGGCAGAACGCGGTAACGACGCTCAAGAAGCTTTTTCTGACCTGGTACCCGAGGGTGCCGTTTTGGTGTTCGTGGTGGGATGACTATTCCATGTACGTCAACGGTGACACGGGGCAAGTTTATAATTCTGGTGGCGGGAGTCCTCCTGCTGATTTTTGGAGGAATATATGGTATCGCAATTTCATAGTATCGTTTGGGTATTTGGAGCCCGTGCCGCCGAACGATGCGCCGCCCGCTTACCCTCCAAGTTGGTGGTGGGCCAACATCCGCTGGGGCGGTTGGCTCTACACGACGTATGGACCTTATGCAAGCGGAGCCGAGTTACCCGCCCCGGTATTGTCCAGTTTTCCGAGAACGGGTACTGACGAGTTTAACTACGATGTTTACTACTGCAACTATAGAGACGGGGATCGCTATGAAATCGTGATACCCAAAGGGACCGGGATATATTACCGGTCAACAGATGTGCGCTACTACGACCCCAATGGTTGGATGAGGTACCTTCCCGTGACTGAAGCCATACCCATGTTCATAGAGCAGTACAGGTTTGTCTCGACGCAGGGGGACTTCGGCTACCTGATTAAGGAAACCGTGCCGGGTTACCTGCTCTGGGTTGATACGGAGAGGAGACCCGTGCTGAACACCGTTACTCAACCGGTCGAGGTCAACGTCACATGGCGGTGCTGGGGTAACCAAACCACCTCTAACTTCAGCAGATTGGTGGATGTTTACCGCTATTGGCGGTGGACGCCGCAATCGGGTTGGCAGTTCTTGGGACAATCGCCTAGCGATGGCACGGTAACGTTGCTCAATAGTTACTATACTTCGGTTTGGACGGTTAGTTTCAAGTACAACCATACCGTGAGCGGCAGCAACTCAAACGACTTTCAGGTATCCTGGACATATAGGTGGGGGAATGGAGCTCCCACCCTCTACTGGCCGGGAGCTGATATGCTCCGGGCAAAAATCGCGAGTATGGCTAATAGGGATTACGAGGGGAACCCTCTCGTCAACTATGTGAACATTGACCCAACGATTTCCCTGCCCATGGTACCTTCTCTCGAGGCGAATGAACAGAACAAGTGGATCGCTTTTTGTGAAAAGAGTAGTAGTGCGGAATTCGTGAGGGGACGTTCTGCGGGGGAATCTTGGGGATCCTTTGAAACCCGCACGCTGGCTGAAATTGTTAATAACATAGTCAGCCCGGTGCTCTCCTCTCAAGAGGAAGCGGTTTTCAACGGTGGTGGCCGATTCGTGATGACACCAACATTCGCAGCGGGAAAGGGAGGTATTATCGGGGGAGCGCAAAAGTATCTCATTCACTACCAGAAAGTATGGGATAGCAAATGGGAATGGTATGTCTGGGACGATCCCACATACGATGCTATAGGTTTCCCCGGCGCAGATATGACGCGTTGCTCGTACATTTCTACCTCTTCTCCGACGGGCGGCTTCGTAGTCAAAGCCGACGATGAGTATCTAGGCGAGATTTTACGAAGAAGGTATACAGAAATTCCGTTTGGTGATTATGTTCCCCTTACGCAAAGGTTGTGGCGGTTTTATAGTGGAACAATTTACCCCCCGCCTTACCCGGAGGGCTAAGTCAGGAGTTAACAGTAGCTAGCTGATTTATTAAATTGGTGTGCCGGGTGCCCCTTCTATGGGGTGCCCGGCCTCTTTTTTGGCTCGCGGCAGGGAAATCTGGTCTTTCGTCGAATATTTCCCTCAATTAGCAAAAACTAAAAACAGAGGAGGGATTTCCTTGTTTCTGCGGAGAGTGATGGCTCTGACCGTTGCACTGTTGCTTTCCCTGACGGTAGGGCTCGCTGCTGCTTCTGCCGAGGAAAGCGCGGCTTTTCAGGAGGTGCTGAAAGAACGGGTTGCCAAGTTCTGGGTGTCGCCTAATTTCGCTCGAGACGGCACGGTTTTCGCCATCACCGAGTCATGGCCGGAAGTGGGGAGCGCCCCTGAGGGCTTTTCTCTACACCGCAGCACGGACGGCGGCAAAACCTGGACCGAGGTGAGGTGGCTCATCGATAATACCTACCGGCAGCCGGAAGAAATAGCTTCCGTCCACGACCTGGTGTTCCTCCCTGACGGTGCGCTAATGCTGTCCGGCACTTTCAGTTCCGGCGAGGAGTTCCTCTGCCGCAGCGTGGACAGCGGCCGGCGGTGGGAGAAGATCGAAACTAATTCCGGCGCCTTGCTTAATTTGGAAGCCGCCGGTAGTAATTTGCTTGGCGTCTTCAGGATACCGCGGCAGGATCTGACCGTACTCAGGGTTTCCTTTGACGGCGGCAGAACCTGGAGCGATGTGCGCACGGACGTGATCGGTTACGACGGGGGTCTGGCAGCTCTTGACTCGAATACATGGGTTGCCGTCTTGGACGGCGGTAAGGTAGCCGTTACGCTTGATGGAGGCAGGACATGGCACGAAGCTGGCATTAGGCTCGCGGGAATCTCTGCAGGACTCCGTGAGCCCGGTCGGCCTGTTCAGATGATCTGGGGTCGTGTTGCAGGCTGCGTCGAGCCCGACGGCACTAAGACAGCGGTTGCGTGTGGCCCGGGGGCATCGGCACAGGTCTTCATCTCGCGGGATTTGTTGCGTTGGGAGCCCATCGACCAAGCCCAGTTCGAGTTGCGTCCGAAGTACTCGGCCAGCAGGGTAATCAGCGTAGCAGCGGCCCCCGGCGGGTTGATCTTCGCGGGTACACCGGACGACTGTGTACTGGTTTCGGAGGACTACGGGGCTACATGGAAACCTGTAACTGAAGGTGTTTCAGATGAAATACTCGACATCAAGAGTGCCCCTGCTGGGGATTCCGTGGTAGTGCTCGCGGCAACCCAGGACGGGCTGCTCCGCATGGAGTACCGGAAACAGCAGGAAGCCAAAATCCCGGAACAGCAGCCGGGAGAAAAAAAGCAGGGGGAGGGAGAGCGGCAGCCCGATGAGATGGTAGCCCCGCCTGTTAAGTTTGTGGTCGGTCAGAAGACCTATCGTGTTGGCGACCGGGTGTTCAATATGGACGCTGAGACGTTCACCGAAGACGGCCGGACTTATGTACCAGTCCGTTATTTGGGAGACGCCCTGGGCACGGAAATCAAATGGGACGGGGCGACCCAAACGGTGACGCTGATCAAAAACAACGTAACCGTAAAGCTCGTGGTGGGGAACAAGGTTATCAATGTCAACGGTCAGTCCAAGCAGATGGACGTGGCCCCGCTGGTCCGCGGAGGTCGTACCTACCTCCCCGCGCGCTACGTAGCCGAAGCGTTCGGGTACAGGATGGGCTGGGATCCGGCAGCACAGACCGTGAGCGTAACAAAATAGCCAGTAATAAATATGACGGGCAAGGTAAGTTTTTTCGAAGACCGGGTGCTCCTTTTTTCGGGGTGCCCGGCTTTTGTTTTTTTGGAGACTTTTTTTCCTGTGCCCAATCCCTCCGGGGAGGGAAAAGCAAACGATTAAGCGGAGAAAATCCCGGTTTAACCGGACCTTTCAGAAGCCCCCTCAAAAAAGGAAGACATGCCGTACTATGAACTTAGAAGGAATCCCCACCAAAGGCAAACCCGGCGAAAGCCGGGGGCGCAAAGCCAAGGGGCCTAAAGCGGTTGATCCGCTACGGCAGCCCGGTTGCTGGGGAAAGAGATCGGAGTTTCCCCGGTGGCCGGCTGATCTTAAAGGAGGAGGTGAGGTCCGGCAAACCGGGGACGTTTTTTGAGTTAGCTTCTGGCGAAAAACACTTTGTAAAAAGGAGGAGGCAGGAATGAAGAGAAAAACCAGGCTGTTTCTCAGCGCGTTAACTCTGGTCATTTTCCTTTTCGGTACGATCGGGACGGCGTTCGGCATGGGTAAGAAGGATCACGGCAGAATGGATAACACCGGCGTAGGAAAAGAGCTCCAGGAGAGTTCTACCGCGGAAGACGTATACCAGCATAGAGAGAATCGCGACTTTGAGGTTAAGACCCGCACGAACAACGATGGCGACGAGTTTCAAGTGAAGGTGGAGGAAAGGCTTGGGCGGGAAATCACCGAAGGTATCGAGGACGAGGAACTGACCAAGCCGGGAGCGAAGGGCCTCGAAGGGCGCATCGCCGAACTGGAAAGGAAACTGGCAGAAAACCCCGGCGACCAGAAGCTCCTCTGGAAGCTGGCGGTTGCCTACCGCAATACCGGGGAATACGACAAGGCCATTGAGACATTAAAAGAGCTGGAAGGACAACTGCCGCACCCGACAGCTAAAGTCGCGGTGCTGCTGGCCCAGTGCCTGAAGGCCAAGGGCGACAAGGAAGCGGCGCTGGCTGAACTGGAAAAGCTGCTTGAGTCGCCCGCCGCGACCGTGCCGGGTGCCGTGTACGCCTACGAAGGCATTCTAAAGGAAGAACTTGGCAAGGTGAAGGAAGCGGTAGGGGACGTGGAGAAGGCCATCGCCGCCGAACCGAAAGATAAGGACCTGTACAGGAAGGCAGGCGAACTCTACAGCAAGGCGGGCGAGAAGGGTATCAAGGTGTTTGTGAAGGGCAGAAAACTCGCGTTTGACACCGAGCCCTTCGTCGCAAACGGCCGCACCATGGTGCCGGTCCGGGCGATTGCGGAAGCTCTGGGTCTGGACGTGAACTACGAAGACGGCGCGGTTGTCATCACGAACCCGGCCAGCGGGAAAACGGTGACCCTGTACCTGGGCCGCTCCGAGGCGGAAGCCGGCGGGCGGAAAGTGACCCTCGACGTACCCGCGCAGGTGGTCCCGCCAGGCCGGACGGTAATCCCGCTCCGCTTCGTAAGTGAGAACCTTGGCGCGGACGTCAACTGGGTTGAGGATGGCCAGGTGGTGGCGGTCAACTAACGGCGAAAGCAGAAATAAAGCCGGACATCCCTTTCCGGGGGTGCCCGGCCTTTTTGATTTTTTGGAGGATTTTTCGGTTTCCAGTATATTTTACGGGTAGTCATTTATTAGTGGGGGTTTAAGGCAAGAATGAAAAAAGCGAGTAACGCCGTAAAACAGCAAGGTGCGATATCTGAAAAGTTTGGTACGATAAGCGTCGTATGTGTCCATATTTCCTCTTTTTCTTGTCTGCGTTGGACTTTTCCTGTTTACTCTCACATTGGAAGGTATTGTATGGAGATAGTCACATGGTGCGATGTTGGTACCGGATGTTTCGGAGAAGGGGCGTCCGACCTTTTTGCTGTTCCTGGCCTGCGGCGCCGGGATGTACGGGGGTGCCTTTGAGCGGAAGGCTGTGATGTTCCGGCGGGCGGTGGTTCCCTTGCTTGCGATAGCGACAGTGATAGAAATATGGGTCACGCCGGAAATCACTCGCATCGGTTTCAGTCGCAAGGATGGTAGGCGCGGTCAGCGTGTGCATGCTCGATTGGTTCGGCAACTATGAAAAGCGGTTCAGGGAAATGCCCGACCTGATCATGGCACCCCACCCGCGGGTGGTGGAAGAAATGCGGGAGGCAGGGTTCGACGCTTCCGGGGTGGTGGTGCTGGGCAACCCGCATTTCGACCGTCTAAAGCAATTCCGATACGTACCATCCAACGGACCGAAGAAGAAAGTGGTATTCTACTCCCAGCCCCTGGAAATGCACGGACAGAAGCCCACAGAAAAGCAGGCTCTGCTTGCCCTGGTATCGGTGCTGGAGCGGCTGCGGGAGGAAGGTTGGGACTTCGAGCTTGTCCTGCGCCCGCACCCGAGGGAAAATAAGACTTGGCTGAAGGAATGGCTGAAAGTCTTTCCATGCACTTCGTGGAACGAGGGAGGGGAGTCTCTATTGCCGGCGATGAATGCGAGCCTGGTGGTGGGCGTGAACTCCACGCCGCTTTATGAGGCATTATGGTTGGGCGTGCCCACGGTATTCTACCAGGGAGATGTGCTTTTGCTGGAAAAAGAAGTACGGGAGATTTTGACCGGGAGGAAGAAATTCGCTCCCGATCCGGCGGTGGCGGGGTTCAACGCTACGGAAAAATGCTTTTGTTTTCTGGTCGGGCTGGCGGCAGGCATTGCCAGGAAGAAAGCCGCCTGATTGGAGGCATTTGGATGAATTTGTTTAAGCAGAGATTACCTTGCCGACCGCAGCAGGTAACTCTTTCCGAAAGCCGGGCAATCCCTTCTTTTCTGGGGTGCGCCCGGCTTTTGCTTTTTGCGACAAGTGCTGTTCAAGAAAGGTGGTTTTGCAAGTGCGCGCACTCATTCTTCACCGCCCGGGCCTGCCCGGGTGGCTGTCCGAGATGTTGAAGTACCAGGGTCCGAACCGCCTGGCCGTGCAGATGCTTGCCTGGCACGAGACGCTGTATTATCACGCCATCGCCACGGCGGTATACGCCGAGGTGGTGGGCCGGGCGGTGGGTTTACAAGAGAAAGAACTGGAATGGCTCACCCAGGGAGCGTTCTTCCACGACTGCGGGAAAATAAGTTGGCCGTCCTGCTTGACAGACAAGAAAGGATTGGACGGTGAAGACCGCAAACTTGTCAACGCCCACCCCATAGCATGGGAGTATTACCTTCGGGAATACTAGCCTGACGTGCCGGATCCGGTGTGTCGTGTGGTCAGGGAACACCACGAGAGGTCGGACGGTTCGGGCTATCCGAATGGCCTGGGAAACGGAGAGATACATCCCTTGTCTGTGATAGTCGCGGTGGTGGAAGTCTATACGGCGCTCTTGGAGCACCGGCCCTACCTGGACAGGAGCTTCACGAAAGTCGAAGCTCTGGCGGAGCTGGAGCGGCAGAGATTCCCAGGGAAGCTTATCCAGGTGCTGGCGGGGGTTGGGGAAGTGGCGGTGGGGAAGGTAGTGGGAAAATAGATAACACTAGTGTTTTATACTAGTGTTATCGGTGTGGTAAAATACTAGCATAAAACACTAGTGTAAGGTGATCACATGCGCGACAAGAAAGTAATGTTGTACCTGGAAGAGACGGAGTACCGGCGGCTGAAAGAGCTTGCCGCGCGGGAAAACAAAAGAATTAGCGCTTTCGTAGTCGATCTGATCCGGAATTTTGACGTTCCTGCCAGGAAAGCAATGGAGTGTATGGAGTACAAGTGCAACCACTGTGCCAAAACGGTCTGGACGGATGCCTGGTCAGCCGTGCTGCCGGAGAAGTGCCCGTACTGCAACGGTCGCCTGGTTTCCAACGGGCGCTTGGGCACGGTGGTGCTGGGGCCGGTGCGGTAGGCGGTACAATAATGGGGGTGGTTGCCGTAAAACGTCACGACAGGGCTCACATTGTTTTTCACCGCCGCAGGTACCTAGCGCGGCGGCTGAAGCTGGCGCGTCAAATTTTCGGGATGTCCCTGCACGACTTCGCGGAGTGGGCCGAAAAGTACGCCGGGCGACTTAACAAGTGGAAGCTGGTGTGCTCGTGCCCGTTATGTCGGGATCCGAAGTACCGGGAGGGCCGTGTTAAAGAAAAGAAATAGTGGCAGAAGGAAGCTGGGGTGGACGTGCTTTGATTCTGTTCAAACCTGAACACGTAGAACCCATCCTTCCAAGCCACAAGACCCAAACCCGGCGGTTGGGTAAGAAACGGTGGAAAGCCGGCTCTGTCCACCAGTGCAGGTTAAATTACCGGGCGGAGCCGTTCGCTTACGTGAAGGTAACCGCTGTCCGGCGGGAGAGGCTGGGCGACATTACGGAGGAGGACGCACGGAAGGAGGGCTATCCCTTCGGTGGATGCGTACCGGGAAGCGTTCAAGGGGACATACGGCTCCTGGGAGCCGGATGCCAGGGTATGGGTGGTGGAATTCGAGCTGGCCGGGCAATTTCGACCATTTTGGAATTTTGTCAGGGCTACTTTACATTTTTTTCATTTACCATGCCGCCGGAATATTTTTTTCATCGACAATGGCAAAGGCATAGCCTCTGGATTTCAACAGTTCAATGGTCTTCGGTAAAGCTTTGATTACGGCCTCCCGGCTTTCGATGTAGTGCCCCAGAGGTGTATTGGGTGACGCCTTTAAGGTATTCAGTTGCGTTCCATCGTGAAGCAGAATAATGGGCGTTATTTGCAGTTTCTCCACCTTATTCAACCCGTTGAGTACATTGTTGTACACTTGATCGGGTGTTACGCCTCGGGGATTGTCGTCTCCACCCACTACATTCCAACCAATTGAATAATAACCGTTGGCTTTTATTGCCTTCCAGAATTGCGGTTTCAGGTTTTTCGGTCCGGCTGGAGCGCGGAAGACCTTCACCGGTTGTCCGGTTATGGCCTGCACGGCGTCACTGCAACGGTTCAAATCGGCGATAAAAGCTTCCGGAGAGCGGTATATTTTTTTGTAATCATGGCTGAAGGTATGGTTGGCCAGACCGTTGCCTTCGTTCACAATACGGCGCACTACGTCGGGGTTCTTCACTACGTTGGTGCCCACCACCATAAACGTGGCCCGGGCACCTTCCTGTTTAAGGATATCCAGGATACGCGGGGTGAATATGTTATTGGGACCGTCGTCAAAGGTCAGATAAACCCTTTTGTTGGATACGGCTTCGGCCCTGGGAATGGAAGACGGTGCAATTGGTGGGGTGTTTGATTTGTTTGTGCCGTTCGGAGCCGGGCCGCAACCAGCGAGGACGGCCAGCAGTAACAACAACATAACCGCCAGCGCACTAAATGGAATCAGGTTACGTCTCGTCATAAATTCTGGTCGTTTCTTCCTGCAGGAGAAATAACGACCGTCCTCCTTTTATTGGCGGCAATAACGGCCGTCACTACAATTCCAGTTATACTATACATTTTGTCGATTACAGGTGCAAATGACTTTTTATGCTACTTTAGCTGAGCTTTTCCAAGCAAGGGCTACTGCGCCGGGAAGGAGTATGTGATTCTGCCCGTTTTTGCAATTTTGTCAGGCTACTTTACATTTTTACCCTTAATTATTTTGTAAAGTACAGTTGGCATTTTGCTATGCAGGCAGGTTATGTTGCCAATCCCCGCCATCGCAGTACCGCCCTGATGGAACGCAGTGAGAAGACGGCTTCTGGTTTTATGGCATCGCTTCCGTGCCAGAGATTGCAGTTGTGCCGGTTGTCCTCCATAGAGTAGGTAAGCAACTCCCAGAAGCCCTGATGATATTCCTGCCACGTCTGATGACCACCGGGGGGTCTCTCGTAGACCTTTTCCCACCCGTTCTCCGTGAGAAATTTTTCTACTCGCTCAGACACAAAAGGCAGTTGTTTTTGCATGGCAATTCCCCGCTTTTTCTTTTTCTATAATAAGACATGCGAACCGGTCCCGGACTTGGAAGGAACGACAGTATGCATCAGATTGGTAGAAGATGAGGGCGGGGACTGCTACGACATCCACGGGCGCGTTTCTGAGAGCACCCGGATCGTTGCGTCCTGCTTTCGGAGGTGGAAAACAGCTTCTTTTCTTCTGATAATTACCTAAAATAGGTATTACCAACCAATATTGCATGATATAAACTAATATCAGGTGATGTTCACCTTTCATTCTCCCGGGATGTTCCCGGGAAAGGGCAGGGGCTGGCCCGGTGGGAGAAAGACCGTTGGAACGTGCGGTCGGCTGGCTTTTGGCTGCACGCGAGGACGGCTTTGACGATGACGCTTTCCACGGAAAGCGGAGCACTGCCGGGTAGCCTGCACTGGAATATGCGGGTAACGGTATTCCGGTCGGCCAAACCGTCCCTGTCCTTCAGGTGGGAGCCTTTGGGCGATAAGACCACCCCGCCGTTTGGAAGCCGTCAGGCTGGATAAAGACGGTGGGCCTTTCGGGTCTGCTGGATGACGTACCGGTTTGGCGGTGACTGCTTCGGGCGGGACTCCAGAAGCCCGCGGTCCGCCTGCCCCGTCAGCCGGGCAGGTGGGGGTACCCGGCCTCTCGGAGAGCGTAAACTGCTTTTGCTGTCACTTTTATCGCTACTTGATAGAAGTTGATAGCAAAAATGAAACAGTGATAGGGCTTCCATGGATAACGAATACTTTCGGAATATCAGGAGGAGTTCCGTTGCAAAAGCGGGATTATTCGCTTGACCTGTTGAAGACACTGGGCTGTGTCCTCATGCTTTTCGCCCATTCTCACGTTGCCACGGACGGCTGGATCACGCACCAGCTCGTTTTTCTGGGGACGTTTGCACCCGTTATTTTTTTTAGTGTCAGCGGGGTGACCACGGTGCTTCAGCTCCGTGCACGGTCCGCTGGCAGCCTGTTCCTCTTCTACGCCCTGTTCTTCTTCCTCGGGCTGAGTTTTGTGGGCGCCAAAGGGGTTAACTTCTGGCACGAACCGCAATGCGAGGTGCCCCAGGGCATCGCCCTGGGGGTCATCGCAACCACCTTTCTCGTGCGGTGGCTCGGTCCGGAGATGAGCGGATTTTTGTTTCCGCTACCGTTCCTGCTACACCTGATGGCCAAAAAGATGGCCATCCCAGCCTCTATAGCAACCGGCTTCCTTGTTCCACCGGGGCTCTTCCCTCTTTTTCCCTGGCTCGCTTTTTTCCTCTGGGGGATTTTCTGTTACTCTCACCAGCGGACTGCCGTTCTGGTTACTCTTGGTGCGGGAGCTGCTTACGCCGTCCTCTCCCTGCAAGGCCTGGGGCATTGCGAAAAGTGGGATATGAACACTCAGTATTTCCTGGTCGGCCTTGTGTTGTACGGGTTTCTGGCCGTCGTGCGACCGTTCATTCAGGCAGTTCCGGGGTGGCTGGTTTACCTGGGCCGGCGTTCACTCTTTTTCTTCTACGCCCATTACCTGTTGCTCTATCTTTGGCACAGGTCCACCCTGCCTGCGGTGCCGGCCCTGGTTTGGCCGCTCGTCCTCGCCGGGGTGGTTGCCTTATCCCTGGCGTTCGAAAGGATCAACCGGCTGGTTGAACCGGCTTGCTTTCTTACCCCCTCCCGGGCAGCCACATTCTGGGTGCTGATGTTGGGTACCGTCCTTCTATCCCCGACGCTGGTGCCCGCTCCCTGGTTGCCACCGCTTTCCTACGTGTGCGGCTTCCTGTTCGCGCTGAACTACCGGCAGCTCTCAACGCTGGTGCTGGAGGTGGTCGGTGGTATGCGGGGATTGTTCCGGCACCGCGCCGGCGTAGGACGCCGGGTCTCTGGCCCAGCGCGGTAGCCACGTCGAAGGCGGCGGTTTGAAACGCACGCCACGGGCCACGCCGCGAATGGTGGCCACCATCTTTTCGGGTGACATCTCCGGGACACCTGCGTTCACCCGATAGATGCGGTGTGGGTTCTGCCCGCGCTTGTTCGCGCCGGTAAGGACGGTGAAGAAATAGCGGTACCCCGCGTCAAGAAGGACACGGTCGAGTTTCGGCGTGTAGGCGCCATAGGGGTAGGCGAAGTACGGCGTGGTGCTCCCCAACTCGCAGTGAAACACCTCCTGGGCGCGCAGGCTGTCGGCCAGCATTCGGGTGCGGTACTCTTCCGGCGTTTCTTTGCGGCCGGTCCCGGGGTCATAGATGTGAGCAACGGTGGCCGGCGCGGTACACTCCGGGCCGGTCGGGGCGGGGTAATGGGCATCGAAGGTATGCCCGCCAAAGGTAACCAGGCCCGAGGCCGCCATCTCGCGCGCCTGCGGCCATGTGAGAAATCCCGGTTTTTTGCCTATGTACCCGGCAATCAGGAAGACCGTGGCGGGTACGTGGTACCGTTTCAAGACGGGGTACATATATGAGTAGACGCCGGCGTAACCGTCGTCGAAAGTTATGAGCACCGCGTTGGCGGGTACGTCGTGCCTGCCTTCCAGGAAGGCCGCCAACTGGCCGGCGGAAACGGGCCGGAAGCCTGCGGCGAGCAGCTGGTGAACATCGGTAGCGAACGCTTCCGGCGTGATGGTTCCCCTTCCGCGGTAGGAGGCGCTAATGTTGTGGAACATAAGTACCACCACGCGGTCTCGATAATAGACCGGCGCCTGCGCTGTGCGCCGTTTTGCTGCAGAGAGGGTAAGTCCGGGGATGTCGCGCCTGGAGGCGGGCTTAAGCGTCAACGGAAATAGGCAACCAGAGGCTAGCGATACCAGGGCTGCCGCAATGAGGACCGCCGCGACAGCCAGAAACGCTACCCAGGCCAACCGCCATGGGCAAAAGGTGCGCTCGGGTGTTGAGCTGCGGGAACTGGTAACCGGGATGGTGCTCACCTCCTCAGAGTCGCTTTTTAAAAAAATTCGTCATTCTTAGCGATCCTCCTGCCGGTTGCTGGTTTGCCGGAATCAGGTGCGGAGGACCAGCGGGTCTCTCGGGTAGCCGAAGACGGTGTACCCCTTTTCGTTTAGGTGTTTGAAAAGCAGCGGGATGGTAAAAATCCTGTTTCTCCGGAAGCGGGACAATAGGAAAGAACAGGCGACCGACAGGAATCCCAAATACCTGGTTATCGTTCAGAAAGGCAGGTTCAGGGTGTGGAAACCGGAAAAAGCAGTGCTCCCCTTCTGTCTGTTTCGGGAGCTATGATAATCCAAAAATAGTGGATAAAGATGTTCTTAGAAATGCGGCAGTTGCATTCAGGCAGGCGGGCGGTGGAAGTCTATACGGCGCTTTTGGAACACCGGCCTTACCGGGACAGGAGCTTTACGAAGGCTGAGGTTCTGGCGGAGCTGGAGAGGCAGGGGTTTCCGGGAGAGGTGGTCCATGTGCTGGCGGGGGTTGGGGAAGTGGTGGCAGGGAAGATAGCGAGAAGTAGGAAACACTAGTGTTATGTACTAGTATCATTGACGTGATAATATACTAGTATAAAACACTAGTGTAGGGTGATTGCATGCGGAATAAGAAAGTGATGCTTTACCTGGAGGAATCCGAATACCGGCGGTTGAAGGAATTGGCCGCCCGGGAGGATAAAAGCATGAGTTCCTTCGTGGCCAGTTTAATTTGGAATTATGATGCACCGGCCAGGAAGGTTGCAGAGTGCATGGAGTACAGGTGTGACCGTTGTGCCAAAACGGTCTGGGCGGACGCCTGGGAAGCTATGCCCCCTGAGAGGTGCCCGTACTGCAGTGGCCGTCTGGTTTCCTGCGGACGGTGGGGTACGGTGGTCCTGGGGCCGGTACGGTAGGCGGTACAATAATGGGGGTGGTTGCCGTAAAACGTCACGACAGGGCTCACATTGTTTTTCACCGCCGCAGGTACCTAGCGCGGCGACTGAAGTTGGCGCGTCAAATCTTCGGGATGTCCCTGCATGACTTCGCGGAATGGACCGAAAAGTACACCGGGCAACTGAGCAAATGGAACCTGGTGATTGCCGTTCGGCGGGAGCGGCTGGGCAACATCCAGGAGAGGGGACATCCGGAACCAAGGCTATTCCTCGGTAAAGGCGTACCGGGAGGCGTTCGAGCGGAATATACGGCTTTTGGGACCCGGGCGCCGAGTGTGGGTGGTGGAGTTCGAGCTGGCGAGGCAATTTTGACCATTTTGCAATTTCGTCAAGGTTACTTTAGATTTTGACCACCATTTTTGTAAAGTACAGTTAGCATTTTGCTTTAAAGGCAGGTTATATCGCCAGTCCCCGCCGCCGCAGTACCGCCTTGATGGAACGCAGTGAGAAGACGGCTTCTGGCTTTATGGCATCGCTTCCGTGCCAGAGATTGCAGTGGTGCCGGCCGTCCTCCATAGAGTAGATAACCAACTCCCAGAAGCCCTGACAATATTTCTGCCACGTCTGATGGCCATCGGGGGGTCTGTCGTAGACTTTCTCCCACCCGTTTTCCGTGAGAAATTTTTCTACTTTTTCAGGTACAAAGGACTGTTGTTTTTGCATGATGATCCCTCGCTTCTTTCTTCTACCATAATTAATTGGTCGTGAAGCTGGAAAATTTCATGCCTTCTGTAGTTTTTAATAAGAAAAACCCTGTCGATCCGACACCGTTCGACAGGGTTTTTCTTGACGCGTTTTCCTGAAAGTGGTTCAATTGGATCTGGTGCCAAAATGGTGAAAGGGAGAGATTTTTGTTGGAACTCGGAAGGGTAATTCTGCAATTGGAGAAGGCAAGGAGAAAAATGCTGGCCACAAATCCCGGCGACAGGGAGAAACTCCTGGCGGCGAGCCGGAAGGTGGATGAGCTGGTGCTGGAATATTATCGGACAAAGCTGTCCGGAAATAGGGGAGTAAAATACCATACCAGTCCAAATTCGTGAAACCGGAGCGCACGGGCCAAAAGTGGCCGAAAAGAGCGCTCCTTATTTGCGTTTAAAACAAAGAAAGAACTTAAATTGCTAAGCCAGCAAGGCAGCCACTACTCCTACCAGGAAGATGCCGTCAAACACCCCTGCTCCTCCTATGCTCAGGACATGTGCACCCAGTTCCCTGAACTTGTGCAGGTTCAACAGGTCGGCTCCGATGAGAGTACCCCAAACGCCGGCAATGTAAGCTACCGGAGCGGCATCCTTGCCGGCTAAAAGAATGGCTGCTGCCGCGGCCACCAGCGGAGGGATAAAGGCGGGCAGGGAAATGCCCACCCCCGGTACAGGGCGGGCCAAAGCCCTGGCTACTATCGTCACGATGATCGCAGCCGTCAATGCAGGCCAGAGGGGCGTGCGTTCCAGGAGGTACAGGCTGAAGAGAACAGGAATCACAGCACCCCCTACGTTGACGGCGATTATCTGCTCACGTACTCTTGGCGGGTAGTAAAAGAGAAAAGGGAAGAATAACCGTTCTTCCTCAACCACAAATCTCCGGCGGGATACAGGAATGTTAATAATCCCGCCTATGATAGACAAGCTGAAGAGCAGAACGGCTCCAGTTGGGGACAGGCCCAGCTTGGCAAAAGAAAAGGTTGCCACCTGGAAAAAAAGAACAAAAATCAAAAAAGGAAACAACAGAATAAGGAATACAAGCCACATTAACGGCACCGTAAACACCTGCTTTCTTTGAAGTTATGCAATTAGTTTTTGCCGTTGAGATGCCCAAATCCTTCCCCAACGATAGAAATAAGCTACTGGCGGCCAGCCGGAAGGTGGATGAGCTGATTGTGGATTATTACCGGGCGAAGCTCGGTCCCAAAACGGCGGGGACGGCATCAGGAAGATAACTTTTTCCATTTCAGGGCAGGAACCCGCGCCGGAAAGTAGAAAAGAATCAGGAAAAATACCTGTGGTGCGGGGGTGTTTGTTATAAGATGCGCAAAACAGCCGCTTTGTTGACCTTCCTGCTGGTAATCCTGGCTTTCGCTTTCCCCGTTCTGGCCGCACCGGATCATAAAGCCGTTTTCGTTGTCGGCCAGAAGGGGTACACTGCGGACGGCCAGGCGAAGCAGATGGACGCCGCCGCATTCGCCGAACAGGGCAGGACCTACGTCCCAGTGCGCTACCTTGCCCTGGCCCTGGGGGTACCGGAAGATAAAATCACCTGGAGTCCTTCCGCAGGCACGGTCACCCTGATCAGGGATAAGGTTACCGTGGTCCTGGCCGTGGGCGGCAAGGTGATGTACGTCAACGATGAACCCAAACAGATGGACGTTGCCCCGGTAGTACGCAACGGGCGCACTTACCTGCCCGCCAGATTTGTGGCTGAAGCGTTCGGCTACGAGGTGGGCTGGAATCCCGGGAGCCAGGCTGTTTTAGTAGGACCGAAGGGAAACCTGCCGGAACCACCCCGGGCGCAAAATAGTGTCCGCGTGGTCCCGGCTGTCGTGACGTCCGTTTCCGACGGCGACACCGTGCATGTGCAGCTTGCCGGGAAAGACGAAAAGGTGCGGTTCACCGGCGTCAACTGCCCGGAGATAGCTCATCCGGAGTTGAGGATAGAGGAACAGCCTTTCGGAAAAGAAGCGGCGGCTTACACCCGGGAGAGGCTTTCCGGGAAAACTGTTTACCTGGAGTTTGACGTCCAGGAGCGGGATAAGTACGGCCGCCTTTTGGCCTACGTCTGGCTGGAGCGGCCTTCTTCTGGTTCCGAAGAGGAAGTGCGGGCCAAGATGTTCAACGCCCGGCTCCTGTTGGACGGATACGCCCAGGTGATGACGGTCCCGCCCAATGTCAAGTACGCGGATATGTTCGTCAAATTTCAGCGGGAGGCGCGGGAAAAGGGCAAGGGGTTATGGGGTGCAGCTCCCGTGGCTCCGACCGGTAAGGCTGGTAGCGGGACGAGATACATAGGTAACTCGAACTCCAAGAAGTTCCACCGCCCGGACTGTCAATGGGCGCAGAAGATAGCTCCACAGAACCGGGTGGAGTTCCGGAGCAGGGAAGAGGCGGTTAAGGCAGGGTACGTGCCGTGTAAAGTTTGCAGGCCGTAATTAAAGTGGTGGAAGCCTTGAAGAGTTTTCAAAATGGCTGGTATTGCTGGCCGTGGCAGTTTTACTTGTCGTAACAAACCCTGCTGAATCCGAATATAGATTGGCTCTCCGCTTGAAATCTTCAAAGAAGTGGCTTTAGTCAGTGTTGTTGGTATTCTTCTATATATTGATAAAATAAATTACGAGCATGCCGTAACCAGAAATTTTCTTCTTTTTTCTGTGTATTTTAAGCTAGATGTTTGAAAGAGCAGCGATTGAACGGCGGAGAGTTCGTGACTGAAGAACATTGTAATGGTATGATGCAAATTAGGGAAAGAGGGAAAGAATGGTGGTTGGTATAATTCTCGCCGTCCCTGCTGCAGTGGTGGGATTTGCCTTATTGCGACGCTACCGATGGGAGAAGCTCCATGAAGAACTCAACCAGAAGGTTATTACAGAGGACAAGCTCGGCGAGTTGACTGGAAGTCCGTGGTACCGGATAATAGAGCCAGCCGCAGTGGCTGGTGCCACGGCCTATGATGTCGTCCACGCCCTGGCCATGATGGATGACCGTGTACTGGAGGCTATGGATTTCTCCAGCAAGCTGGATCTGAGTACGTTTAACCGGCTCAGCGCGTACGTCCATGACCAGTTCTACACCGGCGGCGAGGCCTCCATCACTGGGGCTGTGGAGAGACTTCAGGGGTACGCGGCCGAGCAGATAGTGGCGGCGCACCTTGCTGCCCAGGGGCATGTGGTGGAGTTTCCCGACACACCCAACCAGGAAGGCTGGGACCTGCTGGTGGACGGCCACCCCCTGCAGGTTAAATGCGTCATGGACCCAGCCATTATCAAAGAGCACCTTGAGAGGTACCCGGATATTCCGGTCATCGTCAATGCTGAAATGGGACAGCACTTTGCCGACAACAGCCACGTAATAGTGGATAAAGACCTTATTCACTCCCAGGTCGCGGAGCATGTACATAATACAATCCATGGTGTTCACGCAATTGACTCGATACCTTTCCACGTGCCGGTCATCACTCTGGCCCTGGCAGCGGTGAGAGAAGGTGTCTTGCTGGCAGACGGCCGCGTTAATCTGTCTGAGGCCGCAAGGAATGTCGGAAGGGACGTAGCAATGGTAGGCGGCGGTGGTTTTATCGGCAGCAAAGTGGGTTTGGCCGTTGGCGGTATGGTGCTGGGGCCGGTCGGAGCGGCTATTGGGAGTATTCTCGGGGCAGTAGCCGGCGCTGTGGCCGGCAGGAAACTGGCCAACAGTGCTCGGCTGCAGCCCCTGGAGGAGGCCAAGGATAAGCTGAACAGGGCGTTATATGAAGTGGTGCGGTTGGTGCCGGAGGCCATAGAGCACAAGGTCGCGGCACTGGAGGGCAAGATCGGGTCAGTCAAACGCCGCTTGAAGATCAACTTCCTGAGCTGGCTCTGGCCGTCACGCCGGTGTCTTCTGTTCCGGGAGATAAAGGGCAGGATAGAGAATAGGATAGAAGGGCTGCGCGAGAAGGCTGCCTGGGCAGCCGTCGTCGATAAGGCATACTATGACCGCTCGCAGTGGGAACACGGTCTGTATAAGCCGGGCCTGGAGGTCTGCCGGTGGGTAATGGAAGAAGAGAGGTTTAATCACCCGGGACTTATATCGGCCCTGCAGAAAGTGGATACCTGTGCGAAGCGTTTGAAGGAGGAGGCCAACAGGCTTGGCCTGGATGGACCTCCACTGGGGGAACGCATCAAGAGAGGGGCCATCAGGCTGTTGGGCAATGTGATTGGCTGGTTTGATAGATTAAAGAGGGGATAGGCCAGTCATCCATGAATAGTGCCACCGTAGAGAACAAGTCTTGCCCGTCCGCTTGTAAGGACAAACAATCGCTAAATTTTGGGTCACGATTATTGGGAATGCGGCCTGGAAGAAGAGAAAAGGGAGGAATACTGCCCACACTTTCGGAGACTAAAAGGAACGGAGCCACGTCGAAATGTCCAAAGCGGCGATAAACCCAACCTACTGCAAAACGGCCCTCAGCAGGACCGGCATTCCGGGCTACCGTTACTGCCTGAACCCTTATGTCGGCTGCTCCCACGGGTGCCGTTACTGCTATGCGGACACGGTGCTTCGTTTTTCCGGCCATTCCGGGAAATGGGGCGAATTCGTGGCCGCCAAAGTCAACTTCCCGGAGGTTTTGAGGCGAGAATTAAATCGGAAAAGAAGCCTTACGGGCAGGATTATCTTTGGAACCGTTACAGACGCCTACCAGCCCGCGGAGGCCGAATTCGGCCTTACCAGGAGTTCCCTGGAGGTCTTTGCAGAGGAGTGGCCAAACGCGGAGATTGACCTGCTCACGAAATCCGACCTTGTGGTGCGGGACGTGGATATACTCAAGAAGTTGAAGGATTGTTCCATCGGTTTTACGGTGACCACCTCTGATGACAAAATAGCCTCCGTGTTAGAACCCGGGGCCGCCCCGCCGTCGGCACGCCTTCGGGCCGCGAAAAGGCTTGCTGGCGAAGGTTTACACGTATGGGCCTTTATTGCGCCTGTTCTTCCGGGAGTGAGCGACGCTCCCGGGGTGCTGGAGGAGCTTATATCTGGCTTGAAAGGAGCCGGGGTTAAGGAAGTCTACCTCGATTCGTTGAACCCTTACCCCGCTTCCGTATATCGTCTAAAGGTCACCTGCCGGGACAGGCTTCCCTGGGCGCTGAAGCACCTGGAACAGTACCTTTGTGATCCCCGCGGGTACTTAAAAACACTATCGGAAGAATTGGCTGCTCTTTCGCAGAAATACGGCTACGACTTAAGGGTTGATTAAAACCGTAGGTGTGTAGCCCAAAAAATTATAGGCCAAGAAGGTGGGGCGGTTTGTATGATCAGGTTGAGGGGTCACCACTTGATTTGCCTGCACTTCTACCGGGGTGAGGGATACAGCCGGGAATTTGTCGAAAACCTGGAAGACGTAGTGCGCAGGGCTACGCAGGGCGAAGAAATAGTGGTAGTTGAAGGCGCGGACGACATCTGCCGGGCATGTCCGACGCTCCAGGGAGAAAAGTGCGTCGCCAAGCCCGGGGTGGACGCAGAAATCAGAGAAATGGATGCGGAAGCGGCCGCGTACCTCGGTGTCGAAGTTGGGTCAAAGGTGCTTTGGCATGAAATCAAGGCCAAAGTGATGGCGATGTCCAAAGAGTGGTTGGTGGCTTTTTGCGAGGGGTGCGACTGGGGAGAAGTCTGCGCCGAGAAAAAGAAAGCGCTCGGGCTGAGTTGAAACGTTTTTCTTTCATTTGCTGTAAACAGGGGGTGATACTATAGCAGTATTTAACAATATTTCATAGAGGAGGGATAAATAATGAATACTGATGATGATAGACAAATATTAGAAAGTAATTCGCACGAAGAATCAAAAACTATAGATGAGCTCACAAAAGAAGAGAGTTTCAGATATAATGGTAAAGGACAAAATAGAAAAGCTGTTCTGATTATTTTCAGCTTATTAATTTGCACTTTAGTTGCCTGGCAAGGAATAAGTAGTGTAATGTTCACTCAGAAAGTTAAAGTGCTTTGGTCCGAATCCAACAAAATACAGGATAAACTTGATAAATTGAATAATATTCACAATATTACTTTAGTGCAGGCAGTTAAACAAATAAAAGACATTAAGAAAGAGAATGAAGAATTAATTGATAATTACCAGGTTCTGAGTTATCGATACAGATTCACTCTTTCCTTATTAAAAAATAATTCTCTCTTAGACAAATTAGAAACAAGAAATAAAGAGTTAGATGCTTTATTACGTGATTGTGAACGATTAATGTCATTAGTTCAAAGAAGCGAACAAATAGACAAGGATATGGCTGCATTTTCAGGTTCAATGATTTGGAGATCGGTTTTTAATAAAATGGATACAATTCTTGCAGAGAACACAAAAATAAAATCTGAATTAGTGGAGTTAGTAGTTCCTGAACAATTAGAATTCTACCATAAAACCTTCATTGAAGCCTTAAATGAGAAGGAATTATATTTGATTGCTCTTAATGATTTTTTGTATTCTGCTTTTAATGCCAATATAAAAGCAGAAATGGCCATTTCTACCTATGAGAATGCATATTTTTATTGGGAAATTGATCAAGCAGTATCATACGCCAACGAGGCTGAAGAATTTCGTAATCAAGCCGATCATCAATTAGCTGAGGCCGTAGTTCATTGGAAACGTTACATGGAACTAAAAGAAAAAATTAAGGAAACAGAGACTAATGTTGAGGAAGTAAATGCAGGCGCTGACGTTATATAAAAAATACTCGGGGAATGTTGGTCGAGGTCAAGATGAAGACGGTTGTCCACCGGGCTGATCCTCTAAATCTGGACAATTAGTCTACAATTAGTCGTATCTGCTGTCAGTTTCATAGAAAATATTGATTATGTGGTGGCCTTGACGGTTACCCCGCGTGTGGTTGATTAAAACCACCGGCGGGGCGGCTCCGGGGAACGTGTATGTAGGTGCGCATGCCTCGTCGGGTCATTCATTTTAACACATGCGGGGTCCCCGGCCTTCAAGGCTTTCCTGCGGCTCCTTTCCGTCAGGTTTTCCCGCCTAGATTAAACCACCGTCAGGAAAAAGCGTCAAGAAAAATCTTGTCGAACGGCATCGACAAGACCAAACTTTCCCCTGCCTCATGGGTAACATAGACCACATCATGGTAGGCCCAACGGGAGTTTTCGTCATCGAGACCAAGAGCCACTTCGGCGAGATAACCTTCTCCCCAGACGGAAACCTGCTGCTGGACGGAAAGCCCCTGGAAAAGGATTTTCCTTAGTGTAAAGTTACTGTAGGAAATTGAAGAAGGGAAAAGACGGTAGGAAATAGAAAGGAGAGTGCACCGCCTGGCAAGGGCGAGTAACCGAAGGATCGGAAACTCAGAGGTGCACCTCTCATGAAGATAATTCAGCACGTATATAACAGTTTCCTGCAGGTAGCCACTTTAATTTTTGAGAAACTTGAGAAGGGGATTGATTATCCAAGGTTTCAGCTTGAGCTGCGAGACGTGCTCAATGAATTGTGCCGTAATATACGCAAGTCGGTTTGATCAGGCCATTCAGGTTGGGTTCGTCCACACATGTGTACCCTAGTCCTAAAGAACGCATGAAATCCCAGGTGGGCTTACCCGTTCAGGTATAATATCTTAGTTCCACTGCGACCGGAACGATGAACTTGAGCGTGTTCAGCCTCGCCAGGTAGCACCTGTTCTCCTGCGTATTATGTAAAGAGTAAGGGAATTGGAGCAGGACTGCTCCCAGTTTACCTGCACTGAGTAGGGGCTCCAGGGCATACACGAAACGCCGCGTATTCATCCACGCCTTCATTGAGCAAGGGAAAATGATTTTTTTGACGCATCCAGAGAAAAACCCTGGCCCTGTCGACATTGTTCGACAGGGTTTTCTTGACGCTCTTTCCTGACAGTGGTTTAATTTGAGCGGGAAAACCTGACGGAAAGGAGCAGATTGCGGTGCCCGTCCAGTTCGGCAAGGCCGGAGCAGGGGCCAGAGAGATGGCGAGAAAGAGGACAATACGCATCTACGGGGTCCTCTTTGTTTTTCTGGCAGTAAGCGGTATTTTCAATTTGCTTGCTAACAGACTATTGCATATGAATTCTTACTTGTTAAATTTAATTGGCTGGCTTGCCCTCGGAGGCAGCTTAGGATTACTTATAGTGGTCTGCAGAGCTCTACTCGATCCCAAGAAAGAAATCGACAAAACCATCGACCAAGCCATCATGGGGGCCAGAGCCGAGGAGAAAGTTTCGGAAATTCTCGGGGGGTTACCGAAGGGGTACGCCGTCTTCAACGATTTCCCCTGCCCCATGGGCAACATAGACCATATCGTGGTAGGCCCAAAGGGGGTTTTCGTCATCGAGACCAAGGGCCATTCCGGCGAGATAACCCTTTCCCCAGACGGAAACCTGCTGCGGGACGGAAAGCCCCTGGAAAAGGATTTCCTGAAGCAGGTACTGGGGCAGAGTTTCTGGCTCAAGGAGAAGCTGGCAGGCCCGGATGGGAGGGCGCCGTTTGTCAACCCGGTCGTGGTATTTACCCGCGCTTTTGTAAAGGTCTACCAACCGGTTAAGAGTGTCCGGATTGTAAACAAGAAATGGCTCATCAACTGCATTACGGAGAATAAAGGCAGGCTTGAAAAGGAGGAACTGGACAGGATTTTCTACCGCTTGCTCAGTATGAAGTCTGAGATGGCCGCGGCGGAGAAATAACCGTACCCGCATCTTTCCTGTTAGAGGCAGGATTTTGGTCCTCCGGAAAAGAAAAAGTATCCAGGAAAAGAACACTCAAAGGAGACAGGGAGAATGCTGATCATTGACCGGTTTGAAGAAGATTGGGCCGTTATCGAATTCGGCCAGAAGACCTTCAATATTCCTAAAGCCCTGATCCCACCCGGAGCCCGGGAAGGGGACGTTATCAATATACATATAACCCTGGACAGAGAAGCCACTGATACCAGGGCTGGAGCCATCAAGCGGTTGGCGGACGAACTTTTTGAGGATTAGGTGGTGTCCGGGATGATGAAGCGAAGTGCTATTGTCGCTTTGATTCTGGCGTTTCTCCTGGCCGTCCTCGCAGGCTGCGGCAGTTCCGGTACAAATACATCAGATCAACCTGCTGCAAACGCAGGAACGGTAGCCTCAACTGCCCCGTCGGTACCTCCAACTGACAACCGGGAAAGCAGGCCGCCGGCTGCCAGTCCTCAATCTTCCGGGGACGGGTTGCTGAAAGTTCACTTCCTTGACGTAGGCCAGGCCGATTCAATCCTGGTCCAGTTCCCAAATGGACAGAACATGCTGGTGGACGCCGGGAACAACGACGACGGCCCGGCTGTGGTCAGCTATCTGAAAAGCAAAGGTGTTTCCCGGATCGATTACCTGGTGGCAACCCACCCCCACGAAGACCACATCGGCGGCATGGACAACGTAATCCGGGCATTTAACATCGGCCGGGTATACATGCCCCGGGTGACCACCACCACGAAGACCTTCGAGGACGTCCTGCTGGCGGTAAAAGAGAAAGGCTTGAAAATCTCCACTGCCAGGGCTGGCGTCACGGTGCTCGACCAGGGCAGCCTGAAAGTTAACTTTGTCGCCCCGTGCGGCTCTAATTACGAGGACCTGAACAACTGGTCCGCCGTGACAAGGATACAGTACGGCAGCACGTCGTTCCTTCTGGCCGGGGACGCCGAAGCCCAGTCGGAAGAAGAAATGCTGGCCTCCGGGGCGAACCTGAAGGCAGATGTGCTCAAGGTGGGGCACCACGGCAGCAGTAGTTCCACAAGTCCTGCTTTCCTGAAAGCGGTGGCCCCGAAATATGCGATTATTTCTGTTGGTGCGGGGAATGACTACGGCCACCCGCATAAGGAAACGCTCGCTAAACTGGCGAATGCCGGGATTCGGGTTTACCGGACCGATCGGGACGGTACCGTGGTTTTTACGTCCGACGGGAAGAACATCTCCGTGGAGAAGCTGGGCAGTACCATCAGACCAAGGGCACCTGACGCCGGCGGTGTGGCACCGGCGGCAACGGTAACGCCAACAGGGAGCAAAAGTGGGTACATAGGCAACAAGAACAGCAAGAAGTTTCACCGCCCGGACTGCCGGTGGGCGGCTGAAATAGCCCCACATAACAGGGTGGAGTTCGGGACGCGTGAAGAAGCAATAGCGGCAGGGTATGTGCCGTGTAAGGTATGCAGGCCGTGAGGGAGGAAAAAGACTTGAGCGTAAAACTTTGAGCGGAGAGGAGAAGACCAAGATGGCAATTCCTGATTTTCAATCCCTCATGTTGCCGCTTCTTAAAATTGCCAGTGATGGACAAGAGCATGGTATTAGTGAGTGCCATGATGCTTTGATCGAGCAGTTCGGGTTAAGTGAAGAAGAGGTGAGAGAACTGCTCCCGAGCGGGAGGCAGACCCGGTTTCGCAACAGAATTGGTTGGGCATTAACGCATCTGAAAAAAGCAGGGCTTTTGGAAGGCATTGGCCGAGGCAAATTTCGCATTACCCAGCGGGGCCTTGAGACTCTGAAAGAAAATCCTTCACACGTGGATGTAAAGTATCTAGAAAGATTTCCTGAGTTTCGTGAGTTCCGTGGTTCAGAGGAAAACAATGGAAGTGGAAAAGAGCCGCCAATTGAGGAACCCTTGCCACCAGAGGAGCGGCTTGAGCTGGTATATAGGGAATTGACTCGCGAATTGGCCCAAGAGCTCCTTGAGCGCGTAAAGGGTTGCTCTCCGGAGTTCTTTGAAAGGTTGGTTTTGGAACTGCTGGTCAGGATGGGGTATGGTGGCTCTGTGCGAGACGCGGCACAAAGAATTGGCAGAACGGGTGACGGAGGTATAGACGGAGTAATCAAGGAAGATATATTGGGTTTAGATGTCCTTTGTATACAGGCAAAGAGATGGCAGGGTTCCGTTGGAGTAAGTGTTGTTCGTGAATTTGCAGGTAGTTTGCTTGAGCGAAAAGCAAGAAAAGGTGTTTTGATTACGACTTCTTCTTTTACGGTTGACGCAAGAGAGTACGCGAAGGGGATTGGGAACATTGTGCTGATCGATGGGGAAAAACTTGCGGAGTTAATGATCGAATACGGCGTGGGAGTGTAAGCGTAAAATAAACCCCACCTTGCAATCAGGTGGGGACAAAATCCAGCTTATTTACTGGCCCTGCAGGCAGGGGGTAACGAATCGGACCAGGGGAGTAACTGATCCAGGGCGTTACCGTCTGTGGGGTCCAGATTGGGAAGTCTTTCAAAAAGATAGCTGAGGTATTGGAAAGGATTCAACCCATTCTCCTTTGCCGTTTCTATGATGCTGTAAGTAATAGCGCTGGCCCGTGCACCCCGCGGAGTATTGGCAAACAACCAGTTCTTGCGGCCAATGACAAAGGGTTTGATCGACCGCTCACTCCGGTTGTTATCCAGTTCCAGGCGCCCATCCTGCAAA
>NZ_FQZM01000028.1 GCF_900142025.1 Desulfofundulus thermosubterraneus DSM 16057 | reverse complement strand
TGGCATCAGACTTTTGTTCCCGGCCGCACCGGCCGGGCGGTGGACGTGCTGGTGGACCTGGCGGGGTTTGTGGTTTTGGCCTTTTTCTTTTCTTTGTTTGTACGGTTCAGGGAAAAACCTTTTGCATCACAGGAAATTCATGCTGTTGGCAGGGGGTCGTCATCTGTGCCATTGTTTGGTGAGAGGCTGGCATTTTTGCGCCAGCAAAAGGGGCTTTCCCAGGCGGAGCTTGCCCGCCTGCTGGGTGTGGGGCAGAGCACCATAGCCATGTACGAAAAAAATAAACGTTTGCCGGATTACCAGTTTTTGATACGTCTGGCGGATTTTTTCGGTGTGTCCACGGACTATCTTCTGGGGCGTGTCGACCAACCTAGCTTTAGTGGGGACGAAAAGGTGCTGGATGAAAAACTGCAGGTGGTGGCTATCGACCCCCTTTTTGCCGGCCTTCTGGGGCAGGTTTCAGACCTTACCGGAGAAGAAAAGCAAACCCTGGCTGAGTACTGGGAATTGGCCCTGGAATACGTGAGAAGCAAGAAAAAAAGCAAAAACCTGCAGGCGTAGAGGAGGCTTTTTATGCGCGCTCTGGTTACCGGCGGGGCCGGTTATATCGGCAGCCACACGATAAAGGAACTGCTCCAGGCGGGTTATAAGGTGACAGTTCTGGACAACCTTTCCCGGGGCCACCGGGCAGGAGGGAAGCGATTTCTATTACATAAAAGTTCGGACAAGTAAATAAATGGATGCGTTTGTGGCTTATATGATATACTGTCAGTAAAAAGGGCTTACAATTGAACAGTAGTGATTGATTTTAGGTTACGAGGAGGAATCAAAAATGCGAGAAATGTGCTGAGCTGGCGGCCCAGCTACGGCGACCTGGAAACCATCGTCCGCACGGCCTGGGAGGGGTACCGGCGTCACCCGGAAGGTTATGGAGATGGGACTTGTTGTTCACCCAGTGCCGGAGGTAGGTTTTTATGATTGACCTGCATGCGCATATTTTGCCCGGTCTTGACGACGGTGCACCGGATTTGGGCGAGGCTTTGTCCATGGCCTGGCTGGCGGTGGAGGACGGGATTGTTTCCCTGGTGGCCACGCCCCACGTTGACGGGAGCCGTTACCGCACGGGCCGGGAGGCGATTCTCAGCGCCGTGGAGCAGTTGAACGGCCAGTTGAATAAATATGAGATTCCCTTAAAAATTTTACCTGGTGCCGAGTACCTCCTGGAACCGGATCTGCCGGACAGCCTGGCCCGGGGGGATCTGCTCACCTTGAACGACGGGGGCCGCTACCTGCTGGTGGAACTGACGGCCGCTTTCGTACCCCCCTATACGGAGCGGGTGCTCTACGAACTGCAGCTCCAGGGGATTACGCCCATCATTGCCCACCCGGAAAGGAACGTATCTTTCTGCCGCCGTCCGGATCTGCTGCGGACCCTGGTTTCCCGGGGGGTGCCGGCCCAGGTTACCGCGGGCAGCCTGACCGGGATGTTCGGGCGGGAAGCGGCCAGGGCGGCCTTTTATTTTCTGGAGCACGGCCTGGCCCACTTTGTGGCTTCCGATGCCCATTCCTCCACCGGACGTACTCCCGTGCTCTCCCCCGCCCTTGCGGAAGTGGAACGTCGGCTGGGGGCTGACGCAGCCCGAAAGCTGGTGGACAACTCCCGGCGGGTGCTGGAGGGTCGTGCCATTCCTGTGGAGGCGGCCGGGAAGGTGCGAACCGGCAGAAGAGGTTTGCTGCAGGCGCTTCTGGGAAAGTTCGTACGTTGAAAAGGGGAGCGCGGCTTTGCGTACCATACCGGCCATTTTCCCCTTCCGGCAGGTGTAGAGCGTGGAGACGGATGAATGCTTGACAACGATTATTTCCCGTTGTTATAGTTTACTACAACTAAAAGAGGGATTGATCATGCGGGCGGTAGTGCAGCGGGTAACGAGGGGTTCAGTTACAGTTGATGGGGAGCGGGTGGCGGTTACCGGGCCCGGATTGGTGGTGCTGCTGGGAGTCGAGCGGGAAGATGACGCCGGTGATGCCCGTTACCTGGCGCAAAAAGTGGCCCGTTTACGCATTTTTGAGGACGAACGGGGCAAAATGAACCGCTCGGTGCTGGACACCGGGGGTGAAGTGCTGGTGGTCTCCCAGTTCACCCTTTACGGCGACTGCCGGCAGGGCAGGCGGCCCGGTTTTGACCGGGCCGCCAAGCCGGAACAGGCCCGGGAGCTCTACGAGCTTTTTATCCGCCTGCTGCGGGAAGAGGGCCTGGCCGTGGTCACCGGCGTCTTTGGTGCCTACATGCAGGTGGAGATCATCAACGACGGTCCGGTGACCCTGCTCCTAGATAGCAAGAAGGAATTCTAGTGGAGCGACGCTATTCAAGAAAACGAGGGGGTATGCTTTTTGATTTTAGAAGGTTTTCCCGTAGGGTCTATGGAAGCCAACTGTTACATCATCGGTTGCCCGGAAACCAAAGAAGCTGCCGTGGTGGATCCCGGGGCC
Source organism: Desulfofundulus thermosubterraneus DSM 16057 (assembly GCF_900142025.1). Taxonomy (GTDB): domain Bacteria; phylum Bacillota; class Desulfotomaculia; order Desulfotomaculales; family Desulfovirgulaceae; genus Desulfofundulus; species Desulfofundulus thermosubterraneus. The sequence continues at coordinate 44,850 of NZ_FQZM01000028.1, read as the reverse complement.
GAGGGGGGCCGCATTTTACGCCGCCTGGAACAATTGGACCTGAAATGCCGCTATATCATTTTAACCCACGGCCACGTGGATCACATCGGTGCCCTGGGACAGGTTAAAGAGGCTACGGGGGCCGAGGTGCTCATCCACCGGGATGATGCCCACATGCTTACCAGCGCCGGCAGCAACCTTTCCCTCTATATGGGCCTGTCCATCAGCTATCCCCCGGCAGACCGCCTTTTAGAGGACGGAGATACGGTTAACGTAGGGAAGCAAACCCTGCGGGTTATACATACTCCCGGCCACACTCCCGGCGGCATATGCCTGGAGGTGGGGGACAGCCTGATTACCGGGGACACCCTTTTTGCCGGTTCGGTGGGCCGTTCCGACTTTCCGGGGGGCAGCCACCAGCAGCTGATCCAATCGATTAAAGAAAAACTCCTGTGCTACCCGCCGGAAACCAAAGTGCTGCCCGGCCACGGGCCGGCCTCCACTATTGGTGAAGAAGCCAGATATAACCCCTTCCTGAACGGAAGGTGGTAAACAAACGGCCGGAAATTTTCCGGCCTTCACTTTTTCGTTTCCCTCAGGTAAAAAAAGGATGGGTCCCGGGGTGGATGCCAGTGTAATTTTGATGTTCCTCCTCCCGCTGCGGTAGGGGAAGGGTGATGGTTATGGTGGTACCCTTTCCCGGTATGCTTTCCACCATTATATCACCCTTGTGATTATGTACTATCTGTTTGGCGATGAACAGGCCCAGGCCGGTGCCGGATGTTTTAGTGGTAAAAAAGGGCTCGAAGATGTTCTCGAGGACAAGTTCATCCATACCGGTCCCCGTGTCGGAAATGGCAATGAAAAGCTCCCGGGCACGGCAGTGGGTTTTAATGGTTACCTCACCGCCTTCGGGCATGGCTTCCAGCGAGTTTTTAATAATGTTGACAAGCACCTGCTTCATTTGTTCGGGATCAATCCATACCGGGGGCAGGTTTTCAGGGATAACCGTTTTGATTGAAATATTCCTGAGAGCAGCTTCGCTTTCCATGAGCATGGAAACCTCGGAAAGCAGTTTCTCGGGGGCGTAACGTTTCCGGCAGGAGTACCCGGGCCGGGCCAGGTGCAGGAAATCGGCAATAATGTTATTGGCGTGATCTATGGCTTCCAGCATGATATCAAGGTATTCCTGCTGGTTGGGATAATTCTGCCTTTCTTTTAGCAGCTGGAGGAATCCTTTCACGGTGGTCAGCGGGTTTTTTACTTCATGCATCACCTGCGCGGCCAGCTGGCCCATAATGGCCAGCTTTTCTGCTTTCATTACCGCCTGCTGCATTTCCTTGCAGCGGGCGTTATCCACGAACAGGGCCAGCGCTCCGGTAATGGTGTCGCCGGCAGTAATTATGGGCCGGCAGCTTGCCGCGAGAATGCTTGTGTGGGGTACCGGGAGAACCTCCTCGGCCCGGATCTGATCGTAAACTTTGCCGGTGTAAAGGGTCTCTAGAAGTTTTAATTTATTGGAACCAGGATAAATTTCCGGGTACCGTTGCCCGATCATCTGTTCCGCATGAAGGCCGGTACGGTTGGCCAGGGTGCGGTTGAAAATTCTGATCCTGGCCTGGTGATCGATAACGAGCAGCCCGGCGGGGAGGTTGTCCCAGATGAAATCAGGGGAAAACATGGTTTTATCCTCCTTAAAATGAGCTGGCCTTTGACCTCTTCTGCTCCCGGAGTATGATTTAATGGAAGAAGCTTTCATCAGCCTTGACTCTGGTGGGCTTGAGCCGAGGGGTCGCTGGAGAAACACTCATTTTTTGTGTTTTCCCCCGCATTAAGGGTGATGAATTCACCATGTTTCAGGCGGTAGATGGTTGTACCTGAACCCTGGTGACCAACAAGTATACCCAGGGCGGCCAGGGAGGATGCCGCCAGGGATACCGCCGGGAGAGGACGGTGCAATCGTCTGGCCAGGCCTTCAATGGTGTCCCGGGTATAGGGGTTTGCCTGAAAAAATGCCAGCAGTTCAATGCGCACCATACTCAGGAGGATTGGATCGACCTGCTGCTCGGTGGGAGGCCTTTTCAAACCTCCTCACCCCTGCTCAACTGGGTTTCAACCGGCAAAGTCAGGAACTCGCAGCAGGAATTTCCCATTGACTGGCATTGAATTTCCTCACAGAAAATATTCTGTTGAAGCAATTCAGTCAGGAAAGCGGCGAAAGTGCCCCGCAGGAGATCGCAGACCACCCTGGGGGTACGGTATAGTTCTCCGTATTTCTTTATGGAGTCCACCTGGAACGAGTCGTGGCAACGGATGAGTGCCCTGCCGGCACCGGGTTCCAGGGAAACCAGTTCCATGCGCCCCAGGCCGTGTTGCTTTAACTCATCCAGGAGGATATTCAGGCACTCACCGGCTGCAGGATACATTTTCCTGGCCCGGCGGGCCAGCCTCAGGCCGGACTGGAACCCGGCGTCATAAAGCACGTGTACCAGCACGTGGGGCGCGTGTTCCTTGATGGATCCCAGAATCGAAGCATAGGTGGCCATGGGCAGTAGCATGGCCCGGTCTCCCGCGATTTTCAGCACATCTCCCTCCCGGATGACAATTTCACCGCGGGGAAGGGGGTTGGGAAAGAGTCTGCCGTGGCAAAGGTTTTCTTGTTGAGAAACATGAATGGAATAGGTATAGTCCAGCTCCAGGAACTTTTTAAGGACGGCCCGCAGGGCATTCATCCTTATGCAGTACAGGGGAATTTCTTTATCCTGTACCTGAACGCAGAAATCGCGGTAAACACACCTGGAGAAGTTAACCTGTACGTGAATTTCCTCGCCTTCCTGCCGGAGGTGATAATCCGACGCTTTGAGGAATCCCTTGTTATCCAGCAAATGCAGGTAGCCGGTGCATATGTCTATGGGTTTGTCCGAGGTGATTTCCAGCTCGCTGCTGTGCTCGTCCAGGACACGAAGGGCGGTGCCCTGCACGATCTCCTCCATCCAGTAACGCCCGCTGAAAGGGAGACGGCTCATGGTTTCCATTATGCTTTCGTACATGTAACCAATTACTTTTATGGCAAAGTCCTGGCTCATGTTCCCACCTCCATATTAGTGAATACCAGGATACCAAAGACGGGGTCGATAACAAAAGGGTACTGGTTGGCCACAAAACGCTGGCTCCTGATTTTGCCCACCTGCAGCATCCGGCCCGGGTGCATGGGGGAACCGCTGAAGTTCATTTTCAGAATCACGTTGTACAGATGGCTGGTGACCGTAATCAAGCGTTCCGCCAGAACCCCGCTTACAAAGATGTCCATGGTGAGGACCCCCTGTCTTCTGAGCCATTTCAACCGGCTGCGGTGAAACTCCACAATTTCGTTGCATTCTATGGTGGTCAGCAGCGTGCTCAGGCTGTCCACCACCAGACGCAGCCGCCGTCCGGCAAATTGACGGATAATTGACTTTTCCAGGGCGAAATACTTGTCCAGGCTGCGCTGGTCATAAAGGCAGTAGGCCTCGGAACTTTCTTCCTCTTCGTAGGCGTCCACAAACACCAGGCGGTTCAGCTGTTCGTAAATCCGGGTGCCCACCTTGAAGCTGAGGAGGTGCCTGCGCATTACCGCCGGTGGTTCGTCAAAAGCCACGTAAATGCAGGTGTCGCCGCACCTGAGCCCTTCTTTGATAAATTCTCCCGCCAGGACGGATTTGCCTACACCGGTATCTCCCAATACCATGATCTGGGAACCGTAGCTCAGCCCCTTTTCCAGGGTCTGGTCCAATCCTTCCACACCAAAGTAAGCCGGATACACCTTACCAACCTCCTATGCGGGGGAAAACCTGGATGCCGGACGCGGTGATTTCCATGAGGTGGTTGCCCGTGGCATGGTTTACTCCCCGTAATTTGTAAACCTCCAGGTGTCTCAGGCGGCGGTTGTAATAAAGGGCGGATTTTAGCAGGATTACTCCCTGTGTCGTGGATTCCAGCACAGAGCTGATAGTGTTGCTTTCCAGGGACGGGAACAAAATGAGACTGGTGCATCCTAATCCGTTTAGCTGCCTGACGAGGTAATAAATTCTTTCCTTAATGAGTACCGGGTCCTGCAAGCGGTCCAGCAGTCCGGCCAGGGAGTCGATTACCAGCCGCCGGGCCCCCGTCGACTGCACCAGTTTTCCCATTTCCACAATCATCTCGTCAATGTCCATTTCCAGTATTGATTTGTAAACCACCTGCACCTTTTTCATCCGGTGCAGGGTATGTAGATCCCAGCCGAAGCTTTTTGCGGTGGCAAAAATCCTGGCCGGTGTTTCCTCGAGGGAAAAGTAAAGGCCGTTATCCTTGTACTTCCTTGCCCCCTCTACCAGGAACTGCAGCCCCAGTACCGTTTTTCCCGTACCCGAGCTCCCGCATACGACCACGGAGGTTGCCGGCGGCAGGCCGCCACCCGTTATTTCATCCAGGCCGCCCACCCCTGTGGGGAGCCGGTTCCCTTCTGCAGCGAAGGGACAGGCCCGGGACAATTCCCTTAAGGTGAAAACCCTGATTCCAGTTGAAGTGATTTTGAAGGTATGCCTGCCGGGAATATGTTCCTGCCCCCTGGACTTGATCACTTCCAGCGTGCGCTGCTTGCGCCAGTTGTCGCGGTTGTGCAGGTAAATAACCGTGTCCACCACGTATTCCTCAAAGTTGTGGCTGCCTTCCTGACCCGTCTCTCTTTCTTTGATGAGGAAGGCGGTCAGACCCAGGCGACGCAGCCCGTTGCAGAAACTGTAAATAGCCTGGCGCAGGGCGAGGGGGTCGCAGCAGGCGTTGCGCAAATGGCTGATGCTGTCCACCACAACCCGCCTGGCTCCTGTTTCCCCGGCCAATTCTTCAATCATGTTCAGATGTACATCCAGCAGCAGTTCCGGCGAAGTGCAAACCACCCGTAGCCTGTTGGTCCTTTCCAGTGCCCGCAGGTGCCAGCCGAAATTGAGAGCGTCCCGGTAGATGGATTCCGGAAATTGCTCGCAGGTGATTACCAGGCCGTTTTCGTTGAACTGCGTAATCCCCCGGTGAATAAATTCTATCCCGAAGGTGGTCTTGCCGGCTCCCGGGGGGCCGTCGATAAGTACCATGTTTCCCCTTAAAATGCCACCGTAAAAAAGTTCGTCCAGTCCTTCAATTCCCGTTTGGACAGTATCCATGTTCTTACCCCTCCTTTCTATCTTTTTTTTCTTAATCACTTCTCTATTAGCCCCTCCGATCCTGCTCTTGTCGGAATATTACGAAATAACTTGCAGTTTTCGACAAATGCGATAAATAATTTTTCATATTTAGATAAGCAGGAAAATTTCAAAATCGGGAAGAAAAATTCCTTGATCAGGAAAAACACAGGTATAAGGGGGAGATACTTGTGCAAGTTATTCCCGCCCTGCCGGGGGAACACAACCTGAAGAACTATGCTCGGGCCAGGGAAGAGTTTGATTTTCAAAGTGTTGAGAGGGAGTTCAGCTGGCATGCTACTGGAAGGGTGAATATCGTTTATGAAGCCGTAGACCGCCATGTGGAGGAGGGGGGCGGCCGGCAGGTAGCCCTGTATTTTGAATCGGGAGAAAGGCAGGAAGAGTATACCTTCGGCCGCCTGCAGGGCGAGGCCGCCCGGTTTGCCGCGGTTTTACAAAAATACGGCCTGCAAAAGGGTGACCGGCTGGGTATTTTTATGCCCCGCAGTCCGGAGCTCTATATCAGCTTTTTGGGGGCCGCCCGGCTGGGCGTGGTGGTTGTGCCCCTCTTTGAAGCCTTTATGGCCGAAGCCCTGAAGGACCGCCTGGGGGACTGCGGGGCGGTGGCCGTGGTAACCACTTCCGAACTTTACCCCCGCCTGCCCCTGGCACAACTGCCGGCTTTAAAGTACGTTTTTGTGGTGGGGGAAAACGTCCCGGCCGGTGCGGTGGGCTGGCACAAGGAGATGTCCCTGGTCACGGAAACGCCCCCCATGGAATGGGTGGGCCGGGAGCATCCTTTATTTATCCTGTATGCTTCCGGAGCCGACGGCAAGGCCCGGGGACTGGTCCACGTGCACAACATCATGGTCGGCCTCTTGATCACCGCCCGCTGGGTGCACGACCTGCGGCCCGGCGACGTTTACTGGTGTACCGCGGATCCGGGCTGGATCACCGGCATCGCCTACGGTTTCCTGGCTCCCTGGTTGCTGGGGATTCCGGTGGTGGTGCGGGGAGGACGGTTTAATGCCGAAGACTGGTGCGCCACCCTGGCCAAATACCGGGTGTCGGTGTGGTACAGCGCCCCCACGGCCTTCCGCATGATCATGTCCGGCGGCGACGAGCTCTTGTCCCGGTACGACTTAAGCCACTTGCGCCACATTTTGAGTGTGGGTGAACCCCTCACGGAAGAGGTCATGGAATGGAGCCTGGCCAGGCTGGGGCAGCCCATCTATGACACCTGGTGGATGAGCGAGACGGGTATGAACATGATTTGCAATTACCGCTGCATGCCCATTAAGCTGGGTTCCATTGGCCTTCCCTTCCCGGGGATTGAAGCGGCCGTGGTGGACGATGAAGGCCGCGAGTTGCCCCCGGGCAAGATCGGTAACCTGGCCATTCGTGCCGGTTGGCCGGCCCAGTTCCGGGCGGTGTGGAACGACCCGGCGCGCTACGAAGAATATTTCCGTCACCAACCCTGGTTTATTTCCGGTGACGCCGCCTACAGGGATGAAGATGGCTACTTCTATTTCCAGGGACGCCTGGACGGTGTAATCAATACCTCCGGTGAGCGGGTAGGCCCCGCGGAGGTGGAAAGTAAACTGGAGGAACACCCGGCGGTAGCCCGGGCCGGGGTGGCCGGAAAGCCCGACAAATTGCGGGGGGAAATCGTCAAAGCCTTTATTGTCCTCAATCCCGGTTATACCTGGTCGGACGCGCTGGCCGCGGAACTGCGTGAGTTTGTCAAGACGGGCCTGGCGGCCCACGCCGCCCCCCGGGAGTTTGAAGTCAAAGAATCCATTCCCCTGACCGGGGACGGCCGGGTGGACCGCCGGGTGCTACGGGAGTGGGTTTTAGGTTTAAATGACGCGTAAGGCAGGATTTTTAAATATAGTGGGAGAAAAATACACTCTAAGAGAATTTTTTCGGGGGTGCGTTCGTTGGCGCAAAAAATGATTGCCGTGTACGGTGCCAGGGAAGGAAGCGGCAAAACCGTGGTGGCCCGGGAACTGGCCGGGGCTTTTCACCTGCGGGGGAAGAAAACCCTGCTGGTGGATATGGTTTTGGGGGAAGGCCAGGTGACCCGGGCTCTGGGACTATCACCCGAGCCAAACCTGGGTCAGTGGCTCCAACAAATTGACAGGCGGATAAAAGGCGGCCAGCCCTATTTTGAACTGCGTTTTTCTCCGGAGGAGATAACTTCTTATATCCAGCGCCACTATACCGGGCTGGACGTTCTGGCCACCAGCCCCGTGGATTTTCCCGGACAGGCGGCGGGAATGGTGGAAGTGGTGGTCACCCACTTGAGAAACATGCCCTATGAAGTGGTTATTTTTGATACCCGTTCCGGCGTCCGGGAGTACATTTTGCGTATTTTATCCATGGTGGATGTCGTTCTTCTGGTGGAAGACGGCTATCACTATCACATTCAGCATGTGGCTGAAGTTCTGGAGCGCCTGCGGGAAGCCGGCGTGAAGACAGATCATTTTCAGCTGGTGTATAACCGCATGCCTTCCGTGGTGGATGAATCCCCCGAGGAAGCGGCTGCCGATTTAGGGCTGCCTCTGGCGAGCGTGCTGCCCGAACATCCGGAATTGCGGCAACTGCGAGGTGCAACAAAATTTTTGACCTATGATGTTACAGATCAGTATACCCGGGCCATGAACGAATTAATGGATCGCCTTGAATAAAGTTGACAAAACTTTTCCTTTTGCATACAATGAAGGGCAGAAAGTTGCGGGAAATGCTCCCGTCCCGTCCGGGCGGGAGTTTATTCTGTTTTTGGTTTTAAGCAAAACATAGTGTTTGGGAGGGAAAGCCATGTTGACCACCCGACCCCGGGGAACCAGCGATATACTACCCGGTGAGGTAGAGAAATGGCAGTATCTGGAGCAGGTGATCCGCCGTCTCTGCCGGGAGTACGGGTATTCGGAGATCCGCACGCCCATTTTCGAGCATACGGAGCTTTTCGAGCGGGGTGTGGGTGAGACCACCGATATTGTTCAGAAGGAAATGTACACCTTCCGGGACCGGGGGGGACGCAGTATCACTTTAAGGCCCGAGGGCACCGCCGCGGTTGTCCGGGCCTACCTGGAAAACAAACTATATGCCGGCCCCCAACCGGTGAAGCTCTACTACACCGGCCCCATGTTTCGCTATGACCGCCCCCAGGCGGGGCGTTACCGCCAGTTCCACCAGCTCGGGGTGGAAGTTCTGGGCTCCCACGACCCGGCGCTGGATGCCGAGGTGGTGGCCATGGCCATGGACCTTTATGCCCGGTTGGGTTTAAAGGATCTGGAACTGCATATCAACAGTGTGGGTTGCCCCCGCTGCCGGCCGGTGCTGCGGGAAAAACTGCAGGATTTTTTCCGGGCCCGGCTGGACAGGCTGTGTCCCCATTGCCGGGATCGCCTGGAGCGCAATCCCCTGCGCATCCTGGACTGCAAGGAGGAACGATGCCGTGAGGCGGGGCGGGGAGCTCCCACTTCTTTGGACCATCTCTGCCCGGGGTGCGGCGATCATTTTCAGGCGGTGTTAAAGCACCTGGACAATCTGGGGGTTGCCTACACGGTGGACTGCAGCCTGGTGCGTGGGCTGGACTACTATACCCATACGGCTTTTGAGATTATCGCCCGGGGCATTGGAGCCCAGAACTCCATTGGCGGCGGGGGGCGCTATAACGGCCTGGTGGAAGAATGCGGCGGCCCCGACGTCCCCGGGATTGGCTTTGCCCTGGGCCTGGAGCGCATCCTGCTCACCATGGAGCAGCAGGGTGTCGTATTTCCCCGGCCCCCGAAACTGGACGTTTTCCTGGCTACGGCCGACGAGGCGGCCCGGGACCGGGCTCTGGTCCTGGTTCAGAAACTGCGGCGGGAAGGGCTGGCGGCCGACAGGGATTACCTGGGGCGGAGCTTAAAGGCCCAGATGAAATATGCCGGCAAACTGGAGGTTGGTCTGGTGGCCATCCTGGGAAGCGACGAGCTTGCGCACGGAGTGGTCTCCCTGCGGGATATGGCCACGGGCAACCAGGAAGAGGTGCCCCTGGACCGCCTGGCGGAAGAGATCAAACAACGTTGTTCTGAAGTCAAGTTATAGTATAACCAAAGGGGAGTATGGTGGCATGATCGAGACGATGCAAGGGCTAAAACGTACCCACCACTGTGGTCTGCTGCGTACCGAACACGTGGGCCAGCCGGTGGTGTTGATGGGCTGGGTACAGCGCCGCCGGGACCACGGGGGCCTGATCTTTATTGACCTGCGGGACCGTTCCGGCCTGGTGCAGGTGGTCTTCAGCCCCGACCGGGCCGGCCGGGCTTTTTCAAAAGCTGAGGCCGTGCGCAGTGAGTACGTCCTGGCCGTGGTCGGGCAGGTGGAGGCCCGCCCTGCCGGCACGGAAAACCCAAACCTTGCCACCGGTGAAATCGAGGTGGTGGCCAGGGACATGCGCATTTTAAACCCGGCCAAAACCCCGCCCTTTTACATTGAGGACGGGGTGGATGTGGATGAAAACGTGCGGCTGCGCTACCGTTACCTGGATCTGAGACGGCCGGAAATGCAGCGGGCTCTCATTTTAAGGCACCGGGCGGCCAAGGTGGTGCGGGATTTTCTGGATAAGCATGGTTTTCTGGAGATTGAAACTCCCATGCTTACCCGGAGCACTCCCGAGGGGGCCCGGGATTTCCTGGTACCCAGCCGTTTAAACCCGGGGCGCTTTTATGCCCTTCCCCAGTCCCCCCAGCTTTTCAAGCAGATCCTGATGGTGGCCGGCATGGAGCGGTATTTTCAGATCACCCGCTGTTTCCGGGACGAAGATTTGCGGGCCGACCGCCAGCCCGAGTTCACCCAGATCGACATTGAGATGTCCTTTGTGGATGTGGACGATGTTCTTGAACTGATGGAAGAAATGATGGCTTACCTGTTCCGGGAAACCATCGGGGTGGAGGTGCCCCGGCCGTTTCCCCGGCTGTCCTATCAGGAAGCCATGGATCGCTTTGGCACCGACAAGCCCGACACGCGCTTCGGGATGGAATTGAGGGACGTTACCGACATCGTGGCCGGGTGCGGCTTCAAGGTTTTTGCCTCGGCGGTAGCGGCCGGCGGTCGGGTGAAGGGAATTAACGCCAAAGGCTGCGCTCATTTCAGCCGCAAGGATATTGACGATCTAACCGCCTTTGTGGCCAATTACCGTGCCCGGGGTCTGGCTTACTTTTTTGTTACCCCGGAAGGCGTAAAATCACCTATTGCCAAGTTTTTTACCGGTGAGGAAATTGAGGCCATCTTAAAACGTTTGGAAGCCGAACCGGGGGACCTGCTGCTTTTCGTGGCGGATCAGCCGGCGGTGGTGGCCGCTTCCCTGGGGGCGTTACGCCTGCAACTGGCCCGGCGCCTGGAACTGATCCCCGAGGATACCTTTAACTTCCTCTGGGTGGTGGATTTTCCCCTCCTGGAATACGACGAGGAGGAAAAACGTTTCGTCGCCGTCCATCACCCCTTCACTTCCCCCCGGGAAGAGGATATCCCCCTCCTGGAGACGGAGCCGGGACGGGTGCGTGCCCGGGCCTACGACCTGGTTCTAAATGGTATGGAGGTGGGTGGGGGCAGCATCCGTATTCACCGCCGGGACGTGCAAGAGAGGATGTTCGCCGCCATCGGCCTGGGCTCCGAAGAGGCCCGGGAAAAGTTCGGGTTTATGCTGGAAGCCTTTGAATACGGTACGCCTCCCCACGGTGGCATCGCCTTTGGTTTCGACCGGTTGGTCATGCTCATGGCCGGAAAGAAAACCATCCGGGACGTGATTGCCTTCCCCAAAACCCAAAGCGCCACCGACCTGATGACCCAGGCGCCCGGAGAGGTTTCCCCGGAGCAGTTGAAGGACCTGCATATCCGGGTCCACCTGCCGCCGGAGGTAAAAGCAAAATAACAAAAGGCACAAGGCACTTGCCAAGGGCTGCGGTTTGTGTTAACATAATAGCTGCAAAGGCAATTACCCTGCTATGTACGTGGACTCCTTGAAGTTTTGAGCCAACACCTGTACAAAGGGAGCCCGGCCTCTGGCTGTGGCTTGTATGCCTCGCTCAAGAGGACACAAAAAGCAGCCAGGAGGGCACCCACTTTGTGAGACCGGGTTCAAGAAACTTGAGGGTTCACGGCATTAGTGGGGTTTCTGTAACGTTACTCGCAAAGGTTTCCGGTCCTGAGGCCGGAAGCCTTTTCTCATGTTCCGGAGGTGTGCGGTGGAAGGGCGTTTTTCACGCACGGAGCTGCTAATCGGGGAAAGGGGACTTCAAATACTGGCCGGGAGCCGGGTGGTCGTTTTCGGCCTGGGCGGGGTGGGTTCCCACGCCGCCGAGGCCCTGGCCCGGGCCGGGGTGGGGAATCTGGTGCTGGTGGATTTTGACCGGGTTTGCCCCAGCAACATAAACCGCCAGCTTCATGCCCTGATCTCTACCGTGGGAGAACCCAAGGCCCTGTTAATGGCGGAACGGGCGAAGCTCATTAACCCGGACATCCGGGTCGAAGCAAGGGTGGAGCGCTATTTACCCGGACTGGCGGAGCAGTTTTTCAATCCTGCTCCCGATTATGTGGTTGATGCCATTGACGATGTCCCCGCCAAAGTTGATCTCATTGCCAGCTGTGTTCATAGGAATATTCCCGTGGTTTCCAGTATGGGGACGGGCAATAAGCTTGACCCTGCTGCCTTTAGGGTGGCGGATATTTCCCAAACCGCCGTTTGTCCCCTGGCCCGGGTAGTCCGGCGTCGCTTGCGCCAGCTGGGCATCACTTCTGGGGTAACGGTGGTTTTTTCCACGGAGCCTCCCGGGCGGTGCGGGTCCGGGGGTGAAAGCCCTGCGGTGCCGGGGAGCATTTCCTTTGTGCCGCCGGTCGCCGGATTCATCCTGGCCGGGCTGGTCGTACGCAGTCTCTTGAGCTGTAACGGGTATACAGGGTAACGAATTGACAGGTGCTTTTGGCGGGTATTATAATTAGAAGGTAGTCAGTTGTCCCTGTGGGAGAGTGAGGGGGATTACAGTTTATCTGGGAAAGGGGAGAAAGGTGTGGTCAGCGAGAATATTCATACCTTAACTGACGCTACTTTCAGAGAGTTTGTGACAGCAGCCCAGGTTCCCGTACTGGTGGACTTCTGGGCTGAGTGGTGCGGCCCGTGTAAGATGATTGCCCCGGTGGTGGAGGAAATAGCTGCGGAGTATGCAGGCAAGGTACAGGTAGCCAAGCTTAACGTAGATGAAAACCAGAAAACACCGGCAGACTATAAAGTTATCAGCATCCCCACTTTGATCGTCTTTAAGAACGGCCAGGAAATAGAGCGTTCCATTGGCTTCAAAACCAAAAAGGAAATCAAGGCCATACTCGACAAGCACTTATAAAATCTCGTAATTCCACGGTGCTAAAAATGAGGGCACGTTCGGCAACGAACGTGCTTTGCTGTTTTTCTCACCAAAAACCGTGCGGCATGTTTTTATTTTTTTCAAGATTTTTTGCCTAAACCGTATTATCTCGTTAAAGAAATGACCATACTATTAGCAAGGTCGGGGATTTCAAAGGGAGGTGAGATTTGTGACGGGAATCAGTCTGGTGGAATACTTTCAGAAGGTGAGTGAACGTCTGCCTACTGAAGCGGAAAGGGTCCTGATTGCCCTGATGGAACAGGGCAGCATGAACAAGGAGGAACTTTCCCTTACGGCAAAGGTAAAAAGGGCCGTTTTAGACCACGTGGTCATGCAGCTCTATGCCCTGGGCCTGGTTGACGTCTCCACCGAAGGGAAGAGCAAGATCTGCAGTGTGACCAAACTGGGCGGAGACTTTTTAACCCTGATCAAGAAGGCCAGCTAAACATGGCCGTTCAACTGACTGGTTGGCGCCGGCTTGGATGCCGGCGTTTTGTTTGCGTACACCCGTAAGCATGGCCGACAGCGATGAAAGTCCTTCGTCAAGCCTGGTAAACCGCTGGATACGGACTCGCGTGTCCGGTGGTGTGTGAGGGGACGTTGCATCGAAGGCGTATAATTCATGGGAAGCCACATCTTCTGCCAGTTTGCAGAAAAACAGGGTTAAGAGGCCGGCCAGCAATAATCCGCGCAGGGGGCGGATGCCCGTTCCCCCCAGCATTGCCACACGTCCGTCTACCGCCGTCATGGTTTCTGTGCGGTGGATATACTTTCGCCGCATGGGTAAATCACACCTTCTTTACTGTATCTTAGGCTAAATTGACTTTACAGGCAAGGTCGGCGAGAATAAAACATTCTTTCACCTTCACGACGGGTGTTTTGCGAAGAAGCGGCACCCCTTGTAAATGCGGGGTGCCGCTCATAGTTAGGGGAAAATAAGGTTCTGATTTTACTGTTCTAATTGAATATTATCATTGTCAGGTCCGTCGTCTTGCTCGCTGTCAGGTCCGTCGTTTTGGTTTTGCTCGCTGTCCTGGGCCAGGACTTTGCCGTTGCCTGCGTCCACCTTTACATCAACAAGCCCTTTTGCCGTTTGTACTTCCACGCTGTATACCACATTGCCGTTTTCATTGTCCAGGGATACCTTGATTACTTTGCCGGGTACCGCCTGTAAAGCGCTGGCCCTGGCCTGTGCAGGGGTGATTTTTGCCAGCGACTGCAGGGAACTGCTTTCCGCCGCTTCGTTGTCCTGGCCCTTTTCTTCGCCGGTGTTCTGTTGATTTGCCGTGCGGATGGAGGAGGTATAGGACGGATTTTGTAAATCCCGTTGCTGCTGCTGTTGCCGGGTGTCTATTTGAGTTGCGGCGGCTGCCGGTGCGGTGGCTTGAACCGCCGTAGTTGCCGCCTGCGCCGTCCGGGCCTGATAGGTGCCCAGGCCGGCGGCTGCTCCCAGGAGCAGGATGCCGGAAGCCAGGTAAGCCATTAATTTCTTATTCATCTGGAATTCCCCCTGAAAATAATTAATAGTTATGGCCCTTCTGTTATTGTTTTGCTTCCTGTTCCTCTTGTTGAAGTCCTTTTTATCCACCTGGTGCGCCGGCCATGACCTATTCCCTCCTTTCTTTTTATTACCAGAATCATTTTCCGGTCTGTAAACAATTTAACCCCTTTATATTGGAAATCCATTAAACTTATCTTAAAAATGGATTAGAATTGGTTCTAAGGATTCTTTAATCTTTTACTGGTAGAATAATCGGGGTGATTATGCCATGGAAGAGAAGGTTAAACCGCGCATCCTGGTGGTGGAAGATGAGGCCAGTCTGGCCCGTTTTCTTCAACTGGAACTGAACCACGAGGGCTACCAGGTGGAAACGGCCCAAAACGGCTATGAGGCTCTGGGCAGGATCGGTGAGACAGGATGGGACCTGGTTCTTCTGGATCTGATGTTGCCGGGATTGGACGGTTTTGAGGTTTGCCGCCGGATTCGGGAACAGACGGACGTACCCATCATCATGCTTACGGCCCGGGATGCCACGCTGGACAAAGTGAAGGGTCTGGATACAGGAGCAGATGATTACATTACCAAGCCCTTCGCGGTGGAGGAACTGCTGGCCAGGATCCGGGCAAGGCTGCGCCGTGCGGGTACAGCACGGCAGGAGGGGGACAAACTGGTCATAGGCGACCTGGTCATCCGCCGGGGTACGCGACAGGTAACCAGAAGCGGCCAGATCATTCCCCTGACCAGGCGGGAGTTTGACCTGCTGGCCTACTTGGCCGAGAATGCCGGACTCGTTTTGAGCCGGGAGACCATTTTAAACCGGGTCTGGGGGTATGATTATTGCGGAAATACCAATGTTGTGGACGTTTACGTACGTTATCTGCGGGCTAAAATAGATGAACCCTTTCCCACTCGGTTGTTGCACACCGTGCGCGGGGTGGGTTACACGCTGCGGGAGGAAAAATAAAGTGCGCTCCATTACCTGGCGGCTCACTTTCTGGTACGCCGGAATTTTAATGGCTATCTTAATTATCTGCGGCATGGCTGTGTTCTGGGTGATGCGTTACCTGCTCTTCACAGAAGCGATTCGGGAAGTGCAGGCGACCGTGGTAAGAATCCAGAATATGACCAATCCCGAACAGGAAAACGGCAATTATAATGAAAACGACAATTATAATCATGTGGACCTGGATGACCCGGAATTAACGGCTTCAGCCGATAACGGTATACTCTGGGTGCAAATCACTACTCCGGACGGGCGGGTATTGAACAGTTCAAGGGCTTTGAGGGATGTTGTTCTGGCTCCGGGTTATGTCGGTCCACCCGTCCTGACCGAGTTGAACGGACAAAAAGTAATCCTGGCCGGAGCACATCTAACGGGTGGTGCACTGGTTCAGGTGGCCCGTCCGCTGGGTAGGGAGAAAATATTTCTGGAGATACTGGCCGGGGTTCTCGGATTGCTGGCCCTGGGGGGGCTGGGGCTGGCCGTGGTCGGGGGATGGGTAATTACGCGGGCAGCTTTAAGACCGGTGCATGGTCTGATCAGAACAGCCAGGCAGATCAGCACAACTGACCTCAGCCGCCGAATCAAGTTGTGCGGTCCAAGGGATGAGCTGTATACCCTGGCGGAAACCTTTAATCAAATGCTGGACAGGCTGGAGCAGGGGTTTCGCAGTCAGCAGGAGTTTGTGGCTGCAGCCTCCCATGATCTACGTACGCCCCTGACGGTGGTTAAGAGTTATACTGATTTGCTGAACCGGTGGGGAAAGGATGACCCGGCGGTGGTGGAGGAATCCGTCCAGGCCATGGCTAAAGCGGTAGGGGTTATGGAGAGGCTGGTCAATGACCTGTTGCTTCTGGCCCGCATGCAGGCTGGGCCATCTCTTGATCCTGCACCGGTAGCCCTGGACGAACTGGCCGAAGAAACGGTACAGGAGGCCAGGACGTTGTCTCACGATGTATCGGTGAAGCTGGGTCCCGTGGAGCGGGCGGTGGTGGCTGCCGACGAAGATTACCTTCGCCGCGCCCTGTGGGCACTGGTGGACAATGCCATCAAGTATAACCGGCCCGGTGGCGAAGTAACTCTAATTGTGACCATCAATAGGGCTCAAAATGAAGCCGCTATCTCCATTACTGATACCGGGCCGGGTATCGACGAGAGAGATTTACCTAGAATATTCGACCGTTTTTACCGGGCAGACCCGTCGCGCGGCCAGGTCAGGGGCTTCGGACTGGGTCTTCCCCTGGCCAAAGAGATCGTGGAAGCTCACGGGGGGCGCATTTCAGTGGAAAGCCGGCCCGGCCAGGGGAGCCGCTTTACCATAGTAATGCCCCTGTTGTTCCAGGAACATTTATCTGTTAATCAAGTAAACTGGTCCGGAGCACATTGAAACCATGTGCTTTATTGCCTTAGAACTCTTTGGCCGGCGGTTTTTTAGTATAATCTAGTTAGAGGTGAGTTTTGAATGGACAACCTGTTCACCCGGTCCCTGGAGCACACGCTGGAGCGGGAGGCTCCCCTGGCCGAGCGGATGCGTCCCACCACCCTGGATGAGTTTGAAGAGCAGGCTGCCGTTGTGGGCAAGGGCACGCCCTTGCGCCGGGCCATCGAAGCCGACCAGCTGCGTTCCATCATCCTTTGGGGCCCGCCGGGGACGGGGAAAACCACCCTGGCCCGTATCATCGCCCGCATGACCCGGGCGCATTTCGTCAGTCTCAACGCGGTCATGGCCGGGGTAAACGATATCCGCCGGGTGGTCCAGGAGGCAAGGGACCGGCGGGCCTATTACGGTCAAAAAACAATCCTGTTTATAGATGAAATTCACCGCTTCAACAAGGCCCAGCAGGACGCCCTCCTCCCCTCGGTGGAAAACGGCTTAATTACCTTGATCGGGTCCACCACGGAAAACCCCATGTTTACCGTCAACCGTCCCCTGTTAAGCCGTTCACAGCTCTACCGCCTGGAACCTCTTTCCGATGAAGCCATTTACCGCATCCTGCAGCGGGCGCTTGCCGATAAGGAACGGGGCCTCGGGGAGTACCGGGTGGAGATTGATCCGGAAGCATTGCGGCATTTCGTCCGGACGGCCAACGGTGATGCCCGGGCGGCCCTGAACTTTTTGGAAATGGCGGTGCTCACCACTCCCCCCGACGGGGAGGGGGTACGGCGCATTGATCTGGCGGTGGCCGAACAGGCCTCGGGGCGCCTGGTGCTCAAATACGACCGGGAAGATGAGCATTACGATGTGGTTTCCGCCTTCATCAAGAGTATGCGGGGTTCCGATCCCCAGGCCACCGTCTACTGGCTGGCCCGCCTTATTTATGCCGGGGAAGATCCCGCCTTTATTTGCCGGCGGATGATG
This sequence comes from Desulfofundulus thermosubterraneus DSM 16057, assembly GCF_900142025.1. Classification (GTDB taxonomy): domain Bacteria; phylum Bacillota; class Desulfotomaculia; order Desulfotomaculales; family Desulfovirgulaceae; genus Desulfofundulus; species Desulfofundulus thermosubterraneus. The sequence goes on along the minus strand of NZ_FQZM01000028.1, from coordinate 27,410 downwards.
ATCCATGCCGCCGAGGATGTGGGCCTGGCCGACCCCCGGGCCCTCCTGGTGGCCACCGCTGCGGCCCAGGCCGTGGAGCGGGTGGGACTGCCGGAGGCCCGCATTATTATGGCCGAAGCCGCCCTCTATATCGCCAGGGCGCCCAAGAGCAATTCGGTGATCCGGGCCATTGACCGGGCCATGGCCGTGGTGGAAAGGGAGAGATCCCACCCGGTGCCCGTTCACCTGCGGGATGCCAGCTACCCCGGTGCCGCCGCCCTGGGCCACGGGAAGGGCTACAAGTACCCCCACGACTACCCCGGCCACCATGTGCCTCAGCAGTACCTTCCCCCGGAATTGGCGGGCAAGGTGTTTTATGAGCCTTCCGGGCAAGGGGAGGAGAAAGAGTAATTCTTAGTATTTTGCTCGGTTTTTATTGACACCGCTCGGTGTGGTATGTTAAAATCATCTTATGAAATCCGAGTAATTTAGTATGAATTGAACATGGATTCATAACCCGGGGGAGGTGACGGTTTGCGCCTGTCCACCAGGGGCCATTACGGTCTCAAGGCCATGTTTGATCTGGCTCAACATTACGGGACGGAACCCATACCTTTAAAGAGTGTGGCCGAAAGACAAAACCTTTCCGAGCATTATCTGGAGCAGCTGATTGCCAGGTTACGCAAGGCCGGTTTGGTCAAAAGTGTCAGGGGAGCCCAGGGGGGGTATATCCTGGCCCGGGAACCGGGGAAGATTACGGTGGGTGAGATAATCCGGGCCCTGGAGGGACCTATTGCGCCCGTGGAATGCGTGAAGGAAGTGGATCCAAAAGAATGCGACCAGGCTGACTACTGCATTAGCCGTATGGTTTGGGCCCGGGTACGGGACAGTATCGCCGGGGTGCTGGACTCCATCAGCCTGGCCGATATGTGCCGCGAAGCCGCAAAAATCCATCAAACCAAGAGCTTTGACCACAATAGAGGAGGCTGGACGCTGTATGACCCGTAGAGTTTACTTCGACCATAGTGCCACCACTCCCGTACACCCGGAAGTGGTGGAGGAAATGTGCCGCTTTTTAAAAGATAATTTCGGCAATCCCACCAGCCTGCACCACTTTGGCCAGAAGGCCCGGAAGGCGGTGGAAGAAGCCAGGGAAAAGGTGGCCGCGGCCATTGGTGCCAATCCAGCCGAAATTGTTTTTACCAGCGGCGGTACGGAAGCCGATAACATGGCCATTCACGGAGTGGCCTATACCAACCGCAACCGGGGCAACCACATTATCACTTCCGCCGTGGAGCACCACGCCGTCCTCAATACCGTGAAAGCCCTGGGCAAGCAGGGATTTACCGTTACCATTTTGCCGGTGGACCAGTACGGCATGGTCAGCGTGGAAGACGTGGCCGCGGCCATTACCGACAAGACCATTTTAATTACCATTATGCACGCCAACAACGAAGTGGGTACCATCATGCCCATTGCCGAAATCGGTCGCCTGGCCAGGGAAAGGGGCATTTTGTTCCATACCGATGCGGTGCAGAGTTTTGGTAAAATTCCTGTCAATGTCGATGAATTAAACGTGGACCTGCTGACTATTTCGGGGCATAAGATTTATGGCCCCAAAGGCATTGGTGCCCTTTACATCCGTAAAGGTACCCGCTGGAGACAGACCCTCTTCCATGGCGGCGCCCAGGAACGGCTGCGCCGGGCGGGGACGGAGAATACTCCCGGAATTATCGGCCTGGGCAAGGCAGCGGAGCTGGCCATGGCCAATATGGAGCAGGAGGCGGCTTACCTCACCAGGTTGCGGGACAGGCTCATTCGTGAGGTGACGGAAAAAATAAGCCACGTGCGTCTTACGGGCCATCCCACCAAACGTCTCCCCAACCATGCCAGTTTCTGTTTTGAGTTTATTGAAGGCGAATCCATGCTTTTGAGCCTGGATCTGCAGGGCATTGCCGCTTCCAGCGGCTCGGCCTGCACTTCCGGTTCCCTGGAGCCGTCCCACGTTTTGCTGGCCATGGGGATCCCCCACGAAGTGGCCCACGGTTCCATCCGTCTAACCCTGGGCAGGGATAATACGGAAGAAGATATCGATTACTTCCTGGAGGTCATGCCGTCGATTGTGGAAAGGCTGCGGGCCATGTCTCCCCTGGATCAGGAGACGGAATTCGCCCTTTCCGACCGGTGTAACGGTTGCCGGGTCAGTCATACCTGTCGTGTTTAAGGGGGTCGCCAAAGCGATGTATTCAGAAAAGGTAATGGACCATTTTACCAATCCCCGCAATGTGGGAGAAATTCCCGATGCCGATGGCGTGGGCCAGGTGGGCAACCCGGTGTGCGGGGATATCATGAAAATCTATATTAAAGTAAAAGATAATATTATCGAGGATATTAAATTTAAAACTTTTGGTTGCGGGGCGGCCATTGCCACCAGCAGCATGGTAACCGAACTGGTCAAGGGGAAGACCCTGGAAGAGGCCATGCAGGTGAGCAACAAGCAGGTGGCCGAGGCTCTGGACGGGCTGCCTCCCCAGAAAATGCACTGTTCCAACCTGGCCGCTGATGCCCTGCATGCGGCCATCCAGGATTACCTCAGCAAAAAGAAAAAAGAAGCATAAACAGGTGAATTTGATGAAGCCAAGGGTTGTCGTGGCCATGAGCGGCGGCGTGGACAGTTCGGTCACCGCCGCCCTTTTGGTTGAAAGGGGCTATGAAGTAATCGGGGTGACCATGCAAATCTGGGATCCCAGCGTCACCGAGGTGGCCGGGGAACACGTGGGCTGTTGTTCCCTGGCTGCCGTTGAAGACGCCCGCCGGGTGGCCCACCGGCTGGGTATTCCCTATTACGTGCTTAATTTCCGCGAAATTTTTGAAGACAGGGTGGTAAGCTATTTTTGTGCGGAGTATCTCCGGGGGCGGACACCCAACCCCTGCATTGCCTGCAACCGCTATATTAAGTTTGAAAGCCTGCTGCAGAAGGCCCGCTCCCTGGGAGCCAGTTATGTGGCCACCGGCCATTATGCCCGGATAACTTACGATGAGGACCGGCGGCGTTATGTTTTGAAACGGGCGGCCGATGCCCGCAAGGACCAGACCTATGTCCTGTACAACATGACCCAGGAGCAACTGGCGCACACGCTGATGCCTTTAGGGGATTATACCAAAGAACAGGTGCGCCGCATGGCGGCGGAAAGGGACCTGCCGGTGGCGGAAAAGCCCGAAAGCCAGGAAATCTGTTTTATTCCCGATAACGATTACCATAACTTTTTAAGAGAACGGGCGGGGGCTCAAATTAAGCCGGGGCCTTTTCTCGATCTCCAGGGTAACGTTATCGGCCGGCACCGGGGTATACCCTTTTATACCATCGGCCAGCGCCGGGGATTGGGCATCGCCGCGGGGCAAAGGCTCTATGTGGTGGACATCGACCCCGGGCGGAACGCCGTCGTACTGGGGCCCGAAGAAGCCACCCTGGGGGATGAATTGGTGGCGGAAGACAATAATTTTATTTTAATTGAAAAGCTGACCACACCAATGGAAGTATCCGCCCAGATCCGCTACAATTCCCGCCCGGCACCGGCGGTCATCAGCCCCCTGGATGATGACCGGGTACTGGTTCGTATTGCCAAACCTCAGCGGGCCATCACCCCCGGCCAGTCGGTGGTCTACTACCAGGGGGACTACGTGGTTGGTGGAGGGATTATTGCCCGGAGGCGTTCTGGCCCACATAACGACCAAGATATTTCCAGTATTTAGGGTTTGTTGTGACAAATGGCGGACCGTGAAGCGTATTTTTTTCGCCCCGGCCGGGCATAATGCAGGTGTAAAGGATGATACAGGAGGCGAAGTTATTTGAATTGCCCGGTTTGTGGTGGCAAAGCTACCGGGAAGGTGGGCCAGGACCAGTATTACTGCTGGGATTGTTGCGTAGAATACCGCATCAATAAAGAAGGTGTGCAGATTTACGAACTGGCTGAAGATGGCAGTCTGGTAGCCTTTGATCCGCATAACGAATTCTTACTTTAATTAACGCCAGGGGGGTGAAGGTGGTGCGTATGAGCTTCTGGCGCGGTGTTATTGCCGGCAGTGTACTGGGAGCAGTGATCGGTGTTCTCATGGCCCCCCCACAAAGAAAACCGGAGCAGAGGAGTATTTTTCGCATCGTCCGGAGCGGCCATCCCAGGTCCAGGACACAAAGAATACTCCGGGGAATGACCAGCAGAGTCAGCGAGATGATCCGTTAAAGTGAGGAAATTCCTCACTTTTTCTCTTTTATGGCTTTATTTCTCAGGCTAAACCCAATTCAAAGCCTCTCCCTTGACACCGTACAGGCACTTTTTGTATAATTACTCCGAAATATGATGGGCTTTCCTTTTCACCGGCGAAGAGCGGTTTTTCTTTTTAAACGGGAGGTTAAGTACAGTGACCGGGAAGGAGATCAGGGAAAAATTTCTTAAATTTTTTGAAGCGAGGGGGCACCGCATTCTGCCCAGCGCTTCCTTGATTCCCACGAACGATCCCAGCCTTTTATGGACGGCTGCGGGAATGGTTCCCTTTAAACCTTATTTTACGGGTGCCGCCAAACCGGAGGTGCGCAGGGTAACCACCTGCCAGAAGTGCTTGCGCACGCCGGATATTGAGTCGGTTGGCCGTACGGCCCGGCATCACACCTTCTTTGAGATGCTGGGCAATTTCTCCTTTGGGGATTATTTTAAAGAAAAGGCCATTCCCTGGGCCTGGGAGTTTACCACCCGGGTTTTGGGACTGCCGGAGGAAAAGTTATGGATCTCCATTTACCTTGATGATGATGAGGCCTTTGACATCTGGCACCGGGAGGTGGGCGTCCCCGCCGAACGTATTGTGCGCATGGGCAAAGACACCAACTTCTGGGAAATCGGGGTTGGCCCCTGCGGTCCCTGTTCGGAGATCTACGTTGACCTGGGGGAAGAGCGGGGGTGCGGTTCCGCCGGCTGCGGGGTGGGCTGCGACTGTGACCGTTACCTGGAGATCTGGAATCTGGTGTTTATCCAGTTTTTCCGGGATGAGGCCGGGAATTATACACCGCTGGCCAGCAAGGGTATTGATACCGGTATGGGTTTGGAGCGGGTAGCTTCCGTGCTGCAGGGAGTGCCTAGCAATTTCGATACCGACCTGTTCCGGGAGATTATGGATTTTACTGCCGGCTTGGCGGGCGTAAAATACGGTGGCGACAGCAAAACCGATATGGCTTTAAAGGTTATTGCCGACCACTGCCGGGCGGTCACGTTTGCCATCTCCGACGGGGCCCTGCCCTCAAACGAGGGGCGGGGTTATGTGCTCCGGCGGCTTTTGCGCCGGGCGGTGCGTTTTGGACGGGTGCTGGGACTGCACGAACCTTTCCTTTACCAGGTGGCCGGGGCGGTGATCAAACAGATGGGCGGTGCCTATCCCGAGCTGCCGGCCAATCAAGGTCACGTGCTGAAGATAATCCGTAGTGAAGAGGAACGTTTCGGAGAAACCCTGGCCCAGGGTACGGAAATTTTGAACCGTCTGGTTCAGGAGGCCAGGGCTGCCGGCTCCACGGTCATCCGGGGAGAGGATGCCTTCCGCCTTTATGACACCTACGGTTTTCCCCTGGAGTTAACCCGGGAAATGGCTGCCGAGGAAGGGTTAACCGTGGATGAGGAAGCTTTTGCCCGGGCCATGGAGGAGCAGCGGGAAAGGGCCCGCCGCGCGCGCCAGGAAACGGAATACCTTTCCGAGAGGGACGCCTTTTATCAAGTACTGCGGGATAAGCTGGGGGAAACCCGTTTTGTGGGTTACGATACCCTGGAAGCCCGAGGTAAGGTTTTGGCCTTGCTTAAAGAAGGGCGTCCGGTGGACAAGGCGGTTGCCGGTGAAGAAGTAGAATTTATCCTGGATGTAACTCCCTGTTATGCCGAATCGGGCGGGCAGGTATCCGACCACGCCCGGGTCAGCGCCCCTGAACTGGAGGTTCAAGTCCTGGAGGTTTCCCGTCCTGTTGAAGGAATCATTGTGCACCGGGGGAAAGTCCAGAACGGGGTTTTGAAGGAGAATGACAGTGTACTGGTAGTGGTTGACGGTAAGCGCCGCCGCGACACTGCCCGCAATCACTCGGCGACCCACCTGCTCCATAAGGCCTTGAAAGAAGTCCTTGGCCCCCACGTGAACCAGGCCGGTTCTTTAGTGGAACCCGGCCGCCTGCGCTTTGACTTTACCCATTACGCTCCGGTGTCCCCGGAAGAGTTGCACCGCATAGAGGAAATGGTCAACCAGGCGGTGCTGGAAAATCTCCCGGTCCAGACCTTCATTACCTCCCTGGAAGAGGCGCAGGCCATGGGGGCGGTTGCCCTCTTTGGCGAGAAATACGGGGAACAGGTCCGGGTGGTTAAGATGGGGGACTTCAGCGTGGAACTTTGTGGCGGTACCCATGTGAGATCTACCGCTGAAATCGGGCTTTTTAAATTAATTAGCGAGGGCAGTGTGGGTGCCGGGCTGCGCCGGGTGGAGGCGGTGACCGGTGCCGGCGCGTTGCGTTATGTCCGGGCCCGGGAGGAGCAGCTGGCTCAGATCGCGTCCCTGGTCAAGGCGACTCCGGCAGAAGTGGTACACCGGGTGGAGTCGCTGGTGAAGGAAGTAAAAGAATTGGAACGGGAAAGTGAAGGGTTGCGTGCCCGGCTGGCCCGTTACGAGGTGCAGACGCTGCTGGAGCAGGTAAAAGACCTGGACGGCGCCAAGTTCCTGGCCGCTAAAACCAGCGCTCCCGACATGGACAGCCTGCGGGCTATGGTGGACCTGCTGCGGGAGCGGCTTGGTTCGGGGGTAATTCTCCTGGCCAGCCCGGTAGGGGAGAGGGTCAACCTGGTGGCGGCAGTGACAAAAGATCTGTTGCCCCGGGGGTTGCATGCCGGCAAGCTAGTTAAGGAAGTGGCCTCCATGCTTGGCGGCGGAGGCGGCGGAAGGCCGGATATGGCCCAGGCCGGAGGTAAGGATGCCTCCCGGCTCCAGGAGGCGCTGCAAAAAGCCTACACCGTGGCAGCAGGGCAGTTAAAGAACTAGGCGGGCTTTGACCCGCTTTTTTTGTCCTGGTAGTTTTTTGACAATAGAGGAAAAAGGGTTGGACCAACGAATATAGATCCCAGACGGGGTTATATTCTTAAAAGGAGGGCTTTGGCCGTGAGCAGGGAAACTTCCGAAAATACCGTTATGTTCAAGGTTGAAGCGGAGGAAGTAAACCAGGCGAAGGAAATACTTCTGTCTGTGTATGCTGCGCTCAAAGAAAAGGGGTACAATCCGATCAACCAGCTTGTAGGCTACTTGTTATCCGGGGACCCGGCTTATATTACCAGCCACAACAATGCCCGCAGCAAAATCAGGCGGCTGGAACGGGACGAGCTGCTGGAAGAGTTGGTGAGAAACTATTTAAAGGATGCAGAAGCTATTTAAAGGTTTTTCGAAAGAAGGAAACATCTATTGGAGTACCGGGTACTGGGTCAAACAGGGATAAAAGTGTCCCGCCTTTGCTTCGGCGCCCTTACCATTGGCCCATTGCAGGCCGCCCTCCCGGTGGATAAGGGGGCAGCGGTAATCCGCCGGGCACTGGAAGCGGGTGTGAATTTTATTGATACGGCCGAGTGTTACCAAACCTATCCATATATTTACGAAGCCACCAGGGGCTGGGCGGGGGAAGTGGTGATTGCCTCCAAATCCTATGCTTATAGCTGGCAGGGGATGCGGCAAAGCCTGGAAGGGGCCTTGAGGGCCCTTCGCCGGGATTATATAGATATTTTCCTCCTCCACGAACAGGAATCGGCTCTGACCATCCGGGGGCACTGGGAGGCGGTGGAATATCTCTTAAAGGCTAAAAAAGAAGGCCTGGTAAGGGCCACCGGTGTCTCCACCCACAGTGTGGAGGGGGTAAGGGCGGCGGCCCGCATAGCTGAATTTGATATCATACATCCCATAATCAATATAGCCGGCATTGGCATTCAGGGAGGAACCAGGGATGATATGCTGGCAGCCATTGCCGAGGCTGCCAGTTTCGGCAAGGGTATTTACGGCATGAAGGCTTTAGGAGGAGGGCATCTCATACCCAGGGCGCAGGAAGCATTGGCCTTTGTCCTTGGCATCCCCCAGCTGGCCAGTGTGGCCGTGGGAATGCGGACCATGGCGGAAGTTGACTTTAACGTGACGGTTTTCAACCGGTTACCCGTTCCATCCGGGCTTTGGGCCAGGGTGGGGCGTCAAAAACGCCGTTTACATATTGAGGATTGGTGCAGGGGCTGCGGGCGCTGTGTGGAAAGGTGCAGCGCGGGAGCGCTGTTCCTGGCCGGGGGGCGGGCGATGGTGAACCCTTTAAATTGCCGCTTATGTGGTTACTGCGGAACTGTTTGCCCCGATTTCTGTATCAAGGTCATTTAGGACTTATCCATTTGTTATAGGGAAAGTGGGGAATAGCTTTTTGCCTCCGCGGATATTGGGATTGGACGTAGGCGAAAAAACTATTGGGGTGGCGGTAAGCGATCCCCTGGGGTGGACCGCTCAAGGCGTAGGGGTTATTCGCCGGGACCGGCCGCAGGAGCAGGTAATGGGGCAGTTGAGAAAGCTGATTCAGGATTACCAGGTGGAGCGTATAGTAGTGGGCTTGCCCCGCAATATGAATGGTACCCTGGGCAGCCAGGGGCAAAAAGTGCTTGATTTTGCCCGGGAGATTGGTACGGAGCTGGGACTACCGGTGGAAACCTGGGACGAGCGCCTTAGCACCGTCAGTGCGGAAAGGGTCTTACTGGCTGCTGATGTCAGCAGGGCCAAACGCAAGAAAATAATTGATAAAATGGCCGCGGCAGTGATTCTGCAGAACTATTTAGATTCCCGGCATAAAAAGGCCGGAAATGGGGAAAATTAACTATAGCTTTTTTGATTCTCTGGTCTAAGAGCAGGGGAGCAATCGTTGGATTTTGGTCGGGGTAAAGGTTAGTAAGGTTACCGGTTTCTTGACAAAAGGTTCCTCTTGATATAGAATAGGCACAACTTGTTAAAAAGAGGTGAGTGATATGCCCGAACAAGAGCTGGAACTGGAAGAGGTAATCACACTGGTGGATGAAGACGGCCAGGAGCGGGATTTCGAAGTTATCGATATTATACATCTGGACGGCTCAAAGTACGCTATTTTACTTCCCCTTCAAGAAGTTGACACCGGGGCGGCTGATGATGATGATGGGGAGGCTATAATCCTCAAGTTTGAAACGGATGAGGATGGGAACGAAATCCTGGTCGATATTGAAGATGACGAGGAATGGGAAAAGGTGGCAGACTACTGGGAGGAAATGGTTGCTGGTGAGGATTCCTGATTGGGAGAGGATAGTTCACCACAGGTAGAGAAGAGCTGGGGACAGGGGCACCTGGATCATCCAGCTTTTTTATTTTCAACCTTTACTTATCGCCAGCAAGTTTCATACTGTCCCCCTTCACAGATAATTTATATATCATGAACTTGTGGGTGGAACTTTTTTGCCCTTTATGTCGTCTTAAGACAGGGGGGAGAAAATGAGGAGGACTTATCTTATCATCGCTGGCTTTATCATTGGTATTTTACTGGTAATTGGCGCCGCCGGTGCCAGCTCTGTTTATGGCCGTCAACAGGTTGTTCCCGGCGTCCGGGCTGCGGGTATGGACCTGTCTGGTATGGACAGGGAAGCGTGCCGGCGGGCCCTGGCTTCCCTGGAGGAAAAGTTAAATACCACCCCGGTTGTTTTTCATTACCGGGACCGTACCTGGAGCTTTTCCCCACCGGAAATTGGTTTGCGTCTGGACACGCAGGCCATGTTAACCGGGGCCCTGCAGGCCGGCCGGGATGCACAATGGTGGTGGCAGTGGTACAGGCAGTGGAAAATCAAGAAGGAAGGTTACGAGCTTCCTCTGATGGTGGTTCTCAGCCGGCAGAAATTCAATCAAAAACTCAACGCCCTGGCCGGAGAAATCGCCACTCCGCCCCGGGACGCCGCCTTTCGGGTTCTGCCCGATGATCGCATTGAAATTATCCCGGGCCGCGACGGGATGAAAGTGGATGAAGAACGGGCCTACCGGGATTTGCTCTCCGCTCTTTCCGCCGGTAAAAAACCGGAAATTCAACTTAACATGGTGTATGTGAAGCCCCAGACCACCACGGAAGAGGTCCAGGCTATGGGGCTTAAAGGTCTTCTGGCTTCTTATACCACCAGTTTTGATGCTTCCTATACAGACCGGGCTTATAATATCCGGGTGGCTGCGGCGGCCCTTGATGGGTTGCTCATCCCTCCGGGGCAGGAAGTTTCCTTTAATAAGGTAGTCGGACCCAGGAGTTCCGAAGCCGGATATAAAAACGCCAAAGTGATTGTCAACAACCAGCTGGTGGATGGCCTTGGGGGAGGAGTGTGCCAGGTAAGCAGTACACTGTACAATGCAGTCTTGCTGGCTAACCTGGAGGTGCTGGAGCGTACCAACCATTCTTTGCCCGTCCCCTATGTTCCCGTCGGCCGGGATGCTACGGTTGTTTACGGGGCCATTGATTTTCGCTTCCGCAACAATACTGAAAGCTATGTTTATATCCGTTCCGCCGTTAATGGCGAGCGGCTTACTTTCAAAATTTACGGAAATACAGATTACAAAGTGCCGGTGGAAATCCGCACCCGGATAACGGAGGTTCTGGAGCCAAAGGTTGTGCGGGAGCCCGACCCCAATCTGGAGCGGGGGGAGCAGGTGGTCAAGCAAAAGGGAGTCCGGGGTTACCGGGTAATAACCGAGCGTGTGGTGAGGGAAAACGGCCGGCTGTATACTGAACGGCTCCCGGGTAGTTTTTATAAGCCGGTGAACCAGGTGGTGGCTATAGGCACCAGGGAACCGAGTGCCGGACCGGTAGTTCCCCCGCCTTCATCCGGCCAGAAACCTCTGCCGGATAAAAAGCCACCGGCGGCAGGTGATTCCCCCGGAAAAACACCTGTGGGTGGGGAGGATGTCAAGCTCCCGGAAGAATCTCCGGAGCCAGCTGATGGTGAGGGTATGGCTCCACCGGAACAACAATCCCCGGAGGGTAATAATAGCGTGCCCGAAGTAGTCCCCCCGGCCGGTTCCCAGTAAAACCCGGCTTGTTTTCAGGGCCATTGTATCGACACGGGGATTGATATATAATGTGGTAATTAAAACAGGCAGGTAGCAAAATGAAGAGCTTGCAAAGTGTCTTCAAACAAAAGGAAAAAAAGCGGTTGCTGGCCGGAGGTATAGCTCTTTGGGGGCTTTTTGTATTCATATACATTTTGGGAATGCTATCCCCGGTGACCTCCGGCCAGGGTCAGTCCGTAAACATAACCATTCCCCGGTCTGCTTCCAGCAGTAATATCGGACGTATTCTTCATGAACAGGGACTGGTGCACAGTGCCTGGTTTTTTAACTTCTATACCCGGCTGAAAGGTGTTGACGGCAAGCTCAAGGCGGGCCGTTACACTTTCTCTACCGCCCAGTCCCTGCCGGAGATTGTTAACGAACTGGTTAAAGGACCCGATGAGGGGCGAGTTTTTACCATTCCCGAAGGATTTAACCTGAAACAAATAGCCGAACTTTTGGAAAGGGAGGGTCTGGTAACCCGCCGGGATTTCCTGGCTGCAGCCGCCGGGGACACGTTTGACTATCCCTTTTTGCAGGGGCTTCCAGCGGGGCCAAACCGGTTGGAGGGGTATCTATTCCCTGATACCTACCGGGTGGGAAGCAACACCAGCGCCCATGAAGTCATAAACCTCATGTTATCCCGTTTTGACTGGAAGTTAAAGGAAATGGATTATTACCGGAAGGTAAAGGCAGCCGGCTTAACCCTGCACCAGGCGGTGATCATTGCTTCCATGGTGGAGCGGGAGGCCCGGGTGGACCGGGAGCGCCCGTTAATAGCCGGAGTTATTTTTAACCGCTTAAAGAGGGACATGCCTTTACAGATCGATGCCACGGTACAGTATGCCCTGGGCACTCAAAGGGCAAAACTGTACTATAAGGACCTGGAGGTGGATTCCCCCTATAACACATACCTGTTCAAGGGTCTTCCTCCAGGCCCCATAGCCTGTCCGGGGGAAGCTTCCCTGCTGGCCGCCGTGCAACCAATCAAAACCAGTTACCTGTATTATGTGGCCAGACCCGACGGTACCCATGCTTTTGCCAGTACCCTGGACGAGCATAACACAAATAAGCGTAAATACATACGCTAAGATAAGGGCACTAAATGAAGGTGATTCTGGTATGGCTGTTCCGGAACTCCTGGCTCCGGCCGGGGATCTGGAAAAATTGCAGGCAGCCGTGATTTACGGCGCCGATGCCGTTTACCTGGGCGGGAAGCAGTTCGGCCTGCGGGAAAGGGCCGGGAACTTTACCCTGGAGGAAATGGCTGTGGGAGTGGAGTTTGCCCATGCCCGGGGGGTTAAGGTTTATGTTACGGTGAATATTTTTGCCCACAACCGGGATCTGGATGACCTGCCGCATTATTTAAAACAACTGGAACATATCGGTGTGGATGCCGTTATTGTCTCCGATCCCGGGGTGCTGGCCCTGGTCCGGGAAGTATCCCCCGGATTACCGGTGCACTTGAGCACCCAGGCCAATACCACCAACTGGATGGCCGCCCGTTTCTGGCAGGAGCAGGGAGTGTCCCGGATTGTCCTGGCCCGGGAGCTTACCCTGGAGGAGATCCGGGAAATTCGCCGGTACGTGACGGTGCCTTTGGAAGTATTCGTCCACGGAGCCATGTGTATATCTTATTCGGGACGCTGCCTGTTAAGCAACTACATGACCGGGCGGGATGCCAACCGGGGGGACTGTGCCCAGGCCTGCCGCTGGCGCTATGCGCTGGTGGAAGAGAAGCGGCCGGGGGAGTTCTTTCCCGTGGAGGAGGGTTCCCGGGGCACCTATATTTTAAGTTCCCGGGACCTCTGTCTTTTGGAATATATTCCCCAGCTGGTGGAGGCCGGAGTTGACAGTTTGAAAATCGAGGGCCGGGTCAAAAGCGTGCATTATGTGGCTACCGTGGTCAGTGTATACCGCCAGGCCCTGGATGCTTACCGGGCGGATCCGGCCCGCTTTCAGGTTCGGAAACGGTGGCTGGAAGAGTTGGGCAAGGTCAGCCACCGGGAATACACCACCGGTTTTTTCACCGGTACGACGGCAAAAGCGGCCCAGGGTGCGGTGGACTCCATTTACCGCCGGCCCTATACTTTTGTTGGCGTGGTACGGGATTATGACCCCGCCGGGGGATTGGCCCTGGTGGAACAGCGGAACCGTTTTGCCCGGGGTGAAGAGCTGGAGGTGCTGCTTCCCGGCGGGCAGACATTTTCCTTTGTATTGACCGGTTTATACAACGAAGAAATGACCCCCATTGATGCGGCACCCCATCCCCGGCAAAGGGTTTTTCTCTCCCCGCCCCGCCCCGTTCCGCCCTGGAGCCTTTTGCGCCGCCGGGAAGAGTATAATAATTAGTTCACCGGGCCATGCTATTGGATAAAAATGGTGCAGGATGTGGAAGTGTGCAGGGAAGGCGCCTGGTCATCCTTTTTCCCCTTTTCCTGTTTTGTTTCGCCTTTTTGCTTTTCCGCCTGGCCGTTATTCAGCTGGGCCGGGGGAGCGAGTATGCCTTTTTAGCCCTGGAGAGGGAGACCCAGACGGTACTTTTGGAAGAATATCCCCGGGGGGAAATCCTGGACCGGCGTTTACAACCCTTGACTGGCAGTTTTGATGCCAACCGGGTGGTGGTTTTTCCCAGCTTGGTCCGGGACAAGCAGGCGGTCATTACCTCCCTGGCCGGGATTTTGGGGTTGCCGGTGGAAAAAATAGCCCCGTATTTTGACGGGCAGCCCTGTTATTTACCCTTTTCCCTCACTCCCGGCCAGGTAAAGGCCATCCGGGAGCACCAATGGCCCGGTGTTTTAGTGTTGCCGGTCCACTTGCGCTACGGTCCCACACCCCTGGCCGCCGGGGTGGTCGGTTACCTGGGACGGGTGCAGTCAAAAGAGGTGGTGGACGCCTTAAGCGTTAAAAGCCGGAAGAGCTATAGTTTTAGCGACTGGATCGGCCAGGCCGGCCTGGAAAAGTACTATGAGAGTGAGCTGAAGGCCACCCGGCCCAAAAGTGCCGCCCGGCTCTTCGTTGATGCCGCCGGCAGGCCTATACCGGGACTGGGCCTTGCTGTTGATCTCCAGTCGGTGGATCCTGGACGGCAACACCTGGTTACCACCCTGGACGCCAGGATCCAGCGGGTGGTGGAGGAAATAATGGACCGGCGGATAAAAAAGGGGGCAGTGGTGGTTATGGAGCCCCATACCGGGGACATCCTGGCCCTGGCCAGCCGCCCCGTTTACGATCCCCGTCCCGGTAACCTGGCTAAATACCTGGCTCTAGGTGAAAAAGGGACCTTTACCGATCAGACCACCGCCCTGTTCACCCCGGGTTCGGTATTCAAGGTAGTGGTGGCCGCTGCCGCCCTGGCGGAAGGAATTGTTAAACCCGGCAGCCGGTTTAACTGTCGGGGGAGCATGGACCAGCCTGTACGCTGCTGGTATGACCCTGGCCACGGTGTCATTAGTTTTAGCCAGGCCTTTGCCGAATCCTGCAACCCGGTTTTTGCCCGGGTGGGATTGGAACTGGGGGCCGGGAGACTCATCGAATACGCCGGCCGTTTCGGGCTGGATAACCAGACAGTTACCGGTTATCCCGTACCGGCCGATGGGCGTCAGAACTGGCAGCTTGTTGCGGCACCCCACAACCTGGTTAATAGCAGTTTAGGTCAGGGACCGGTGCTGGCTACTCCGGTACAGATTACGGCCATGATGAATGCTATTGTTAACGACGGTGTGTATGTGCAGCCGCGGCTGGTCCGGGAGTTGCGCAACGATGCCAGCCGGGTGACCCGCTCTTTCCCCCCGGGGCCCGGTCACAGGGCCATTCCCGCCTCCACGGCCGCCCAGGTAAAAGAGATGTTGAAGCTGGTGACCACGGAAGGTGTTGGCCGCCAGGCTTATGTGCCCGGTTACGGCAGTGCCGGGAAAACCGGATCCGCCCAGGTGGACGGCCGGGGTAAGGTAAATGCCTGGTTTACCGGTTATGCCCCCCTTCAAGATCCCCGTTATGTAGTGACGGTTCTGGTGCAGGAAGGGATCAGCGGGGGAGAAACGGCCGCCCCGGTGTTCCGGGAGATCATGGAGAAAATTCTCACCCTGCCGCCGGACTAAGGACGGCTGCTTCACCATTCTTACCTCATACATTGACTGCTTAGTAAAGGTATAGTAGGATAATAGTATAATTTGATCTGGGAGTGTTGTGGATGATTATCAAGGGGGAAAAAATCCGTGCCCTGCGCGAAGAGCGCGGATATACATTGCAGGACCTGGCCCGGCGGGCGAACCTTTCCCTATCATATTTGAGCGAAATTGAGCGGGGGTCCAAACGGCCTTCTTTGAAAACCATTGAGAAGCTGGCCGCCGCCCTGAACGTACCCAGAGCACAGCTCATTGAGGGAGATGTTACGGATAGAGGCCTCTCTTTGGGCGATAAGATTCGCATCATGCGCAACGAAAAAAACCTTTCGCTTCAGGAACTGGCCGAGCGGGCGGGCATTTCCCTGTCTTACTTGAGTGAAATTGAACGCGGTACCGTTTATCCTGCTTTAAGCACCTTAAAGCGCATTGCCGAAGCACTGGAAGTGTCTCCTACTTCCATTATGGGGCAGGAGGGTTCTCTGGGGCACAAGCTCAAGGCCCTCCGGGAAGAGTACGGCCTTACCCAGGCCCAGCTGGCGAACCTGGCAGGGGTTACAGCCGGGCTGATTGGCCAGATCGAGCAGGGCAAAGTGCAGCCCTCTTTAAAGACGCTGGAAAAACTGTCCGAGGTAATGGGTGTTTCCCCGTGCTACTTTATTATGGAACCGGGTGCAGTGGATCAAATGCTCAGTTTAATGAACCCCGAGTTGCGCGAGTTGCTCATGCACCCCAACGTGCAGTCGGTGTTGAGCCTGGTCTGCAACCTTACCCAGAAGGAGTTACAGTTTGTCTTGAATTTCATTCAACTCTTCAAGCGCTCTGATCTATGCTGAGAAGGGAGTGGCTTTGCGTTAAAGCAGGTGCCGTTTCCTTTTATTTTCGCCTGCAACGGGAGAGCTTGACGATTTATTTGGAGTAATGGTAAACTATGGAGAACATGTCCAACTTAAATAAATTTATTGCAAGCGAAAATACTCTGTAGTATAATAGAAGAAAAAGGGGAGGCAGACTACCCATGCCTGCCTATGTAGTAAAGGATCTTTGTGCCGGCTGCGGAGCCTGTGCTTACGTTTGTCCCTATGAAGCTATAACCATTGCCGCCAAGCTAGCAACAGTTGACCCCGGGTTGTGCCGGGAATGTGAAGAATGTATTTTTGTCTGTCCCAACGGAGCCATCACGGCTGCCTGATTTGTGAAGCAATAACTTTTCAGGGAGGTGCATATAGATGCCGATATACGATTTTCAGTGCAACAACTGCGGCCACAAGTTTACCCTGCTGGTGGGGATTGATGATCGGGACAAGGTTTCCTGCCCCCAGTGCCAGAGCCGGGATATACGCCAGCTGATTACCGGCTGTGCCGTTCGCGTAAAGGGCGGCAGTTGCGGTGGCGGGCAAAGCAGTTCTGGTTCTGCCGGCGGGTGAGCTATTTAAAACTAAGGGCTGGTAGCCCTTCTTAATCTATTAACCAAGGATAGGAGTGAAAATTTTATGGCCCTGGAATTAAATGAAAGCAATTTTGACAGCGAAGTTTTACAATCCACCCAGCCGGTGCTGGTGGATTTCTGGGCGCCCTGGTGCGGTCCCTGCCGCAGCATGGCTCCCATTATTGATGAACTGGCCGCCGAATTTGCCGGCCGGGTAAAGGTGGCCAAGGTAAACGTGGATCAAAACCGGGCCCTGGCCGGCCGTTACGGTGTCATGAGCATTCCCACGTTGATTATGTTTAAAGCCGGACAGGTGGTGGGCCAGATGGTCGGCTATACTCCCAAGGGGGTCCTTGCTAAAAAGCTTGAAAGCCTGCTGTAGAACGGATTTTAAACTCAAAGCCGGAATGGCGGTGGCCTGTCCCGCGGGATGCCTGCCGCAGGATGGATGGTCACCGCCATTTTTCCCTGCATTTAATGCAACAACCTTTCCAGTTCACTCCGGTTAAATCCTACCACCACCCGTTCTCCCACGGTAATGGTGGGTACGGCAAGTCGTCCGGTTTTACGCACCATTTCACTCCGGGCCAGTTCGTCCTCGGCCACATTCTTTTCGGTAAATTTAACGCCTTTTTGGGAAAGGAACTCTTTCACCGTGCGACAGTGGGGTCAGGTGGGGGTGGTATACACCGTTACGGGCTCCGTAGTCACTTTACAATACCTCCCGGTGGATAGATTTTTCCCCTGCGGGTAATTCTATTTTTTGAGCCTGGGGTAAATAATATGCACCGGTGAAGGAGGAATGGCCGTTGGAACTAATCAATGAGGATCGACTGGGTGTGGCCAGAGGTACTGAAGTGGAAGAGGCGGTAGATAAGGAGTTCCGGGGTGAAACCTGGGAGGTGGGCATTTACCTGGCCATGGCCCGGCAGGCCCAGCGGGAGGGCTACCCCGAGGTGGCCGAAGTGCTGAAGTCCATAGCCATGGATGAGGCCTGGCACGCCGCCCATTTTGCTGAGTTAAACGGGAAGATTTCCGAAAGCACCAGGGAAAATCTGCTCAAAATGCTTAAAGGGGAGCAGGAAGCTAACCGGGGCAAGAAGGAAGTGGCCAAACGGGCCAAGGAGCTAAACCTGGACCCGGTGCACGATATTATGGACGAATCGTCCCGGGATGAGGCCAGGCACGCCCGGACTCTGGCCGGCCTGATAGACCGGTATTTTGCTGGTAATAAAGAAGGTATGGGGTGCTGCTGCAGTTAAGTTAGGTATTAGGAGGGGTTTCCTTAAAAGGAGCCGGCCCTATGCAATAGGGCCGGTTTTTTTCCATTCCAGCAGGAACCCTGTTCAAATATAGCGAACTTATTTTTCAACCGGAAAGGAGTTACTGTAGTTGGTTGGTACATTAATTAATGCGGCAGCTATTTGTGCAGGTGCGTTGCTCGGTACCTTACTTAAAAAAGGCATACCGCAGAGAGTGGGCGATACGGTTATACAGGGGCTCGGGCTGGCCGTTATCCTGATCGGTGCCCAGATGGCCCTGCAAACCAAAAACCCGCTTATTGTTATCGGCAGCCTTGCCCTGGGCGGTGTGGTGGGAGCCGGTTTGGACATTGAGGGCAGGCTGGAGTCCCTGGGGAAACGCATCGAGGCCAGATTTGGCCGCCCCGGGGAGAGCGGCATGGCTTATGCCTTTGTTACCGCCAGCCTGATTTTTTGCGTTGGTGCTATGGCCGTAATGGGTGCCATCGAGGACGGGCTGACCGGTAATCCCAGAACCCTGATCGCCAAGGCCATGCTGGATGGTATCGCCGCCGCAATTTTTGCCTCCACTATGGGCATCGGGGTGCTTTTTTCTGCTATTCCGGTGTTTCTCTACCAGGGTGCTATAACCCTTGCCGCCCGTGTTGCCGGTGCAGGCTTAAGCCCCTGGGTGGTGGCCGAGCTTACCGCTACCGGTGGCCTCCTCATTGTGGCTATTGGGTTTAATATGATCAAGTCTGCCCGGATTAAAGTGGGAAACCTTTTACCCGCCATTTTTATTGCGGCCATTATCACAGCCGTTATTGAAATGACGAGACAGTATTAAAATGAGGATTGACACAGACGGAATAGAGCAACCGGGGTTGGATTCCGGCTTCCTGGGAGGAAAATATATCCAGTCATGTATTGTTCAGGGGGATAAGGAAATGCGCAGATCGCCCGTAATGGCAACCCTGTTTGTGGTATTGGTTGCCCTGTTGATCCTGCCCGGCCTTACCGGTGCGGGCACGCTGTACAGGGGGATTAAAGTCCAGGATCGCGTCCTGGTGCCCCTCCGGGGTGTGCTGGAAGCCCTCGGTGCAGCGGTTGGGTGGGACGGTTCCGGAATCACGGTTCAAAAAGGGGACAGGGTTATTTCCCTGAAGGCGGGTTCGAGCCGCGCCAGGATAGCGGGGAAAGAAATTCTCCTGGACGTACCGCCCCGCGTGGTCGGCGGCATTACCTACGTACCCCTGCGCTTCGTTTCCGAGGCTTTCGGGGCAAAAGTTGACTGGGACGAAAAGACCGGTACGGCTACCGTCAGCCTGGACGGTAAGGTTGTTCTGGTGAAGGTGTCCAGCAGCGGGAGTGCTGGCATCAAACAGTACTCCCGCCAGGTCGGGAATATCAGGGCGACGGTGGTGGAGATCCCGCCCGGTGCTCCCGTCAGGGCCGTGGTTGCAATTGCTCACGACAGGATAGGCACGACGGAAGACCTGGCTTCGATGGCGAAGCGCTACGGTGCGGTGGCCGCCATCAACGGGACCTTTTTTGAAGCGTACGGCGGCATACCCGAACCGTGGGGCACCATTATCAGGGACGGGAAGGTCGTGCACGTGGGCAATGTCGGTTCCGTGGTGGGGATAACTTCCGATGGCCGGGTTAAGATGGACACGGTGCGCATAAAAGTGGAGGGCGGCACCGGGGGTTCTTACGAATGGCCGGACAACTGGTACGCCTACGGTTTCAACAGGACGCCGAGCCCGGGCGGCAGCGCGGCGTATATCTACACCCGCGAACGCGGCAGTTCCCTGGGATTTGCTTACGGTATCTCGGTGGTGGTTTCCGGCGGGAAAGTGGTCAGGGTGGTGGAAAACCAGGACGTGACGATCCCCGACGACGGTTTCGTGGTCAACCTCACCGGTTCGGAACAGTACCTGCGGGACCGTTTCGAACCAAGGAAGAGTGTCAGCTACCGGGTAGTTTTTGAGGACAAGGACGGCAACAGGCTGGACTGGTCGGACGTAGTGACTGCCGTGGGTGCCGGACCCAGGCTTTTGACCGGTGGCCGGGTCACCGTCGACCCGGCAGGTGAAGGATTCACCAGTGCCAAGATCTTAACGGGCGGAGGGGCGAGGAGCGCCATCGGCGTGAAACCCGACGGCAGCATTTTACTGGTGACGGTACCCGGCGCGACCATCAGGCAGCTTGCGTCGGTTATGAAAGAACTGGGCGCCGTGGACGCCATGAACCTCGACGGCGGGGCGTCATCGGGGCTTTACTACAAGGGCCGCTACCTCACCGCTCCCGGACGCAGGATAAGCAACGCCCTGTTGTTCGTCCCTGCTTCATAGGCAGGCAGCGGGTTTTGAAGGGCCGGGGATAACTCATGATGCCCGGAAATTCGTGCGAGCCAAAGATGCAGGCAGCGGGTTTTGAAGGGCCGGGGATAACCCGAACGGTTCTTAAAAAAACCGTATCTCAGCAGGATATGGTAAGTTTCAGGACATGGGATGTGCTATTTTCACCCAATCGAAAAAGTCTTTCGGTCTTCCTATCGGGATACCATAGATATTTTTTAACTTAAGCATATGCCGGATGTCGCTAGAAATGATGTACTCCGCTTTTCCGGCTATGGCCGCCCATAAGAATGGGTCGTCGTCCCTGTCCGGGGAGTGCGGCGGCCAGTCGCCCGGCATTTCCGGCACCTTGCTTTCCTTATGGAGAACCAGGTCGAGCAGGTAATTTACTTCCGAAGCGGAGACACCGGCCTTTTCAAAATAACGGTGAGCTAGCCGGTTAATTATTTCACAGGCTTCCGAACGTATGAAATCATTCCAAATGAGGATCAAATTTCCGGAAAGTACAAAACGAAGCAGGGGGGTGGCCATATAAAGAGAAGGAACAAGCACGTTCGTATCAACCACGATTGGAATTGCGATTTCTTTTGATTTCACGAAAGACTTCATGGACATCCTTCTCTAATTCTTCATGGGTAAAGCCGGCTGACTTCATTTTTCTCGTAATGATCCCTGATAGACGACGCGCTTCAATTAAACCCTTCGCGAAATTGCTCATCCTTCTTTTGGGTAGCATATTTCTTTTGGGCAGCATATATAATCACCTTCTTCCTGTGTTGTATTTATTGTACCAGGGGCTAGTTCATACAGTCAAATCGTTTGCAAGTGCCGGGGTGCCGGTGCTTTTTCTGTGGTAAAGATTAGAGGGAATTGGTAAAAATCGTCGAATAGTTTAGCGAAATAATCATTTGAAAAAAGAAGATATCTATTGGGGGATATCTGCTGATGTTGGAAAGGTGTATCGACGTGGAAGACTGTGAGCAGGTTCTCTCGGCGGAACTAGAAAATGTTACTTTTCTGGGTCAGGTAGAGTTGTCGGCGGAGGACATAGAAAAACTGGGTGTACTGATTAGGGATAAGATTAAACATGATATCGGGCAAGGTGGACCCCATTGTCAAGACAGTTTTATTTAAAATTTAAGAGTCAAACACGTGTTTTATAGACCTTGTAATAGGTAGAATGGTTAGGGTTATTAAACCATTGGCACTACCAAATCTGTTATAATATCCCTGGTTGTGGCCACCTCCTTTTGTATATTATGGCATGATTATGTGTAAACTTCTGCAGGTGTTTGGTAGCCAAGTGATTGATGAGGGCGACGATAGTTATAAAAGTCCAGGTAGTGGGCGATTCTTTGCCTGGCCTAGCGGGGACTGGCGTAGTCGAGCAGGTAAACTTCTTCGTATTTCAGACTGCGCCAGAGGCGCTCGACAAAGATGTTATCTGTAACTCTACCCTTACCGTCCATGCTGATTTGGACCCCTGCATTTTTTAAAAGCTCTATGTACTGCGGGCTGGTGAACTGGCTTCCCTGGTCGCTGTTCATGATTTCCGGCCGGGACCGGGCCAGGGCCAGTTTGACTGCTTCCAGGACAAAGGAAATCTCCAGCGAGAGATCCATCTCCCAACTGACCACATAACGGGAGTACCAATCCATGATTGCTACCAGGTACACCCAGCCCTTTTGCAGACGAATATAGGTAATATCGGTGGTGTATAAAAAAGGTGGTGTATAAAAATATGAGTGATCAGCAGTACGCCAACAGGTGGCGCATCCTGACCGCGGTCCTGCTCGGCTCCATCATGGGTCCCATCGATGCCAGTGTGGTCTATATAGCCACACCTGTCATTGCCCGGGATTTCGGTGCAGACCCGGCCACCATAGGCTGGGTGTCCATGGCCTATCTGCTGGTACTGGGCAGCTTGATACTCGCCTTTGGCCGGATGGGAGACATGTTCGGCTTCAAGCGGGTCTTTTTAGCCGGGCTTTTGACCTTCGTCCTCACCTCTGCCCTCTGCGGCCTTGCCCCCACCCTGGGCACCCTGATCCTGCTGCGGGCTTTGCAGGCCGGCGGAGCAGGCATGATGATGACCATGGCTCCCGCCATCATTATCGCCGTCTTCCCACCCCAGGAACGAGGCCGGGCTCTGGGCATGAACGGAATGGTCATAGCCCTCGGCCTGGCTATGGGGCCCAGCCTGGGAGGCCTGCTGGTGGATACCCTGGGATGGCGGGCCATCTTTTTTATTAACGTGCCCATCGGTATTGCCGCTTACCTGTGGTGCCGGCACCTTCTCCCCGAGTTCCGCAGCGAAAAGCGCCAGCGCTTTGACTGGCCGGGAGCGGTGCTGGCCTTCTGCGGCCTCGGCGCCCTGCTTCTGTCCGTCAGCCGTGGCGAGGCCTACAACTGGTCCTGGCCCATCCTGGTGCTCGGCCTTGCGGCTCTCTCTTTACTGAGCTGGTTTGTCGTGGTGGAGAAGCGCTCTCCCGAACCCATGCTGGACCTCAAGCTCTTCCACATCCGCGCCTTTGCGGCCGGCAACCTGGCCGCCCTTCTAAACTTCATGACCCAGTACGTCATTGTTTTCCTGACCCCTTTTCTCCTGCAGCAGGCGATGGGACTTTCCGCTGGCCGGGCAGGAGCAACCATGACCGCCTTTCCCCTGACGGTGTTGGTAGTAGCTCCCCTGGCCGGTGCGCTGTCGGATAAGAGCGGGCAGCGAGGACTGGCCTTCACGGGCTCGCTTATCTGTACCGTCTCTGCTCTACTCCTGGCTGGACTGGGGCAGCATTCCGGCACCGGCGACGTGGCCTGGCGTCTCGGCATCTTCGGGTTGGGCACGGGGCTATTCCAGTCTCCTAACAACAGCGCCGTAATGGGCTCCGTGCCCCGCTTCCGACTGGGCATTGCCGGGGGAGTGCTGGCCGCTACCCGGATCAGTTGTCGCATTTTAGCGACACTTCGATTTTCGCTTCCAGAGCTTTCGCGACTTTCTTTAAAAACCGAAGGGAGGGGTTATAAGTTCCGCTTTCTAGCCTGGCGATAGCCGACTGACAGGTGCCGACTCTACGGGCGAGTTCGGCCTGGGTCATTCCCTTTAATTTCCGCTGTTTAATGATGGCCCTGATAAGCTGGTATTCCGGTTCCAGTTCTTCGTAAGCTTGCCGGAAAGCCGGATCTTCCATCAGTTCATTTTTTAAATCGCTCCATTTCATTTGTTATCACCGATCCTTCTTTTGTAGTCTTTCATCCTTGCAATGGCGGTATTCAGCTCTTTAAGCGGCGTTTTCGGGGTCTTCTTGGAAAAGCCGTGCACCATAATCCAGGGTGTTACCCTCGATGAAAAACAGCAGTCGGAACGTCTGCCCGCCGAATGGCACGCGCAATTCCCAAAGACCGCCGTCCAGGTGCCTAACATAAGGCATCCCGATCTGCGGGCCGAATTCTTCCAGGAGGTCGATGGCCCGGGCAATTTTCGCCTGTTCTTTCGGCTGCAGCGACACAATAAAATCGGCTGCCGGTTTCCTGCCCGAAGCGCTTTTGTAAAATTCAACTTCCCAGCGCATGGAGCAACCTTCTCTGGTATAACGTATATGTTATAATTGTAAACCGCAAAATCTGTCTTGTCAATGAAATTCGGGGAGGCCTGCCAGATAAGCCAGGTAGAGCTGGTAACCCGTGATTAATTTGTACAGGGCTCTCTTTTCAATTCGGGACACATGACCTGGATATTCCTAGCTTCCGGGCGTCTTCCCGTTGAGTTGCACGGATGCCACTGCTTAAACCAAACCGCAGGGTCAGAACCTTTATTTCCTGGGGGCTTAGCGTAACAATTCTTTCCAGCAAATTTTTGAGTTCAAGCTGTGTTTCCACCATTTCGGAGAAAATTTCCGGTGGTGTACCCAGGGTTTCGATCAAGATGATTTCATTGCCTTCCTTATCCACGCCCACGGGATCGTACAAAGATACCTCCTGGCGTATTTTTTTGATCAGTGTTAAATGCATGATAATCTCATTTTCTATTACAAAGCCTAGCTGGACCTCCTGGTTGTCCATGACTTCCACGTTTTTTGTCTAAATATGTCGAAATATTTTAAATAATGTTGACAGGAAATTCAAATGTGTTAGAAAAAAATATATTGCTCGAAATGAAACTGTAACTACCAAACATATGTTTATCCTGGCTATTTGTACCATCCGATTTTCACTTGCGGATCAAGTCATCGTACCTGCCCCCTGAAGGAGGCGTGTCCCCAGGCCGCGGTTTTTATGGGTATCTGATCAAGACTGACGCCTTTGGCAATAAGCAGTGGGAAAAGACTTTTGGGGGGTGGTCAGATGATGGAGCCAATTGCATCCAGCGGACCCGCGACGGGAATTATATCATTGCTGGTTATTCAGGATCCTTTGGCGATGGTATGAAAGATTTTTACCTTGTCAAGATCGACGCCTCTGGCAAAAAGTTATGGGAAAAAGCCTTGGTACGAACAGGTAATAAAACCGATCAAGCTTCGTTTGTCCAGCAGACCAGGGACGGAGGATATATCGTTGTAGGCTATACAGAGACCTTAACCCAATCAGGTAATTCAGAACTTGATTTCAGTATCTACCTTGTAAAACTCAAACCCGAACTCTCTGTGATTTCTTTCCCCTTAACTGGTCAACCTGCAGCGGAGAAGCTGGGGAAATACGAAAAAGGCGGCACCCTCATCGCAGAGCCGGTGGACGCTGCTACAGGGGCGCATGTGATTGAGCGAAACGTACTGACAATCAACGGAGCACAGCCAGTTTCTTTTAACTTAAACTATAATTCCCTGCTGCTGAAAGAAGGCCCCTTAGGCAAAGGCTGGAGCCATAACTATGAGACCCGGCTGGTTAAAAATCAGGACGGCTCCTATACTCTAACCCGCAAAGACCAAAAGGAATACCGGTTTGACTCGGCAGGAAGGTTAATCAGCCTGAGCAACGGCCGCGGCAAATCGGTTATTTGAGCTATGACGCTTTAGGGCGCCTCAGCGCGGTTACGGAAAACCCCGACGGCTCCTACCTCACCTATCACTATGACCGGCGGGGGAGTACGGTAGTTCTTACGGATGAAGGCGGCCGGGTGACCGACAGGTTCCAGTACGGTCCTTACGGGGAGCTTGTTTACAGGTCGGGGACAAATGCAACTCCGTTTTTGTACAACGGCCGGGACGGGGTGATGACCGACAATAACGGCCTGTACTACATGCGGGCAAGGTCCGGCCTGGGCTGCGGACAGCATTTCGCGGGCTGTGGCGAAGGGCGTCATCAAAGGCTACGAAGACCACACCTTCAGGCCTGCAAAACCAGCAACCCGGCCCGAGACAGCGGCCGTGGTTTTGCGGTTGCTCAATGCTCTGGGCATTTAGAGAATCGGGGGAACGCGAGGGGGATTAATCTTGTCAATTCATTGGGCAGATACACGGACCCCTTCGCCCAGGAATTTTGGACGAGTTGTAGCGCCGCCGTAAGGCGCAGGTAGGCTAGGGGCTGCGCGTCATATCCAAGTTCCTGAGGGAGGCTCCTGAATGATGGTGACGGGCAATCCTCTTAAGGGCCAGAGCCGGCCCGAAGTGAGCCGCGGTGCGTATCTTACGCGGAAGCCAGGGAGTAAACGGGACAACGCCGTGCTTTAATCGAGTTGACTGAACATTTACACATTTGAATATTTTAAACGTTTGGAGGAATGCAAAATGAAAAGAGCAGTAATGTTTATTTCCTTTTTGGTTTTACTTTTTCTATTTCCGATGGTCAGCCCGGCTTTTAGCTCACCCACGGTTATAGTTGACGGGCGGGCTTTAAGCTTTGATGTGTCACCAGTTATCGAAAACAGCAGGACATTAGTTCCAATAAGAGCAATATTTGAAGCGTTGGGCGCTGATGTTAGTTGGGATGATATTACGCAATCAATTACAGTAACCAAAGGAACAACAAAGATAAAACTGACTATTGATCAAGTTACTGCATATAAGAATGACTTACCAGTAATATTAGATGTTCCTGTTAGGATAATAAATAATAGAACATTCGTTCCTTTAAGATTTGTATCTGAAGCACTAGAGAGTAAGGTTAATTGGGATGTTGCATCTCAAACAATTACTATTATTTCTATGGCTAATCCATCTGAAGGAAAACAGCAAAAAGGTTGCATTGGAGCCATAGACTATAGTAACCCAAACAAATATACTGTTAACGGAAAACAAAGTTAAAAATTAGAACAAAAACCCTATTGGATATTAAAACTATTTTAAATTGGAAAAACAAAAACTTTCATACTGTACCTGCAGGGGGAAAATATGTAGGGAAAATTACGGTTAATGAAATTATTCAGAAAAAACAGCTTAGTGGATGCCACGATCACGCATTGCTAGTTGGAAGTATACTAAGAAAATATGGATTCCCTGTTGTAATGGTTGATGCAACTGGTATTCAGTTTTCACTTGATTATCCAAAAAAAACTAAATCTTTTAGTGGGCACGTGTTTCTAGAAGTCTATATAGACGATAAATGGATATTATTAGATCCAACAAGTGGAAAATATATAACAAATTATAATCCATTCAACCCCATAATTCCTATAAAATTAGGACAAGAGTATAAAGGATACTATGTAATGTTAAAAGGGCTCGATCCTGATGATTATGGGATAAATAATATCCAACAATTAATTAATAAACAAATAGAATATTCCAACATTATAAAGAATAGTATTGATTCTGTTTCGTATCCAAATCATTATGCAATATCCAATTTGTGTGACCTGCAAAACTCCATTTGTGTTCGGTTAAGCCCTGGATATACCAATAACAGCCAGAGATAGGGCTTTGTCCCTGGAAAATAAATAGCGGGAATTGTTCTTTGAAAAGAAGGAGTATGCCCCTCCCTTTGTGGAATTCTCCTCCAAATAATGTTCGCGAGGAGGTTCTACATTGGCTCTAATTCCCGGAAAAATTAATCCGCGCGAAATAGAAAAAGTTTTGAACAAGATGTTTTCTCCGGAGTGGCTAAGGGAAACAGCGGCTAAAGTCGGATACGTCCAGCGCAACCGGAAAATCGACCCGGTCACCTTTTTCTGGGTACTGGTGCTCGGCTTTGGAGTTGGACTGCAGCGCACCAT
>NZ_FQZM01000071.1 GCF_900142025.1 Desulfofundulus thermosubterraneus DSM 16057 | reverse complement strand
AGGCTGGATGCGGAGGAGGCTGCGCATGTGCCTCTGGAAGCAGTGGAAGCGAGTGCGGACAAGATACCGCGAGCTGCGTGCACTGGGACTGCCTGAATGGGTAGTACATGAATTCGCCAACGCTCGCAGAGGGCCATGGCGGATGGCCCACGGGCCAATGAACAGAGCCCTGGGCAACGCCTACTGGCAGTCCCAGGGCCTGATGAGCTTAACCGAACGCTATCAAAGTCTTCGTCAAGCTTGGTGAACCGCCGGATGCGGACCCGCATGTCCGGTGGTGTGAGAGGACGGGGGCTAGCCGCCCCCTCCTACTCGATGTCTGTGATTTACAGATTACACTGCAGGCGTCTCTTCACTTCCGCACAAACTTTCTCGATGTCATTTCTTTCGAGGTCGAAATTATGATTCTTTTTGATGTCCAGCCCGGTAACGACTATATAATCGGTAACCGGCAGATTTACATGCTCAAAAATTTTTTTGGCGCAGGCCGTCGGGCAGCCGTCGATGACCACCAGCCGGTTTCCCTTTGAAGATTCAATAAAGCTTTCCACATGACCGCCTATCCCGGCCAGGCAAAAGAGCTTCCCCACCCCCTCCTTAGTGAGCTCTACGGCTGCCTGGTTGGCTATTTGACCGACATTTGAACCACCGGAGCACGGAAAGATGAGCACCGGTGCCGCCGCACAGGTACAGGTATCGGCCATTCCAAAATCCCCCCTTATTGTTTCTCTTCCTCGATGTAACGCTTGATGTCTTCTTTTCCGGGCACCTTGCCGAACACCTTGAGCTTGCCGTTGACCATCAGGCCCGGGGTAAGCATGACCCCTGCCTGCACGATCTCATCCAACTTTTCCACCTTCTTAACGTCGGCGCTCAAGCCCATCTCATTAAGCGTCTCAACCACTGCCTGGTGCAAAGCCTTGCATTTTGGACAACCGGTGCCGAAAATCTTGATCTCCATAACAATCTGCACCTCCATGATTTATTGGCATATTACCGGCATTGATTATGCCAGAATAGCTATCCCGTGGAACGGAACCTGCCAAAAGCCGGTAACATTTGAAAAACTGGCTGGCTCAGCGCAATTCGTGCGCGAAATATTTACGCCTGAAGGTAAGGGCCACGTTGACCAAGCCGATCAGCACGGGCACCTCCACCAGGGGACCGATAACGGTAGCGAAGGCCTGCCCGGAGTTGATGCCGAAGACCGCCACGGCCACTGCGATGGCCAGTTCGAAGTCGTTGCTGGCGGCGGTAAAGGCAAGGGTGGTTGTAGTTGCATAATCCGCTCCAATCAATCTCCCCAGGTAAAAGGTGACCAGCCACATGAACACAAAATATAAAGTAAGAGGGATGACCACCCGGATTACATCAACAGGTAATGTAACGATCACCTCACCCTTCAAGGAAAACATCACCAGGATGGTAAACAACAGGGCGATCGGGGTAATCATCCTGATCCTGGGAATAAAATTCTGCTCGTACCAGTCCCGCCCCCTCGATCCGACCATCGCGGTACGGGTAATGATTGCCGCAATAAATGGAATCCCCAGGTAAACGAAAACGCTTTTGGCTATTTCAGCCATGGAAACATTCACCAGAACGCTGGAAAGGCCCAGCCAGGCAGGAATTACCGTAAGGAATATATAAGCGTAAATAGAATAGGTAAGCACCTGGAATATGGCGTTGAAGGCCACCAGCCCGGCGGCGTATTCCGGACTGCCTTCGGCCAGGTCGTTCCAGACCAGAACCATGGCTATACAACGGGCCAGCCCTACCAGGATAACACCGGCCATCAGATCCGGTTTATCGCGCAACAGCAGTATGGCCAGGGAGAACATAACTACCGGGCCGACAACCCAGTTCATGATCAGGGACAGGGTTAATATCTTTTTATTGCTGAAGACCGCGGGAAGCTCTTCGTAGCGGACTTTCGCCAGGGGCGGGTACATCATCAGGATGAGGCCAATGGCAATGGGTATATTGGTCGTACCCACCTGAAACCTGCCCCAAAAGTTGGCAATTTGCGGGTATATGTAGCCACCCAGCACTCCAACAGCCATGGCCAGGAAAATCCAGACGGTTAAATAACGGTCGAAGAATGAAAGTCTGCGTGTCACCGACTCTGCCATCTAGTAATCCTCCTGTTTTTTATTCTGTTGTTCCTGGCTTTTTATAATACCCTTTTTTGTACGGAGCCGGAGCAACTTTTTGCGATACCTTTCTTAAACAGCCGGCTGGTAGCGCCGATATTGCATAAAATCAACCACCTCCTTCGCATAATTCAAGTATCCAGCGATGCAGTTTCTTGAAAAATTCCTCAGGCCCAATATCTTTAATCTGCAAAACTTTACCACCCCAATTTCCCACCTGAAGGATTAGGGTGCCCGCCGGGCACCTATTTGAAAGGTACTCTTCACTTTTTATTGTCCAGCTCCGCCTGCTTCAAAAGATAGTGTTGCTCGGGCGAAAGCGGCTTTCCGTCCTCGATTATTCTTTGCATATAGTAGAGGCACTGCCAGCCATGGAGTTGCTGCTCGGCCGGAATCAGCCTTTTAGTGGCGTAGCAAAAAATGAGGCGTGGGTCTTCCTCCACAGTTATTCCAACGCCACACCGACGGCAATCCTGCATAAACTCGCACCTCCGGACTCCTTATATTCGTTTTTTATTATATTATACTTTATTAAATAAAACAAGGCATTTTATCCGGTCAAAGTATTTCTTGATGTCCAGGTCCACGGCCCATTCGTATCCTTCTTCCACGTATGGACACAGTCCCGAATGCCTTTGATGGGTAATCCCTATTGCCTTTACAGCCGCCTGACACTATAATGAATCAGAAGCTAATTTCCTTTAATACAAATGAAGCGTACACTACAAAAGTGTTGGAGGTAAAAATTATGGCCTCCTTTCGGGAGTTTAATTTTCACCGGAAAAAATGGAGCCCTTACTTAATGGATGTTTTTAATCGCCTGCACAACATGCCCGAGCCTGGCTGGCAGGAAATAAAGACCACCAGTTTTTTGAAAGATAATTTGGAAAGACTGGGTTACGAAACAATTACTTACCACGATTGCACCGGCGTGCTCGGCGTATGGGGAAAGGGATCTTTTACCGTAGCTTTGCGGGCGGATATGGATGCACTCTGCCACCAGACAGACACGGGGCAGCGCATGATCCACTCCTGCGGCCACGACGCCCACATGGCCATGGTGCTCACTGCCGCTGCAGCCCTAATGGAACTGCCGTTACCT
Organism: Desulfofundulus thermosubterraneus DSM 16057; assembly: GCF_900142025.1. Classification (GTDB taxonomy): domain Bacteria; phylum Bacillota; class Desulfotomaculia; order Desulfotomaculales; family Desulfovirgulaceae; genus Desulfofundulus; species Desulfofundulus thermosubterraneus. The sequence goes on along the minus strand of NZ_FQZM01000071.1, from coordinate 4,483 downwards.
GCCGGGACCCGGGTGAAAATAATTTTCCAGCCGGCTGAAGAAAAGGGCGAAGGTGCCCTGCACCTGGTAGAGAAAGGGGCCGTAGATGATGTGTCCTTTCTATTCGGAGTGCATCTCAGGCCGGGACAGGAATTACCGGGTGGACAGGCTTCGCCGGCTATCCTGAATGGAGCGGCCTATCTTATTAACGGTGAGATTCAAGGGGTAAGTGCACATGGTGCCCGCCCCCACCTGGGAGTTAACGTAATCGAAGTGGCCGCGGCGCTGGTACAAATGCTGCACGCCCTGCGCTGGGATCCGCTGCAGCCGGCTTCGATAAAAATGACCCGTATCAACGCAGGTACGGAAGCCGGGAATATCATCCCCGATCGGGCTGTATTTACCCTGGATTTACGGGCACAAACCAACCAGCAGCTGAAAGAGCTGGTGCAAAAAGTGGAAAGCGTGGCTTCTAATGTGGCTGCAGCCTATGGTGCGGTAATTACGCTTACCCGGGGAATAGACATGCCGGCCGCAGAAGTGAGCAAAGAAGCCCGGGACATCATGGCCCGGGCCATTACCGACACCGTCGGCCCGGAAAATCTGGCTCCGCCCATCCTTACGCCGGGAGCCGAAGACTTTCACTTTTATACTCGCTTACGCCCGCATATTAAGGCCACCATGCTCGGGCTGGGATGTGACCTTTATCCCGGGCTGCATCACCCCGGGATGCAATTCGAACGGGCTTACCTGCTGGACGGCGCGGAAATCCTCACCCGGGCAGTCTGGTACGCCTGCACTGAAACCTGATGGTTTATGCGATATGATTTAAGGACGTAAAAGGAGGAACCTCTATGCAGGAAGACATCGTGCTCCGGCATTTAAAAACCATACCGGAAATGCGAAGTATGCAGGAAGTAGAACAATCGGTCTGGAAAATGGAATCACCCGTTCCCATCCATCAAACACTGACGGTAGCCAAAAACGGCGGCATCTTGATCGGAGCCTTTCATGGAGAGGAAATGGTGGGTATGCTTTACAGCTTCCCCGGCTTTTTAAATGGTCAGGTTTATCTTTGCTCTCACATGATGGGCATTAAAAGCGGCTGGCGTCACCGGGGCATAGGTGAACGGTTGAAGAGGGCGCAGGCAGAAGCGGCCCTGGCCCACGGTTACCGGCTGATAACCTGGACTTACGATCCATTGGAAACGGCTAACGGTTATCTTAACGTAGGCAAGCTGGGAGTAGTATGCTCCACTTATATCGAAGATTGTTATGGAGATATGCCTGACCAATTGAATCAGGGGTTACCATCCGACCGCTTTCAGGTGGAATGGTGGATAGATCAGGACAGGCCACCTTTACCACAAGGAGATGAACAAGACCTCCTTCGCTGGCAGTTAACCGCCGGCGGGCTGCCCCAACCCGTACAGGTGGTTGATAACATTCCGGATGCGCAGATCCTGAGCGTGGCCGTACCGGCCTATTTCCAGGACATTAAACAAAAAGACATGGAACTGGCTAAAGCATGGCGGCAAGCCACCCGGCAGGTGTTTACCCGCAGTTTTGCCGCTGGCTGGGCAGTAGCCGGTTTCCGCTGTCACCGGGGAGAACCGGTGCACGAATACCTGCTTGTGCAACGTCGCCTTTTATCATTACCCCAGGCGCCCTGGCAGAAAGGAGAATGAGCTATGCAACTACATTCCATCACCTTGCGAGCCATGTCCATGCGCATGAAATCACCCTTTACTACAAGTTTCGGTACCCAATGGGACAAGCACTTCATTCTGGTCGAAGTGCGGGACAAGGATGGCCGTAGCGGTTGGGGCGAATCTGTGGCCATGAAAGAACCTTTCTACAATGAAGAAACTGTGGGAACCAACTGGTTAATCATGAAAGAATTCCTTATCCCCCTTCTGTGGCAAAAACCTGTTAGCCATCCACAGGAAGTGTCATCTATTTTCAGCCACATCCGCCGCAATAATATGGCTAAATCGGCACTGGAAGGTGCATTATGGGATCTTTACGCCAAGCAACAGAATCTCCCCTTGTACCGGGTTTTAGGTGGAGAACGCACGGAAATACAAGTGGGCATTAGTATTGGTATTCAGGATTCTGTATCTAAATTGTTATCGCTCATAGAGAGATACGTGACCGAAGGATACCGGCGGATCAAAATTAAAATCAAGCCGGGCTGGGACCTGGATGTAGTTGCCGCCGTGCGTAACCGCTTCCCGGATATCAGCCTGATGGTCGACGCTAACTCTGCCTATACCCTTGATGACATCGACCATCTGGCCGAACTGGATCAGTTTAACCTGATGATGATTGAGCAGCCCCTGGCCCACGACGACATTATCGACCACGCTGCTTTGCAGAAAAAATTGCGCACACCTATTTGCCTGGATGAAAGCATTCATTCCCTGGAAGATGCCCGCAAGGCTGTAGCATTGGGCAGCTGCCGCATCATTAACATTAAAATCGGGCGGGTGGGCGGCCTGGCCGAAGCCCGCAAAATACATGATTTCTGCCTGCAAAAGGGTCTACCCGTTTGGTGTGGCGGCATGCTTGAATCCGGTATCGGCCGTGCCCATAACATAGCCATTACGACCCTGCCCGGATTCACCCTGCCGGGAGATACAGCCGCTTCCAGCCGCTACTGGGAGAAGGATTTGATAGAACCGGAGGTTACTGTAGAAAACGGCCTGATCCGGGTACCGGAGCGACCGGGTCTGGGTTATGAGCCGGTGCGGGAACGTATTGATGAATTCACCATGTACAGCGAGACTTTTCGCCCATAGAGTACTAGAAAAATGCAAGAGGAGGCACACTAATGAAAAAAGCGCTGTCTATTGCCGGAGCATATATAGGTATTGTAGTGGGAGCAGGCTTTGTCTCGGGTCAGGAGATCTTACAATTTTTTACCTGGTTTGGCTGGTGGGGAATTCTGGGCGGTTTAATTGCCACCTTTCTTTTCTGCTTTTACGGTGTACAACTGCTGGAACTGGGGCAGGAGATGCAGGCCACTTCTCACAAGGACAGCATTTACCGCATTTGCGGCCCGTGGATAGGTGCAGTGGTTGACTGGACGGTTACCTTCTTTCTCTTTGGAGTGGCTGCAGTCATGCTGGCTGGAGCAGGGGCATTATTTAACCAGCAATTCGGCCTGCCCACTATTTATGGCAGCCTGGGAATGTTAGCCATTGTTTTGCTCACCTTGCTTATGCGTATAGAGCGTATTATCGCGGCCATCAGCCTGGTTACTCCTTTTCTAATGCTGGCAATAATCATTATCACCGTCTATTCCCTGACTGGCGAAAGTATGAACCTGCATACAGTGGGTCAGTACGCCAAGCCAGCCAATGCTGCCGCACCGAACTGGATTATCGGGGCCATCCTCTATGTCTCGTATAACCTGGCTGCGACGGCACCAATGCTGATTTCCATAGGCGGTGCCATGAAGGATCACCGGCTGAACCGCACTGGCGGCATCCTGGGGGGACTGGGCCTGGGGACACTCATTCTCCTGATCGGGTTGTCCATGATGACTATTCTCAACCGGGTGGAGGGAATTCCCATGCCCACCGTCTTCCTGGCCAACAAAATTGCGCCCTGGCTAGCCGTAGCCATGTCGGTGATCATACTGGGCATGATTTATAACACTGCCGTTGGCATGCTGTACGCTTTTGCCGCCCGTCTCGTACAACCGGGAACACCGGCGTTTTTTCCGGTAGTGCTGGCCAGCGGTATACTGGCTCTGGTTTCCAGTTTCTTTGGTTTTACCAAACTGGTTGGTACGGTCTACCCCGCCATGGGTTACCTGGGTTTTCTCATGATGGGCGCTATTTTACTTAGCTGGCTGCGGAGCCGCACCAGGCCAAAACCGGATACAGTGTTAGGTAAGGAAACTCCCTGACCACAGTTCAACAACGATAACGATTTCCTTTGATCCGCATTTGACACCCCAATAGGTTATCTTTATCGCGCGCAGTTTAGCGAGATCACTGAGCCTGTCCGGAGACCCAGGGCTACCAGGGTTTAGCGAGATCACTGAGCCTGTCCGGACGGCGGTTTTTTTTCAACGCCTTGCACTCATCTTCACAAAGAGCACTATACAAATGGCTTCCTGCTCCCCCGGCCCTGGTCAACTCCCCCGCCCCGCCCATGCCCGGACGCAGCAGTAAAAAAACCGCCCTTCGGGCGGTTCTTCCTCTTCTAGAAAATGTCTTCTAAACTGTCTTCTAAACTGTTTTGCCACGGCTCTTTAGGGTGCATTTCTCCCCCACATTTTTCACAGGCAAATCTGGGTGGCATAGTCGGGTCCCCTGGATCAACCAGATCAAAATACTGGACCACCTCTTCCGGGATCTCTTCTTCAACATTACACTGCAAACAGCGATACGTTATCGTAGCCCCCTTTTCTAACAACGACCTTTCTTTTTTCTTCTTTTGTTTTTTTGCTTTTGCCATGCTCTTTTACCTCCACACCACCCGAAAAAAGGTC
>NZ_FQZM01000027.1:4939-47772 GCF_900142025.1 Desulfofundulus thermosubterraneus DSM 16057 | reverse complement strand
CCTTGTTGACATGGTAGAGGAAGTCTTTAAAGCCCCGCCTGCTCCCGGGAACGGTCTTTTTAAGTCTCTCGGAAAGCTGGACGCTGTAGTCCTCGTGGCGCATGAGGTAATCGTAGAAATTGAGGACCGTGGAAATGACGGTGTTCACAGTGGCCGGCCCGCGGGGAGACGTTACAGGTGTCACCGGGATTACTTTCAGGTTCCCGTAGGGGTTTTGGAGCCAGCGCATGAAGGCGGCCATGTCGTCTATGCTGATTTTACGGTAATCCAGGCCCTCCTGCGCAAGGAACTCGAAAAAGAGTTTCAGGTGCTGGCAGTAGGCGCGGAGGCTGCTCCGGGCGGCCCCGCTGTTGTCCTTGAACTTGATGAACCGCATGACGGGGAGGACGGGTTCACCGTCCGAATCAACCAGCAGGTACCGGGTTTTCCCGTTGGGAGTTGTAACTGTTTCTACCCTCACTGGAACGCACCACCATTGGAAGCAATGCTTTCTATACTATACTACAGATACTATCTTATTGTAATATATTTAACTAATTTTTTAAGAATAAAAACAGGGATAAACCCTTTCTTAGAATACTATAAGGTCTATCCCTTACCTTAGTGCATTTAAGTCACCACCGGGGACTTTTTGTTTGCAGCTCATCGCTTCGAGCAAGAAAAATTAGGATAACAATTTTTTGCGGTGTCATTATACAAGGGAATAACATACTTTACTTGTAAGATTTTCATCTAGTACCACTTAAAGGAGGATTGTTGGAATGACCACTCCCGAAAATATGCCAGAGCTGGAAGTAAAAGTAGCCGCTGCAGACGCTCCCCCGGTCGCCCATACTTCCGGCTTTTATCCCCCGCTCCGGTTGGCCCAGGCCTATGTACCCCCCCAGCGTTACGGCAGAACATACAGCCCGGCCGAGGCCCTTGAAAAAGGGACCCTTTTCCCGGAACTTTACAGCCCCTACCCCTATTAAATTGGTACTTCTCCGGAAAGGAGGAAAATAAGTGGACTCGAGGCGGTTACAACTGTTGCACGATATTATGGCCCTTGAATTCGTGGCCATAGAGCTGAACCTTTACCTGGACACCCATCCCACGGAGCAGGAGCCTTTAAATGATTACAACCTGGTTACCGAACGCTTGAACCAGCTGAAAGCCCAGTACGAGCGCATGTACGGTCCGCTGGTATCTTATGGCTTTTCGCCCAGCGAATATCCCTGGCGCTGGATTGAAGATCCCTGGCCCTGGGAAATTCAATTTTAAGAAAGGACTGGAGAGGATGTGGATTTACGAAAAAAAGCTGGAATATCCGGTCAGGGTCTATAAGACCGACCTGCGCATGGCCAAATATCTGATGGCCCAGTACGGCGGCCCCGACAGCGAGTTGTCGGCTGCCGTAAGGTATTTGACCCAGCGCTACACCATGCCTACGAATAAAGCTCGAGGCCTGCTCACGGACATTGGCACCGAAGAGCTGGCTCACTGGGAAATTGTGGGTGCCATGATCTACCGCCTGATGAAGGGCGCCACCCCGGAGCAGTTGCGCCGGGAAGATCTGGGTGGTTATTTTGCCGAACACGACCGGGCGGTCTACCCGGTGGATGCCAGCGGGGTCCCCTGGACGGCCGCTTACGTCCAGGCCACGGGAGACCCGGTCACCGACCTGCATGAAAACATGGCGGCGGAGCAGAAGGCCCGGACTACCTATGAGCATTTGATCCGCTTGACCGACGACCCCGGTGTAAAGGATACCCTGCGCTTCTTGCGGGAAAGGGAGGTGGTGCACTTCCAGCGTTTCGGCGAAGCGCTGGTTGATGTTCAGGAGGAGTTGACCAGGAAAAAGGTGTTTTAACCCGGGCAATCCTGGTCTGGAAGGATGCCACAGGCAACAGGCTTTAAGTTCAGCCGGGGGCTTCTCTTTATTTGCCCCCGGCCCCCGGTTCAGCCTGCTGGCCGCCATTGAAATGGCCGGCTTGAGATTTCTGGTAATCTTTGATAGCCTCATGCAGGGTGTTTGCCGCCAGAAAAGCGCAATGCACGCTTTCCTCGGGCAGTCCTCCTAGAGCATCAAGCACGTCACGAGGTGTAATTTGCAAAGCCTCAGGGAGAGCCTTGCCCCTGGCCAGTTCGGTAACCATACTACCGGCGGCAATGGTGGTACCGCAGCCGTCAGTCCAGAAGGTAATTTGACTTATTATGCCATCTTTTACCTTAAGCCAAATTTGAATCGTGTCGCCGCACAAGCCGGTAACACTGGCATACCCGTCTGCTTCTTCAATGCTCCCGATGTTCCTGGGATTGTTGGCATGATCGATAACTACGTCGCTGAATTGTGACCATACTTTTTTCTGGAGTTCCGCAGCTAATTTATCCAGATCGAAACTCATTCGATATTCCCCCTCAAAAATCATTGAACCTATAAAGATTTTGGGAGGGCACAAGCCCTCCTCTCGTTACTTTAATTGCCTTTGCTCCATAAAAAGTCTGCGCACTTCTAACGGCAGGTTGGCCCGTGGTGGCAGTGATTACCGTGACCGTGGCTGTGGTCACATATGACCCCCCGGTTGACCAACTCTCCCCGGGCAAAGGCCCGGGCCACCTCTTCCACGTTACCGCTGGCACCGGTGATCACCTGCAGGCCGTATTGCTGCAGCGCTTGTATGGCACGGGGTCCTACGCCGCCCAGAATTAATACATCAACCCCTTTGTTTTTAAACAGTTCGGCCAGACCTTCATGGTTATGTTGCAGGGTGGCGGTGGACACTGTTTCCCGGCTTTTAATTTCCTGGCCGGACATCTCGAAAATAACAAATTCTTCGCTCCTGCCAAAATGCTGGTTCACCTGACCGCGGTCGTTAGGGAGGGCAATTTTCATGCTCCTTCACGCTCCTTTATTATTTTTCCCCCTAGTGTTTTTTCCAGAACTTTCACTAAGGATTCCATGCCTTGCATTGATGTGCCGTTGTAGTTCTCAATGAGCCCGGCATCACCCAGCTCCGCTAATTCCGGGTCTACAGGAAGGACAGCCAGTAACGGCAGGTTGTTTTTCTGTGCCGCCTCTCCCACGTGGCTTGAACCAAAAAGATGAATTTTCTCGCCACAGTAGGGACAGGGCAGGTAACTCATATTCTCCACCAGACCCAGAATGGGTACGTTGATCATCCGGGCCATTTTTATTGCCTTTTTTACCACCATCATGGACAGGTCCTGGGGTGAAGAAACAACCAGCAATCCGTTAAGCGGCAGTGATTGCATGACCGTGAGCGGTACATCCCCGGTACCCGGAGGCATGTCCACAATCAGGTAATCCAGTTCACCCCAGGCCACGTCGGTCCAGAATTGTTTGACGGCGCTTGACAGGATGGGACCACGCCAGATCACCGGATCGTCCTCCTGGGGCAATAAAAGGTTCAGAGACATCATTCGAATGCCCGTTATTGTTCTCGCAGGTAGAATAAAGTTATTGAATTGTTCCGGCCGGTCGATTACCCCGAAAAGCTTGGGAATACTGGGGCCGGTAATATCCGCATCAAGAATGCCTACCTGATGACCCCTCCGGGCAAGGGCAACGGCCAAAAGAGCACTGACCGAGGATTTGCCCACGCCGCCCTTGCCGCTCATAACCGCAACCACTCGTTTTATATCGCTGGCCTCATTGAGGGGTAAAACAGGGGGTTCTGAACATTTTTCCGGGTTGCATTGTTCGGTGTTCCTATCTTTACAGGTACTGCACTTTGCCTGGTCTTGGGTCACAGTTACTTCACCTCAATTCCAATAGTGTTTTAAGTTTACCCCACAAAGCCAGTATTCCCTTTTTCATGGAACCGGAACATTCCTGAATAACCGGCCGGCCGCTTTTAACCGCCTCCATTACACTTTCGTCGTAGGGCAGGTACCCCACGACCGGAACGGAATGCCGGCTACAGAGCGACTCCAGCGCATGACTATTTTCAGGCTCCAGGTCCCATTTGTTGATGCACACTGCCGCCCGGCATCCGAAATGTTTTGCCAGTTCCAGAACCCGCTCCAGGTCGTGGCTTCCGGAAAAAGTCGGTTCAGCTACCACCAAAACCAGATCCGCTCCCGATAAGCAAGATATTGCCGGACAGCCTATACCGGGTGGACCATCGGTAATGATCAGTTCTTTTTTTTCTTCTTCTGCCAGGCGGCGGGCTTCTTTGCGTACCGCCGCCACCAGCTTCCCCGAATTATCTTCGGCTATGCCCAGCCGGGCGTGTACCAGGTAACCATAACGGGTATCGGACAGGAATAAATGCCCGGCTAAATGCTCTATCATTTCCACTGCCCCGCAGGGACAGGCGTGATAACAAATGGCACATCCCTCACAGAGAACCGGATCCACAACAAAACCGGGGCGAATGGCATCATACCGGCACAAATGCAGGCAGAGATTACAACCCATGCACTTTTCCCGGTTGATGGAGGCTTTTTTCAAGCCGTAAAAGGGGGAAGATGATTTCAACACAGGGTCCAGAAGTAAATACAGGTTCGCCGCGTCCACATCACAGTCCGCCATCACCTTATTAGAAGCCAGTACCGCCAGGTTCCCACAGACGGTGGTTTTACCCGTACCTCCTTTCCCGCTGAGCACCACTAATTCGCGCACCGGGCGTAACCTCCTCTTTCTAAAAAAGCCAGCAAAGCTAAAAAGTGTTCTTTCCATTCAGGGCGCACCTCAATAGCGGGAATGCCCCGGGCATACCCCCTGGCCACTTCCCGGTCCTGGGGCAACTGGAAAAGCAGAGGAATATTATTGTTGTGGCAGAACCGGCGTATGGAGCTGTCATCACCATCTGAACGGTTTACAGCCACTCCACAGGGCACCCCCAGTCCGGTGGCCATCTCATATGCCAGTTCCAGGTCATGAAGCCCGAAAGGCGTGGGTTCGGTAACCAGGAGGCAGAAGTCGGCACCTTTAACTGCCCGGACTACCGGGCAGGAGGTTCCCGGCGGTGCATCGATGATGTTCAATATACCTGGCCGGATTCGCTCCTTAACTGCCTGGATGAGAGGAGGACTGATGGCCTCACCCACATTTAACCGGCCGTGAACAAAACCAATTTTACCGCTTGAACCTTCTTCAACCTGTCCTATTTCCCGCCACCCGGGAGAAATGGCTCCGGCCGGGCAGAAATGCCAGCACCCCCCGCAGCCGTGGCACATGGTGGGTAAAAGCATAACCTCCTGGGGGAGGACAACCAGGGCATGGAAGGCACAAACTTCTGCACACGTGCCACAAAAAGTACATTTTTCCCGGTTGATTTCAGGTACCGGAACTCGCACCGTTTCTTTTTTGTGCCAGTGTGGTTTTAGCATGATGTGACCGTTGGGTTCTTCTACATCACAATCCAGAAACAATACTTCCCTTTTTTCCGCCGCCACCAGGGCCAGGCTGCTGGCCACAGTAGTTTTGCCCGTACCCCCCTTGCCGCTGGCTACTGCAATAATCATAGTTTTTAACCCCTTCCCATACCGCCGTGGCTTGGGGAATTTGCCCGGCTCAGGAGGGACAACCGCCCCTGGCGGTAGGCTTCAACGCTCTGTCTCACCGTACCGCTTATTCCCCCATACACCTGGATCCCTGCTCTACCGAGCACTTCTATGGCATGGGGTCCAATCCTGTCCACCAGTACAACATTGACGCCCCGGTTGACCAGCAATTGTGCCGTTTGAACGCCAGCTCCCCCACTGGACTGTGTTCCTGTGTTCTGCAGACCTTCCCAGTCTCCACTGTTCAGGTCTACCACGACAAAATACGGGCAACGACCGAAGCGCTGGTCTACCCGGGCATCAATGTGGTTATCCTGGGCGCAAACAGCCACCTTCATGGGATTCCCCCCCCTTTTTTAATGAGCTATAGCCCAAAACTATTTTATTCCTATTTTAGACTTATGTCAATAAAAAATAAAAAATCCCGGCCCCTACTATTGGTAGAGCCAGGGTTTTTGGTTACTCTAGGCAGCTCCATCTATGTTAAAGGTCTCTTTAACCGGCCTGTACCCGGAGAGTTGAATTAAGATCACACCGGTTAAAATCAAGCCGCAGCCCAGGATCTGCCAGGGAGTCAAGGTCTCGCCGAGCAAGAGGTAGGCCAGTATGCCAGCGATCACCGGCTCCAGAGTACTGGTCAGATTTGTTTTGACCGGGCTCAAATAATTTAGCCCCTTAAAGTAAAAGCCAAAGGGCAGGATGGAGGCAAACACGGCAATGTAAACAAAAAAAAGCCATTCCTGCCAGGAGTATTGCGCCAGAGTAACCCATGGTAAGCGGTAAAAGCAAAAAACCACGCTTCCCATGGCAAAACCGTATAACAGCAGTGTCCAGGGAGAATAGGTAGCCAGCCCTTTCTTGCCGTACAGGGTATAAAAGGCGAAGGCGGCAGCAGAAGAAAGACCTGACGCAAGACCCGTAATACTTACGGCCAGCCCGGCGCCGGGACTGCCCTTGACCATAAGAAAACCGCCCAGGACGGAAAAAAACAGGGCCAAACCGCTTGGCAGAGCCAATCTTTCCTGCCTGCGCAGGAGCCCGTAACCTAAAACCAGTACCGGGGCCAGATACTGCAAAAAAATGGCCGTGGCCACGTTGGTCAGGCTAATGGCCAGTAGATATGTAGATTGCACGGCGGTAACGCCAAAGGTGCCGAAAATAACCATGTAGCAAATGTGTTTTCGTTCAATAAGGATAAGGGAACGGCGGACAAAAGCCAGATAGAGCAAAAGAAACACAAAGGAAAGAAATAGCCGCATTTGTACCACATCCAGGGGGTTGATTTGCCGGTTAAACAAATATTTGGCCACATTACCGGAAAGCCCCCATAAAAAAGCGGCTAAAACCACGAAAAAAAAGCCCTTCCACTGCTCTTTCAAAAGAGGTCAACTCCTTCATCTTGCAGAACGAACCACACTTAAAAATGTCTCCAGGGAGGTCTATTAACTCAAACATTGATGCACGACTCCTTGTAGGCCAACCACCCCGTGGATCAGCTTTCTTACCCCGGGGGCGCTGGAACTGAAGGTAAAGGCCGAGGCGATTAGCTGCCGCGCTAAGGCCAGATTATCCCGATTGTTTACATGCAAAGTGGCCAGGACATCCCCCGCCTTCACCCGGTGCCCCACCTTCTTGTGCAAAACCACTCCCACCGCCGGGTCGATGGTGTCCTCCTTGGCCTTCCGGCCGGCTCCCAGGAGCATGGCCGCCCGGCCAATTCTTTCGGCATGGATGGCTGCCACATACCCATCTTCCTGCGCCTTCACCTGCTCTTTGTATGAGGCCTCCGGCAACAGATCCGGTTCATTCGCCACCCGCGGATCACCGCCCTGGGCCTTAACCATCTCCCGGAACTTGTCCAATGCCCGCCCCCCTTCAAGCAAGCCGGCCAGCCGGTTCATCCCCTCCTCCACATCCGTTGCCGCACCGGCCAGGACGAGCATGTGGCCACCCAGTACGAGACACAGCTCCCGCAAATCGGATGGACCCTGCCCGGACAGGGTTGCAATAGCCTCCCGCACCTCCAGGGCGTTGCCCACGGCAAAGCCCAGAGGCTGGTCCATATCACTTATCACGGCCACAGTCTTTTTGCCCGCCTGGCGGCCGATGGCTACCAAGGTCCGGGCAAGGGTACGGGCCTCATCAACGGAACGCATAAAAGCTCCGCTACCCGCCTTTACATCCAGAACGATGGCATCGGCTCCGGCGGCGATTTTTTTGCTCATCACGCTGGAAGCAATCAGGGGAATGCTGTCCACCGTGGCCGTCACGTCCCGCAGGGCGTAGAGCTTTTTATCCGCCGGCACCAGGTTACCCGTTTGGGCCACCACCGCCACGCCAACTTCCCTGACCTGGCGTATAAAATCATCCGGAGCAAGATTTACCTTAAAACCGGGGATGGACTCGAGCTTATCCACAGTTCCGCCGGTGTGGCCCAATCCCCGGCCAGACATCTTGGCCACGGGTACCCCGGCGGCAGCTATCAGGGGAGCCAGCACCAGAGTGGTTTTGTCCCCCACCCCGCCGGTGCTGTGCTTGTCCACCTTGCATCCGGGAATCCCGGAGAGATCGACACGGTCCCCTGAACTAGCCATGGCCAGGGTTAGGTCCGCCGTTTCCCGGGAATCAAGTCCTTGAAAGAAAATGGCCATTAATAACGCCGCCGCCTGGTAATCGGGTATTTCCCCAACCGTATATCCACGGACAAAAAAGTTGATTTCTTCCGTGGTGAGCTCGAATCCCTGGCGTTTTTTCAGGATAATATCGTACATGCGCACAATTCTTCACCTCAAAATTTCCGTGGTAAATGTTCAGCGTAAATGTTCAGTGACCCCGCCATGGTGCCGGTGGTAGCGGTTTTACCGGACAATTACTTCCCGGGCAAAACTGGTTCCCCGCGGATAGGAAAGTCCGAAAAGCTCGGCCACGGTAGCGGCCACGTCACTGAAAGTGCTGCGGGTCCCCAAATTTACCCCCGGTTTTACCTTCTGACCGTAAACCAGAAGAGGCACGTACTCCCGGCTGTGATCGGTGCTGCTGGTGGTGGGGTCACACCCGTGATCGGCGGTGATAATCAGCACATCATCGGGTCTGGTGGCATGCAGTATTTCCGGCAGGCGCCGGTCAAAGGCCTCCAGGGCAGCGGCATACCCCAGGGGGTTGTTGCGGTGGCCGTAGAGCATATCAAAATCTACCAGGTTGGTAAAAATCAACCCCCGCTCCAGGCGTCGCATGCAGGTAAGTGTCTGGTCCACTCCGTCCATATTACCTTCAGTATGTACGGCTTCGGTAATACCTTTCCCGGCAAAAATATCTTCAATTTTACCCACGGCCAGGACGGGAAATCCGTTTTCGGAAAGCAAATCTAAAATGGTGGGACCGGGCGGAGGAAGGGAGAAATCCCGCCGCCTGTCCGTACGTTTAAAAGCACCGGGCCGCCCCACAAAGGGCCGGGCTATAACCCGCCCTACGGCGTGGTCACCGGTTAGCAATTCCCTGGCAATACGGCACATCCGGTATAATTCCTCCACGGGGACAATCTCTTCGTGGGCGGCAATTTGAAACACGCTGTCGGCTGAGGTATAAACAATGGGATACCCGGTCCTCATGTGTTCCGGCCCCAATTCCTCAATGATGGCTGTACCGGAAGCCGCCTTGTTGCCCAGAACGGGCCGCCCGATGCGCTCCTCAAAGGGCTTGATTATTTCCGGGGGAAAGCCATGGGGGTAGACCGGGAAGGGCCGTTCCAGCAACAAACCGGCAATTTCCCAGTGGCCGGTGGTGGTATCCTTACCGGCGGAAGCTTCAGCCATCCGTCCGTAAGCGGCCAGGGGCCGGTCTACCGGGGGAACCCCTTCAATGGGAAGGATATTTCCCAGGCCCAGCCGGCCCAGGTGGGGTATATTGAGTCCTCCCACAGCCCGGGCAGTATTGGCCAGGGTGTTGCTGCCCGCATCGCCGTATTGGGCGGCGTCGGGAAGTTCCCCGATACCTACGCTGTCAAGAACAATAAGGGTAAGACGGTTGATGGTTGCGGCCAAGTAAGCTCAACTCCTTTTTATCCATCCAGTTACGCCCGGGGATGGGTGCGGTCGTAAATTTCCCGCAGCCTGGTACGGGTTACATGGGTGTAAATTTGCGTGGTGGCAATATCGGCGTGACCGAGCAATTCCTGAACAGAACGCAGATCGGCACCGTTTTCCAGCAAATGAGTGGCAAAGGAATGGCGCAGGGTATGAGGGGTGATGACCTTGGTAATGCACCCCTGGCGGGCATATTTTTTTATAATCTTCCAGAATCCCTGCCGGGTGAGGCGGCGGCCCTGCTGATTGACAAACAGAGCAGGGGTATTGATGCCCCTGGTTAGTTTTACCCTGGCCCGGGTGAGGTATTCGGAAACATAAAAAGCGGCCACGGAACCCAGGGGAATAATTCGTTCTTTGGATCCTTTTCCGAAACAACGCACAAAACCGTGCTCCAAATTAACATCGGCCAGATCCAGGGAAACCAGCTCACTCACCCGCAGGCCGGTGGCGTAAAGCAGTTCCAGCATGGCCTTATCCCGCAAGCCGGTGGCCGAGGATGTGCGGGGTTGAGCCAGGAGCCTGTCTACTTCTTCGGGGGTCAATACCCTCGGCAACCGCTGAGCCAGGCGGGGTGATTCTAAATTAGCGGTGGGATCGGTCGAAATTACTCCTTCTTGAACCAGGAAGCGGTAGAAAGATTTTAAAGCCGCCAGGTGCCGGGAAACGGTGGCTGGAGCCCGCCCGTCTTTTTTCAACTTTAGCAAATAAGCCATCACGGCACCGCGTCCCTCCCCCAGGGGATCCAACCGCCGGGACCGGCAAAAAAGCCGGTACTGGTTTAAATCGAGCTGGTAGGAAGTCGTGGTGTTCCGGGCCAGGCCCTTCTCCACCGCCAGGTAATGGATGAAGGTGCCAATTAAATCCTGCAAGGCACATCGCTCCCGTGCACATTATTACTCTTTCTATTTCCACGAAAGACTCATTAATCCTTCTGATTACCATTCTTTTCCTCATCGCGTTTAATTACATAAAAAGGGACTTTGGCCTGAAACCAAAAGTCCCTTAGCCCGACAACATACCAAATGACACTATAGCCTAATCACACGGCAGCGGTACCGAACAAGGGTCGTGTAACAAGGTGCTGCCATTGCTCTGCAGCAAGCCGGTATTCCACTGCCGCACCGGCTTTGTAATCGGTCGCAGAAGGGTATGGTGTGTGCATTAATGCCAGCAAAAAGAGCATAATCAAAACCGCCAAAGCCAGAAGGCCTAAAGAAGTCTTGTGATTCATCCCGATCCCTTCCCCGCTCCTTTTATATCTATAGACGTTACGAGAAGGGGAAAGGTTCCGGAACTCGTTAAACGGGTTAAATTTTTACCAGCTCATACTCCCGGGTACCCAGACCAATTTCTTCCCCGTAGCTCAGCTGGCGTTCCCACACGGCCTGGGGCCACAGGGCACGAAATACGTCCTGCACTTCCCGACCCTCCAGGCGGGAGCCGGGTAAAATCCCCTCCCCGTTGACCAGGTCGGCACAGGCCTGATCCAGGGCCACCGGGTCCAGGGAAGCCAGGATGCCGATGTCCCGCACCACGGGAGCGTCCGTCCAGCCGACACAGTCGCATTCCGGAGAAACATTGGTCACAAAGTTGATGAATCCGGCTTTGCCTTTTTTATTGTGGAGCACACCGGCGGCGTATTCCACAATCTTTTCCTGGATCGCTTCCGGCTCCGTTTTCCAGTTAATGCCTATTGCTTCCACCGGGCAGGTGACGGTACACTCACCGCAGCCAATACATTTTTCCTGATCGATCGCCGCTTTTTTTGTTTCCCTGGACACGGCAATGGCTCCCGCCGGGCACCAGCGGGCACAGCGGGCGCAGCCCTCGCATTTTTCCGGGTTGACCCGGGGCAGTACGTCGGAGTGCATCATTTGCTTGCCGCTGCGGGAACCAGATCCCATACCGATGTTCTTGAGGGCACCGCCAAAACCCGTAAGTTCATGGCCTTTAAAATGGCTCACCACCAGCAGGGCATCGGCATGAATAAGGGCGCTGCCAATCTTTACCTCCTTGAAGTGCTTAAGGTTGACCGGAACATTAATGTAGTCCTTACCCGTAAGTCCATCGGCAATAATCAGGGGAGCGCCAACCACGGCATAGGCAAAACCGTTTTCAATGGCTGTTTGCAGGTGATCCACCGCATTTGAGCGGCTGCCCACGTACAGGGTGTTGGCATCGGTAAGGAAGGGTTTCCCACCCAATTCTTTAACCTTGTCCACCAGGCGGCGAATAAACTGGGGCCGCACATAGCCCGTATTGCCCCGCTCCCCAAAGTGAACTTTAAAAGCCACCAGTTCTCTGGGAGCAAAGAGCTCTCTCATTCCCGCGCGTTCGAAAAGCTTTTCCACCTTGTCCAAAAGATTTTCTTTATGTTTTGCCCGCATGTCGGCAAAAAAAACTTTAGACGGCAAAATCTCATCCCTCCATAAGAGTTTAGCTACAGGTAATGCCCCGGAATAACCCCGAAGCGTTGCGGATTTTTATATTTTTTCTCCAAAAGAAAAACCATTTCCTTTTTTACGTTAGAAAGCAGACAAAAACAGTGAATAAAAAGAAAGCCCGGTTGCTAATCCGGCTTACCATGGCGCCCCCGGTAGTATTCCTGTAAAAACTCAAACAGGCGATCCATAAAAGTACCCTGACCCGCATCAAAAGGACCAATGGCGGGGTTGTAAACGGAACTGTCAGGAGAAGAGGACCGAGGCTGTTTCAAGGCACTACCCGGCCTGATCAGGCCGTAAATGTGTCCGCAAAGAACAGCAAGGATGGCCAGCACCACCAGCATGCGCAGGCAAAACATCAACCGGCGTTTTAGTTTCGTTAAAAAAATTACCATCATGATCCCGCCCGGTCGTGGTAATCCACCGGGGTTTTTCTCCCTCCCTTGCCTTGTTATTGGGGGCTAAAAACCATATTTCCATGCAAATGTTTAATAAACCCGCTTAAGGCACGGCATTGTCCTGCTCACTATAAATATTCAGTGAACCCGGTTGGATGCGGCCCCGCACTCACCCAAATATGACTCTGCTCCCGGTGTTTCAGGTTTAATTGACACATCAGGTTTTGGGAAGAGTTAGTATCCCGGTGAGTGCTGGGTCCCCGCTCACTCCAGTGCTCCGCGCCTGATTTTTTATTATCTCACTCCAGGATACCAGTTACCATTCTGGTCAGCCAGGGCGTCAATAAGGCCTCTACCAGCCCTGCCCCGACCGCCACGGTCAGTGCAGCCAGCATCACGCCCGTGTAGCGGGCAAAGGACCCCCCTATTTTGCTCCAGGTACTGGAGGGACGGGGAAGAAGCATGAGGGCAAAGGAAAGGGACGCCACCGCACCCACAAACAGTGCGGGCAAATAAAGCAAATGTTGCGGGATAATACAGGCCAAAGCCAAAAGCAATCCGCTCCAGGCCAGGTCGTAATTAAGAAAAGCTACGGTGAAGCCCAGAACAAAACCTTTCAGGAAAACCAAAGCAAGGATTACGGGGATACCAATAAATGTTAGCCCTAAAAGGTAAAGGACGATCATGATGAGCATTTTGCCGTACATGGCCTCCCAGGCCACCCGGCCTGCTTCCAGATCCAGATTCCGGACCTCCTTAATGAATGTATTTATATAATCGTGAAGCTCCTGGATTTGTACCGGGGAAAGGAAGGTAAGGTTCAGAGCACCACAAATCAAACCCAGGGTGAAAAAAATTAATACCAGTAAACAAAGGGGCCAGCTGCTTCGCAGGGAATGACGGAAAACATCGAGCAAAGCTCTCCCCCCTTCCAACCTGTCCATGCTCATATATATGGCTCAGGAAGGGGGTATATGAATGGATGGGGGAAATTAAAAAAGCTCGAGGATGAGGCGATATATGTAGTGGGCAGCAAGCAGGTCTTCCATAGAATTGCCGCTGGCGGCGACCACGGCAATGCCCCGGTGTAAATTTTTCGCAGTCGCCACCGCCCGGGTGGCAGCAGCTACAGCCGGATCCCTGCCTTTTTTATGGCGTGTACGGGCCACCGTTCCGGCCAGGACAGCCGGGGCACCGGCCGTCAGGGCGGCATCAAAGGCCACCCCCCCGGAGCCCGTGGCCGCCACCACCACCCTTCTTTTAAAGTCTGCCAGTTCGGCAACGGAGGCGCCCAAATTGGGAACTACGGCTTCAAGCCTTGCCCCGGCAGCCGCAATGCCCCCCAGGACCTTTTGAATGCCGGCCCGACGATGTTCCCCTGACCCGGTGCGGGGCTCGGCAATCACCACCACACCGGTATCCAGTACCCGGGCTCTTTCCCCGGCCATCCGGCCCACACCTGCCGGATCAACGGGAACGGGAGGATCGGCTGCATCGGGGCTGGCTCCAAAAACCGCCGCCGCTCCTTCATCCAGGGCCGCTTCCAAGCTGGTAGACATGTCAATCACATCCACCACCAAAATTACCAGGCCCTGCCGCGCGGCCCAAGCGGCTCCACTGGCATTGGCGGTAAGGATTACCACAGGTAACAAAATCTCACCCCATCGCGTAATACCATTAAATACCAGGGCACTTCCTCAGGGCTTCCCTTCACTGACGGCATTCGTTTTTAAAAACAGACCGGCCGCATATGCCCCGGCTGCTCCCGCGGCCAGGAAGAATTCGGGGTCCTCATCTATGCCCCGCCCCATGGTGGTAACGGCAAGACCGCACTCCTGCAGCGCCTCCCGGGTGGGGTTGTTCTCCACTACTATCACCCGGTGCCTGTCCAGGATACCACTCTCCTGGAGCTGCCGCCAAACCAAAGCATGCTTTTCCTGCGCCAGGACCGGAATGGGAACGGTACAGGGGACTAGGGCCACCCGCCCCAAGGCAGTCCTGGTATGATGGCTCAACCCCCGGTGGCGTTCCCGGGCATCGGCAAAGCTGATGCGCGGCACTGCCACCGGTTGCCCCTTCAGGATATGCACCGCATTCACCAACTCCCCCTGCTCTAAGCCGGTAAAGCCAAAGGTGGAGGCGGTACCGACAATACCCGGCCCCATGGCCGCAATGATGATGTCCGCCCCGGCTACACTCCGGGCGGCCAGCAAACCGCTGTAAACGGTAACGGCTTCGTAGTCGCCGCCAAAGGCATGGCCGCAGGTTACGGTGGCTGACAGGAGCCCTTTTTCTTTGAGTTGATACACCAGGCGGCTTAAAGGAAGGGGCAGGGCCGCCCCGTCGGTCATCAGGTAGACTACCCGGGCCTTCCCGCGGGTCAGCCTGCGGATTACCGCTGCCGCCGGAGCAATCATGCTGTGCAGGGAGGCTATGATCACCGGGATGCCGTCCAGGGAGTCCGCCGCCCGGAAGCAGTGATTTTGGGGATGCTCCTCTTCTTCCACGGCCAGCACTTTAACCTGGGAGGGGGTATAGCGGGCCTTCATAATGTGTCCCTGACGAGGGGCGTCAAGGGCCGGGTTAGCCAGGTTGGCCATAATAAAATGGGTACCTCCGGTACCCAGTTTTTTGTATACGGCGGTGGTGTTAAGCACCACCGCATCCCCCGGTTTAACCGGACCCGTAAGTTGATCGTAGTTTACGGCCCGCTCTTCTTTCCCCTCCACCCTGACCAGGACCTCGGTCAGCCCTGGATATCTGGACAGTACGTCCACAACTTCTCCAGTACGGATGCGAATCATTCCACGGCCTCCAGCTATCTGTTTACTATTCAATCGCCATCCGGATAATTTCCAGGAGATAGCGGGCGTTGGTTGCCAGATCCTCCACCCGAATAAATTCTTCGGTGGTATGAACCTTTTGCATGGCAATCCCCAGGTTGACGCAGGTAATGCCACGGGAGTTAAAAATGTTGGCATCACTGCCCCCGCCGGTTTTAACCAGCTGAGGAACCAGGCCCAGTTTTTCGGCCCCCCTCTTTGCCAGTACCACGGCAGGATGGGATTCGGACAGTTTGAATTCGTGGTAAAGGGTTTCGGTGGTTATCTCCACCCCGGCACCAAATCGGGCGGCCGTTGTTTCAAGGATCTCTACCATGGCCGCCGTTTGAGCACGGCATTTACTCCCGTCAAGGCTCCTGGTTTCCCCCTCGAGACGGCAGGAATCGGGCACAATGTTAGTGGCCTGGCCACCGGAGATAACCCCGATGTTGGTCGTGGTTTCTTCATCAATACGCCCCAGGGTCATGCGGGCTACGGCCTGGGCGGCTACGGCAATAGCATTAATCCCCTCCTCGGGATTTATCCCCGCATGGGCAGCCCGGCCCCGCACAACCGCCTCGATCTTATCCTGGCTGGGGGCCTGAACCACTATGGTTCCCGCGGGGCCGTTAGAATCCAGCACATAACCCATTGATGAACGCAACCGGGTGTGATCCAGATGTTTCGCCCCCAAAAGGCCAACTTCCTCCCCGATGGTGAAGACCACTTCCAGCCCCCCGTGGTCAAGCTGTTGTTCCGTAATGACCCGGAGCACTTCCAGAATGGCAGCTATGCCGGCCTTGTCGTCGCCCCCTAAAATGGTATCGCCGGCAGAACGGACTATGCCGTTCTCCACCACCGGCCGCACGCCACGTCCCGGCTCCACCGTATCCATGTGGGCCACCAGCAAAAGGGGACGCTCCGGACCCCGGGCCGGCAAGGTGGCAATCAGGTTGCCGGCCTCTCCCCCGGTTTCGGCACCGGCCCGGTCCTCCCATACATCCAGTCCCAGGCCCCTTAAACGGGCCGTCAACAGGTCTGCCAGTGCCCTTTCCCGTCCGCTGACGCTGTCTATCTGTACCAGTTCAAGAAATTCGGCCAGGATTCTATCCTGATTGATCATACATAATACCCCCAGCAGCTAATCTCGCCGGCCGCCATCACCCTGCTTGAGCAGTAGCCGGACGCCGAACCAGGGCGGCACCGGTTTCCAGGGCTTGGCGGTTGAGGGGAATCAGCTTGTGGCGATGGGCGGGCAAAACCTCCCGCAGGGATTTTTCCACCGCGTCCAGGGAAACTGCCCTTGTCAATTCCAGCAATGCCCCCAGAATGACGTTACCGGCTACCCTGGCGTTACCCAGCTCTTCGGCCAGCTCATTGGCCGGTATATAATATACCCGGACATCCTTACGGGTAGCCTTGATATCAACAAGGGAGCTGTTGATCAGGATCAATCCCCCGGGGACCACGTTTCCCTCAAACTTTTCCAGGGAGGGGCGGTTCATTACAATCAGGGAGGTAGGTTCGGTAACTACCGGGGAACTGATGGGGGAATCGGAAATGGTCACGCCGCAATTGGCCGTGCCGCCTCGCATTTCAGGACCATAGGAGGGAATCCAGGACACGTGCTTCCCTTCCAGCATGCCGGCGTAGGCCAGGAGTTGTCCGGTAGAAAGGACCCCCTGTCCGCCGAAGCCGGCGATCAAAATCGCCTCATACATTTTAACCAACCTCCGCAGGTTTTTTGTACTCCCCCAGGGGATAGTAGGGAATCATATTTTCGGCCAACCATTTTAAGGCTTCCGCCGGGGGCAGGCCCCAGTTGGTGGGACAAGCCGAAAGTACCTCGACAATGGAAAAGCCGAGATTGGCCAGCTGCACTTCGAAAGCCCGCTTAATGGCCTTTTTGGCCTTGACCACATGGGCCGGGTCGTGCACGGAAACCCGGGCCACGTAGGCCGTACCGTCCAGGACACTCAGCATTTCCGCCACTTTTACCGGGTAACCGTTAACTTCCTTATCCCGCCCGTAGGGAGTGGTGGTGGTCTTTTGGCCCAACAGGGTGGTGGGAGCCATCTGGCCACCGGTCATGGCATAAATGGCATTATTAATAAAAATTACCGTAAATTTCTCCCCCCGGGCCGCGGCATGGACAATTTCCCCCGTTCCGATAGCCGCCAGGTCACCATCTCCTTGATAGGTAAAGACCACCCGGTCGGGCAACACCCGCTTGATTCCGGTGGCCACAGCCGGGGCACGGCCGTGGGAAGCCTGGAACATATCGCAATCAAAGTAATTATAAGCAAAGACCGAACAACCTACCGGCGCCACGCCAATGGTCCGGTCAAAGATCTCCAGTTCATCGATTACCTCGGCCACCAGGCGGTGAACAATGCCGTGGGTACAACCGGGACAGTAATGAGTGGGAATATCCTTCAATGACCGGGGTCTGGTGAACACTTTTTTCATCACTGGCCTTCCCCCCCGTACAATTTTTTCACTTCCCGCACCACATCTGCCGCCACGGGAAGCATACCGCCGCAACGGCCGTAAAAATGCACGGGGCGGCGGCCATTCACGGTCAGGCGGACATCCTCCACCATCTGCCCCAGGTTCATTTCCACAACCAGGAATCGTTCCGCCTCCTCAATTACCGGCTCAAAAGCCTTTTGGGGGAAGGGCCAGAGGGTGATGGGTCGGATCAGGCCTACCGCCAGGCCTTCTTCCCGGCAGCGGTCCACCACTGCCTTGCAGATGCGGGCGGCAGTACCAAAGGCGACCAGCACCAGCTTTGCCCCGCCCAGCCGGTACTCCTCCCAGCGCTGTTCCCGCTCGGTAATCAGCGCGTATTTCCGGGCCAGTTTTAAATTATGCTGCTCCAGCTCTTCGGGAACAATGTACAGGGAGTTGATCAACTTTTTTTCGCCCCCCATGCGTCCCGTGGCCGCCCAGGGCCGGGGGGGGATCTGGATTTCCTCTTCTTCGCCCAGCTCCACCGGCTCCATCATTTGTCCCAGGATGCCATCACCCGCCACCATCACCGGGTTGCGGTAGCGGTCGGCCAGGTCAAAGGCCACCCGCATCAAATCGATGATCTCCTGCACCGAGGCGGGAGCCAGAACAATCACCCGGTAATCCCCGTGACCGCCCCCTTTGGTGGCCTGAAAGTAGTCGGACTGGGCCGGCGCAATATTGCCCAGACCAGGGCCGCCCCGGATCATGTTGACAATGACACAGGGCAACTCGGCCCCGGCCAGGTAGGAAATGCCTTCCTGCATCAAGCTGATTCCAGGACCGGAGGAGGAAGTCATTACCCGGGCACCCGCCCCGGCGGCACCGTAAACCATATTAATGGCGCCCGTTTCACTTTCCGACTGCAGGTAAACCCCCCCCACTTCCGGGAGCCGTTTGGCCAGGTAGTGGGGCAGTTCGCTCTGAGGCGTTATGGGGTAACCGAAAAAGTAACGGCAGCCGGCCCTGACCGCACCCTCCCCGATGGCTTCGTTTCCTTTCATTAGTATTTTAGCCAACCCGGGCCACCTCCCTTTCCACTTCGATAACCAGATCAGGACACATGCGGGCACAGGTGGCACAGCCGGTACATTTGCTCTGATCTTCAACGGTAGCCGGATGAAAACCCATGCTGTTGATATGTTTGGCTAAAGTAATGATTCCCTTCGGGCAAAAGGTAACACAAAGTTCGCAACCCTTACAGCGTTCCTCTCTAAATGTCACTCGTGCGGCAGCCAAAAATCTCCCTCCCAAACTTCAGCCTTAAAAATCCTGCCACGGGGTTTGCATAAAGAGGTTCAAGGGCAGCACAGGCAACCCGGGGGGAAGGTGGGCACGCAGCTCTTCTGCTAAATCCCCGCGCGCCGCCGCCATGACCACCGGCAGGTTGAGGACGCGGGCCGCATCCTGCACCACCCGGTGTCCGGCCACGATGGTTTGCCAGCCGGTTGCCGCCCCCAGATTGGTATTGCTCACCAGGCCCGTTACCTTCAGGCGACAGGCTTTCTCAATACTTTCCAGCATGTTGATAATGCCCTCTTTATCCCGCGTAAACGGGCGGCAGGCATTCACCACGAACCAGAGGTGGTAATCCTTCGCGGGCAGCAGGGGCTTGAACCGCCCCAGGACCGTCGCCCCCACTTCATCACCACCTACATCAAATACCCCATACCGGCCCGGATCCTCAAGCACCCCGCGGATGGCCGGGGGCAGGGCCGGTAAATCCGCCCTCATCCACTCACCCCGGGGACAAATCACCGTCAACCCCAGTTGTTCCAGTTTTTCCCTGACCAGGCGGGTGCGAAAATAGGGGTTAACCACATCCAGGTCGATTAAGGACGTGGGCAAACCCCGCTCCTTCAGGGAAAGGGCAAAATTAATGGCCAGTTCGGTCTTTCCACTACCCAGATGGCCGGTAAAAATGGTTATTCTCCTGATACCTGTGCCCACCCGGGATCACCCCACGGTCAAAACAATTCGACAAAGATACCCAATTTCCTATCCCCGCAGCGAAAAACGTTTATCGCCGATCGCTGCCCCAGCGGTCCAGGCGGTCCAGCAGCGGGCTGCGGGCAATAAGGTTTGTGAGGGAATACTTTTCGGCCACCACGTGCAGGACAATGAGCAGTCCCAGGTAAGCCAGTTTAATCCCGTCCGGCAGTACCCACACCGCTGTTAGCCCCAGGGCGGCACCCAGAGCGTTTGCTCCCGTGTCGCCCATCATGGCCCTGGCCTTCAAATCCACGGCCAGGTAGGCCACAACACTGCCCGTTAAAACGGCCAGGAAAACTAAGGGCCACTGCCCCCAACCGGCCGCAAATAAAAGAAAAGAGCACAGAAGAAAACCTTTGCCGGCCCGGCCGGGGCGCAAATCCAAAAGGTTGATGGCATTTACGGAAAGGGCCAGGGTGAGGGCGTTAACCGGCACCCAGACCATGGGACCGGCTGCTGCTGCCAGGAAAAGGCTCAATCCCCCACCAGCCAGGGCCTTCAGGGCGCCGGTGGTTAGCCTTCCCTGCAAAAGGCACTGCAGGTGCCCCTTCAAGCCGCTGGCATTACGGGAACCCCAGACGTCATCCACCAACCCCAGGCAGGTGAAGGCTGCCTGGGCCAGAGAAAAGGCCAGGGCGAAGAACTGGAGCTGACCCGGCAAAAATGGGTAAAGAAGGACTATGCACGCTACGGCAGCTAGGGAAAACACCAGGCCTACCCCCAGGGGAATAACCTCACCCCGGAAATTGGGGCGCACAAAGCCGGCTTCAACAATCATTCCCATCAGTCCGGGCAGGAACAGGCGGGTGAGCAGTGCCCCCAAAAGACCGGCAAAAACCAGGGTTGCCGGGAATGAAAAGGCGGTGATAAAAAAGGGCATGATGAACACCTCGCACCGAGTAAATATTATAGCGAATTTCTGGCCTGCCAGAGAACCCGGGCTACGTGCCAGAATTGCTTTCCCCGGTGTAAAAACCCCTTCAAATCCCGCCCGGTCTCCCTGTGGGTCATGACCACGGGAACTTCCTGCACCCGGAAGCCCAAGCGGGCCGCTTTAATCGTCATGCCCACCTCTACTCCAAAGCCGGAGGCAAAAGGCAGCAAATGCTGCAGCACTTCCCGGGTCATGGCCCGCTGCCCGGACAAGGGTGATTCCATTACCAGGCCGGTATACCACCGGATCCCGGTTCTGGCCAGCCCCTTCACCAGGCCAAATCCTCCTTTGTGTCTGGCTGCAGGAAAGCGGGCTACGGTCATATCGGCTTGATCTTTCAGAACCGGTAAAAGCAGGCGTCTGGCCTCCACGGCACTGGTACCCAGATCGGCATCAATGAGCAGAACAACATCACGGGTGCAAAGGGCCGCACCCCGGTTCAAAGCCTCTCCCTTGCCTCTGTTACGCGGAAGACGAATTACCCGGGCGCCACTGGCCCGGGCTACTTCAGCCGTAGCATCGGTGGAACCGTCATCAACAACCACTACCTCGGCCACCTCGGGGATAGATAGAACGGCCTGCACGGTATCCTTAATGCGGCTTGCCTCGTTATAGGCGGGAACCAGTACCGATACTGCTGGTTCTTTTACCATCTGCGGGTTTCCCCCCTTCGTCCAGCTCGGGGAGCAGCTTCTGGGCAGTAGGCTTGACCCCGTAGTGTCCCGGCTTACCGGTGAGAGCAATTACCAAGGCCACCTGACCGGGAATGGTGTCGATATTATCAACAGTAGTAATGCGCTTCTTCTGGTAATCAGGCATGTAGGAGTAAAGAACATTGGTTTCCTCCACGCCGAAGACGGATATTTTATACTGTAAAAGCGTGTCAATCAGGGGCAAATCCAGGGCCTGAACCCTGACCATATCCCGGTCCTGACTGCCGCCGATGATAATCACGCCGTCCAGGGGCATCCCGTAATTCCCCGTAATTTTAATCAGGTTTTCTTTCTCCAGGACATCCAAAACCTTGCTCTTGCCTTTAACCAGCCCCCGGGCAATTTCCCCGGCCAGACGAGCGGTTAATTGTTCGTTAGTCAGGTTGTTCCATCCCAGCTGCTTTTCCAGTATCTCCTTTTTACCGTTTATGTAAAAACCATTCATTACCGTGGTGATAGATTGTACTTCCGCCCCGGCCAACCGTAAGGCGGCAATAAGATCATCGGGGAACCCATAACTATTGGTTTCAATGATAGCCAACCGGTACCCGGCCAAACGATCACGGACCAAAACCGGCAGCACCTGTTTTTCAAACTGTTTTTGCCTCTGGTTATCCATTTCCAGAGCATTGGCCCGGGCCTCCACCGCTTCGTTCTTCTCCCGGAGTTGCTCCATCTGCAGCATGAGTTTGTCCGCCAGCTGTTTTTGCTGTTTGGTCAGGGCATCATTCCCGAGCATGGTGCTGCCCACCAGTATACCGAGTCCCAGGGCAAGAAAAACCGCCACCAGGGAAGCAATGTGATAACGCAAGTTAATAATCATCATACCACCAGCCTAAATCCCCAGCAGCAACCGGAAATGTATGTACAGCAGGCGTAACAATTCCCTGGTGGCAGGGGAAACAACTACCACCACACCGGCGGGCAAGAGGGCGGCAAGAACAATTTGGGCCAGGTACCTCGCTTTAATGCGATTGCGGTAGAGCTTGCTAACTCCTTTGGCATCAACTAAAACCGAGCCCACCTTCAACCGCACCAAAAAAGTGCTCCCCATGCCCTGCCGCCCCTTTTCTAAAAAGTCCTCCACACAAAAATGGGTACCCACGGCTACAATTAACTCCGCTCCGTCGTCATAAGCCAAAAGCATGGCTATATCTTCACTGGTGCCGGGGGCGGCAAAAACCGCTGCCTTTAACCCCAGTTGCTGAATCCGTTGCAACCCGGGAGCCCTGCCATCGGGATAAGCGTGGACCACCAGCTCCGCCCCCGACCGCAAGGTCTTATCCGAAACACTGTCCATATCTCCAACTATGATGTCGGGCTGGTAACCAAATTCAATCAGGGCATCGGCACCGCCATCCACGCCCACCAGTACCGGACGCATTTCGTCAATGTAGGATTTGATGGCACTTAGATCCTCCTTGTAGTTGTGTCCCCGTACCACAATGAGCACATGCCTGCCTTTAAAGGATGTGCGCAAAGGCGGTCGCTGGTACTCACCCTTGATTAGGCTCATTTCGTGCCGGGCATGCTCCAGGGTGTTTTCCACAAAACGGGAAATAACGGTTCCCATATTCTGCTGGGCCAGGGCCATTTTTTGTTTGATTTCTTCGGCAGTGAGAATATGACCGGTGGCCACCTGGCGGCCCTGACAGAAAATCTGGCCGTCTATTATATCCACTTCTTGTCCTTCAGCCACCAGATCCATAATTTCTTCCCCGGCATTATCCACCAGAACTATCCCCGCCTGAACCAGGGTCAGGGGGCCGTGGTTGGGATACCGGTCGCTCAAGGAGGAAGCGGCGTTGATTACCGCCCGTACCCGCGCCTCCACCAGGGACCGGGCGGCGACGTCATCTAGCTCGGGATGGTTGATAATGGCAATCTCGTGAGCCGCCAGACGTTTGACCAGGTGTTTGGTTCGCTTGTCCACCCGGGCAATACCCTTAACGTGCATGCCAATCTCACCGCCTTAATATTTCTCTAACATTTTACAGTTTTTGTAGCGGCCAGTCAAGAAACGGTCATGTTTCGTAAAAAAACCTGACCGCCGGTCAGGTTCTGGGATTTAGTTTTAACTCACCTTCGCCTCCAATCTTAGCTTGTCCGCCACCATGGCTATAAATTCGGAATTGGTTGGCTTGCCTCTTTGCAGATTTATAGTATAGCCAAAAAATTTCGTCATCATTTCCACATTACCCCTGTCCCACGCCAGCTCGATGGCATGACGGATGGCCCTTTCCACCCGGCTGGGCGTGGTTTGATATTTCTGGGCAATCATGGGGTAAAGTTCTTTGGTTACTGCCCCCAGCAAGTTGACTTCGTTAATTACCGCCAGAATAGCATCCCGCAAATAGTGATAGCCTTTGATATGGGCCGGGACACCCATTTCGTGAATGATGTTTGTCACCGCCACATCCAGGTTTTTGGTTTTGGCGGGGGAAATGTATTGTGATACATTTACTCCATCGGCAAGCTGCCGGATGCGCGTGGCCAGCACGCCAAAGTCAAAGGGTTTCAGTATATAGTAATCAGCTCCCAGTTCAACTGCCCGCTGGGTAACGCTTTCCTGGCCAAAGGCCGTAAGCATAATTACCTTGGGACGCGGCGAAACGCTTCCCAACTTCTCAAGTACGCCAATACCATCTAAGTGAGGCATGATGATATCGAGCACTACAACATCCGGTTTTTGCTGTTTAATCTGTTCCAGGGCCTCTAATCCATTATATGCAATACCTGTTAATGCAAAGTCCTCTTGTTGGTTGATAAATTCCCTGAGTAATTCGCAAAACTCTCGATTATCATCAGCAATTAGCACCTTAACGGTCTCTTTCACCATTAAATCCCGCCTCCTGAATATTTTATTATATTTTCTCTCTAATGGTATTTATAGCCAATTTCGACGCACAAAAAAAATCTCCTTCTGTACGGAGGAAATAATTTATTTACTATTTCTGTTAATATATGACATGAAATGCGCTACTTAGGGATAAAATTTAGGTCTTAGTCGAAAATCCTGTATTTATGCAGCTTTTTTCTCCTTCGGAACAGGCATTAAATTTGCCTCCCAGAGCATCCACTCGGCGAGTACGCCATAACCCCGGGTAGGATCGTTGACAAATACATGCGTCACGGCGCCGACAATCTTTCCGTCCTGTATAATCGGGCTGCCGCTCATTCCCTGGATGATACCACCGGTTTGTCGCAATAGTACGGGATCGTTCACTTTAATCACCATGCCCTTTCCCTCCCACCGGTTTTGGGGCATCACCTGCAATATTTCCACGGAAAAACGTCCAATACGATTGCCACGCAGAACCGTGAGCATCTCGGCCGGACCCTTTTTCACCTGGTAGACCAGAGCTACGGGGACAGGCTGGGGATATAAAGGATTGGCCAGGGGCTGCCGCAAGCAACCAAAAATTCCATAGGATGTATTTTTTTCAATATTACCGGTCAACCCGCTGCCGTTGAAAAGGCCTATCTTTTCCCCCGGTTGGCCCCGGCGGCCCGGGCGGATTCCCTGCACCATTGCCTCCACAATTTGACCGTCACCAAGCTCAATTTTGCGGTTCGTTTCAACATCAGTAATCACGTGCCCGAGGGCACCATATTTTTTACTTCGCGGTTCATAAAAAGTCAGGGTACCGACACCGCCGGCACTATCCCGTACGTAAAGACCAATACGGTAACGTCTTGTTTCGGCACAAAAGATTGGTTTAACCCGGGTGGTAAAGACACGTTGCCCCCGTTTGATTTCCAGGGTGACCGGGCGACCCGCTTCACCGCACCGGCTGATTTCGCTGCGTACCTGCTGTTCACTCTGTACCCGGCACCCGTTTACTTTCAGGATAACATCACCGTTTAAAATTCCTGCCTGCAGGGCGGGATTGTGCCGTTGTCCTTTCAGGTCCGTCACCACCGCGTGGCCGACCACCATTACTCCCTGAGCGTGGAGCAGAACGCCGATGGAATGCCCTCCCGGGATAACCCGCACGGTTGGAACCACATTGATCACCATACGGTTCAGAGGAATAAGACCCAGAAATTTTATTTGCATATCTATCCGTCCGGGGACGCCGGCTACGGGAACGACACCCTGCCCGGAGGTCCACCTGGTCTTTGGCTGTCCGGACAAAATTTTTACTTTAAAAAGTTTTACGGGTAATCCCCGGGGTATAAGGGGGTCACCCATGGCCACGTTTGGCCCCACAGACATAAATAAGTTTCTTAAGGTTATGTTTGCGCATAAAAGACCAAGTACCAGGGTGAATATTGCTGTGATGAAAAAAAATCTTTTTCTGCTCAGAATTTATCGCCTCCCCGTTAATTTTTTGTCTCACCTCCATCTACATACTGGTATCCAGATAAGGCACTAAAATTTAAAATAAGGGTGTGCATTTTTAAGATAGCCCGAGGTAATATCAATTATTCTGACTAAATGTGCCGCTATTGGCTTATTTGCGTTTAAAAAAGAAAAAGGCCCATTATTGGGCTTTTAGAAATTAAAAAATAAGTTTGGCATCTGCTCGGCTCAATGTCGCTCGCTTACGTGCAAAACGGCAGGAATTTACATCCTCTCTTGGTGACGTTGAAAGCGTCATAGGTGTCTTATTTTTCTATAATTTCCCTGGCCTGTTCCAGCAGGTGACGGGCATGATCCCTGGCCAGGCCGTCTGCCTCCCGTCCGCCGAGCATGCGGGCCAGCTCCGCCAGGCGGCCTTCCTCATCAAGCCTTCTCACCCGGGTGGTGGTTTGACCGGCCTGGACTTCTTTGGAAATGCTGAAGTGGGTGCGGGCTAAACTGGCTATCTGGGGCGCGTGGGTAACGCAGATCACCTGGCGATGGCCGGCAATATCGGCCAGCTTTTCGGCCACGGCCACCAGGGTCCTCCCACCAATGCCTGCATCTACTTCGTCAAAAACCAGGGTAGGCAACTCATCCACTGTAGCCAGGATGGCGCGCATGGCCAGCATCACCCGGGACAGCTCACCCCCGGAAGCAATTTTGGCCAGGGGGCGCAGGGGTTCCCCCGGGTTGGGAGAGATCAGAAACTCCACCCGCTCCCGCCCGGCGGCGGAAGCTCCGGCCAGGTCTTCAAAGAGAACCTGGAATTCCACCTTACCCATTTCCAGATCCGCCAGTTCCCGGGCCACCGCCTCTTCCAGCTTCCGGGCATGTTCCCGGCGGGCCCGGGACAGGTCCAGTGCCTTTTGCTGCCAGCGCTCTGCCCAGAGTTTGATCTCTTCCTCCAGCGCGGCCGCATTTTCCTCGCTAAAAGCCAGCTTTTCCAGCTCGGCCGCCGCCTCTTCACGGTAACGCAGGATTTCTTCCACACTATCACCATACTTGCGCTTGAGGTCGCGAATACGGGAAAGTCTCTCCTCCACTTCCTGCAGGCGGCCGGGGTTAAATTCCACTCCGTCCCGGTAACGGGCCAGCTCCCGCGCCACATCCTCGACCTGGTATAAAACGTTTTCCAGAGTTGAGGCCAGGGACAAAAGCTCCGGATCAAGCCGTGAAAGCTCTTCCAGGTCACGGCAGGCCTGGCCCAGGAGATCCATTACCGACGGGATACCTTCCTCTCCCCCATGCAGGGCTTGATAACACCGGCCGGCCAGGGCCGCAATCTTTTCGGCATTGGCCAGGCGGTTGCGCTCCTGGGTAAGTGCTTCCTCTTCTCCCGGCAAAAGGCGGGCACCATCAATCTCCTGAACCTGGTATGTAAGCATATCCAGGCGGTGTAGCCTGTCCCTGGTGCTGCGGCGGAGTTCCTCCAGTTGAGATGTAAGATCACGCCACCGGTGATAGATTTCGGCTATCTCCTGCCGCAAGGGCCACAACCCTCCAAAACGATCCAGGAGATCCCTGTGGAGATCGGGATTAAAGAGCGACTGGCTTTCGTGCTGGCCGTGAATATCCACCAGATGCTGGCCCGCTTCCCGGTAGACGCTTAGGGCAACCACCTGCCCGTTTAACCGGCAAATGTTGCGCCCGCTCCGGACCAGTTCCCGGGCCATGACCAGCACCCCGTCCTCTTCCAGGGGTATTCCCCACGCCTTTAGCTTTTCCTGAAGAATAGCTAACGGATGAATCTCAAAAACGGCCGTGACCCTGGCCCTTTCCTTGCCCGTGCGGATAAATTCCGCCCACGCCCTGCCGCCCAGGGCCACCTGCAGGGCCTCTACAACTATGGATTTTCCCGCACCCGTTTCGCCGGTGAGTACGTTTAATCCGGAAGTAAATTCAATGGTCTGCCGGTCAATAAGGCCGAAATCCTGAATATCCAGTGAAACCAGCAATTGCTCACCCCCTGGCCAGCTCATTTAAGCGTTGCAAAACTGTAGTAACCAGTTTTTTCGGTTTAACTATAACCAAAATGGTATCGTCCCCGGCCACGGTGCCGATAACTTCCGGCCAGGACGCCTGGTCAATGGCCGAAGCCACACCCTGGGCCTCGCCCGGCAGTGTCTTAACCACCACCAGGTTTTCGCTAAAATCCATGAACTGTACCGAACTGCGCAAAAGCCTTTTCAACCGCTCATCCCGTCTTAAGGGGGGCGTTTCACCGGGAGCGGCATAGCGAAAAATATTGCCCTCACCGGGAACCTTGACCAATCCCAGTTCCCGGATATCCCGGGACACGGTGGCCTGGGTAACGGGAAACCCGGCAGCCCGCAGAGCCTCCGCCAGTTCTTCCTGCGTCTCGATAACCTGCTGGCGGATAATCTCAAGGATTAGCCTTTGCCGCCGGGCCTTCACGCTTCAGCACCCGCCTTTTCCACTAGAATGACTACCGGCGCCCTGGAAGAGCGATTCCAGAAGGATAACCTTACCACCGTATATTGACGGGAAGAAAGGCCCCGGGTGAACTCCTCCACGACCCTCAGCTCCTCCGTGGCGCCCGGATGTCCCGTGTAAACCACCAGGGAAATGCGACCCCCGGAAGCTAAAAGGGACAGGGCAGCTTTAAGCGCTTCCAGGGTGGATTCGGGCCGGGTGATAATCCCGTGGTCACCGCCGGGCAAGTAGCCCAGGTTAAACATAACTGCCTTCACGGCACCCGGAACATGGGCGGCCATTTCCCGGTGGTCTGCGGCCAGCAGGATCACCCGGTCCAGCAAACCGGCGCCGGCCAGCTGCGCCCTGGTTTTTTCCAGGGCCTGGATCTGAATATCAAAGGCAAAAACCTTCCCCTGGGGCCCCACACCCCGGGCTAAGAACAGGGTATCCAGGCCGTTACCCGCGGTGGCGTCCACCGCCAGGCAGCCGGGCACCAGCACCGGGGCAATAAAGCTTTGCGCCCACTGGACTGCACTGGCACTTCTAGCAACCATTCAAACGCTCACCCTCACTTAGCTTCTGGCGCAGGAGATAGAAAAAGCTGCGGTTTTTCAGGCGGATCAACCGGGCACGGTGGCCCGCTTGCTGGATGAGCACCGTATCATTGAATTCTAATTTGCAGCCCTGCTGGCCATCAACCGTTAACATGACTTCCCCCTGTTTTGAGCGAACAACCACCCGCACCCGGCTGGCAGCGTTGATGACCAGTGGCCGTGCCCAGAGGGAATGGGGACAAATGGGTGTAACCACCATCAGGTCCAGCTCCGGGGTAACCAGGGGACCGCCGGCAGAAAGGGAATAGGCCGTGGAACCAGTAGGGGTGGCTACGATCAGGCCGTCAGCGGGATAGGTAGTAACAAAATCATCATTAACATATGTTTCCAGAAAAATAAGCCTTGCAAAGGCTCCTTTGGTAATAACCGCATCATTTAAACCAATAACCCGCTCAAGTGTAAGCCCTTCCCGGATAACCCTGGCTTCCAGCATCATCCGCTCCTCGACAGTGTACCGGCCGGCTAAAAGTTTTTCCAAACCGGACCAGAGTTCCGGAACATCAATTTCAGTTAAAAAACCGAGATGGCCAAAATTGATTCCCAGAAGCGGTGTACCCCGCGGAGCGGTTTCCCTTGCGCAGCGCAACAGGGTACCGTCTCCGCCCAGCACCAGCACGATTTCTGCTTCCTCAACAAGCTGTTCCCGGGGGAGACCCAGTTCGGGACGGCCCAGCGCGGTGGCCGTGTCAAGGGCCATTACCACCCGGCACCTCCGTACAGTCAGCCAGTCAATAATTTGTTCCACCAGGGGGGCTACCTTTTGTTTACCCAGGTTAACCACCAGACCGATGGTTTTCATCGGGTCACTCCTTTTAGCCAAAACCGCCGGTGGGCAAGCTAACCCCTGTTACCGGCGTCAAGTTCCGCGTGGGCCCGGGCCACTACCGCCGGGATAGTGGAAGAAAGATCTACCTGGTCGGGGACACTCCGGTCGAAACAAACCAGAAATTCGATATTGCCCTCCGGCCCTTTAATGGGCGAAAAATCCAGACCCCGTACACCCCACCCCAGATTTTTTATGACCCGGCAAACGGTGGTGATGACTTCCCGGTGTACCGTCGGGTCCCTTACCACTCCCTTTTTCCCCACCTTTTCTCGGCCGGCCTCAAATTGGGGTTTAATAAGCGCTACACCCAGGGCATCGCCGGTAGTCAGTTCCTGCAGTTTGGGTAGCACCCTCTCCAGGGAAATAAAAGAAACATCTACCACCGCTATATCAGCCAGGCATGGCAGGTCTTGCGGCCCAAGGTAGCGGATGTTGGTACGCTCCAGGAGTACTACCCTGGGGTCTTCCCGGAGCTTCCAGGCCATCTGGCCGTATCCCACATCCACGGCAATAACCAGGCGGGCACCATGCTGCAGGGCACAATCGGTAAACCCGCCGTGGGATGCCCCCACGTCCAGAACTACCCGGCCGGTAAAATCGAGCCGAAAGCTGTGAATGGCTTTTTCCAGTTTTAAACCGCCCCGGCTGACATAAGGCATCTGAGCGGTAACCTCAATCCGGCTCCGGGGATCCACCATCCGGCCGGGTTTATCCACCGGTTGGCCGTCAACCCGTACCTGTCCGGCCATTACGGCTGCCCTGGCTTTTTCCCTGCTGGCAAAAAGTCCCCGTTCCACCAGCAACAAATCCAGGCGCTGCCTGGCAATAGTCATGACCATTGCACTCCGATTTTCACCTTTGTTTTTGCCCTGTGTGTGCCCAGGGCCTTTAGTACGGTATTAACCAGCACTTCCACGGTCAGACCGCAGCGGGCCAGCAAAACAGCACGGCTGCCGTGCTGGATGAACTCGTCAGGAATTCCCAGGCGGATCACCTGGACGTTACGCAATCCCCTGTCGCCGAGCAGTTCCAGCACGGCACTGCCGAATCCTCCCTGCAGGACGTGCTCTTCAATGGTAACCACCCGCCGGGTGCGCAGGGCATAACGGGTAATACATTCCTCGTCCAGCGGCTTGACGAACCGGGCGTTGATCACCGTGGCATGGATACCCTGCTGTTCCAAAAGGGAAGCTGCCTCCCCGGCCAGGGAAACCATGGTGCCCACGGCTAACAGGGTTATGTCGTCTCCTTCCCGGAGCACCCGGGCCTTTCCAACCGACAGGGGGAGGATTTCCTCGTCCACGGGGCATCCCGTACCGGTGCTCCGGGGGTAGCGCAAAACCGCCGGTCCCGGGTATTCCAGCGCCGTTTTCAACATCCGGCGAAGCTCGTTTTCGTCCCCGGGAGCCATGAGCACCAGGTTGGGAATTGATCTCAAGTAAGCAAAATCAAACACGCCGTGATGGGTGGCTCCGTCTTCCCCAACCAGACCCGCCCGGTCAAGGGCAAAGGTTACGGGCAGGTTTTGCAGGCAGACATCGTGGAGCACCTGGTCGTAGGCCCTCTGCAAAAAGGTAGAATAAATGGCCACCACGGGCCTCAATCCGCCCGCCGCCAGGCCTGCGCCCAGGGTAACGGCGTGTTGTTCGGCAATACCAACATCATAGAACCGTTCGGGAAAGGCAGCGGCAAAATGATCCAAACCGGTACCGGAAGGCATGGCCGCGGTAATGGCCACAATGCGCTTGTCCCGGCGTCCCAGTTCCACCAGGGTACGCCCAAATACCTCGGTATAAGAGGGGGGCTGCCCCGGCTTTTTAATTACCTGGCCCGTTTTAACTTCAAACGGACCAACCCCGTGAAATTTATCGGCATTCTCCTCCGCCGGCGGGTAACCCCGCCCCTTGCGGGTGAGCACGTGTACCAGTACGGGTCCTCTGGTGGCTTTGGCCTGCTGGAAGACACTGATCATGGCCTGGATATTGTGTCCGTCAATTGGTCCCAGGTAGATGAAGCCGAGTTCCTCGAAAAACATGCCGGGTACTACCAGATATTTCAGGGAGTCCTTAAACCGCTCCACCGCTTTAACCACCCGGGGACCAATGGCTGGAATGCGCTTTAAAAGCTGTTCCAGCTCTTCCTTGCCTTTGGAATACATGGGATCGGTGCGGAGGCGGCTCAAGTATTGGGCAAGCCCTCCCACATTGGGGGCAATGGACATCTCGTTGTCATTTAAAACAACGATTAAACTGGTCTTATGGTGGCCGGCATGGTTTAAAGCCTCAAAGGCCATACCCCCGGTCATCGCCCCGTCCCCGATCACCGCTACCACGGAGTAATTGTCGCCCTTAAGGTCCCGGGCCAGGGCCAAACCTAAAGCTGCAGAAATGGAGGTGCTGCTGTGCCCGGTGCCGAAGGCATCATGTTCGCTCTCCTGGGGTCTGGGAAAACCGCTGATACCCCCAAACTGGCGCAGCGTATGAAAAACCAGGCGGCGGCCGGTAACCAGCTTATGCACATAGGACTGATGGCCTACGTCCCAGACAATTTTATCCCGGGGGGTTTGAAAAACCCGGTGTAAAGCCAGGGTAAGTTCCACCACCCCCAGATTGGGGGCCAGGTGGCCGCCGTTTTTGGCCACTGTTTCGATAATCTCCTGCCGGATTTCGGAAGCAAGCTGCTGTAAAGCGGTCATATCCAGAGAGCGTAGATCCGCCGGAGAATTAATTGTTGAAAGCAACTCTCCCATTTTTCCCCTTCCTGACGTACCTGGTGTTATTTGCCTGCCCGACGGTATTTTTTCCTGATCACACTTATCCCCGTCAGCTGTTCAAAGGCAGCCAGTAACTTTCCCACCAGAAAAATTACCTCGTTGGCCCGGGAAATGGCTATGCGCTTACCGGCCGCCTTGCCGCCCACGGTAAAAGCGGCAATGAGAGCGGTTACCGTCATATTCAACAAAGCCTGGTTGATACCCTTCCAGTAAAGTAAGATTTGTAAAACCAGGGCAATTCCCAGGGCACCACTTACTGTTCCGGCAATATCCCCGATAACATCGTTACAGATGTTGGCCACCCGGTCGGCGTTCCTGACCAGATATACCCCCTCCCTTGCCCCGCGCACCCGCTTGGCCGCTTTGGCATGGAAAGGGGACTCTTCAGCAGCCGCCACCGCCGTACCCACGATATCGGCCAGAATACCGATCAGTATAATTATAACTAAAAAAAGAAAAGATAAAAAAAGACTTTTCACCTTACCGGCCAGTAATTCTGAAAACCAAAAAAATATTATGGCCAGTAAAAAAGAGGCCGTACCCACCATAAGCACGTACCGGCCTGAAACTGTAGATTTATTGTTTCCCAAATACAGTCACCTCATACGGTAGGGGAAAAGAGAGTTATGTATCACGGGGATAAGTGACAGCAGCACGGGTAAATATTGTGGCTTAAGGTCCAGCAGGTTTTCCCAGGCAGCCACCGGCTGTCGCCAGGCCGGCGGTTTCCCCTTCGGGCTGCCTCCGGGACGTTGCCGGTCCCGGGGCTGGATTACCACTTAGTCCACACTGCAATCCCCGCACTGCCCCGGTGTTACCGGACAGCCTAGGAGTTTTCCTCGACAGGATGGCCTTTTTCTAGCCTCTTTTGCAGTAACGGTTTCAGTCCACCGCTACCTTCCCCTGGGCCCACCGGGATATAAGGTACCGGCTGCCAACGACATCCACCGCTACCACTCAAGGCAGGCTACACTGCACGCAGCTTTCACCACGTGCAGGTTCACACCCCAAGCCATAGTACGGCTTTTACGCTTTCCCACGCACTTGGGTCTCCGCGGAGTCAGGGTCCACGCCCGCATGCCTTTGCGGCTCGCCCTCACTCCTTAACTCCCAGTACCAGCCCCCGACTGGGCGTCAGCAGCCAGCACCAGGAACTTCATCGATGTGCCCGCGACGGATTTTTAGGCCCGTCTTCAAAAAAGGCATACCTGACTAGGATACTGCGTCACTTATCCCGCTTTCTGGTTCTAGAAGTGCATTATAACATAAGCTCAGAAATAAAAGCAAATGGTGCTGCTAACCTTGAAGATGACCCCCGGTTGGCAGTAGCTCGGCGTTGATATACAAACCCTTCAGGGTCAATGCCACGCGCTAAATCTCCTTAAAGCTCTAAAAATCCCGCGTAATTACAAACCGGACCAGTTCCCGCAAAAAATCGGCACGCTCATCAAAAGGCTCCAGGGCGGCCAGGGCTGCCGCGACCGCTTCCCCGGCCTTTGCCCTGGCCACATCCAATCCGAAAAGAGCCGGATAAGTAGCCTTTTTATTTCTTTCGTCGCTGCCCACGGGTTTGCCCAGCCTGGCCGGGTCACCTTCCACATCCAGGATGTCGTCCTGTATTTGAAAAGCCAGACCCAGGTTCTCGGCGTAAACAGTCAAAGCCTCAAGCTGATCTTCCCCTGCCCCGGCTAAAATGGCCCCTGCCCGCACGGCCACCCGGTACAGCGCCCCGGTTTTGTGGCGGTGGATATATTCCAGGGTAGCGGCATCTACTGCGGTGTCCGCAGCCAGGGTATCCACCACCTGCCCGCCAATGAGCCCCAGGGTGCCGGCAGCCTCCGCCACCTCCTCAATAACATGCACCACCCGTTCAGCCGGTGCCAGCTGGTTTTGGGCATTTTTGGCCAGAAGAGCAAAGGCATGAGTTAGCAGGGCGTCCCCCGCCAGGATGGCTACCGCTTCACCATAAACCCGGTGACAGGTCGGCTTTCCCCGCCGGAAATCATCGTTATCCATGGCAGGCAGATCGTCATGGATCAAAGAATAGGTATGGATCAATTCCAGGGCACAGGCCGCGGGCAACACCCTTGCAGGGTCGCCTCCTACCGTTTCGGCTGCTGCCAGGGCCAGGACGGGCCGCAGCCGTTTCCCCCCGGCAAAAAGGCTGTACCGTATGGCCTGGTGAATCACAGGCGGATAAGTATCTTCTGATGGTAAAAGCTCATCCAGTGCCCGGTCCACCAGAGCTGCCCTGGCTTTCAGTTCGGTCAAAAAGTCCAACTTGCTTACTCCTTCCTCTCCGGGTTGAACAGATCGACCAGACAGGGGTCGGAATCTTTTAATACCGGTTCTCCCTTTTCATTGGCGGTGAGTATGGAAATGCGTTCCTCGGCCTTTTCCAGTTCCTGATGGCAGAAACGGGTGAGGGTAATTCCCTCCCCGAAAAGGGCCAGGGATTTTTCTAAAGGCAATTGTCCTTCTTCCAGTTCCCGTACCACTGCTTCCAATCTGGCCAGCGCTTCTTCAAAGGTTAGTTTTTTCATGGTTATACCTCGCCTTTTAAAAATCTCTTCCGCAATGCCGGGCCGTTTAAATAGTCGCAGAGTCGCCCCTGGTAGGTGTTCAATTCTTCCAGCCTGGCTTCAATCCTTTGCTTTACCTGCCACCAGCTCACTCCCCAGTTGGAGAAAAGCACCCGGTCATAGGGGCCGCGGCCAACCAGGCGCTGGACGACGATGTCCGGGTGCAGGTATTCCAAAAAGGTGACCACCCGGTCCACGTATTCTTCCATGGGGATGATGGCAAACTCTCCCCGCTGGTACATTTCTCCCAGGACAGTATCCCGGACGACGTAGAGGGAGTGGAGCTTTACATACTGCACCTGCAGGACGGAGATAATCTTGGCGTTTTCGATTACATCAACCAGATCATCCCAGGGTAAATTCAGGATCAGGTGCACACATATGTCCAGCTCCCGCTTTTTGATGCGCTGCACCGCATCGATAAACTCGGCCAGGGTATGCCCGCGGTTTACCCGCAACAGGGAATGGTAATTGACCGTTTGCAGTCCTAATTCAATATCCATAACCAGATTTTTTTTCCGGCCCACTTCCGCCAGGAAATCCAGGTAACGATCGTTGATGCAGTCCGGGCGGGTAGAGATGGAAATGCCCACCATATCTTCACCGCCGGTAGCGGCCAGGACATATTCCCGGAAGCGCTCAAATGGCAGGTATGTATTGGTAAAAGCCTGAAAGTAGGCGATGAATTTATCCGCCTTGTAGCGTTTGCGGAAAAACCCCCGGTTCTTAGCCAGCTGTTCCTCCACCGAGAGGTTGCTGGGCAAGCACTCAAAACCCGCCCCCTCTTCATCGCAGAAAATGCAACCGCCGGTACTGATAGTACCGTCCCGGTTGGGACAGGTGCCGGGGAGGTTGATGGGCAGCTTGTATACTTTGCCCCCGAATTTTTCTTTCAGAAATTCCGAATAGACCCGGTAGCGGGGCTGGCTTGCGGACATGGCTTTTACCTCCTGGCCCTTATCTTACCATAAACGTCCGGCAGCGCAAAGACCTGTGCGTTTGTAGGTGATTTGACAAAGGAAACAAGCATTGCTTATCGTATGAATCAGGGGGTGAAAATATGTCCCGGATAGAGGAACTGGTACGGGCAATCGAAGAACTTTCCCTGGAAGAACAAAAGCAACTATTTGATCAACTGGCGGATCTGCTGGACCTGCTGGGTTGGATCAAGCTAAACGAGGTAACGTTTTTTTAGCTAAACAGCCGGCGGGCCCGCCTGTTGCCGGCGGACCCGCCCGTCAAAATGCAAATCGGAAGATTTTTTTACTTCATTCTTTCCTGAACCACGGCTACAGCTGCATCTTTCAACCGTTTGACCTCGGAAACGATCCTTTCCTTTTCCGCCAGAATGCCCTTGACATAGTCTTCGTCTTTGATCATGGGGATATTGATGTCGGCACTCAAAAGGACGGCTTTGATGGCCGCTTCACAGACATAAGCGGCCACGCCCGCATCGCTGATGGCCATTTTGTTGCCAATCTTAGCCAGCCGTTCCGTTATCTCTAGGGCCTCCAGGAGGGTGCGAGCCACTTCCATAGGTGTGTCAGTGGCCGTTTTCAGGGCCTTTTGCATCAGCTCGTCCCGCTTAGCCTTCTCTTCCTCGGTGTTTTTGGGCATCCGGTAAACTTCCATGAACTTACCGAAGGCTGCGATATCAGCTGCCACCAGTTTTTCCAATTTGTTTATAATAAAGTAAGCAGCGCCGGTAATCTCCTTGACCTGGGGTTCCACGTCCGCAAACTTGGGCTTGCCCACGGTGAGGTTGCCCACCATGGCCGTCATGGCCACCCCTAAAGCGCCCACCATGGCGGAAACGCTGCCCCCGCCGGGAGTCGGGGCATCGGAAGCAGCTACCGCCAGTATCTTGCGAAAGGGGAAATCGAAAATCTCACTCATCAAAGGCACCTCCTTAAATTTTCCCCTGCAGCTTGATGGCCTTCAGCACGTTCTTTTGAATCAGCACGGTAGTCAGGCTGCCCACACCGCCAGGTACAGGGGTAATGGCCCCGGCAACCTCCTTGGCGTTTTCAAAGTCCACGTCACCGCAAATGCCGTTTTCCACCTGGTTGATACCCGCATCCACCACCACGGCACCGGGTTTGATCATATCGGCTTTGATCATTTTCGGCTTGCCGACAGCGGCAATGAGAATATCGGCCTGGCGGGTATGGTAAGCCAGATCGGCGGTCTTGGTATGGCACACGGTAACGGTAGCATTCTGGTTGAGCATCATGAAGATGAGGGGTTTACCAACCGTCTCGCCCCGGCCAACAATGACGGCATTTTTACCCTTAATTTCAATACCGGTACGCAGCATAATTTCAATGCAGCTCTGGGGTGTAGCCGGGAACAGGCCGTCCCCGCCGCTTAAAATGTAACCCCGGTTGATGGGGTGGACGCCATCCACATCCTTTTTCGGCGACACAGCTTCCAGCACCCGCTGTTTGCTCATGTGTTTGGGCAGAGGCAACTCAATCATAATCCCGTGTACGCTGTCGTCCTTGTTTAAGCGGTCGATGAGCGCCAGCACTTCTTCCTCGGGCGCGTTGCCGGGCAAGGTGAAAAGCTCAAACTCGATGCCCACATTGGCACAGGACTTTTCCTTGGACCGGGCATAGACCACGGAGGCCGGATCGTCACCGGCCAGGACCACGGCCAGCTTGGGGATAATGCCCCGTTCCCTTAACTGGGCCACTTCAGCCTTAACCTCTTCCCGGATTTCCGCCGCCACCTTTTTCCCATCAATAAGTGTCGCTGCCATGTTTATCCTCCCCCTTTACATTTGCTCTGGTAAATGTTTAGTCAACCCGCCTAAGGCAGGATGTCCCGCTTACTCATATGCTCCGGATAACGCCGTGCCCTTGTAGTTAACAATGCGGTTTTACTGAACATTTACTTACTCGGTAATTGATTCCTCCACCTGGCAGGAAAGACGGCCGTGATATAACTTCACCTGTACTCTCTCTCCAGGCGCGACCTCCCCGGCCCGCCGCACCACCTCACCTGTATCCGCCCGGGTACAAATGCTGTACCCCCGGGCAAGGGTGGCCAGGGGACTCAGGGCCTGCAGCTGTCCGGACAGCAAGGCCAGGCGGCTTTGCTGGTGCAGACGGTATTGCTCCATGGCCCGGTTTAACCGGCGGAACAGATCGTCCACCATTTGCCCCCGGAAGCCACAGAGAACATCCACCGGGTAACGGAATACCCTGCTCTGACGGCAGGCATCCAGCCTTGAGCGATAGGTTTGCAGTTTTTCCCGCATGGCCCGTAACAGGCGCCCTTCCAAAAGCCCCAGGTAGCGGGCCATTTCCTCCCGAACCGGGACCACCATTTCCGCCGCTGCTGAAGGGGTGGGAGCTCGCACATCCGCAACCCAGTCGGCAATGGTAAAATCCGTCTCATGGCCAACTGCAGATATCACCGGGATACCGGAAGCAAAAATGCTCCGGGCCACCAGCTCGGTGTTGAAAGCCCACAATTCTTCCAGTGACCCTCCCCCGCGGCCTACAATAATCACGTCGCAGGCCCTCAGGCGGTTCAGCCAGTGCAGAGCGCGGGCCACCTCCCGGGGAGCACTTTCCCCCTGCACCGGCACGGGCACAAAAATGATTTGCAGGCCCGGCCAGCGCCGTCTGATAATTTTGACCATATCCCGCAGTACCGCTCCTGTAGGCGAAGTAACGATGCCAATGCGGCGCGGTAAAAGGGGTAGCTTTTTTTTATGCTCTCGAGCAAACAGGCCCTCTTTTTCCAGTTTTTGCTTCAGCTGTTCAAAGGCCAGATAAAGAGCACCCGTGCCCTCGGGCTCCATCTCTTCCACATACAGCTGGTATGTACCGTCCCGGGGGTAAACCGATACATAGCCCCGCACACGCACGGCCATCCCGTCTTCCGGCTGAAAAAGGAGGCGGCGCCCCCGGGAACGAAACATTACCGCCTTAATGGAACAAAACTCATCCTTCAGGGTAAAGTAAAGGTGGCCGCTGGCCGCCTGTTTACAGTTGGAAATCTCACCTTTTACCCAGAGGTTCAGCAAAAGCGGGTCGTTATCAAGGAGGTTCTTGATATGGCCGGTAAGTTCACTTACGGTAAGCAACTTGAGCATTAAATCCAGGCTCCACAATGATTTTCATTTAAGGTGCCGAAAAAACCGGGGGATGCGGCGCTCACCCCGCTTACTCTGAGTTATCCCCACTTTCCAACTCCCTGTTTTGGCTCCCGCTCGCTCCGGTGACCCAACACTCACCCAGCACTCACCGGAACCAGGTACCCTGCGCAGGGACTAAAGCCGCATATGGTTGGCAGTTACTATTAGAAAACCCGGTTGCTGTGAGTGCTGGGCGGACCAAACTAGCGCTGTGTCCAAGTCGCTCGCTACCGAGCCAAAACAGGGGCTTAAAAAAATGGGGATACTTTCAGCCGCTTACTCCGCACTAAACGCGCGCCGCATCCTGGTCCAGACTGTTTTCCCGAGCGTTAAAGTTAAGCTCTCTTATGGAGCAAATAATCATGGATGGAACGGGCTGCAATGCGCCCGGCACCCATGGCCAGGATAACCGTAGCCGCTCCGGTTACCACGTCGCCGCCGGCAAAAACACCGGGCTTGGAAGTGGCCCCGGTTTGCGGATCAGCCACAATATTGCCTTTCCGGCCCAGCTCCAGGCCCCTGGTGGTCCTGGGTACCAGCGGGTTGGGAGCCTGGCCGATTGCCACTACCACCGTGTCCACATCCATGACAAACTCGGAACCGGGAATGGGCACCGGCCGCCGCCGGCCGGATTCATCGGGCTCACCCAGCTCATATCGCAGGCACTCCATGCCCTTCACCCATCCGTTTTCATCTGCCAGAATGCGCACGGGATTGGTTAAAAAGGCGAACTTGATTCCTTCTTCTTTGGCGTGTTCCACTTCCTCGTGGCGGGCAGGCAGTTCCTTTTCGGAGCGCCGGTAAACAATCCAGGACTCCTCCGCCCCCAACCGTAAGGCAGTCCGGGCCGCGTCCATGGCCACATTGCCGCCGCCAATTACGGCCACTTTCCTGCCCACCTTGATGGGGGTATCCCACTCGGGGAAGAGGTAGGCCTTCATCAGATTGGTCCTGGTGAGAAATTCGTTGGCGGAATAAACGCCGCAGGAATTCTC
Organism: Desulfofundulus thermosubterraneus DSM 16057; assembly: GCF_900142025.1. Taxonomy (GTDB): domain Bacteria; phylum Bacillota; class Desulfotomaculia; order Desulfotomaculales; family Desulfovirgulaceae; genus Desulfofundulus; species Desulfofundulus thermosubterraneus. Next base: position 7,644 of record NZ_FQZM01000027.1, on the reverse strand, counting down.
CCCGGGAATATTCATAAAATACGGCAGACCGGCTCCGGTACCGATAAATACGGCGTCAAAACCCTCTTCTTCCATCAACTCATCCACGGTGGCAAACTTGCCTACCACCGCATTGGTGACAATTTCTACCCCCAGCTTTTTCAGGTTTTCTATCTCTGCCTGCACCACCCGCTTGGGCAGGCGGAATTCGGGAATGCCGTACATGAGCACACCGCCGGCTACATGCAGGGCTTCGAAAACGGTGACCTTGTGACCCAATTTGGCCAGGTCGGCAGCACAGGTAAGACCCGCCGGGCCGGAACCCACCACCGCCACTTTGAAACCGGTGGGCGGGGCCACTTCCTGGGGCAGCACACCCCGGGCCAGCTCCCAGTCGGCACAGAAACGTTCCAGGCGCCCGATACCCACGGGCTCGTGTTTCTTGCCCAGGGTGCAGTATTTCTCACACTGGTTTTCCTGCGGGCAAACCCGGCCGCAAACAGCAGGAAGGGCGTTTTTCTCCTTGATCTTTTTAATGGCGCCCGCAAAATCCCGCTCGGCTACCAGCTTGATAAACGCGGGGATATCTACCTCCACCGGACAACCCTGCCGGCAGGGCTCCTTTTTACACTGCAGGCAGCGCTTGGCTTCCGCCACCGCAGTTTCTTCGTCATAACCCAGGGCTACTTCGTTGAAATTCCGGATCCGCTCAACGGGTTCCTGGGCAGGCATCGGATGTTTTTTGGGAATTATTTCCTTCTTCTCGGCCATTATTTGCCACCTCCACATCCGCACTGGCATGTATGACGCTCTAGTGCCCGCTGTTCTTCTGCCCGGAAGGTGGCCGAACGACGGGCCAGTTCAGCAAAATCCACCTGGTGACCGTCGAATTCAGGACCATCCACACAAACAAACCTGGTCTGGCCGCCCACGGTCACCCGGCAACAACCACACATCCCCGTACCGTCCACCATCAGCGCGTTCAGGCTGACAATGGTTTTGATGCCGTAATCTTTGGTGACATTGCAACAGGCCCGCATCATGGGCTGGGGACCGATGGCCAGCACCAGGTTGATGTTGTCCTTGCCCCGTGCGTCAATAATTTCTTTCAAGACATCGGTAACAAAGCCCTTGCGCACATAGGAACCGTCATCGGTAGTCACAAAAAGCTCGCTGGAAACTTCCCGCATACGGTCCTCCCAGAAGAGGAGATCCCTAGTCCGGGCACCGATGATGCTGATCACGTGATTGCCGGCCTCTTTCAAAGCCCGGGCAATGGGGAACACCGGAGCTATCCCTACACCGCCACCGACGCATATGACTGTGCCGAAGTTTTCAATGTGGGAAGGGGTTCCCAGCGGTCCGACAAAGTCCTTGATGTAATCTCCCGCTTCCAGTGTTCCCAGTTGTTTGGTGGTTTTGCCGACCTCCTGAAAGACGATGGTAATGGTACCCTTTTCCCGGTCAAAGTCCGCAATGGTCAGTGGAATACGCTCACCTTCTTCGTGAATGCGCAAAATAACAAACTGACCAGGCTGACATTTCCTGGCTACCCTGGGTGCTTCAATAACCATTTGCTTGATGATGGGCGAAAAAACCTGCTTCTCCAAAATTTTGAACATTAATAAGCCTCCCCCTCCCTTAGCATATTCTATAAATATAAAACGTTATGAAACAATTATCTTATTATTCTCGCTATGGCGGCAAATTCCTGCTGCCCCCACATAACTTATGAACGGAACTTACAAAAAGAAAGGGAGACTTACCCGCTCTCCCCTTCCGGTAGATAATAGGATGCCGGTTCCTTTACCACCCGGCCGAGAATACCATTAATAAAACGACTGGAATCCGGTCCTCCAAAGGTTTTGGCCAGTTCCACCGCCTCATTTACCGCCACGCTGTTGGGGATGTCCTCCCGGTGGAAAATTTCATAAAGCGCCATACGCATAATATTCCGGTCCACTGCAGCCATACGGTATAGCGGCCAGTCCCGGCTTAAACGGGCAATGACCTGATCAAAGGCTTTTAGATGGGTCAGGGTGCCAGCAACAAGTTCACGGGCAAAAAGCATGTCCTTAGGGCTTAGGTAAGCTATTTTCACATCTTTTTCGTTTACTCGATCACTTTCATCAAAGTCCCCGGGGTTTTGGGAAGCCATTTCCCGTAAGTGATTCAAGGCTTCTTCGGGATCAACCCGTGCTACATCTACCTGGTAGAGAACTTGCAGTGCTGCTTCCCTGGCCTGCCTTCTGCCCATAAACTGACCTCCTGATTTAGGAAATATTCATCTTTCCTGGAACAGCCGGGAAAATAGCTCTTTGAAGTCCACCCGCTCATCCAAACGTTTGCCGACGTAATACCCGGCGAAAACACATGCAGTCACAAACAGCGCCTTAATAATGCCATAGATAATGGCAAACCAGCCAAAGGCCAGACCCAAAATGACTCCGGTAATCTTACCCCGGTGCCGCTTCCATAATTCCGCAAGGGTATATGCATCCATCGGTTGAAGACACCCCATTTGTAAATATTCAGTGAACCCGGTTGGATGCGGCGCTGTCCCCGCTCACTCCAGTGCTCCGCGCCGACAGCACCGCGGCTCGCTTCGGGCCGACTCTGGCTCTCTGCGGATTGCCCGTGACTAATTGTGCTTCGTTGTAAGCTCTTAACTAATGTGTTTCAAACATTTCTTTTGGTTAGCTAATCTTGCGTCCTCGAGAGCCGAG
>NZ_FQZM01000027.1:0-4859 GCF_900142025.1 Desulfofundulus thermosubterraneus DSM 16057 | reverse complement strand
CGGACAGCGCCGCATCCTTCTCTTAACGGTTTTACCTACGGGACACCAGGGCGCTTTTTACCTGCACACCCCTGATACTGCCCAGTTTTCCCGTCATAGCCCCGATTTCGTCGGTGGTGCCGTCAACAATCAGGGCTATGACCGAAAGGTTCTTCTCCCGGTAAGGTATGCCCATGCGCCCCACAATAATCTCCGCATATTCTCCCAGGATGCTGTTGATCTTTCCCGCGGCATGCTGGCGGTCTTCGACCAGGATGCCGACCACCCCAATGCGCCTTTCCACACCTTACACCTCCCCCACGCCGCAGCTTAAACGCACCCCGCAATTCGTCCACAAATGAGCGTACCCATGCCCTTTTTAAAGGACGCTATCAATGTAAACAAAAAAGCCTGCCTTTCTCCCACGAAAAGCAGGCTGCTGCCCGGTTTCTCCGCTGCCCCCTTGAGTACAGGAAAAACCCTTTTCGCAGGGAAGGCTGTTATGCCGTTGTCACACCCCTCCGGCTCAGGGCCACCAAGCCCCCATCCGTCAGGGTACTTATGAAAGATTATACTGTAAAATCAGTAATTTGACAATAATTTTTTCCCAGCCGGCCGTCCGGCCGGCCCGAATTTGCCGCTAAAAAATTGGGACTTAAAATAACTACTCCATACCTCAATTTCGACAATCCATCATCTATAGCTTCACGAAGACTATCTCCAATAGTAAGCACAAACCTGTCATACCAAATACTCAATCCTTATTTGTATAAGCGCTCTGGCCAAAGGCTCAGAATTGTTTCTCTGTCCTCACTTGCATAAGAAATGAACAATCCCAGGTCAAAGCAAGACCTCCTCCTATGTCCACTATTTTGAGTTTTTTGTCCTAAGACTATCACGCAAAGCAAAAGAGGTACTTTCTTTGGTCAGGCTTCCCCCCTATACTTCGCTAAAAACCCCCTCAGCAGCGCCTTAAACAGTGGGCCGTGGTTGGGTATCTTCAAGTGCAGCAGCTCATGGACAATGGCCTCCGCCCGGAAGGCCGCCGGCATGCGTAACAAAGCCGGGTCAAAGGTCAGCCGCCCTTTACTGGAGCAACTGGCCCATTTCTTTTTCATCGCCCGGAGCTGGACCTGTTTGGGTTCCACACCGATCCGCCTGGCCCAGGCGTCTACTTCCGCCCGGAATACCGCTTCCGGGATCGCTTCCTCAAGCTCATCCAGGGAGGCAAGAGAATTCATCGAATCATAGGATACATCGCCGCGCTCCATTAGCTTCCCAAAGGGATCTTTTACGGCAACGTACGCCGGATTATCAGTTGAAGGCCCCTGTTGCCTGCCGAATAAGTTATGGCCTAACGCCAGACTCATCGTCCAGCCCCCTTTAACAGGCTTAATATTTGGTCTACCAAATTTTTTATTTCCTTAACGGCTGCTGCTTTGAGGTTTTTATATAATTCCAAACGTATCTGCCGTTCCTGGGTTTCGCTGCTCTGCCAATAGGGATAACGTTCAAAGGCCCGGGCCATATTCCTGGCTACCCGTTCAGCTCCATTAACCTTTTGCCGCTTTAAAAGCCAGTAAACGGCATAAGGTTCCGGAGCCATCATTTTTTCAACCCGCTCTTTTTCCGCCGCCATAAATTCATCAATCAATTCCTGCAGGCGCTTCAGCGCTTCCTGGGTATTTAACTGCCGCTCCTGGTAGGCCTGGGCGATTCTTTCGGCCATCTCCCCGATGGAAAGGAGGTAAGGCGCCTGCTTAGCTCTTTCTGCGACCGCCTCGGTGATGCTTTTTAGCAGGTTAAAAACCTTGACCGTATAGGGAGCGGTGTCTTCGGCCAGCTTCTCCAGGGTGTGCTCGGTAATTTCATATATGTCCACCGCATCTTTAATTGCCCCCGGCAGGGTATGTTCCTGCACGAGCCGGGCTGTTTTCCGCATCAGCTCCTTGTCTAAAGGAACTGTCTCCGTCGACCGAAGCAATCGGTATAATCTGGCCAGCTGATCATAGTCATCCAGGTATTCCCGGAGAAACGGATCGGGAGAGAGAATTTCATAAAGGTTGGCCAGTTCCTTAAAGAAACTGTAGTATTTCTGTTTTTCTTCTTGACCCCGGAAATGTTCCAGGGCTCTGTCTGCTGCTTTATCATAACTGTAATTTTCAATAATGGACAGGTAATCCCTTCTAGCTGCGGCCATCATCTCCGCAAAACGTTCTTTTAACAGGTCAAGGTGCTGGATGGTCCCTTCCACGTCGCGGGAATCAAAGGCCAGAGCTTTCTCCAGGTTTTCAAAGATACCCACAAAGTCCAGGACAAAGCCGGCCGGCTTCTGGTGACCATCTTTATCTTCATAGGGCCGGTTGACCCGGGCAATGGCCTGCAGCAGCACATGGTCCCGCATGGGCTTATCCAGGTACATGCAATACAGCACCGGGGCATCGTAACCGGTAAGTAACTTCTCAGTTACAATGAGAATTTTGGGTAATGATTCCGGCTCGGCAAAGGCCTTACGGATTTTCTTTTCTTCGTCGTCGGAAAGATGATAACGGGCCAGGTGAGCTTCATCATTATGCCCCCGGCTGATCACCACAGACGAATATTCAGGCGGCAGGTATTTGTCCAGGGCCTCTTTATACAGAACACAGGCTTCCCGGTCCACTCCCACTAAAAAAGCTTTATAACCCAGCGGCTCCACATATTCCCGGTAATGCCGGGCCACGTAGGCAGCGATCCGGTCTATGCGCTCCCGGTTCTTGAGCATATTCCTTAAGGTAACGGCTTTTTCTAAAACTTTATTCAGTTCCTCAACGTCACTGACCCCTTCGGCCGCGGCCAGATTTAAAAATTCCTCCTCCAGAGTTTCCCGGTCCACCCGCAGGTCATTGGGGGCCAGGGCGTAATGCAGGGGCACCGTCGTACGGTCCTCTATGGATTCAGCGATGCTGTACTTATCCAGGTAGCCCTGGGGATCTTCACAGCCAAATACTTTAAAGGTGCCCTTACCGTGGGCCGTGCGGTCAATGGGAGTGCCGGTAAAACCAATGTAGGTGGCATTGGGCAGGGCGCCCATCAGGTAATTGCCCAGGTCGCCGCCAGTGGTACGGTGGGCCTCATCCACCAGCACAAAAATATTTGAACGCCGGTTAACGTCCGCCGGCATGTTGTCGAATTTATGGATCATGCTCACGATCAAACCCCGCCGGTCGGAAGCCAAAAGTTCTTTTAAATGGTTTTTACTCCTGGCCACCTCCACCGCACCAAGGCCGCAGGCGGAGAGATTGCTGAAAAGCTGCTGTTCCAGCTCGTTGCGATCCACCAGCATGAGCACCGTGGGGTTATCAAAGCGGGGATCTTCAATGAGCTTCCTGGCAATGGTGATCATGGTGTAGGTCTTGCCCGAACCCTGGGTGTGCCAGACCAGCCCCCGCCTTTTGGCCGGGTCGGCGGCACGATTAAGCACCCGGCCAACGGCCCGCATCTGGTGCGGGCGCAGAATAACCTTGCTCAAAACGTCATCCTTGCGGGTAAACATGATAAAGTCCGTCAATACCCGCAAAACCCGCTGGGGATGGATGAAGTTTTTCACCAGGGACTCAAAATCCTGGCTCTGGTTCTCGTCCCGCCAGTTGAAAAGGTTTTTGCGGCTTAAGCTCCAGGTGACTCCATAGTAGAAGCGGACAAGGTGGGTGAGGTTACATACCTGCAGCAGGGCCATGAATTCCGGGGCCTGTTGGTGATAACGGCGCAACTGGTCCAGGGCTTTGGCGATCCCCTCGATCTCGCTGGTGGACTTTGTTTCCACCACCAGCACCGGGATGCCGTTAATTAAAAAGACAATATCGGCCCGGATGGTATAGGTGCCATTGGTATAGGTAAACTCGTCGGAAACCTGAAAAATATTAGCCCGCCAGTTGTCCAGGTCCAAAAGGCGGATGTTGCGCTCCCTTTTTTCTGTTTCTACATAGACCGAACGGAGGCCCTTCAAGTATTCCCAGGCCTGGAGGTTCCCTTCAATGGTGGGCGGCACGCGCTCCAGCCGCTTTAATACCTCTTCGGCACGCAGGTGATCCACTACGCCGGGGTTTAATTTTTGGAGCTGGCTAATAAAGACATCCCGGACCACCAACCCGCCCATGCCGCCGCGCCGGAGCTCCAGCTCAGAGGGGGCGACATACTGCCAGCCCGTTTCAGTGGCGTAGCGGATGAAGGGATTCTGTACTGTAGCCTTTTCACCGCCCAGGGGCATCCAGATTCACCTCCAGGTCTTTCACCCGGACCTTGCCGGTCATGAGCAGGTGGAGCATGGTTTGGAAGAGGGATTGGAGGGTGGATTTACGGGTTTCTTCTACATTTATTTTCTGATCCATTAACGTAAGAAAATTGGCTATTTGTTTCTGTTCAGAGATGGGGGGGATGGGTATCAAAAAACCTTTCAGCTTGGTTGCACTGATGTTTGATTGACTAACTCCTCTTGTAGCCAATAACTTAAGTCGATTCTGAGTAGATTCCATATTGAGGTAATAGTTTAAGAACGCCGCATGCGTGATCGGTTTACCATAAATCCTACTCAATACCATCTAATACCTGGGAATTAACCGCTTTTACCCAGGGTGACAACAGGCGTTCTCTGTTGACATTGGGATCAACGCCCTCAGCCATGAAGTAAATTATGAGCAGGAGAGGATCTTCGTCAATTCCGATAAACTTGAGTACACGAGTCATTATAACCGGCGCAATAGAGTAAAACGACTCGGCCCAGCGCAAAGGAGTAAAGCGAGCGCTTTTCTCCGGAGCCAGCAACCGCATGTGGTTAAGCAGCCGGTGGCTTACAACCAGGGTCAGCATAGCCACCAGAACCAGAGATTCTACCACGGCAG
>NZ_FQZM01000063.1 GCF_900142025.1 Desulfofundulus thermosubterraneus DSM 16057 | reverse complement strand
GAAGCGGACATCATTGTTTCCGGGGGGCGGGGGATGAAATCGGCGGAGAACTTCAAGATACTGGAAGAATTAGCGGATGTGCTGGGGGCGGCGGTGGGAGCCTCCCGGGCGGCTGTGGATGCGGGTTATGCGCCGCACAGCATGCAGGTGGGTCAGACTGGTAAGACCGTATCCCCGCAGCTGTACATTGCCTGCGGCATTTCGGGGGCCATCCAGCACCTGGCGGGAATGGGTTCCTCCAAGGTGATTGTGGCCATCAACAAGGACCCGGAAGCCAATATTTTCAAGGTGGCCGATTACGGGATTGTGGGTGACCTCTTTGAGGTGGTGCCCCTGCTTACTCAGGAGTTCAAAAAGCTCCTCGGGAAGGAATAAGAGTGTTAAACAGCTAATCTTACCGGTAAAGCGACAGAATCTAATTACACAGGAGGTTTTGTTCCATGAGTGTTCCCGTCAACTCTCCTATGGTTGGCAAACTTATTTCGGTCGATGTTAAAGTAGGCGATCAGGTAAAGGAAAACGATCCCGTGGCTACCATCGAGGCCATGAAAATGTACGTTAAAATTTACGCCCCGGCCAGCGGTGTAGTCAAAGAGATTAAGGCCAACCCGGGCGATGTGGTCAATCCCGATACGGTAATTCTAACTTTGGGGTAGGAAACTCCGGGGGTAAAGGAGAGAGCCTTCCTTCTGGAAGGCCCTCTCCTTTATGCTGTTTCATTTCCAAGGATGTTAGCATTTACCGTGGTACCGGCAGGTCCCGGGAGGCAAAACGCCCTTTTTCAGCCTGAAAGGCTATTTTACTATCTCCTGGCAGAGCTTGTGGAATTCCTCATAAACCTTCTTGCCCGGCAGGCCTTTCTTTTCCATTTCGTCAATCCATTCCTGCTCAATGCCCTTTAAAGGCGCCAACCATTTGGCTTTTTCTTCCGCTGTGATGTAATGGATCTTTATCCCCTTTTGTTCAAAGTCTTTTATATATTTTTGCTCCTCCTGGTCAAACACCTGCCCGGCATGTTTGGAAGCTTCTTCTCCCGCCTGCAGGATGGCCTTCTGAATATCTTCCGGCATCTTCTTCCAGGAATTCTCGTTAATTACGTAGGCTACGGGGTAGCCGCCCAGGGCCAGCCCGAAGGTATGGTATTTTTCCAGCTCGTCAACCTTGTAGGATTTGGCACTGATAATATTGAGAATATTGCCTTCCACCACCCCGCGTTGTGTTGACTCGTAAATCTCCGGCGAGGGAACCACCACCGGGGTTACGCCGTAACGGGCGGCGATCTTGTCAAACAGACCGCCCGAAGTTTTGAGCTTGAGCCCCTTAAGGTCTTCCGGGGAATTAATGGGCTTTTTAACCGTTCCCACGTTATATTGCGGGAAGGTATACATAAAAATGGGCCTTACGCCGTATTTTTGAAACTCCTCCATAAGGACTCCCCTGGCTAGTTTGTCGTAAATAGCGCTGCCCTCGGAGGCCTTGGTCCACTCGGGCAGGATCATGACCGTGTTCAGGGGTAGCTGGCCGGCCAGGAAAGAGGCCGGGGCAATGGCGATATCTACCACACCTTGGCTGGCCAGGTTAAGCTGGTCTTTGAGCTTGCCCAGTTGTTCTGCCGGGTAATACTCTATCTTCACCCGGCCGCTTGTTTGCTTCTCCACCTGGTCAATGAAGAATTTGGCCAGGTCCCGGGAGGCGATATGGGTAACGGGATAGTAATCGGACATCTTCAAGGTGTAGGTACTTTGCTGCTCCCCGGTACCCTTAGCGGTTTTCTGGCCGCCGCAGCCGGCCAGGGCAAGAGAGAGAACGGTTACACAGAGCAGGTATGCCAGCTTTTTCATTAGGGTGATGCCCCTCCTTTTTTAATTTTCAGTAAACCAATCACTTCTTAAATACCGGATCCTGACTTCATATACCCTTCAAGCTCTCACCTCCTACTTCATCAAAGAAGGTATCCAGGTGGTAATAATGGGAAAGGCCAGGAGTAAGCAGAGGGTGATGAACTCAAACATAAGCATCACTCCTGTACCTTTAAATACCTGTTCCAGCGGCACCCGGATGGTGGCGCTGACCACGTAGGCATTCATACCCACCGGCGGTGTCACCAGGCCAACTTCCGCCAACTTGGTAACGATCACGCCGAACCAGATGGGGTCGTAACCCATGGAAACGACCAGGGGGAAGGTTAACGGCAGGGTCAGCAGTAAGATGGCAATCTGGTCCATCATACACCCCAGGATCAGATACAGGATTACCAGCAAACCTATGATGAACCAGTGGGGGATGGATAGAGTACCGATGAAAGCAATTAAGTTTTGGGCGGTCTGGGTGAGGGTGAAGAAATATCCCACGACCATGGCGCCGATAATGATGGTGAAAATCATGGTGGTGATTTTGGCTGTCTGGAGGGCAGCATTGTAAAGTCCCTTTAAATCAATGCGCCGGGTTGTCAGGGCGATAACGGCTGCGCCAAAGGCCCCTATGGCTGCTGCTTCTGTTGGTGTTCCGATACCTGTGTATAGGGTTATTATCACCACTGAACCCAGGATGAGAAAAGCCCATAAAGGCTTCAAGGAGGCCAACTTTTCTCTGTAACTGTATGCCTGGCCGGCGGGCATAACTCCTGGCCTTAGCTTGTTCCACAGCAAGATCCCGGCGGAGTAGACCAGGGCGGTCATTATGCCTGGCACAATGCCGGCAATGAGCAGCTTGCCGATGGAAGTTTCGGTGACCAGGCCGTAAATAACCAGGGGGATACTGGGGGGGATCATGATGGCCAGCGTGCCGGCCACTGTTACCACGCCGGTTGCTACCTCCAGGTTGTAACCGGCCCGGCGCATTTCGGGAACGGCTATGGAAGACATGCAGGCGGCGGCAGCGGTGCTGGAACCGGACATGGCTCCCATGCCTGCAGAGGCAATAACGGTGGCTATGGCCAGGCCGCCCGGGATTTTTCCCAGCCATCTCCGGGCGGCAACGAAGACCTCCTGTACGATATTGGCCCGGGAGACGATCTCGGCCATGAAAATGAACATGGGTACCGTGCTCAAAGCGAAGTTGGCTGCCGAACGGTAGGGGGCGTTGCTTAAAATGGAGGCTATGGCACCCGGTCCTCCTTCCAGGTATAGACCAATCATCCCGGCAACTCCCATGGCAAAACCTACGGGCATCCCCAGGACAAGCAGCACAAGCATAAAAATGAGTATCGCTCCGGCTATCACTGCTTAATGCTCCTCCCACTTGATTTTTGCCGGTAAAAAGATGGATTCGGCAATCCTCAAACATAAAAGGGCCGCTCCCAAGGTTAGCAGGAAGTATGCGGGAGCCAGGGGATAGGCCAAAATACAACTGCTGGTTTCACCGAATTGCATAGCCGTCAAGGTCTTCTCCCAGCCGAAAAAGGTTATCAGGGAAAAGAAAAAAAGACCGAAGATGTTTAAACAGGGATCGATCAATTTTAAAAAAGGGCCGGGTAAAAAGCGCCGGAACAGGGTGACCCTTACATGCCCTCCCTGAACGTAAACGTAACTCATGGACAGGTAGACAATTGAAACCATAAGATATTCTTCATTTATTTCCACGCTCCCCGGTATGGGGTGGTTAAAAAGCTTTCTTCCCGTTACGTCGGCGGTAACAAGCAGCATCATCAGAACAACGCTGAGCACGCTGCCTGCCATGCAGATTTTTTCAATTAAGCCAATAACCTTGTCCAAAGCATTGATAAAATTATTCATTTTAGTTACCACCTCGTAAAATCAATCTAATTTACAGGCCTGATGACCCAATTGGCTGGAAATTTCCCCACCCCCCCATTGTAACAACTTAATGCAGAGTTCAAGCTTCTCTTTCTGGGCGCGGACTTCGGGAAGGCCGATGGACAGGCTGGCGGCAATCTTGCCGTGACGGTCAAAGACGGGTGCGCTGATGGCCACCAGGCCCATGTTACGTTCACCCCAGCTGATGGCGTAACCTGCCTGCCGGATTTCCTCCAGCCGGTGGAAAAGTGTTTCCACGTCCGTAATTGTGGTGGGAGTAAAAGGCTTAAGCTCCAATTCCCTGATAATTCTTTCCCTGTCCTCGTGAAAAGCCAGCAGCACCAGTGCCGAAGCCCCTACGTAAAGGGGTGAACGCTGGCCGATATTCACCGAAGCTTTCAGGGTGTGGGAGCAATCCAGAAATTCAACGCAAACTCTTTCCTTTTCCAAAATAACGTTCAGGTAAACCGCCTCGTTGATTTTGTCCCTTATCTTGCGCATCACGGGTAAAGCTATAGCGCGTACATCCATCTGGCCGGCGACAATACTGCCCAGGTCGAAAAGACGCAGCCCCAGATGGTATTTTTTGGTTGTACTGTTTTTGTTGACAAATCCGTATTTCTCTAGAGTATTGAGCAAACGTAAAACAGTCGGTTTGGACCAGCCTAGTTCCCTGGTCAGTTCCGCGAGACTCCACTCCGGTTTTTCGAAGCTGAATTTATCCAGGATAAGCAAGGCCTTTTCTAAGGCACCTATGATTTTCATTGCTCAAATACTATTCCTCCGTCGTTTATTAATCGTTACACTATATGTAACACCATTTCATTATTTTTAATTCAAAACTCACATAAAATTGTGAAAACAGCAATAATTAGGCGGCCAATGGTTGATTTTTATATCTAAACGGCTAACATCAAAGGTCGAATGGTAATATCGACTAATGGGAACGGGGAACTTAATGTTTACTGTTCACAGCTCCGAAAAATTCGGGAACTTGCCAGTTCACTTGAATGGGTTTTGCTTGCCGGGGTAGAGCTTCCCCTAACCCCGGTTGTTGCCGTAACTAGTAAGTTCTGGGGTCCCATTTCTTGCAACTGGGTACTGGCAAGTGTTACAATAATTACCGCGGCACAATGAAAAGTTGGAGGAATTCTTTATTGCGCCTGGCCAAGCGTCTAAAAGCCATTGCGACCTATGTACCGCCCGGGACGGTGGTGGCGGATATCGGGACCGATCACGCCCTGTTGCCCATCTATCTGGTGGCGAAGGGTATCTGTCCCAAAGCGGTGGCTACTGAGTTAAATGCCGGTCCTTACCGCAGCGCCCGTACGGCGGTTCACCTGCAGGGCCTGGACGGTAAAATTGATGTGCGCCAGGGTGACGGTCTGCGCCCCCTTTTACCCGGGGAAGCGCAAGTGATTGTGCTGGCCGGCCTGGGGGGAAACACCATCCGGCAGATTCTGGCCGCTGCCCCGGAGGTGCTGGCCGCCGTCAGGCGGCTGATCCTGCAGCCCATGGTGGATGCGGGGGACCTGCGGTTGTGGTTGGTGGAAGAGGGCTGGCGTCTTCTAGATGAAACGCTGGTCGTGGAGGACGGGCATTTATATGTTATTTTGGTGGCCGAGCCAGGCAGGGAAAAGGTTTCAGATCCTTTTTTGCTGGAGATCGGCCCGCGCCTGGTGGAAAAGAAACACCCGCTCCTTCCCGCCTACCTGAGCAAATTAATGGCAGAGTACCAGCGTGTCCTGAAAGCCCTGGTTCACAGTCGTAGTCCCCGGGCTGAGGAAAAGGCTCTTGAAATTTCGGATAAAATGGCCCGCATTCAGGAGGTGTTAAAAGAATGGCAGTAACCGGTGCAGACATTGCCGCCATCATTGAGGAGATGGCTCCCCTGGAGCTGGCGGAACCATGGGATAACCCCGGCTGGCAGCTGGGGGATCCGGGTGCTCCCGTCCGTCGCATACTGCTCTGCCTGGACGTAAATGAAGCGGTATGCCGGGAAGCTCTGGAAAGGGATGTTCAGCTGATTGTGACCCACCACCCCCTTTTCTTTAAAGAATTTAAGCAAATCCGTATGGACCGGCCCGGTGGGGTACTGGTGACCGGGCTCATCCGGGCCGGTGTTTCCGTTTATGCCGCCCATACCAATCTGGACCGCTGTCGCGGCGGGGTAAATGACTTCCTCGCCCGGCGCTTGGGGTTGCAGGATATCCAGGTACTGACTCCCGGAAAGGAACAATACTTAAAACTGGTGGTTTTTGTGCCCCTGGGTCATGTGGATGCGGTGCGCTCGGCCATCGGGGCAGCCGGGGCCGGGTGGATTGGCAATTACAGTGACTGTACCTTTGGGGTGGAGGGAACAGGTACGTTCAGGCCCCTGGAAGGGACCAATCCCTATATCGGCCGGCAGGGCCGTCTTGAGCAGGTAAGGGAGGTCCGGTTGGAAACCATTGTCCCCCGGAGGCTGGTGGAGCGGGTGGTGCGGGCCATGCTGGAGGCCCATCCCTATGAGGAGGTGGCCTACGATCTCTATCCCCTGGCGAACCAGGTCACCCCTTCCATTGGCCTGGGGAGGATAGGTATGTTGCTGAAAGCGTTGACCCTGGAGGAATTTGTTGCTTTCGTGAAAGAAGAACTCGAATTGCCCGCGGTACGCTGGGGGGGAGAAAAAGGTCGCCCGGTTAAGCGGGTGGCTCTGTGTGGCGGCTCCGGCGGCGAGCTCTGGCCCAGGGCCCTAGCGCTCAATGCAGATGTTTTCGTGACTGGAGACGTGGGTTATCATACCGCCCGGGATATGCTTGCGGCGGGGTTGGCTTTTGTGGATGCCGGTCACTTTGGTACCGAAAGGGTAATCCTGCCGGCTCTGCAGGAATATTTGCTCCGTACCTGCCGGGAAAAAGGTCTGGCCGTAGAGTGCTTGCTTAGCGATGCGGAAGAGGATCCTTATTTCTTCTCTTAGTGACTCTTGGCGCGCCGGTGGGTTGCAGCCCGGTTGCCCCTTACCGGTGCTACACGTTAGCTCAGGATAATACTGTTCCTTTCTGAACCACGAGCATACTATTTTTACGGCCTGCAAATGTAATGACTTGAATCCGGTGACCAGATGGTTGCCGGATTTTTGTGTTTTTAAAAGCATCTTACGGATATGGCTTGTTAATCAAGCCATTTCCAGCCTGACGGGAAAAATGGGTAGATTATTGAACTGTTTGCCTTGCAATTATGTGTGTTATAATAGGGGAAACACGGCAACTTATATAATAACTGAAAGTTGTCAGGTATCTTTTAGAATAGTTGGGAGTGGTCTAATGAATAACCAGTTAAAGTTACGGGAAAGGTGGCAGGTAACTGAAGAGGAATGGAACGACTGGCACTGGCACCTGGAGCATCGCATTACCACCGTGGATGAGCTGACCCGGTTTATTAAACTTACTGCCGGTGAAATGAAGGACATTGCAGCCTGCCTGAAAAAATTTCGCATGGCCATAACGCCCTACTATGCCGGCTTAATGGATCCGGTCGATTATAAGTGCCCCATACGGCTCCAGGCCGTACCGCAACCCGAAGAACTGCAAAGAGTGCCCGGGGATATGCGCGACCCCCTGCATGAGGAAGTCGATTCACCGGTGCCCGGACTGACGCACCGTTATCCCGACCGGGTGCTCCTTTTGGTCACCGATTGTTGTTTTATGTACTGCCGGCACTGTACCCGCCGGCGGTTGGCCGGCCAGCGGGACCGGGCCTTGCCCAAATCCCACCTGGACAGGGCCATTGCCTATATCCAAAACAATCCGCGCGTTCGAGACGTGGTGATTTCCGGTGGGGACCCTCTCACCTTAACGGATGAGCAACTGGAATACATTCTGCGCAAATTGCGGGCCATTCACCACGTGGAAATCATCCGCATTGGCACCCGCGCTCCCGTGGTTCTGCCCCAGCGCATAACTTCGGAACTCTGTGCCATGCTGGAAAAATATCACCCTCTGTGGATTAATACCCATTTCAATCACCCCCGCGAAGTTACCCCCCAGGCAGCCAGTGCCTGTGCCCGCCTGGCCGGTGCCGGTATTCCCCTGGGCAACCAGTCGGTACTTTTACGGGGGGTAAACGATCGGCCGGACGTCATGCTCCAATTGGTGCATAAGTTACTGCAAATCAGGGTGCGCCCCTATTACCTGTACCAGTGCGATCTCTCCGAAGGAATAGGTCATTTCCGCACGCCGGTAAACACCGGGATAGAAATTATTGAAAGTCTGCGCGGTCATACCAGCGGGCTGGCCGTCCCCACCTTTGTCATTGACGCGCCGGGAGGAGGTGGCAAAATACCCCTGGGGCCGAACTACGTCTTGTCCCAGGGGCAGGGGAAGGTAGTCCTGCGCAACTTTGAGGGAAACATCCACGTTTACACGGAACCTGCCTGGGAGGAAAAGAAATATGCCGGCAAGGGCGCGGGAGTAGCCGGATTATTACAGGGAAAGGCGGTTACCTTCCAGGCAAACAAGGAGAGCAGGGTGGCCCAGGTCAAAGGGGGTACTTGACTTGGGTGACCGGGTAGTCAGGCATTATGGACAGGATTTTTGGGTGTCGGTCCGTTTGGACCAAACCAGCGAACGGATCTGGGTAACTGATTATGAGGCGGGGAATCCGGCAGCACTGCGCAGCTTTCTCAAGAAACTGGCTTTAAGGTGGGGTATGGGTAAAATTATCTTTCCGGTCAAATCCGGGGATTTGCTCAAAATCCAGGGCGGCGGGTTTCATATGGAAGGCATGATCGATGGTTATTTTCAAGGGGAGAATGCCTATTTCCTGGCCGCGTTCCCCCGGGCAGAACGGAGAGATTCCAGGGCTTTAAACCAGGAACGAAAAACGCTGCAGGAGATACTGGCCTGCAAAAAGGGCTGGCGGGGTAGTTTGCCGCCCGGATTCACCCTGCGCCAGGCAGGAGGGGATGACCTGATTCCCATGGCCAGGTTGTTCAAAAAGGTTTTTCGCAGCTACCCCACGCCGGTATGTGATCCCTTTTACCTGGCCTGCTCCATGAAAAAGGGAGATCTTTTCATGGTTGTTTATCACGGTGACCGGTTGGCGAGCGTGGCGGCAGCCGAAATTCAATGGGAGCACCGCAGGGCCGAACTAACCAACTGTGCCACCGATCCCGCCTACCGGGGTGTGGGTTTGAACAGCCTTTTGCTTTGGCACATTGAAAAAGGATGCCTTAAACGCAATATTCACTGTCTTTACAGCCTGGCCCGGGCCTCGTCTTACGGAATGAACCTGGTCCTTCACCGCCTGGGTTATGTCTTCCGGGGCACGCTCATCAACAACTGCCACATTGATGGCGGGTTTGAAAACATGAATATCTGGGTCAGGCCGGTGGAGTAGGAATTGGATGAAAAAAGGAGGACTTAAAGTGGGAAAAAATAAGGGGTTTTCTTTGTTGTTGGGTTTTGTCTTTGCGCTGGCCATCCTGGCCGGCTGCAGTCCCAGGGGTGGCACGGAACAGGAGCCTACCTTTACCTACGCCATGTCGGGGCAGTACCGTCCTTTTAACTACTTCGACGAAAACAACCAGCTCACCGGGTTCGACGTGGAAATTGGCCGTGCGCTGGCCGAAAAGATGGGTATGAAGCCCGTGCCCATTGCTACCCCTTGGGAAGGATTGATCAGCGGCTTGAAAGCGAAAAAGTACGATGCCATCCTGGGCAGTATGACCATCACGCCGGAAAGGCAAAAGCAGGTGGATTTTTCCGATCCCTATTATGTTTCCGGCCCCCAACTCTTTGTACGTAAAAATTCTAACATCAAGGATATCCGGGACATAAAAGACAACACGCCCGTGGGTGTGCTGATCTCCAGTGTTTACGACCAGGAGGCCCGGAAATATACCAAAAACATCAAGAACTACACCAGTGATGTGACCGCCCTGCAGGATCTGGCCCGGGGGAGGGTGGAGGCGGTAATTACCGACCGGTTTGTGGGGACCATTGCTGCTCGCGAGCAAAAGCTGGACATCAAGCCGGTGGGGGGCCTGCTTTTTGTTGAAAATGTGGGCATAGCCTTTCGCAAGGGTGACCCGCTTAGGGAAAAGGTAAATCAAGCCCTGGAAGAAATCAAGGCCGACGGGACCTACCTGGCCATCAGCAAAAAATACTTCGGCACCGATATTAGTAACTAGGTACTGTCGCAAAACCAGTAATAAAACGGGGCGTCGGTCGCCCTTTAAGGAGCAGCGTCAGTTTGTTTTAGGTCCGGTGCCGTGCCCGGATAGGCATCATTTTACGGGGAGGACGCGAAATGGACTTCTTACATTACCTGGTAACTTCCATACCCTTTTTTATCCGGGCGGCG
This sequence comes from Desulfofundulus thermosubterraneus DSM 16057, assembly GCF_900142025.1. Lineage (GTDB taxonomy): Bacteria > Bacillota > Desulfotomaculia > Desulfotomaculales > Desulfovirgulaceae > Desulfofundulus > Desulfofundulus thermosubterraneus. The sequence goes on along the minus strand of NZ_FQZM01000063.1, from coordinate 1,890 downwards.
GCGGTTACGGTGGAACTCACCGCTACCGCCCTGGCCATGGGCATGGTTATTGGACTGGTGTTTGCCCTCATGAAAATATCCGGGCGCAGATTCTGGCGTTGTATCGCCGACACGTATATTACCGTCATTCGCGGCACACCCCTTATTGTACAGCTCTTTGCCATTTATTTTGGCCTGGCTACCATTGTGGACTTTGGCAGCTTCTGGTCGGCGGCCATCGCCCTGGCCGTGCATAACGGCGCTTACATTGCGGAGATCTTTCGCGGCGGTATTCAATCCATTGACCGCGGACAAATGGAGGCCGCCCGTTCCCTGGGCATGAGCTACGGCCTGGCCATGCGCCGCATTATTTTACCCCAGGCCTTTAAGCGGGTCGTACCTCCCTTGGGCAACCAGTTTATTATCGGTTTGAAGGATTCATCACTGGCCGCCTTCGTAACCATGAAAGAGTTGTTTGGTGTTTCCATGCAATTGGCTTCCACCCACTTTGCGGAGCTGCAATTTTACACCATCGCCGGCCTGTATTACCTGGCCCTGGTTGTTCTCTTTACCTTCCTGGTCAACCGCCTGGAACGCCGCTTGAAAATAGAAAGCTAAGGGGGAAGGGAAAATGAGCCTGGTCAAGGTGCGCAATCTCAATAAGTGGTTTGGTCGCCTGCATGCCCTCAAGGACGTCAACCTGGAGGTGCGGGAGGGGGAGGTGGCGGTGGTGATCGGGGCCAGCGGCTCCGGCAAAAGCACGCTGCTGCGCTGTTTAAATTTCCTGGAAGTACCAGAACAGGGCCAGGTTATATTTGACGGGAAAGTGATCGACCCCCGGCGGGATGATCTCAATCTTTTGCGCCGGGAGGTAGGCATGGTCTTCCAGCATTTCAACCTTTTTCCTCATATGAACGTGCTGGAAAATATTATCGAAGCACCGGTTATGGTGAAAAAGGTGCCCAGGGAAAAAGCCATAGAAGAAGCACTGGCCCTCTTACACAAGGTGGGGCTGGCCGATAAGGTGGACGCCTATCCCTGTCAGCTTTCCGGCGGGCAGCAGCAGAGGGTGGCCATTGCCCGTGCCCTGGCCATGCACCCCCGGTTGATGCTTTTTGATGAGCCCACTTCAGCCCTGGACCCGGAGCTGGTGGGGGAAGTGCTGGCGGTAATGAAACAGCTGGCCGGGGAAGGCATGACCATGATCGTGGTCACCCACGAAATGGGCTTTGCCCGGGAGGTGGCAGACCGGGTGATCTTTATGGATGAGGGACGCATTGTGGAAGAAGGTGAGCCGGCCCAGGTTTTCAGCCGGCCACAAAAGAGCCGCACCAGGGATTTCTTGAGCAGGGTTCTGTGGGGATCCGGTCCGGCTCAAGACTGCTGGACCCCGGCTGCTACAGCCACTTCCGCTTGAGCTTTTTCAGTTTCCTAAGGCCTTTTAGCCCCCATCCCTTTAAAAAACTGCAGGAATTTCACTTAAATTCCCCACCACCTTCATAGAAAAACTCCCTTTGCAGGCCAATTTGCGAAAGGGGGTTTTTCTTTGTTTAATTAGATACAGTCGCAAAACCCCCAGCTAAATGGCAGATATTAACATAGCCCAGGGAAAATGCTACTCCCTGCCATGGATGAAAATGGTCTTCCACAGCAACTCATTATGATCACATGTAAAATGACTAAAAACAGGGATAATCAATAAAAACTACCCTCCCCGCCAGGGAAACAGCTGAAAACGTCGAATATCCAACTATGGCTGATGACTTCTACCCGGGGAGGAAAACCTCATGTACAGGCCATCAAAAGAAGAGCAACTCTCCTTCTATCATCCGGACCTGATCTTGTCCCGGATGTTCGGGGAAGACAACTTTTATCACCTGTTCCGGGAAAAATGCGACCTTTTCATCAAGG
>NZ_FQZM01000050.1 GCF_900142025.1 Desulfofundulus thermosubterraneus DSM 16057 | reverse complement strand
TTTCAGGTGCTGGCAGTAGGCGCGGAGGCTGCTCCGGGCGGCCCCGCTGTTGTCCTTGAACTTGATGAACCGCATGACGGGGAGGACGGGTTCACCGTCCGAATCAACCAGCAGGTACCGGGTTTTCCCGTTGGGAGTTGTAACTGTTTCTACCCTCACTGGAACGCACCACCATTGGAAGCAATGCTTTCTATACTATACTACAGATACTATCTTAATTATAATATATTTAACTAATTTTTTAAGAATAAAAACAGGGATAAACCCTTTTTTAGAATACTATAAGGTCTACCCCTTACCTTAGTGCATTTAACGGCTCGTCCGGGGTTTTTGCTTTTTATGCACCCCTGCTCTACTTGTCTTTAAAACAAAAGTCAGTTAAAATAGTGGAGTAAAAAACTGAAAAGAGGCGATTGGGGGAAGCGGACGTGGCGGAGAAGGGAACCTGGACCGTGAAAAAAGGCCTGGCGGAAATGCTTAAAGGCGGCGTGATTATGGACGTTACCACACCGGAACAGGCTAAGATCGCCGAAGAAGCCGGTGCCTGCGCCGTAATGGCTCTGGAGCGGGTACCTGCCGATATCCGGGCAGCCGGCGGTGTGGCCCGCATGGCTGACCCGACGGTCATTTTACGCATCATGGATGCCGTTACCATTCCGGTAATGGCGAAGGTGCGCATCGGTCACTTTGTGGAGGCACAGATTTTAGAACAATTGGGTGTGGATTACATAGATGAAAGTGAAGTGCTTACCCCGGCGGACGAGCATCATCACATTGACAAGCACAAGTTCAAGGTGCCTTTTGTCTGCGGTGCCCGCAACCTGGGTGAAGCCCTGCGGCGCATTGCTGAAGGCGCCGCGATGATCCGGACCAAAGGGGAGCCGGGCACCGGCAACGTGGTGGAGGCCGTGCGCCACATGCGCATGATGATGGCCGAAATTCGCCGGGTGCAAAACATGCCCCGGGAGGAACTAATGGCCCTGGCCAAGGAGATGGGTGCCCCCTATGAGCTGTTGCTGCAGGTGGCCGAGCAGGGCCGCCTGCCGGTGGTGAACTTTGCTGCCGGCGGTATCGCCACCCCGGCCGACGCCGCCCTGATGATGCAACTGGGCGCTGATGGCATTTTTGTAGGTTCGGGTATATTCAAATCCAAGAACCCAGCGGCCCGGGCGCGGGCCATTGTGGCGGCTACCACCCACTACAACGACCCGCAGGTCCTGGCCGAGGTGTCCAAGGATCTTGGCGAAGCCATGCCCGGACTGGAGATCGCTACCATTGCTCCCGAACAGAGGATGCAGGAACGCGGCTGGTAATTAAGTAACAAGGGAAGGAAGTTTATTTACCATGGTAATTGGAGTACTGGCCCTGCAAGGAGCTTTCCGGGAACACCAGGAAATGCTTGCCGCCCTGGGGGTGGAGTCCCGCCAGGTGCGCAAACCGGAGCAACTGGATGGAATCAATGGTTTGATCATCCCTGGTGGCGAAAGCACCACCATGGGCAAACTGCTTCATGATTTTCATTTATTTGAACCAATCCGCCAAAAGGCCCTGCAGGGAATGCCTGTTTTCGGAACCTGTGCCGGCCTTATTTTGCTGGCGAGGGAGATTATAGGTTCCGGCCAGCCCCGGCTGGGGCTGATGGATATGGCGGTAGAAAGGAATGCCTTTGGCCGGCAGGTGGAAAGCTTTGAGGTGGATCTGGATGTCCCTGCCCTGGGGGAAAAGCCCCTGCGGGCGGTTTTTATCCGCGCCCCGTATATTGTATCCGTGGGGCCGGGGGTGGAAGTGCTGGCCAGATACGGCGACAAAATTGTGCTGGCCCGGCAGGGCTGCTTTCTAGCCTGTGCCTTTCACCCCGAACTGACCGATGATACCCGCCTGCACCGCATGTTCCTGGATCAATGTTAGTGTTTTGTTAAACGGCTGAAATGGTTAATTAAGGGTTGCCAAAAGCCGTGGCTTGTAGTATTATGTAAAACAGGTTCTAGAAGTAGCAAACCCGATGCAGGGGTAGAGTAGCCAGAAGGGCCTTTGCAGAGAGCCGGTGGGTGCTGCGAACCGGTAAGGTGTCTGGTGAAAGAGCTCCCCGAAGGGGACCTGCTGAAAACAGCAGTAGGCAGGTACGGGCGTTCCCGTTATCACGTTCGAGAGGGCAGGTAAGTGGAGCAATCTTGCCTGTCAAATAGGGTGGCACCGCGGGAGTAACCTCTCGTCCCTGTTGGTTTCGGCCAGCATGGGATGGGAGGTTTAATTTTTTATGAAAAATTTAAGTCAAGGGAGAGGTAGGCCATGCAGGAAAAACAATACTTGATGATTCCAGGACCGACACCTGTACCTCCATCAGTAGTGGCAGCTATGTCCCGCCCCATGATCGGACACCGCAGTGAAGACTTTGCCGCGCTGCACAGGCGCATTCAGGAGAAAATCCGGCAGGTATTTCAGACCTCCCAGGAAGTTTTCATCCTGACCAATTCCGGTACCGGTGGTCTGGAAACAGCCGTTGCCAACGTGATTTCCCCCGGAGACCGGGTGCTGGCTTTAATTACCGGCAACTTTGGGGAAAGGTTCGCCAGTATCGCCAGGGCCTACGGGGCCGAAGTGGACGAAGTGAACTTCGGCTGGGGCAACCCCGTGGACCTTGCGGTGGTCAAGGAAAAGCTGGCCCGGAACCCCGGTTATAAGGCCGTCCTGGCGACCCAGAACGAAACATCCACCGGGGTGCTCAATGACATTGCCGGTATCGGCGCCCTGGTGGCCGAAACCCCGGCCCTGTTACTGGTGGACGGGGTCAGCGGCGTGGGCGGCATTGAAATCAAGATGGACGAATGGCAGGTAGACATTCTGGTTACCGCGTCCCAAAAAGCCATGATGCTGCCCCCCGGCCTGGCCATGGTTGGGGTGAGCCCCAAGGCCTGGGCAGTGATTGAGGAGAACCGTTCGCCGCGCTTTTACTTCAGCCTCCCGGCGGCCAAAAAAGCCCTGGCCAAGTGGAATACAGCTTACACGCCCAACGTGGCCCTGTTCTTCGGCCTGGACGCGGCCCTGGACATGATGCTGGCCGAGGGGCTGGAAAATGTCTACCGCCGCCATCTCCTGCTGGCCAAAGCTACCCGGGCGGCTGTCAGGGCTCTGGGTCTGTCGCTCCTGGCGGCGGATCACTGCGCATCCCCCACGGTGACCGCCGTGCACAGTCCGGAGGGAATTGCAGCCGACGATCTGCGCAAAGTCCTGAAGGAGGAGTTTGGCATCACCTTTGCCGGGGGACAGGGGATTCTCAAAGGAAAGATCTTCCGCATTGCCCATATGGGTTACGCCGGCAAGATGGACGTGCTCATTGCCATCAGCGGGCTGGAAATGGCCCTGGCCCGGCTGGGTTACCCGGTGGAACTGGGCAAGGGCGTGCGGGCGGCGCAAGAAGTCTTTCTGGGGAGGGATCTGTAGTGTATAAAGTACTGGTTATGGACGGCGTGGCGGAGGAAGGGCTGGTGCCGCTGCGCCGGGAAGAAGATATAGAAGTGGTTATAGGCCGGAAGATGACCGAAGACGAGCTGGTGGAGATCATTCCCGAATATGACGCCTTGATCGTGCGCAGCGCCACCAGGGTTACCCGCCGGGTTATCGAAGCCGGCGTAAATCTCCAGGTTATCGGCCGTGCGGGCGTAGGGGTGGATAATATTGACCTGGAGGCTGCCACCACCCGGGGTATCCTGGTGGTCAACGCTCCCGATGGCAATACTATTGCCGCCACGGAGCATACCATTGCCATGATGCTGGCCCTGGCCCGCAATATTCCCCAGGCCGTGGCCAGGCTGAAGGAAGGGGTCTGGGACAAGAAGGCCTTTTTGGGTGTAGAACTACGGGATAAGACCCTGGGCATCATCGGCCTGGGAAGGATTGGCTCGTCGGTGGCCAAAAGGGCCCAGGCCCTGGAAATGAACGTTATAGCCTACGACCCCTATATCATCGAGGAAAAGGCTTCCACTTTGGCCGTGGAGCTGGTGTCCCTGGAAGAGCTGTTCCGCCGCTCCGATTTTATTACCGTGCACCTGCCGAAGACCAAAGAATCTTACCACATGATTGATGAGCGGGCCTTTGCCATGATGAAGGACGGGGTGCGGATCATTAACTGCGCCCGGGGCGGGATTATCGACGAGGACGCCCTTTACCAGGCCATGCTTTCCGGTAAAGTGGCCGGGGCAGCCCTGGACGTTTTTGAAAAGGAACCCTGTACTGATAGCCCCTTGTTCTCCCTGCCTAACTTCATCGCCACTCCGCACCTGGGAGCATCTACCCGGGAGGCGCAACTGCACGTGGCCCTGGATGTTGCCGAAGAGATTGTGGCGGCGCTGCGGGGGAAACTGGTGAAAAACACGGTCAACATTCCTTCCATCAACCCGCAGGTGCTTTCAGCCGTGCGTCCCTACCTGGGGCTGGCGGAAAAACTGGGCAAACTGCAGGCCCAGCTGGTTACCGGTCGCATCCGCAAGATAGAGGTGATTTATAGCGGGGAACTGGCCAAACAGGAAGTAAGCCCCATTACCACCGCCGTGGTCAAAGGGCTTCTGGATCCCATCCTGCAGCAAACCGTGAACTTTGTAAATGCCCCCGTCCTGGCCAAGAACCGCGGCATCCAGGTTTTCCAGGCTGTGGACGGGGAGGCGGAAGGCTATACGAGCCTGATTACCGTGAAGGTTTACTCGGATAAAGTGGAAAAAAGCGTGGCCGGTACGCTCTTTGGCAAGGAAGATCCGCGCATTGTAATGGTAGACGGCTACCGGATTGACGTCGTTCCCAGAGGCTATATTCTTTATGTGCCTCACATCGACAAGCCCCGCATCATCGGTCCCGTGGGACTGCTTATCGGCGAGCATAACATCAACATTGCCGCCATGCAGGTGGGGCGCAAACAGATCGGCGGCCGGGCGGTGATGATGCTTTCGGTGGATGCACCCGTGCCCGAAGAAACCCTGGCCGAGATTGCCAGGATTGACGGGGTGCTGGATGTAAAAATGGTACACCTGTAATCCCGTATCATGAGGCCCTTTGGCAAGGGGGTGGCCGGTAGTTGAAGGAAACCTTTATCATCCTGGTTAGACACGGGGCAACGGAATGGAACCGCATTTCCCGCTACCAGGGCCAGCTGGATGCCCCTTTAAGCCGGGAAGGCCTGGAACAATCCCGGGCCCTGGCCGGCGCCCTGGCGGCGCTGCCCCTCAAGGCGGTTTATACCAGCCCCCTTTCCCGGGCCCGGATCTGTGCCGAAATGGTGGCCGCGCAGCATGGCCTGGCGGTGATTCCTTTGCCCGGTCTCATTGAGATTTGCCATGGGGAATGGGAAGGAAAGCTGCTTTCCGAGGTGGAGGTGCGCTATGCCGATTTAATCAAGCAGTGGCGCACCTATCCCTATGCGGTGCGGATGCCTGCAGGGGAATCCCTGGCCGAGGTGGAGGAGCGGTCCTGGGCGGCACTGGAGTTCATGGCCGGAGCGCATCCCGGGGAGATCAGCCTGGCCGTGACCCACGACACGCCCATCCGCACCATCCTGCGGCGTATTCTCAACCTGGACCAGACGGTCTTCTGGCAGATTAAACTGGACAATACGGGCATCAATGTCTTTGGCTGCCGCCAGGGGTACTGGCGGGTGATTGCCGTTAACGATACCTGCCACCTGGGAGGGTGGTTAAAAGCCGGGGAGCAGCTGGCTTTATAGAAACCCAGAAGAGATATTGAGGCAAAATTAAGGGAAATACTATCTGTGTAGAGGTGTTTTGGGGGTAAAAGCTGATGCTCGATTTAAAATTTGTGCGGAGCAACCCGGAAGTTGTCAAAGAGGCCCTGGAAAAGCGCGGTGCCGGTTTGAGCCTGGAGCCTTTTCTGGAGCTGGAGCAAAGACGCCGGGAAAAGCTGGTAGTAGTGGAGCAGTTAAAGAACAAGCGCAATGTGGTCTCCGAGGAAATCGGGCGGCGCAAAAAGGCCGGAGAAGACGCGGAGGAAATGGTTCAGGAAATGCGCCAGGTATCCGCGCGCATTAAAGAGCTGGACGAGGAAATCCGGGACCTGGAGGAACAGATTCAAGTTACGCTGCTAAATATCCCCAATATCCCCCACGAAAGCGTACCGGTGGGCAAGGATGCGGCCGATAACGTAGAAGTGCGCCGCTGGGGCGAGCCACGCCGGTATGACTTTACTCCCAGGGCCCACTGGGAACTGGGGGAGACTCTGGACATCATTGATTTTGAACGGGGGGCTAAAGTGGCCGGCGCCCGGTTTTCCTTCTACAAAGGGGCCGGTGCCCGGCTCGAGCGGGCGGTCATCAACTTCATGCTAGACTTGCATACCAGGGAGCACGGTTACACAGAGATTTTCCCGCCCTTCATCGTAAACGGGGACAGCATGGTTGGCACGGGCCAGCTGCCCAAATTTGCCGAGGACATGTTCAAGCTGGAGGGAAAGAACTTTTACCTGATCCCTACTGCCGAGGTACCGGTAACCAATCTTTATCGGGAGGAAATTCTACCCGGCGAGCGCCTGCCCATTTATCATTGCGCCTACAGCGCCTGTTTCCGGGCCGAGGCCGGAGCGGCGGGCCGGGACACTCGGGGTTTGATCCGGCAGCACCAGTTCAACAAGGTGGAGCTGGTGAAGTTTACCCGTCCGGAAGACTCCTACGCGGAGCTGGAAAAGCTTACTGCCGACGCCGAGCGGGTGCTGCAGCTTTTGGGCCTGCCTTACCGGGTGGTCTGCCTGTGCACCGGCGACCTGGGTTTTGCGGCGGCCAAGACCTACGACCTGGAGGTATGGCTGCCCAGCTACCAGGATTACAAAGAGATTTCCTCCTGCAGCAACTTTGAAGACTTCCAGGCCCGGCGGGCTAATATCCGGTTCAAGGATGGGCGGGGTAAGCCCCGGTTCGTGCACACCTTAAACGGTTCGGGACTGGCGGTGGGCCGGACGGTGGCCGCCATCCTGGAAAATTACCAGCAGGCCGACGGCAGTGTGGTCATTCCGGAAGTGCTGGTGCCCTACATGGGCGGAATTACCAGGATTACGCCCGAATGAGTGCGAAGAGGTAACTGCAAAGAAAAGTGGGTGCCCGTTAGTGGGGCACCCGTAAGCTTTTTGCTATTGAATTTCAATGTCGATAACTTTCCCGCGGATGGATTCCTTCAAGGGGAGGGCGATTTTGAGGACACCGTCTTCAAATCTGGCTTCCAGATCCTTATCGGTTATCTCCCCTACCTGTTCAGGCAGGAGAAAGCTCTTCTGGAAGCGTCCATACCTTCTCTCCATCCGCAGGTAGTTGTTTTCATTGATAGTCACATCCCTTTTGATTTCACCTTGAACTATGAGTCTATTATCTTCGATTCGGGCCTTAATGTCTTCCTTTTTTAGGCCGGGCAGTTCAATCTCGTAGTAAAGTTTGCCGTCCTTTTCATAGATGTCGGTACGGCCATACCCCGTCCACAGGCCAAACTCGCTATCGATATTATCGAGCAGGTTTCCGATGCTGGAAACCAGCCGGAAAGGTTCTTCCCACAGTTTTGGCAGCAGAGTCATAGCCTCTCACCTCCCTGGACAAAGTTATGGTCAACTGAGCATCGTTACTGCTCCAAGGCGGTGCCCGGCACAGGCTTTGGTAGAAGAGCCATAGGCCTCACCCCCTACCAAAGTTTGTTGGCGTTGTTAGCACTCACCAAAGGTGAGTGCTAACCGCAATTTTATTTTAAATTATTAGAAACGGATCCTGTCAAAGCCACTTATCACCAGATATTTACGATCAATGACAATTGCTAGGAATTGTGTCAAACTTATATCATCTGTCTCTCAATGTCACGCATTTATGGAATATTTCACCGGCCTATTACCCGTGCAATTGATCCACCCGATTTTACCCTGACAATATCACAGACGGTTCACAACCTCAGCTCTTGAGACCGTTGACAGTTAAGAACTCCTGTGTTATACTTTTATTTGCATCGGGCATAACCTGGAGGGGTGTCCGAGTGGTTTAAGGAGGCGGTCTTGAAAACCGTTGGGCCGTTTACCGGTCCCGTGGGTTCGAATCCCACTCCCTCCGCCAGTTTGACTGTACTTGCGTGGAGAGCTGGCCGAGTAGGTCGAAGGCGCTCGCCTGCTAAGCGAGTAGACGGTTATAAAACTGTCTCGAGGGTTCGAATCCCTCGCTCTCCGCCAATAAACAGTGGGTGTGCTATGGAGCACACCATTTTCTTGTATTTGACCAAAACCACGGTCTTGACTTTTAAGGCCTCCTTTGGTACAATTACGTTTGCCAGTGTTCAGGGTGCTGTTGTCGTGTGCCTGTAGCTCAATTGGATAGAGCATCTGACTACGGATCAGAAGGTTGGGGGTTCGAGTCCCTCCAGGCACGCCAGTTAAAAAACTTAAAGACACACATAAGCACATGTAAGCCCTGATGTATTGTATTTTCCCACTTACTGTATATCGGACAAACAGTAAGTGTACAGTTTTTTGCCGGGGTTTTCCCGGCAATAATAATTCTTGCATTTTGCAACGGGTTGCAACGGGCGCCCGTAGCTCAGGAGGATAGAGCAGCGGTTTCCTAAACCGCGTGTCGGGGGTTCGAGTCCCTCCGGGCGCACCAGAAAAAACCGGGAGCCTCAATAATTTGAGGCTCCTTCACTTTTGATCAGGCAACCTTCCACTCCCCACGGTGCGGCGGCCAGAACCTGCACCGGTATCAGAGAACCCTTCAATTCCGAGTTGCCGGTCGGGAACCGCACTTTTACGTAATGTTCCGAAAAACCTTCCCCCTGGTTCTCTCCCACCTTTTCCACCAGCACCTGTACCTGTTTTCCCACCAGCTGCTGGTTAAAATGCAGGGATAGCTTTTCATCCAGTGCGCGCAGTTCCTGAACCCTTCTCTTTTTCACATCCGGAGCAACCTGATCGGAAAAGCCGGCGGCTTCCGTTCCCGGGCGGGGCGAATAGGGGAACACGTGCAGGTGGCTTAAAGCCAGCTCCTCGACCAGTTTCATGGTCTGCTGGTGGTCGTCCTCCGTTTCCCCGGGAAAGCCCACGATCAGATCGGTCCAAATGGAAAGGCCGGGAATCAATTCCCTTGCCTGTTGTACCAGCCGGGCAAATTCTGCGCTTGTGTACCGTCGCCCCATCTTTTGGAGGATGCGGTCCGAACCGCTCTGCAGGGGGAGGTACAAAAAGGGGCATACTTTTCGCGCCCGGGCCAGGGTTTGCAAAAACTCAAGACTTATATCCATTGGCTCGATATAACTTAGGCGCAGGCGAAAGGAGTGGGGCAGGGCGTCCAGTTCTTCAATGAGGCGGGCCAAATTCCACCCGGGCAGGTCCTTCCCATAAGCCCCCAGGTGGGTACCGGCCAGGACAACCTCCCGGCAGTCTTTATCTAAGAAATGTTTGACCTGGGCCACCACCTTTTCCGGAGCCAAACTGCGGGGCAGCCCCCGGGCCTTCCGGACAATGCAGTAGGTGCAGGCTTCGTCGCACCCTTCCTGGATTTTAATTACCGGCCTGGTGCGCCCGTAATTGCCGGTCAGGGGAAATTCCTCGAACTCCTCACCTGGTCCGTGTTCCACGATGATTGCCCTTTGCTCCCGGTGAGTTTCAGCCAGCTGCCGGGCTATGACGGCCGGCAGCCGGGACCTGCCGGTGGTGCCGATAATAATGTCTACCTGGGGCAGTTTTTCCTTTATTTCCTTCCAGTACACCTGGGGATAGCAGCCGGCCAGAACCACCAGGGACTGGGGATTCTCCTTTTTGGCCTGGCTGGCCAGGCGGCGTGCTTCCGCAGCCGCGGCCTGGGTTACCACGCAGCTGTTGATGATATAAATATCGGCAATATCCCCGGTTGGGACAAAGCCGGCCTCTTCCATGGCCAATTCCAATGCCCGGCCCTCGTACTGGTTTACCGGGCAACCAAGGGTTTTAACCTTGAAAGTGTAAGGCAATAACTTTCCCTCCGCTATCTTTTGATATATACAAGTGCTGAACCGTCTAAATTATACCACAGTGTTCACTAATCATCATAACCCGGCGGTGAATACCAGGGGATAAAACTATGTGGAGCACTGAAGTACATCAGGTGCTGGTTGATTAACAGGCTTTTTGGGGCCATGGGTTGTCAAGGGCAGGCTCTCTATGTTAAAATAACACTTGCCGGTAAGCACAGTTCAGGCATCGTTGGTGGGGAGGGGTATTTGACGGATCACCGCCGCTACATGCTGGAAGCACTGGCCGAAGCAGAAAAGGCCTATAAACTGGGTGAAGTACCCATCGGCGCGGTAGTGGTGCTGGGAGATAAAATTATCGGCCGGGGACACAACCTCCGGGAAACGCTGAAAGACAGTACGGCTCACGCGGAGATTCTGGCCATGCGGGAAGCAGCCCGCTACCTGGGGGACTGGCGCCTGGTGGATACCATCCTTTACAGCACCATTGAACCCTGTCCCATGTGTGCCGGTGCCATGGTGCAGTTCCGGGTGCGGATGCTGGTTTACGGAGCCCGGGACCCAAAGGCGGGGGCGGTGGATTCCATTATGGATATAGTGCGGGAGCCCCGGTTTAACCACCAGGTAGAGGTTGTCTCGGGCGTCCTGGCCGATGAATGTGCGGCAATTATCCAGCGTTTCTTCCGGGAGTTGAGGCAAAAAGACAGGCAAAAGGAAGGTTAAATTGACGGAGAGATGGCCGAGTGGTTGAAGGCGCTCGACTCGAAATCGAGTAGGCGGGCCAAAACCCGCCTCGTGGGTTCGAATCCCACTCTCTCCGCCAAAAGCCATATAAATTGAGGGGTTATTGCCAATCACGGCGATAACCCCTCAATTATTTAGTGTAGATGAAAAACTTCCCTTGCAGAAAATTTTGCAATTTTTTTGGATACATTATGCGCGGGCCTCCGTGGTCTTTGTAGATCATCTCTTTAATTCCCCTGCCGAGCCGGGTGTTGGCAGTATCCGGCGCCTTAACGTTTTCGGCCACACCGTCGAGTGCCTTTCCGGCTTTGCCATGAAAGACGGGCATATCTTGCTACTGCTGAACACCGGAGCGTTATGCTAAAAAACGGAATTGCCTGAGGAAACCGGCGCTGGAATGGACTAACGCGCAGAAAGTCTAATTATTCATTCAGAAAGATTTAGGGGAAAAACCGCATGCGCACAAACTTGCGCGAGATCGTCGGCTAGGTAGTCCAAACGTCCAAGCAGGTGGCCGACTCGGTCTCCCAGCTCGCCGCCCAGGCCGAGCAGACCGCCGCCGGGGCGAACGAAACGGCCGCCACCATGAGCGAAATGGCTTCGACCGTCGAACAGGTAACCGAAAATGTGCAGAAGGTCTCAGCGACGGCCGAACAGGCTGCGGCCAGGGCCGCTGAAGGTGCCAGGGGTGTCGAGCAAGTCGTCGAACAGATGAAGGCCATTGAGCAGTCAAGCGCCAATGCTTCTTTTGCCATTAATGCTCTGAACCAGACCGCGGGCCAGATCACCCAGATTGTGGACCTGATCACCCAGATCGCCGACCAGACGAACTTGCTGGCCCTGAACGCCGCCATCGAAGCGGCCCGCGCCGGGGAACAGGGCCGCGGCTTCGCTGTCGTCGCCGAGGAAGTCCGCAAGCTGGCCGAGCAGTCAGCCAACGCCGCCAAGGAGATCTACGAGCTGATTACCACCGTCCAGAACGAGACCAGGAAGGCGGTCGAAATCATGGCCGCCGGGGCGGCGGAGTCGCGGAGGGTAGCAAGGTGATCAACGGGATTGGTATCAAGGCCATCAACCTTGCCATCGAGGATGTTGCGCGGCAGGTTCAGGAGGTGGCCGCCGCCACGGAAGAAATGTCGGCCGGCGTGCAGAACGTTGCCGGGACAACAGAAGAGCAGACGTCGGCAATGGAGGAAGTCTCCGCCGCTACCGAAGAGCTTACCGCGCTGGTTGGCGAACTGGACAGGTTGGCCGCACGCTCCTGCGTGTAGGGGTCCCGGCCGTCGGCGGGGTTGATCAACGCAAGAGCTTTAAGGATCTAAGCCGGGAGGCGGCGCTGGCCGCCCCCGGTATTTCACCCCGTTACACGGCGACTACCGAAGACGGAGAATTCCGGTACATGAGTAATAATGCCGCCCACCAGAAATTGACCGGGTTCAGCCTGGAGGATATAAAAGACAAAACTCCCGTTGAACTGGCCGGGAAAGAAATTGGTAAAGCCGTCAGCGCCAATTATAAAAGGTGTCTGGAGAGTAAAAAGCCCTTGACCTATGAAGAGACCCTGACCCTCCCTGCTGGGAAAAGAACCTGGCTGACTACCCTGACGCCGGTGCTGGAAAAGGGGAAGGTAAAATACCTGGTTGGCTCCAGCAAAGATATTACCCTGCAAAAGAAGGCCGAAGCGGAGCTCCAAAAAAGGCTGGAATACGAAAAGCTCATCAGCGGCCTTTCCTTTTTGGCCATGCAGGAGACTGAACCTGAGGTTTTTCTTTTCAAAGCCCTGCGGATGATGGAAGAAGGCCTCAAGGCAAGCCGGGCCTACCTCTTTGAAGCGGACCGGGAAAAAGGGACCATGAGCAATACTTTTGAGTGGACGGCGCCCGGTATAACGCCCCAGAAAGAAAACCTTCAGGAAATCCCTGAGGCTAAATTTACCTGGTGGGTGGACAGGCTCAAAAACAGGGAAGTGATAAACTACAGGGATATTGAAGACATCCCCGACGAAAAGACAAAGGAAATCTTAAGGCCCCGGGAGATCAAGTCCCTGCTGGTACTGCCTGTATATGTGGAAGGGGATTTATACGGCTTTATCGGTTTAGACGACTGCCTAAAAAACAGGGAATGGTCTGAGGACGACATCAATTGCCTGAAGCTTGCCGCAAGGATTATTTCCGAATATATTCTGCGCAAGAAATTTGAAGAAAAAATCCTCTTTTTGAGCTATCATGACCAGTTGACCGGTCTTTACAACCGCAGGTTTATGGAAGAAGAAATAAAGCGGCTGGATACGCCGCGTCAGCTGCCTGTATCGGTTATCATTGGTGATCTCAACGGATTGAAGCTGACCAATGACGTCTTCGGTTATGAGGCAGGGGATCTTCTTCTGAAAAAAGCGGCAGAGGTAATAAAAAAATGCTGCCGGCGGGAGGATATTATCGCCCGCTGGGGCGGTGACGAATTTGTCATTTTGCTGCCCCGGACCGGTATGAAAGCAGCGGAAGAAATTGTCAGGAGGATTAAGGACAGGTGTACTTTGGACAGTGATGGGCCCATTCAGTTGAGTATTGCCCTGGGCTATGCCGCAAAAATCAGAGCCGAAGAAAACATCTGGCAGGTACTGAAGGAAGCCGAGGAATGGATGTACCGCCATAAGCTTCTGCAGGGCAAAAGTTACAGAAATGCCGTTATTTCATCCCTGAAGGCCACCCTTTTTGAAAAAAGCATGGAAACGGAAGAACACGCAGAAAGGTTAAAGGAAATAAGCATTAAAATAGCGAAAGAACTGGGCCTTTCCGCTAAACAAATGGATGAGCTGGAGTTACTGGCAGTGCTTCACGATATCGGGAAGGTAGCCATCAAAGAAAGTATTCTGCTAAAACCCGGTCCTTTGACAGAGGAAGAATGGGAGGAGATGAAGAAACACCCGGAAATCGGCTACCGCATTACCCAGAGTACGCCAGAGCTGGCTTCCATTGCTGAATACATCCTGTGCCACCATGAACGGTGGGACGGCAGGGGTTATCCCCGGGGAATAAAAGGGGAAGAAATTCCTCTTTTATCCCGTATCCTGGCTGTTGCTGACGCTTACGACGCCATGACCAACGACAGGCCCTACCGGAAAGCAATGAGCAGGGAAGAAGCAATATCTGAAATAAAAAGGAATGCGGGGACGCAGTTTGACCCGGAGGTAGTAAGTGCTTTTATTGAAAGCTGCTGCAAAAGTGATAAAAATTTTCACGAAGATCAGTATTAAACGAGATCTTAGTTTGCTGAAACAATTTATGGTCATAACCGCTGAAATAAGTGATTCCGGCGAAGGACATTCCGCTGCCGCGGAAGAAATAGTTGCCCGGGGGTTGGTTTGGCGATGAAAACATTTAAGGGCAAGAGAATTCTTATTGTAGAAGACAGCAGGTTTCTTGCGCAAATAACGGCAAATATCCTGAACAAGTACGGGTATGTGACTGAAATTGCCCTGACAGGCGAAGAAGCTGTGGAGAAAGTCCGCGGCAGCAGGTGCCCCGATCTCATCCTGATGGATATAGAACTGGGAGAAGGAATGGACGGGGCGCTGGCAGCCCGGACAATACAGCAGTTCAGAGACGTGCCTGTGGTATTTCTTACCGCCCATACACAACAGGAAGTTGTGGAGAAAATCCGTTCGGTTACAGGCTACGGATATGTGCTGAAAGGTGCCGGCGAACATGTGCTGGTATCCACGGTTGAAATGGCACTGCGGCTTTATGAAGCAAATGCCCATGCAAACATGTACCGGCGAATATTTGAAGATTCATTGAATGAGATCTATATTTTTCATCCTGAGACCTTAAAATTTATTGCGGTGAACCGCGGTGCCAGGGAAAATCTGGGTTACACAATCGAAGAACTGAGCAACATGACGCCCCTTGACCTGAAGCCTGAGCTTGACCTGCAGAGCTTCAGGGAACTCCTTGACCTCCTGGTAAGGGGGGAGCAGGAGAAGATCGTTTTTAACACGGTACACCGCCGGAAAGACGGCTCCCTTTACCCCGTAGAAGTACACCTGCAGCTGTTTGAACACGATGGAGAAAAAGTATGTCTGGCACTGGTTATCGACCTGTCGGAGCGCAGGCGGATGGAAGAAGAACTGCGAGAAAGGGAGGCAACTTTAAGTGCCGTAATGGGCTCGGCCCGGGACGCCATCGTCATGCTTGACGGGCAGGGGAACGTCACTTTCTGGAACCCGGCGGCGGAACAGCTCTTCGGCTACTCCCGGGAAGAAATCCTGGGGAAGGAACTGCACCGGCTGGTGGTGCCGGAGGAAAACCAGTACCAGGCCTATAGAGAGGGCTTCCAGCGTTTTCAGCTGACCGGGGAAGGGAATGCCATAGGGAAAACAATTGAGCTGAAAGCCAAACATAAAGACGGGCGGGAGCTTGATGTGGAGCTCTCACTGTCTGCTTTGAAGATCAGGGACGCCTGGCATGCAGTGGGCATTGTGCGCGACATCAGCGAGCGCAAGCGGCTGGAGGAGGAAAACAGGCGCAAAGAAGAGCGGCTCCGCCAGATACTGGAGGGCATTCCCAGTCCGGCCTGGCTGGTTTCAAGGGATCGCCGTATTCTGGCGCAGAATAAAGCGGCGGAAATGGTGGTGGGAACAAAAGTAGGAAATTATTGTTGGAGGAGCATACATGGTACGAAATCCCTTCCAGACGAGTGCCGGGAGGCAATTGAAAAATCCGGCACCCCTTTACCCGGCACGAAATGTTATTTCTGCCGTGGAGACGAGGCTTTGGATAAAAATGCACCAATAAACAGCGAAGTGGAATTTGCAGGGGGCATCTGGGATACCTGGTGGGTCCCCTTGGGAGAGGATATCTACCTTCACTACGCCGTAGACGTCACAAAATATAAAAAGATGGAGGAAGACCTCCGGCAGCGCGAGGAGTACTTGAACCTTCTTCTTACCAGTATGCCGGTAGGGATAATTACCGTTGACGCCCTGTCACACCGGATCGAGGACGTAAACCAGGAGGCAGCAGCCCTGATGGGAGCTCCCCCGGAAGCGATTATAGGCAAGACCTGCTTTGAATTTTTCTCGTGCCCCAAAGGATGTTGTCCGGTCAAAGATTTAGGGGAGGAAGTCGACCGTGCCGAGCGGATTTTGCGCCGGGCGGACGGCACCCAAATACCCGTGTTAAAAACCGTCAGGCGCCTCCAGACGGAAAGCGGGGAGAAATTAATTGAAAACTTTATGGATCTTACGGATCGCAAAAAAATGGAAGAAGAACTTCGCTGTCTTTCCATAACCGATCCCCTTACAAATGCTTACAACCGCCGCTATTTTATGCAGGTGCTGGAACAGGAAATTGAGCGCACGCGGCGGACCGGTCTGCCCTTTTCCATAATCATGGTGGACCTGGACCACTTTAAGAGCATAAACGACCGCTTCGGGCACGCTGCCGGCGACCGTGTCCTTAAAAGTTTAGTAGATATGATCAAACAAAGGATCCGCAAAACAGACTGCCTGGCCCGCTGGGGCGGAGAAGAATTTATAATACTTTTGCCAAATACACCGGTGGATAAGGCCGCCGGTTTAGCGGAAGAGCTTCGAGAACGGTTAAGCCGCATGGATATTCCGGGCGTAGGCCACGTGACTGCCAGTTTCGGAGTGGCCGGTTACTGCCCGCCGGACACGGCCGATACCCTCATTATGCGCGCCGACAATACGCTGTACGCAGCAAAGGCTGCCGGGCGAAACTGTGTCCGGTATACAGGTGCATGTATATAGATTCAAGTGTTAGTAACCCCGGGTTATGCCGGGGTTTTTGCAGGGGAGAACCATTATTCATTCAAGGATGCTGCTCTGGTGTCGACGATTAGTCGCCGTAACAGTTAAAAATTTAAATAAAGACCCGAAATTAAAGTCCGCTGGACAGGTTGTTTTTGGCATAATGGGTGGAGGTAGAAAACAGGCGCTGGACTTTTTTGGGGGATAAATGAACCGGACATTTTTCGCAGGTGGTTTTTTGGTTGCCGAATTTGCACACAGCCAAAGAAGGTTTTTGTCGTGAAATCACGAAATATGTTTTTGGGTGATAGTATAAATATGCAGCGTTGCATTGCTCCAATCAAATATGTACGGGAAGAACTGGCGCTGGAAAGTTTAGGTGAGTTATTGCCCCGGGCGGTGCGGCGGGTTTTGATCGCCGGTGGGAAAACCGCCCTGCAGGTTACCGGGGAGCGCCTCACGGCAGGGTTAAAAGAAGCCGGCAGGGAGATAGCCGGTTGTGTATGGTACGGGGGAGAGTGTTCCCCTGTTAATATCGAAAAGCTGGCTGCTGCCGTGCGGGACGCCGGGGCGGAGATGCTAATTGGCGTGGGCGGCGGTAAAGCCCTGGATACGGCCAAGGGGGCTGCTTACGTGGCCGATGTTCCGGTAGTGACCGTTCCCACCATTGCCGCCACCTGCGCGGCCTTTACCGGTATTTCCATCATCTACAACGAGCAGGGCGTTTTCCAGGAAATCTCCCGGCGGGTGCGCCTGCCGGATCTGGTAGTGGTAGATCTGACAACCATCGCCCGGGCTCCGGCCGGGTTTTTAATCGCCGGCATCGGGGATACCCTGGCCAAGTGGTATGAGCTGAAAGCAACAGCCCGGAACCGTTCTGATTCAGCCGTGATTCGCAGTGCCCTGCAGCTGGCGGCAGTGGCCCGGGAAGTGCTTGTTATGCACGGGGAAGCCGCCCTGGAGGCGGTTAGACTCCGGGAAGTAAATAAACACCTGGCTGAAGTGGTGGACGCCATTATCATGGTCAGCGGCCTGGTCAGCGGGTTGGGCGGCGACGAGTGCCGTACTGCAGCCGCCCACGCGGTATATTCCGGCCTGACCTGCCTGCCGGAAACCCACGGTCGCTACCACGGGGAAAGCGTGGCCTTTGGGATTCTGGTTCAATTAATGCTGGAAAATAATGCGTCTGAAGCAAGGGAACTTATCAATTATTACCGGAAGCTGGGCTTACCCACAACCTTTGCCGAACTTGGCCTTGCTGCCGTGACGCCTGAAAAACTTGCCTTAGTAGCAGCCGGGGCCCTGACCACGGAAGACATCCAGAACATGCCCTTCTCTGTTGATGAAGAGATGCTGGTGCAGGCCCTGCTGGCGGCCGATGAGTTGGGCCGCCGGCTTTAAATAGCTGAACAGGTTTTAAGCAGGCATCCGGCCTTTATTTTTCATGTCCCTTGTGTTCAGCAACAATTCGGTGTTGAAAGGAGTGGTGGAGTAACCCCATGAAACTTGAGCTGCTGGCCGCCCAGCGGACCGCCGCCGTGCAGGCCTTCCCGGTGGAACTTCCCGACCTCCCGCTTGACGAACTCCGGGCACGCCTGGGTCGGGAGCAGGTGTACAAGCTTTCCTTCAATGAAAACCCTTACGGCCCTTCGCCCGCGGCAGTAAAGGCCGTACAGGAGGCGGCGGCCGCCCTTCACCGTTATCCCGACTCTTACGGCCGTGCCCTGTGCCGGGAACTGGCCGCTTTCTACCGCTTGTCACCGGAACAATTTCTCCTGGCCAATGGGGCTGATGAAGTAATCAACCTGGTGGCCATGGCCTTTCTTGATCCGGGAGACGAGGTGCTAATCCCTTCCCCTACCTTTGGTTCCTACGCTGCGGCTGCTCACCTGGCCGGGGCTGTACCGGTGCCCGTCCCTTTAACCGACTATCGCATTGACCTGGAAAAGGTGGCTGCTGCCGTTACAGAAAAAACAAAACTCATTTTTATCTGCAACCCCAACAACCCTACCGGTACGGCCTTTCCCGCGCCTGAGCTTTTGCCCTTTTTGCGGCGGCTGCCGGAACGGGTGCTGGTAGCGGTGGATGAAGCCTACAACGAGTACACCGATGATCCGGCGAAGTATACGGCTGTGCCTCTTATTAATGCCGAGCCCCACCTGCTGGTGATACGCACCTTTTCCAAGATATACGGCCTGGCGGCGGCCCGGGTGGGTTATCTAATCGCAGATGCCGGCCTCGTTGCCCGGGTGCACCGTGTCCGTCCTCCCTTTAATGCAGGTGTTTTGGGGCAGGCAGCCGCTCTGGCTGCCTTTCGCGACCGGGCATATGTAGAAACCATGCAAAAATACAACCGCGAACAGCGGCAGTGGTTGACTGAACAGCTAACTACCTGTGGCTGGAGGGTCATTCCCAGCCAGTCCAATTTTCTGTTGGTAGATACGGGTGAAGACAGCCGGGAAGTATACCACTACCTGGTTGAACAGGGGATTATCGTCCGCCCCGGCCACGGTTTTAATTTGCCCAACTGCCTGCGCATTACTGTGGGCCGGCCGGAGGAAAACATGGCCCTTGTTGGAGCCCTAATGTCTAAAAATACCAGCAAAAGTTAATTTCCTGCCGACAGGAAAAATGTTTTTTTCGTCGAACGGTTTATTGCGCTAAAACTTTAAAACCACGGAGGGATGATGTAGCGTTGAGTAGACTTAGCAAACTGGCGGTTTTAACCCTGATCCTTGTCCTGGTTTTGGCTGCGGCCGGTTGCGGGGGGCAAAAAACGTCTGATTCCGGGAAGCAGCAACAGGCAGGGACCGGGCAGGAGCAAAAACTGGAAAAGGTGCGCATAACCCTGCCTACCTGGCCGGGGTACGGCCCGTTGTTTTTAGCCCGGGATAAGGGCTTTTTCAAAGAGGAAGGGCTGGATGTGGAAATTTCCGTCATTCAGGGTTTGGCTGAGCGGAAGGCTGCTTTAAAGGGCAACAAGGTGGACGGCATGGCCACCACCCTGGACATTGAATCCACCCTGGAAGCCGAGGGGGTACCGCTGAAAATTATTTGGGCGCTGGATGATTCCTACGGGGGCGACGGCATCGTAGCCAAAAAGGACATTAAATCGGTAGCTGACCTGAAGGGCAGAACCGTGGCCCTCGACGTGGGTACCACCAGCCACTTCTTCCTGTTGAACTGCCTGGAAAAAGCTGGTTTAAGCGAAAACGACATCAAGATGGTCCAGTCCGGCAGTGCCGGAGATGCCGGGCAGGCCTTTGTTGCCGGGAAAGTGGATGCGGCGGTAACCTGGGAACCCTGGCTGTCCAGGGGAGTTAAGGAAGGCAACGGCAACCTGATCATTACCTCCAGGGAAACACCGGGGCTGATTGTTGATGCGGTGGCTTTCCGTAAAGATTTTGCCGAAAGCCATCCCAGGGAAATGCAGGCCATCGTGAACGGCCTGGCCAAGGCCATGAAGTTTTATGCCGGAAACCAGGAAGAGGCGGTGAAAATCATGGCCAAGGGGCTGGACATGAAGCCGGAAGGTTTCCTGGACGGCATCCGGTTGTACAGCCTGGAAGACAATCTGAAATTCTTTAACGGTGAAATCCAGAAAACCTTGCAGAAGGCGGTAGACTTCTACTATGATAAAAAAGTGATTAACACCAGGCCCGACATCAACCAGATGATTGATGGCAGCTACCTGGAAAAAGCTCCGAAGTAACCTATTTAGAAGAAACCAACCCCAAAGTGGCGCTGGGTGGCGGTTATCCATCCGCCGGGAAGCCGCCACCCGGCAGTTTACTTCAATCACATATTCCGGCGCCCGGACCGCGGCGCCAGTAACATCGAGGTTACAAAATGTTGTTGCGGCAGGATATAAGCAAGTCATTATACAGCGGCCTGGGAGCCGCACACTTTGCCCTCTTGTTTGCCATCTGGTCCTTGCTGGCCTACGGGCATCTGGTGCCGGCCTCTTTGCTGCCGACCCCCGGTGAGGTGGCCCGGACGGCAATTGAGATGATCCAGGACGGTTCACTTGTTGAACATGCCCTGGTCAGCACTTTTCGCGTTACTTCCGGTTTTTTAATCTCGGCTGTAATCGCGGTACCCCTGGGGATCCTCATGGGTACCTGGAAGTGGGCCCTGGGTTTTTTTGAGCCCATGTTTGGCTTTGTCCGCTATATGCCGGCTTCGGCCTTTATTCCCCTGTTCATCCTGTGGCTGGGCCTGGGTGAACCGGAAAAGATCATGGTCATCTTTTGGGGAACTTTTTTCCAGCAGGTGCTCATGGTCATGGACGTGACCAAGAACGTGCCCCTCGAGCTAATCGAAGTAAGCTACACCCTGGGGGCCAAGGGCTTTTCCGTTTTCAACCGGGTGATTATCCCCGCCTCATTGCCGGGGATAGTGGATACTTTGCGCATTACTTTCGGCTGGGCCTGGACCTACCTGGTGGTGGCCGAAATTGTGGGGGCCAGTTCCGGCCTGGGTTATGCCATCATGCACGCGGCCAGGTTTGGGCACACGGGAAAAATATTTGTTTGCATCCTGACCATTGGCCTCTTAGGTATGATTACCGATTTAATTTTTAAATTTATCTATAATGTGTTGTTTGCATACCAGCGGCGGGGGACTTAAAAATGTTAGGTGGCAAGGGTATTAAGTTGAGGATTCAAGGGGTATGTAAAACCTTTAACGGGCGGCGCAACGATGTGGAGGCGCTCCAGGCCACCAGTTTTGAAGTGCAGGAAGGGGAATTCGTGACCATTCTCGGCCCGTCGGGGTGCGGCAAGTCCACCATCCTGCGGATTGTGGCTGGATTGACCGAGCCCACCGCCGGGCGGGTACTGCTGGACGGCCGGGAAATCAAGGGGCCTGGACCGGACCGGGGGATGGTTTTCCAATCCTATACCCTTTTTCCCTGGTTGACGGTGCGGCGCAATATCGAATTCGGCCTGGAATTGCGTGGCGTACCGGCGGCAGAGCGCCACGCCATCTCCCAGCATTACATTGAACTGGTCGGTTTGAAGGGTTTTGAGGAGGCGTACCCGGTAAGTCTTTCCGGGGGGATGAAACAGCGGGTCGCCATTGCCCGTGCCCTGGCCAACGACCCGGAAATACTGCTCATGGACGAGCCGTTTGGCGCCCTGGACGCCCAAACCAGATTGATCATGCAGGAGATTCTGCTCAAGGTGTGGGAGGAATCCCGCAAAACCATTCTCTTTGTAACCCATGACGTGGAGGAAGCAGTTTTTTTAAGCGATACGGTGCACGTAATGACCGCCCGCCCCGGGCAAATTAAAGAGACGGTTCAGATCAACTTGCCCCGGCCGCGCACTTACGAAATGAAAGACGAGCCCGAATTCTTGCGCCTGAAAAAGCGCTTGCTGGACCTCATCCGGGCCGAAAGCTTGAAAGCGGTCTAAGAGCAAACTAAGCGCCCTCTCGGAAAAAAGAGGGCGCTTTTTGAGAATCCTGCAGCATCAAGAGGGGGTGAAAGAATGCCTGTAATTACGGTTAACGGCCCGAAAATGAGCAAGGAACAAAAGGCGGAACTGGTGAAATCCTTTACCGAGACGGCCAGCAAGATCATGAATATCCCCGCCCAGGCTTTTACAATTCTCATTGAAGAGATGGAACGTGAAAACGTGGGTGTCGGGGGAGTTTTGCTGGCGGACAGGGAGAAATAGGGACCGCTGGAGGGAGAAAAATATTATTCCCCTGGCGGGTTTGGTCGCTAGGTCATCGGTGGTTTGAAGGCTGGGCAAACCCGGGTAAATACCCGGGTCTACGTGTTTGCCCGGGTATATCTGCTGCAGGGTATTTGTTTAACGAAGCCCCGGGGCTTGTCCCGGGGTAGGTTCACGTGCGCCCGGCATGGGCGTTAACTTGGTGGTGAAAGTCCACTGCAGGCGAGGCAGCACGAGTCTGCTAGCCAAAGGCAAGGGTGTCCATCGCGAGGTGGAATCCGAAGGAAGCCGGAGGCAAAACCACGGCCCGATGAACAAGAACCCCATAAGAGGCTAAGCCGTTCGGATGAGCTGGCGTGACACAGCGAAATCCCAGGCTGCCAAGGGACGGCGGAGTATATGGGGCGGGCACGAGGTGAAGGTTAACGCTCTTACCCGGGGAGACCTG
>NZ_FQZM01000020.1 GCF_900142025.1 Desulfofundulus thermosubterraneus DSM 16057 | reverse complement strand
GAACACCGGACCGCCTTCATTGCCGGCGGCGGCCACCACCACCACACCGCGCTCCCAGGCATAGTCAACCGCATCGGCCAATGCCTGAGAGTACTGTGGACCGCCCAGGCTGAGGTTGATCACCTGTGCCCCGCAGTCAACGGCGTGGGCAATGGCCTGGCTCACCCAATAGATATTAGTTTCCCCCAGCCAGTTGAAGACCCTCAAGGGCAGTATCTGCACATTTTGCCGCCCGGCGGTACCGGCAATGCCGGTGGCGTTGCCGGTGGCGGCAGCGATAACACCAGCCACTTCCGTACCGTGCCCGTCCAGATCCAGCGGGTATGAATCGTTTAATTCAAAATCCCAGGCTCCATCAAGCGAGATGCGCCCCTGCAGATCTTCGTGATAAAAATCGATGCCCGAGTCAACCACGGCCACAATCACCGGTTCCTGATTTGGCGCCAGCTTATCCCATGCCCCGGCAGCATTGATCGTGTGCAGCGCCCACTGGTCAAAAAACAGGGGATCGTTTGGGACGTACATCACATGCAGGGGATAATTGGGCTCCGCATACTCTACGCGCCCGCTCCGCTTTAATTCTGCAATGGCCTCCTCCCTGTCTTTTACCCGGAGCAGGGATAAATCCCCTTTTTCGTGGATTTTTTCGGCAGCACATTTTTTGAGAAGCGCCTCTTTGCTTTCTTTGTCCGATGACTTTTTCTATTTCACGATAATCTCCCGGCTGTAGTCCCGGGCGGGCATTTGTTTCTCCCGCTGGCGCCGTTCTTCAATCAACTGGCGGGCAGTTTCTTTTGAGGCGTAGGCATGGCCGGCTACCGAAAGCGCCTGCAGATTTCCGGGCAGGTAAGCCTGATCATTTTCCGCCGGCCGGGCCACTGCGCTGGGTACATGAATAGTTATGATTGCCAGAAAAATTAGCAACCCCGCCACCCACTGGTAATAAACCCTTTTCGGCGACAAAAAACATTCCTCCCCCGGTATATAGTTCCTAAACATTTTTCGATAACATGAGACCATATTCCTTAAATATTTCATGTAAAACTTCCGTGTGGCTGGGACAGGTGCTATGCGACAACAGGACCTTACCAGCTATTCCTTTCCTCCATTCACCATACAGCGAAAAGATAAAGCACCCTCGGAGGGATAAGCCCCGAGGGCTGACCACAAGCATAAGTTATCAATAAGTTAATAAGTTAAGTGCCTGGCACCATCCTCCTCCTATCCTCAAACCCGCCCCAGAGCAATGTTCGCGATCAGCACCACATCGAGCACGTTGATAACCCCGTCCCCGTTGGCGTCGGCCGCGTTCCTTTCCTCGTCATTTGGCTGGACGCGGCCCAGGGCGATGTTGACGGTGCGCACCACGTCCTGGACGTCCACCACGCCGTCACCGTTGACGTCGCCTTTGGCGCGGGTGACCACAATGATGTTGCCTTCAACAGTGCTTACTGGGAGGCTACAGCCTGCGGCATCGTTCACTATCGCATCCTCAAACCGCAGGTGTGCTGTCGCGCCCGGCGGTGCATCTTTTGCCACCCTAAAGCTCAGCTTCACCAGTTCGCCCTCGCTACTACCTAGGGTCTGGCCCGCTAGGTTGTAGCCTATCACCTTAAGGCCACCCTCAACCGGTTGAGCGTCCAGGTTCCACCCGCTATCTCCTGAGATCAGGCCACCTTTTTCTACATGCGGCTCGGTCAACCAAGAAGCATCCCAGACGAGGGTGAACTGGAAGCCTGCGACCCCCGCAGCTTTTTGCACAGTCAGCGGCACTGTGACCACACCTCCGGGACCGCCACTAGCTGTTTCCGGCAGGCAGAGCACCACCGCTTCTTGGCCCGGGATGGCAATCCGGACAGCCGGGTCGCCCAGAAGATTGAGCTCGTAATAACAGAACCGCATATAGTCGTCCGTCTGGGCCAAGCCAACGCTATCCTCCTTGGAGTCCTGGTTGGCCACGCCCAGCCAGGGAATCCCCTCGCCGAAGACAGCGTCCCAGAACTCCCGGTCGTACCGCTGAGAGGTGCCGTTGGTTGAAGTGTCATCACCCCACCCGTAGCGGGAGTTTGCTATCACCGCAAAGGCCCCTGCCTGCTGGGCAACCAGGTGTTCGGCGATGCAGTCCTCATCTATGGCCCAGTTACTATCGTCACGGTTGTCAAAGGAACCCGCATAACAGCCCTGGGTATAAAGGAAAAATGTGCGGCTGTTTTCCAGCTTATCTACGTCTTCGTTCTCGAGCTTCATCACGTAGGTGTTGTAAGCGTGGCCTAAATGGTTGAGCAGGTGGGGACCGCTGTTAAGAACTTGTAATGCCTCTTCTGGCATGAACTTCCTTTCAGGCGTGTCGTAGAGCGTCTGCACTTCGAAGACCGGCGGGAAACCAGCCGTTGTGTACCCGTGGTTCGAGGAGCCGTCTTTAATCTCGTTCTTGTAGTCACTACCCCAGACCTTCCAGCCAAGGTCTTCGCCCACCATCCAGGCTTCCTTGCTCGCCGCTCCCTTTTCATATGCTATCGTTTTGGCGACGAAGGTGCTGGCTTCCTCCGGCGAATCTACCGGTGCCCGCCCCACATAGAGCTCTGCCAGAAGGTCGACATCGCCTCCGTCCTCGCCGTCGCAGGGCTCGCCGTAAATCCTGTTCCCGTTACCGTCGTAACTTCCATCCAGACACGCGTAGTAAAGGTCGCCAGCGATGTCTTCAGGGCCGAGCGGAAAGCCGTCTCCACTGGAAAACTGGGACGACTGGCGTGCCGCATACGGTGATGCCCAAAACGCCTCGCTGAAACTTTTCCCGGCGACGCCGGAGAGGTAGCTTTCTATCTGCTCCAACTCGCGCACCAACTCAGTGTATCTGTCCCCATGGCACCTCCGTATCTCTTCTCGGAGCGAGGCGACGAAGCTGCACAACTCCCGTGTGTCGGCCTCGCTCAGCACGGGGCCCTCTTTGCCGGCCGTGAGGTCCCCAAACCAAGGCGTGTACTTTGTCAGGATGGTGGTCGCTTGCCGCAACAGGAAGGGGTTCGTAAAGAGGACTCTATACACCATCGGGCTGTATCGGTAGTACATCCTTATGTAGTCGGGGTGGAGGCAGGCATCGCGAAACTCCCTGAGGGTTCCGATGATCTCCTTGGCCGCACCGGGCTCCTGGGTCTTTGCTATCGCCTCAACAAGGCAGTCGCCTTCAACAGGGGGGCAATAGAGGGCCCGGGTCGGCACGATGGGGTCTTCGCTTTCTCCCCCCACATCCTTTCTGTCCCCGTCACCGCCTAAGAGCACAAAGCTTATCCCGTTTTTTTCCTTAGCCTCTCTCAGGAAGTTGCGAATCTGCTCCTGGGGATCGCGGCCGGGGTAGGTGGCGTAGATATCCTCCACGCAGACCACAGCGCTCTGCAACCCTTGAGAACTCCTCCACTCTGCCAGAGGGGTGAAGGCTGGTGCCAAAGCACGGCTGGTAATGATGAGGTAGTCATAAAAACCCCTAAGGAGCCACGAACGACCCGTAGGTAAAGGCGTCGAAAGGTAACTATTCAGCTCCGAAGGGTTGTCCACCATCCTCCGGATCATAAAACTGTCGATCTTGGAGGGCAGAAATCGTGGTCTGGCATTGGATGGCCGGAACCGTACGACGAGTGTTAGTTGCTCGTAGTAGGAGACCTGCCCGGTTTTAGGGACATACTCTACTGGATAGAGATTTGCTATCACTATGGGGCAGCCGCTCTTGTATTGAACCGCAACATTTCCCAATGGCTTTGCATGGTATGGTGCGGCTGAGCTGTAAATCTCCGGGTCAGGTACCGGCTCAGAAGGCTTTGCTGTAGATGCGAGGGGCTTCGGTTTTGCACCTGGTTCAAGTTTGAAATGGCCCAGCACACGCTTTGCCCCACCGACGATCCGGACTTCTGCTACTTCCTTTCCAGCAGGGACAAGGACGAATGCTTGGCGGACAGGTATGAGTGGCTTGCCGGGTAAACTCTCCATCTTCAGACCAGGGATGTAGACTACGTCATACCCCGTCGCCGTTCGCCGTTCTACCTTTGGAGAAGGAAAGTAATAAGTCAGGTGCAACTCGTCTCCAATTCTGTTTACCTCAGTTTTTGCCCAAGCGGCACTGGTCATGTTGGTCATATAAACGAATAAAAGGATCAAAAAGAGAGAAAAAAGACCTAGACCCCCAAAACCAATGAATGCCTTCCGCCGCATAATTTCACTCCTTATCTGTTAAACTCAACTTAGGAGGCAGGATTACTCATCTAAGTTGGCAAAATTATAGCCAGATGTTTCCGGGAAAAGGATTTTCTCTCCTTAAACTGTACGGTAAAACTAAATAAGTTACCTTCATTCACTGCGCGGTGAACCGGCCGCTGACCAGGCTTACGCCGGTAAGCTCCCCGCCGTCGGCGTCCGAGAGCACCGCGCCTCGCAGGGCCAGCTCGCTCTGGGCTCCCGCCGGCGCGGCATCCGCCACCCGGAAGGTAATGACGGCCAGTGTACCGGTGCCTCCGGCGATCGTGCTGCCCGCCAGGTTGGCGATGATCACCCGGGCCGCACCGTCCAGGGCGCTACCTGAGACCAACCAGTCCTGGCCCTCGACGAGCTCCCCGGCGGAAACTCCCTGGAAGGCGAGCAGGCTTTTGTCAAAGAGTACGTCGAACTGCACGCCGGCCACCTCGCCAGTGCTGGTCAAACCGACCGGTACCTGCACAGTGCTCCCCGGTGCCCCGGTCAAGCTGCTGCCGATGGTGATCTGCGGCCCCGCTGACGGCCGGATGTCAACAATCACGGCCCGTCCGTTTTCAACCCGCAGCTCCCTGCCGGCCTCGGGTTTGCCTGTCCGGTAGGCGGGGTCATTGACGATGTCGGCGAAGCGCTTGCCCGCACTGAAGCCTTTCTGATAGTCCAGAACTTTCTGGTCGTCGGTTTCCACAACAACGTCCGCGCCGGTTTCCATGGCATTGCCCACATGCTGCACGACACCATTGTACAGGGTTTTGTTCCCGTTCATGGCGTCCGTACGGGCTTTGGCGTAGTCAACCTTTACTATATCGCTGCCGCTCCCGAAATAGATGTACTGCGGAACGCCGGCGGCAAAGGCTACACTGGCGAGCAGGAAAGCAAAAAACACGGCCAAAACGGCAGCACGAAGGGATTTTGCGAGTGACGTCAATTTGCACAACCTCCCCTGGTTTTAGTTTGGGGCTAACTGCGATTCAGCCCATCGGCATTACTATATTACTATACAGCGAAAATATAAGGCGCCCCTGTGGGGCACAACCCACCGGGGCGCCGGCCACGGGCACGCACTTATCAATAAGTTAATAAGTTAAGTGCCTGGCATCGTTTGCATCCCATCGGTCTATTGGGTGATGGTAACGCCTGTAGTGGAGGTCTTCCTGTAGGCGTTGCCGGCAGCGTCCCAGATATTCTTCATATCAGCGGGCTGAGACTTGACGTTTATCTTGACAAGACCGACGTCAATTACGCTGTCGGCACCCAGCTTGATCACTATCTTGGTGCCGTCGGCTGCGTTGTCGGTGAACCGCAGGATTTCCGGGTTGCTACCGAAACTGTTGCCACTGATATCGAACTCAAAGTCGTTATAGACATTGGCACTTACGCTATCAACGTTGACGCCCTCGTCGAAGGTCAGCACGACATAGCCGTAGGGGTTTGTCTCGTTGTGGCCCGTGGTGTAGCCATCGCCGTTCAGATCAAGGGCGTTGGCGACAAACCGAGCTGCCACAAGAGCCGGTCCGGTGGTGTCGTCTGAGGTGATAGCAATGTCATTAGCGTCATTGGCGGCCTGGCCCCACTTGTTGGCAAGGTCGGCATTCGTAAGTGTTACCTTGAGAGTGGCGACGTCGTTCAGGTTCACGGCTGGAATCCCGGAATCAACCTCGATACCATAGACAGCGAGTCTTACGGTGACGGTCTTGCCGCTGACAACCGCGCCGTCCTGTAGGTCTATGCTTTCCGTAGTCGCACCATTATTATCACTCACGTCAACACTGTTTTCATTGAAGTCGCCATCGGAGGCAACCACATCCACGTCGAAGGCGAGCACCAGCTGGTCGCCTTCGTCAATGGCGCCGCTGTTGTTGCTGTCGGCGTACTTGACCGACTGCAGTGTGGGCCTGACCACACCGGCAGGCGGCAGGATGGTCCGCAGGTCGCCATCATCAGCCGCGAACTTCACGGTCTGGCCGGAAGCAGCGGTGAAATCGGCGTTATTCGCAATGCCGAACTTCTTATCCACCGGGTCTGCACCGGAGCCGAGGGTTATAATAAGCTCGTTAGAGTTGACCCCCGCGGCGAATGTGGCGTTGGGCAGGTAGTCCACAGAGGTTCCAACGGCCTTGGCGAAGTCGGCCTGGTTCAGGCCTGCCAGATTAAACTCGACCGGCTCGGAGAACACCAGGGTGATGGTGTCGGCGGCGGTCAGGGTGCCGGAGCCGTCAACGTCCTTGATCCTGATGTCGCCGGATTCCAGGGTTACCGGGTTAGCGTCGGCTCCGCTCGCGGTGATGTCCGCGGATTCGGTGAAGCTGTTACCGAAGGTGTCCTGGATGCCGGTTGCCTTGAGCACATATTTCGCGCCTGCGGTAAGGGCCGTCGCCGTCCAGAGGTAGGCAGTCCTACCGTCGGCGAGGAGGTCCACCTTGGTAATAGCCACCTGGTTGGCCGGATTGGCCTTCAGGTAGAGCTGCCAGTTGGCGGTGTTCTCCACGCTGGCGGCGTTCATGTTGCTGTCGAAGGTGGCCTTGAGCAGCTTCAGAGGTGTACCGGACTTCGACGCGACTAACGCTCCAGCCAGAGCCGAGGTGGCGCTGCTGGTATAGCTCACCGCGACCTGGGTTTCCGCTGTATCGGCGTCGTTGCTGTTGCCGTTGGTGTCTACCAGCACGCCGGCGTTCCCCAGGCGCAGCTTGAGAGAATTCTTGTCGCTGATGGCTTCGACCTTATCATCCGCAACAGTAGTATTTGCCGCAATGTCAATCCACACTTCGCTGCCATATTCGTTTGCGGTAAACTTACTCGACTTAAAAGCGTCTTTGTACAGATCATCATCCTGCAGGCCACTCAGGTCGACAACCGGGGTCTGGTCGTTTCCGTCGGCGAAGAATTGTACGTCGCCGCTCCCGTTGAAGTTACTTACGTTCATGTTGACCTTCTCGTTGAAGACCAGGTGCAACAGGTTCGTGGCCTCGTCGTAGGAGGCGGAGACAATATAGGGTTTGACATCGTCGTTCACGTAGGTCAGTGCGCCGTCCGTTACCCGGGCGTTGTACTTTCCGTCGATACCGGCAAAGACGCCACTGGCGATGTCAATGGCCGGCGAGGCCGGAGCGTCACCTGTGCCCTCAAACTCACCGATTGCCCTATCATCAGTGGCTTCAAAGACCAGGGTGTCGCTATCGGTGGTAGTCTTGAGAACCGCGCCCAGGTCGGCCAGGGTCTTGTTAGTCGCACCCTTCAGGGTTACGTCGGCAAAGTTGGCGAAGGCGGAGACGTCAATGGCCCTGTCAAACACCAGGGTGAGCTGGTTGGCAAGCTCGTCGTAGGTAGCGGAAAGCAACCGGACGTATACCGCGGAGGTGGCTACGACAGAGCCTGCGGCGTTGTCATTGCCGGCCAGGTCCTTGAAGGCGCCGGCCTGGACGGTTACCGTCAGGTCTTCCAGTGCCGCAACCTGGGACTTCAGCTCTGCAGTCAGTTCCAGCACGATACTTTCGGAGTAAACACTGCTTGACACGGTCGCCGTAGCCAGGCTGATGCCGCCGATGCTGATCTTACTCTGATCCACGTAAGCGTCGACCGCCTGGACTGTCTCGTTAGCAGTAAGTATAAGCCGCCCGTTGGTGCCGGCATCCAGGTCGAGGGAAGCGCTGGCCAGGACCGGTGCCTGGGTGTCGGCGCCAATTCCGCCGGTGAAGTCTTTATAGCTATTGACCGCAACGTAGTTCCCTACGACATCCTTCACTCTGGTAGCAACGACAGACGTTACCGGGTTTACAAACAGCCGGTACTGGACGGCGTCCAGGGTGCCCATATTCTCAACGCCCAGTGTGTTGGTGGTTGCTGTACTTAAGGTGATCAGCACCGTCTTGCCGTCGGCCTGCAGGACGGCATAGTCAGCATTACCACTGTTACCCAAGGTCAATTGTTCACCGGTGGTAACGTTACGCAGCACGTAGTTACTGATGGTTTCGGCGTTATTCTCGTCGACCGCCTCGCTGAAGACCACGACAAGCTGGTTGCCGTTGACGTTCTCAACGGAGACGATCTCCGGGGCCTTCTTGTCCACCAGGGTCACGCTGACCTGCTCGGCTGCGTTGCCGGCCTTGTCAGTGACGTCAATGGTCAGGGTCTGATTGGCGCCCTGCACTTCGTTCAGCAACACGGAGTAAGTGTTGGCCGCTTCTTCGGCGGTGACAGCCAGGGTCTGGCCGGCCTGGGCCACGGTGATGTCCTCGGCTGAAACGTTGGCGTCTTCAACAGTGAAGGTGAGCTTCTGCTGGTCGGCAGTCACGTCCACGGTGGCCGCGGCGACGGTGATGACCGGAGCAGTCAAGTCAATGGTGAACCTCACGGTCTTGGTGGCTTCGTTGCCGACTGCGTCAGTGGCAGTGACTACCAGCTCGTGGGCGCCCTCAGCGGCGATCTCGGAGCCGTCGTACTCGGCGCCATCCAGGGTCATGGTCACGGTGGCATTCTCGTCGTCGGTGGTGACAACCGGGGTCACCCCAGCGTTGTAGAACGCGTTATTAGACACGCCTTCCACAGTGATAGCCGGAGCCGTGGTATCGAGTGTAACATTGATGCTGACCGGAGTTGCAGCGTTGCCAGCAGCGTCGGTTGCCTCAACGGTGATGATATTCGCGCCTTCAGTCAGAGTCACAACAGTGCTGAAGGTCAGGTCTTCGTTCACTGTCACTTCTTCGCCGTTCACCTTAACAGTAGCAGCCTCGCTCACGCGGCCGGATACGGTGAACTCTGCTTTGTTAACTGTAGCGTCAGTTTGATCCAAGGTGATTACCGGAACTTCGGTATCAGGAGCTTCAGCGACAATTACGTCCACAGAAGCTTTAAGGCCATTTGGGTTGGTTAAGTTTTCTGGCAATACCAGGGTCCCCTCAAAGGTGTATGTCCCAGCGGTATTCCCGTCGTAACTGGAGGTATCCCAGTTGACGTCAATCATCTGGGTAGAGTTGTCGCTCAGGGTTACTTCTACTTGAGCCGGCAGCTCAAGACTGTCAACGGGTGTACCGTACTCAACGTTTATAGCGTTAATAGCACTCACCGATACAACTTCCAGCTTCGGCGAAGCCCACTTGACCCTGTTGTTCACGCCCGCTTTGAGCTGGAAGCCGGCTCCGAACTCCAGGGTGATCTCCTGGTCGTAGGCGGCGTTCTGGATGGTCACGGTGTAGGTGTTCGGTATGCCTTCCTTGGCCACTACCGTGCTGCGCGGGTTGATGGCGGCCTGCAAAGCTTCGGCGGTGGTGCCTTCGGCCACGATTTCCACTACGCCAAGGGTATCAGTGGGCGTAATGGAGCTGATCTCCACCACTGCCGGCTGCTGAATGTCCCCGATTTCCGGCTGGCCGTTTTCATTCAACCGCAGCTCTTTGTTGACTGCGGGCTTTTCGGTCTGGTAGGCGGGGTCATTGACGATGTCGGCGAAGCGCTTGCCCGCACTGAAGCCTTTCTGATAGTCCAGAACTTTCTGGTCGTCGGTTTCCACAACAACGGCCGCGCCGGTTTCTATCGCATTGCCCACATGCTGCACGACACCATTGTACAGGGCTTTGTTACCCTGCATGGCATCCTTACGGGCTTGGGCATAGTCTACCTTTACCATATCGCTGCCGCTCCCGAAGTAGATGTACTGCGGAACGCCGGCGGCAAAAGCCACACTGGTGAACAGGAACACCAGCGCCATGGCAAGGGTGATTACCCGAAGATGTTTAACGCGTGGCATCAAGTTGCATAACCTCCTTAGATTTCCTTAATGTTTTTCCCAAGAACCATCATCATCGCTATTCACTTGAAGGTTGCAAAACACCATCAGCTCATTCCATCACCCCTTCGCAATGATTTGCCACGATTATTCAGTTATTCAGTTAATGTACAGAGATTACGGTGCTGTTCCGCACACCCGCGTACTACGGGTAACATACACACGGTTTGCTTGGAGCCGGCTCTGCCTCTCTGCGGTTTGCCAGCTGGTTCTTCCACCTTACTGCCGGCCGGTTTCGCTGGCGTCCTCAAGAGAAGAGCCGGCATCCACGCTTCACCGTGTGTTATTACTGGCGTTTCACTAAATCACACATACTGGTCAACGCAGTTCTTTAGTTGTTAGATGTAGGATTACAATTTCTGCACAAAAACCGTCTTTTCGTCGGTGCCGGCAGAGGTGGTGACCACAACTTTAACGCTATCTCCCTCTTTCAGACCGTTCAGAACGCCTTCCCATTTGTCACCTTTATTCTGCAGGGCCTGGCCGTTGGCGGTGACAGAAGTAGCGGTAACGCCATCATTCAGAAACACCCAGACGTAGGTCACGCCTAAGAAATCCACATTGGCGCGTATTTCCTTGATGGCATTCACAGTACCGGGAGGAGGGGTCTCCTGCATTTTGATCTCAATCTTGCCAACCAGGTCTTCCTTTTTGGTACCATTGGGCACTTCCGCACGCCACATGTTTGGTGCATTCTGCTGCTTGCTTGCGGCCCTGCCCAAAATGGTCACGGCAGTTACCTTATCCACGTACTCCGGCTTGATGGTGATGGTGGCGTAGGTCTTATCAATTATCTCGGCGTAGTTGACCACTGGCTCACCCTCCATCTGCTCCGGCCACGCTGTCACAGGTGCGGTCACAGTCACCTTGAACGTCGCAGTGCCATCAGAGTAACCATCTTTCTTAGCCGTCACGGTGATGGTAACTTCGCCGGCGGCCACGCCGGTCACGGTCAGCTTGTTGCCGTTCACAGCGACGGTAGCCTTAGAAGTGTCGCTGGAAGAGGCGATCACAACGGCGTCAGCCGGAGTTGTGGTGACAGTCACGTCAACGGTCTTGCCGGCTTCAACAGTTTGATCGGTAATGGAGCTGATCTCCACCACGGGCGGCTGCGGTGCAGCACCACTGATGTACGCTTCAACAGTCTGATACTTCGAGTTAGTGATTGCCGGTACCTTGCCTTTCTTGCTGCCGTCCAGGCCGATGCCGTTAACGCCGTAGCCCTTGTCGAATTTCAGTTCAAACTGGTTAACGCCATCGTTGTTATCAAAAAGCAGTTCTTCTGTAGTTGCAGGATTACCGTCGTCAATGGCCTTCAGCGTGGTGGGAACGGTAAGCACGTTCTTGAAGCCAACGCCTTTGCCGTCCTTGTCGCCGTCAATGTCGTCGCCGGCCACGATGAAGTCGGCAGGCAGCTGGATGGTTACCAATTGTCCTCTCCAGACGCCCATGTCCGCGTCCATGGATACGCTGTTGCCCTTGGCGTCTTTGCCGTCGCCGTAGAAGTTGTTATAGTTTTCATTGTTCGGGTCGTTGTTTTGCCTGTACAGTACTACCGGCTGAGAGGTAATGTTGGCATCCTGGGTTACCTGCTTGCCGTTGATGTCATAGGTTTCTGCCCTGATGGCTCTAATTTCCATCTGCCGGCTGTACAGGATGTAGATGTAGTCGTGTCCATCCCCCTTCTTGTCATCATCAGCGTAGGCCCAGATGATGTACGGGTCGACGGTGTTGTCACCAAGCGGTACTGGCGGCTGGTCAGCCTTGATGGTGAACGGGAATTCCCTGGTTTTCATAGTGTTACCAACGTCGTCGGAAATCTGGCGCACTACCAATTTCCAGTCGCCTGCTTCCAGCTGCATTTTGGGCCTGACGTTGAATTTCACGTCATGCTCATCCACCGGCGTGCCGTAAATTTCGCCTTCGACCTTGGTGCCTGCGGATACCGTACCTTCGGATACCTTGACGTATTCAAAGGTGGGCACTGGTACGCCGTCGCCAAGCTCTTGCTCAACGCTCGGAGTCCTGGCCGGAGCTATGAAGTCGCCCCGTACATTGTCGTACAGCTGTACCGGCTCGGTCATGGTGATGGTTGCAGCACCGGTCACGGGGTCAGCAAAGATGCATTCCTTAACGTCCGGCGACTCGGTGTCTTCCGGGATGGTTACGGAAGCGCTCAACGCTTTGCTATCACTTGACACCAGGTTACCGTACACGTCATACAGGTTACCCTTCAGGCTGACCTTAAACACCTTGTTGTGGTAGGCAACGTTGCCGCCGTTGTCTTTAAGGATCTGGGTCCAGTCACGGGTCAGTTCCAGTATGAACTGGTCATCCTGCAACGGTACAACACGGTAATCGGATTCGCGCAAGTTTTCAATTACTGTGCCGCCCTGTTCCAGCAACTGGACGTTCAGCTGGCCGGCTGCTGAGAGGTCTACTTTCCTGGTGGCGTTTTCATCTGTGTAGATGGGCTCGTTTACTGTGATGACGAATTGCTCCGGAGATTCCTTGGTTAAACCGATACCGGGTTGAACCTCCGGTTTTTTGTACTCGAATACGAAGTCCTGCGTAGTTATCTTGTTATTGTCGCTCAGGTCGGTCAGCCCTGCCCAGTCGGCGATGGACTTGGCCTGCAGCAGGTTCTGGCCGTCTACCAGGTACAGCTTAACTGCCGTGTTGGTCAGGGTGATAAATACGGTGTTTCTTTCTTTGCCCTTTTGCACGGCGGAGTAATCGTCGGCCAGGGGTTCTTCGGTCGGGATGTCCAGCACCCTGATTTCTTTAACGTCGTTGGCAGTCAGCTTGTGACCGTTGAGCACCCAGTTCTCGGGGTTCTCGGCAGTCAGTCTGTTGACCGGTTCGGAAAATACGGCCATCAGAGTGTTTGCCGGCAGGAACGATGCGTCGTTGTTGAATGCCTTGACTCCATAGGCTGTAGGTGCGAACTTGTCGATCAGCATGAATTTGTTGTTGGCAACGTCGGTGTCTTCAGCCAGGCGCACCGTGGCAGCAGATGGTTCGATTGCATAATAGTTGTATGCGTTGTCTTCCATGACTTGCCGCTGCAGAGCGTCAAGGGTATAACCGTTTGCGTTATACGCGGGCAGGTTCAGCAACGCTGTAAACACGTAGGATGCGCTGACGGAAGAGTCCCTTCTCAGCAGCACTACGTTGGCAATATCAACGATGTCAATCTTTTGATTCCTGGGGTTGTAAATTTTAACTTGGTTTTTGATGGCTTCTTTTACTGCGTCAACGTCGCTGTTGGCTACGCCGCCGATATAGATGTCGACGCGGTCAGCCATGTCAGCGGACTTAATGCTGTCTACGATGTAAGTCCTGATGGTGGTTTCACCGCCACCGCCAGTAGGATTATAAGCTTTATATGTTAACTGTATAGGGTCAGTT
Organism: Desulfofundulus thermosubterraneus DSM 16057; assembly: GCF_900142025.1. Lineage (GTDB taxonomy): Bacteria > Bacillota > Desulfotomaculia > Desulfotomaculales > Desulfovirgulaceae > Desulfofundulus > Desulfofundulus thermosubterraneus. The sequence continues at coordinate 51,666 of NZ_FQZM01000020.1, read as the reverse complement.
TCTAAACCTACAATGTCCTGTACTTCTGTAGACTTAATTCTTACTTTAATTTCGTCGGTGACATCAGTATTGCTGTTCCGCAAGGTTACCTGGAACCGGGCTTTACCTTTGTCAAACGCGCACTCGGCTTGGGCTGACGAAAGACCAAGCTTAGACACAAACACAGCAGTACCCGCAAAGTCGGTATCTACTTGGCCATCGGGACCGTATATGGTTGCTTCAACGTACATTTGTGTTCTGCCGTCGGCCAATAGCTTGCCTGCTTCAGAGTCTGCCAGCAGGTCGTCTTTGTTGGTTATGACCAGTGAGTAGACGCTTTTAAAGTTAACTGTCGCGGTGTATTCTTTGCCCTGATATGTGAAGGTTACCTGGTTCTCTCCGGGTACCAGCGGAGAGGGTGTAAAGTCAGTAATTTCAACGGTTTGGCCGTTGCTGAAGGTGACCTTAATTTTACTAGCGTTAATAGCACTCACCGAGACAACTTCCAGCGACTCCTGGCCGACCGGTTTCGGAACCGCCTGGCCATTCTCTTCAACTACATTGTGTGTGGGCTGAAGCGGCTGCCCCTGGGGTTCCTTACCACTCAGCACTGCCTGCACGGTATCGGCATATTTCCCGCCATACTTGAAAGTAGAATCGAAATCAACTTTTACACCCGAGCTGTCATCAATCACGATTTTATTTCCATTCGTAAAGGCCCAGCTGAAGCTATTCCTGAAGTGATTCGCCAGAGCCTGGGAAGTGCCGAGTTTCGTGTAGTCATAGTTATAGACCATGTTGTTCTGGGCCGTAACCTGAACAGCCAGTGGGGCTGCATAGGCAGCACTGGAAAGCACCAGCGAGAGCACCATCAGCACTGCCAGTACTGACCAGATTTTCCTCATCGATCTGGACATTAATTCTAACCTCCCAAACTGGAATTCACTTTAAAGATTACACCCCAAGGTCGACGACGGTGAACTGCCTGGTTTCGGATCCGTCCGGCCCGCTGGCCACCACATCAACCACGTCGCCAGCCTTCACGCCTTCCAGGGTGGCAGTCCATACGCCATTGCTCTGGATGTAGGTTGCCTCCACACTGCCAACCCTGACCGAGGTTACGTTTTTGCCCGGCAAAATATAAATGTAAGCGTTGGTACCGAAAGTAGCGCTGTAAGTAATGTTCGATTTTGCCGTATCAATCAGCTGAGCTTCACCGGGCTGAGGCGGAGGTGTCGCCTGCTTACGGGTGACGGTGATGTTCAGTTCAGACTCAGCCAATGTTCCGCCCAGAACGGTTCTCCACTCGGCGGGATTGGCCTGCTGCTGAACCGCCGGTTGCCCGTTGACGGCGACTCCGTCAATTGCGTTTACCAGGTCGGGCTTGATAAACACCTTCACCGCCGTATTGCCTGCCAGATAAGACACGACAACATCAGCGACTTCTTCCGGCAGGGAAGGTGCCGCAGCCGTATTAACTTCTACCGTCAGGTCATCCACCGTAAAGCTTCCGGACAGAACCACACGCCACTCCAGGGGGTTGGCCTGCTGTTTTTGCGCCGCCTGTCCGTTCACCGTTACAGATGAAACCGTTCCGGCAAAATCAGCCTTGATATACACCTTCACCGCCGTATTTCCGGCCAGGGAGGAACATACCACATTTTCGACTTCCTTCGGCCACTTGCTGACCGTCACCACACAGGTGGCCGTCTTGCCGCCGTCTTCGGTTTTAACGGTGATGGTGGCCGTACCTGCCGCCACAGCGGTAACCTTACCTGTGTTATCCACCGTGGCCACGGCGGGGTTGCTGCTGGTCCAGGTAACATTTTTGTTGGTAGCGTTGCCCGGTGACACGGTGGCCGTCAGCTGGACACTTTCACCGACGGTCATGGTCAGGCTGGTTTTATCCAGGCTCACGCCGGTAACGGGTATGGTGGTCGACCCACCGCCGCCACTGCCGCTGCTACCGCTGGTACGCACTACGGCCACTTCACAGGTATCCTTAAAATTGCCGTCCGCGGTGGTGACAGTGATGGTAGCCTTGCCTTCAGCCACGCCTTTAACGTTGCCCTGGTCATCCACGGTGGCGATCTTCTCGTCGCTGGTGGACCAGGTCACTTTCTTGTTGGTGGCGTTGTCCGGGATAACGGCGGCTCTCAGCTGCACCGTGGAGCCCACGCTGAGGCTCAGCGTATTCTTATCCAGCTTTACCCCGGTAACCTTCACTTCTTCCTCCGGCGGTTGCGGAGTTTCTCCGGTGATGGCCCGGTCAAGAACCACAACGGTTTCCGCCCGGGTGATGGACATGGCCGGCCCAAAGGTGCCGTCGGAGTAGCCGCCCATCAGGCCTCTGGCCACCACAGCGGCCACGCTGCCCCGGGCCCAACTGCCGATTCGACCGGCGTCTTTAAATTTGCCCAGTACGCTTGCCTCGCCGCTCTCCAGGTTCAAAAGACGGCTGATGATGGAAGCGGCCTCCTGGCGGGTGATGGGCTGGTTCGGCCGGAAGGTCCCGTCTTCATAGCCGCCCACATAGCCGGCGCTCACGGCCGCGGCAACCTCACGGTAAAACCAGTCACCGGGCCTGACATCTTTGAATTTGATTGTTGCGCCGGTATTCTGCTTGTTCATGGCCCTGTTTACCAGGGCAACGAATTCGGCTCTGGTCACGGCTTTATTCGGCCGGAAGGTGCCGTCCTGGTAGCCGCCCACCAGACCCTTATCCGCCCATTTTTCCACCTGTTTCTGCGCCCAGTGGCCGTTCAGATCGGAAAAACCGGCATAGGCCGCACCGGCCAGGGCCAGAAGCAGGCAGAACACCAGGGTTACTGCCAGCAATTTCGACTTCATCGCGCGCTATTACCACCTTTCCCTTAATGCAGCCCTTCGACAGCGCTTCCTGCTCGCGTCTTCCACCGGGACATCAGCCCTGATAAACAAAACTCCCCACCTTAATTACTGCTGTTCCCCCGGGTCAGGTTCCTCCAATCGCGATTCGTGATTATCCCGGCCAAAAAAAAGCTCGTCCACGGTCACGCCGAAGAAGTCGGCCAGCTTCTTCTCCACCTCCTTGCGGGGGTGGCGGTGGCCGCCTTCGATCATGGCGTAGGAGCTCTGGCTGATGCCCACGGCTTCGGCTACCTGCCGCTGGCTGAGGCCCATCTTGAGCCTCAACTGGTACATCTTTTCATTTCTCACCCCGCTCACCCTTCGGCTGGTCTTGGAAAGCTAAAAACCCCTCCCTTCCTGCCAGACTGCGGCGCCGGCCGGCCCGCTTCAGCCCCGCGGCGCCGGCCGGCTGCTGGCACCCTCTGACTATTAGTATAATCACAATTCGCGATTGATGTCAAGGGTCCACCGGTTAAAATTTGCGCCGAACGTAAATAATTAGTAGAAGGTTTTTGCTTCTTATCACATTATGCGCTTTAACGGAAAATCCGTTTTTTATTTTCTTTTCCTATTTCACAAAACGTGTTAAATTACGATCGGGGTGAACCAACATGCCTTCCCTCGGCGAAAGGCTGGCCTACTTGCGCAATCAGAGGGGATTGTCCCAAGCGGAACTGGCCCGCCTGTTACATATGGGGCAGAGCACCATTGCCATGTACGAGAAAAACAGGCGCTCGCCGGACAACCAGTCTCTCAAACGGCTGGCTGATTTCTTCGGCGTTTCGACGGATTACCTGCTGGGACGCACCGACCGGCCTTACGGAACCGGCGGGGAGGGTGCACCCGGGAATGCGCCCCATGACGCGGATCTATACGCAGTTGCGGCCGATCCCCTGTTTGCCGGCCTGCTCAGGCAGGTACCGGACCTGACGGAGGAAGAAAAACAGTCCCTGGTTGAGCACTGGGAGTGGGCCCTGCGCTTTATAAAGAAGGAGAGGGAGCGGCGCAGGAAAAGGGAGGAAGGGAACCGGAAGGGATGACAGGGCCTCTACCGGGCGGGACGGCAAAACCTCCCCGGACCAGGTTGAAGGCCGCACCGCCCGGTACAAAGGAAAGAGTAAATATTCAGTAGAACCGTTATGACAAGGATGAGGCGCTGTCCGGAGCGAACGACTTGCGAAGCGCCGGTAACAGCACCCGGCAACCCAGCACTCACCGGCAAAAATGCTCATTCCAAGGCAGATGCAAAAGGTAGTAGAAAATTTAACCTCCGCCGTAGAGCTTATTCAGTGAGTGCTGGGCGGCCCGAAGCAAGCCGCGGTGCGCATCTTACGCGAAGCACTGGAGTGAGCGAGGACAGCGCCTCATCCAACGAGGAGTAATGATTTTTTTATCTTCCCCAACCTTTCGACAAGACCCGACACAACCGGGGTTTATAATAAAATGAGAAATAGTTCAAAGGATACGCTGGTGTCTGCAAGAATCGTTTCTGCCGAGCGGAGGCGGTAGCCTTGAATTCAGCCGTCCAGCTGGCCCTGGCCCTGATCAAAAAGTACCGTCTCGAAGGGCCACCGGGTGTTTACCAGCTGTACAGGATAGCCAGGAGCGAAGGGATCATCCTGACCCGCTTCCCGTTTAAAGGCCGGGTCAGGGGAAGATACGTGCGCACGGGGGACGGCATCGCGCTGCTCACGGTGAAAAAGGGGCTTTCCAGGCCGGAACTGAAGCACATGCTGGCCTACGGGCTGGGCCAGCACTGCCTTAATGTCACCAGCGGCATATACGTGGACGGGTTGACCGGGAGAGGGGAAGAAGAAAACGCCGCCGAAGATTTTGCCGCCCTCCTCCTGCTGCCCCCGGGAACGGGCAGTGTAGGGACGGACTTCCAGAAAATTCATGAAGTGGCAGATGCCTTTCACATACCCGCACCCCTGGTGCGCCGCCGGTTTAACCTGGAAGAGCGGCTGGCAAAGCACGAGCATGTGGTTCAGGAGTACGCCCCCTTCCCGGCAGGCGCCCGGCCGGCCGCCGGGAGACTTTAGGCATGATTATCCGGAAATTCTGCCGGGATTATCTTTCCCCAGCCGGGCCGCCGCCCGGGAAGCCCATACCGCACCCAGTTCCACTTCCAGGCGCACGCCCTCCGGGGTATATTCCCGCGACAATACCTCCCCTTTTTCGTAGAGCAGGTTGAGCACGTCTCCCCGCTGGTAGGGCACCAGGAATTCCCGCCGCACCCTTTGATCCTTCAAGACGTCCATGATGAGCCGGCGCAGCTCATCCAGGCCCCGGCCGGTAAGGGCGGAAACCGCCACCGCCGGCCTACCTGGGGGAACCAGCCATGGTTCTTCAGCAGTCAAACGGTCAACTTTATTAAAAACCAGAATGGTGGGCTTCTCCCCCGCCCCCAGGGAGGCCAGCACATCTTCCACCGCTTTAACCTGGTCCGGGTAATCCGGGTTGCTCACGTCCACCACGTGCAGCAGCAGGTCGGCTTCCGTCACTTCCTCCAGGGTAGCCCGGAAGGCGGCCACCAGGTGGTGGGGCAGGCGGCGGATAAAACCGACCGTGTCAGTAAGCAGCACCACCTCATTGTTGGGCAGCACCAGGCGCCGGGTGGTGGGGTCCAGGGTGGCAAACAATTTGTCTTCGGCCGGGACGCCCGCCCCCGTGAGGGCATTGAGGAGGGTGGACTTGCCGGCGTTGGTATACCCCACCAGGCTGACCAGGGTTACGGGCACGTCCTGCCGCCTGGTGCGCAGCAGGGTCCGGTGCCGCCGCACTTCGTCGAGCTCCCGGCGCAACTCGGTGATGCGTCTTTTTATGCGCCGCCGGTCGGTTTCCAGTTTCGTTTCGCCGGGGCCCCGGGTGCCAATGCCGCCCCCCAGCCGGGAAAGCTCAATCCCTTTCCCCGCCAGCCGGGGGTAGAGGTATTCCAGCTGGGCCAGTTCCACCTGCAGCTTGCCCTCCCGGGTACGGGCCCGCCGGGCAAAGATGTCCAGGATGAGCTGGGTGCGGTCGATGACCCGCACCCCCAGTTCCTCCTCCAGGTTGCGCACCTGGGCGGGGGAAAGCTCATGGTCGCAGATTACCAGTTCAACCCCCAGCTCCCGGCAGGCGGGAGCTATTTCATCGCGCACCTTGCCCCGCCCCAAAAAGGTGGCCGGGTCCGGCCGGCGGGCGCGCTGCACCACCCTGCCCACCACCCGGGCCCCGGCCGTGTCCGCCAGCCGGGCCAGTTCCTCGAGGGATTCCTCAACTTCACGTTCATCTTCATGGGGCAGTTGAAGGGATACGAGCAGCACTTTTTCGTAACCAGGTAATTTTTGCATACGCACCAAACCTTCAAAGACTTTTTGGAACAAAGAGCAACCCGTCCCGGAACTTTATCCGCATAATTTAAATTGTCGCCCCCCTGAATCCGGGCCTGGCTCGTAATTCCAGCACGATTCTTTCATTCCCGGTATGGTATACCAGTGTATCACCTTTACTTCTGACAAGTAAATTTGTCGCCTCTCGCGGGTCTTTAATACATCTTTCAACAGCAACTTCGTCTACAACCTCTCTATTATCTTCAATGTGTGACTTTAATATTTTGATCAAGACGTACTGGTTTGGGTATATTTCCTTTACTTCTTCCCATTTCATAATCAATCACCCACTTCCGTGGTTATTTCATTACCACCAACTTCACTTCCCTACCGCAGTAACGGCACCGGTTCCCTGCCAGTCCACGCACCTGTACCCTGTAGCCGGTGCGGCGGATGAGGGTTTCGCCGCAGGCCGGGCAGAGGGTGTCGCTGCCGCCCAGCTCCGGGGCGTTGCCGATGTAGACGTAGCGGAGCTTTTCCAGGGCTATCTCCCGGGCTTTTTGCAAAGTCTCCAGGGGCGTGGGCGGCAGATCAAACTTGTAATTGGGGAAATAGCGGGAAAAGTGCAGGGGTATATCCGGGTCGAGCCCGGCCACCCAGTCCACCAGGCGGCGGATCTCCTCTTCCGAGTCGTTTAAGCCGGGGACCAGCAGGGTGGTAAGCTCCACGTGGCAGTGCTCGTGGGCGATCTCCACCGCACGCAGCACCGGTTCCAGGTGGCCGGCGCACGTCCCGCGGTAATATTCATCGGTAAAGCCCTTCACATCAATATTCATAGCGTCGATGCAGGGCAGGATCTGCCGCAGGGGTTCTTCATTGACGTATCCGTTGGTAACCAGCACGTTCTTCAAACCCTCTTCCCGGGCCAGGCGGGCTGTATCGTAAACATACTCGTACCACATGAAAGGCTCGTTATAGGTATAGGCCAGGCCCACGTTGGGGTAGCCCCGGGCGATTTGCTCTTTGGCCGCTGCCACGGCCTGGGCCGGGCTCAAATAGAGGGTATGGGGGTCGGCGTGGGCAATCTGCCAGTTCTGGCAGAAGCCGCAGCGCAGGTTGCAGCCCACGCTGCCCAGGGAAAGAATATCGCTGCCCGGGTAGAAGTGGTAAAGGGGCTTTTTTTCAATCGGGTCCAGGGCGTAAGAGGAAACCCGGCCGTAATTGAGGGTATACAGGATGCCCTGCTGGTTTTTGCGCACCCGGCAAAAGCCGGTATGGCCGTCCCTGATGTTGCAGAGCCTGGGGCAGAGGCGGCAAAAAGTGCGGCCGTCATCCCCTTTTTCGTAAAAAAGCGCCTCCTGCACGCGCAATCCTCCCTTACCCCACCTTTAGTGATACCTTTTCACTTCAAAACGCAAGAGCTTTACCGGCTCATGGGGGCCGATCCCCGCCTTTTGGCGGGCAATGGCCACCTGCTGCTCGGCCGTATCGATGCCTTCCAGGTCGGGCAGGAGCAGCCCCTGCCGGCCGCCCGACTGGACAATGACGCCGTATTTTTTGGGATCCAGGCCGGCCATGCTCTCCACCGGCTCGGGCTCCTGGAGCACATCCACGGAAATCTCCAGCTCTGGCAGTTCATCCTCCGTTACCGGGTAAAACCGGGGGTCCCGCACGGCGGCGCTGATGGCGTTCATGGCCACCTCTTCCACAATATGCTTGTACTGGGGTGTGACGGTGCCGATGCACCCCCGCAGCTGCCCGTGCTTGTGGAGGGACACAAAGGCACCCGCCCGGCGGGCAAACTCCGGCGGGATGTCCGTTTCATCGTAAAGCCGGGACCGGCCGGCAAAGTAGTTTTCCAGGGAGCGCCGGGCCACCCGCACGAGAAAACTTTCATTACGTAGACGTTCTTCCCGGGCTTTTTGTTCCGCCGCGTTTAATTTTTCCCATATCCGCCTTTGGGGATCCGGTTCTCCGGGGACAAGGGAGGCCACCATGTAGCCCACGCCGAAAGGCCCTTCGTAGGAAAGAACCTCTCCCTTTACGACCAGCCCGTCAAAGGCGCCGAAGGCCATGATAATGGGCCGCAAGCCGCATTCCCCGGCCCGCTCCACCAGTTTGGCATCAAGGTTTAAAATTCCCTCGATGTCGGCAGCCGCCACCAGGCGGGCCATCTCCCGGTCAAACTCCTGCCCCCGGGGGTCGTAACCGGCCGGTGCATCGGGGGTCAGGCGGTGGGACAGATCGCCGCTGGCCAGGACGGCCACCTTTTTCCCCAGCTTTTCCGCCGCCCCGGCCAGGGCCATGCCGAAGGCGTAGAGCTGGCGGTAAGGCAAAAGTCCCATGGCCACAGGCACCAGGGGCAGGTCTACACCCGCCTCGCGCAGGAAGTAAAGGGGCACCATGGTACCGTGGTCCAGTTCCAGGTCCAGGCCGTAGCGCCGGGCCGTTTTTTCATCCACCTGCAGGACGGTTATCCCCAGTTCCCCGGCCCGGGCCGCTATTTCCCGCACCAAAGCCAGGTCGTTTTCCACCTTAAAGCACACCCGGCGGGCGCCGAACCGGCCCAGGTTACCCCGCACCTCTTGAGCCGCCAGGATGGCGATGCCGTCCCGGAAAACCGGACCGTGGGGGGAAATGAGCACCACCGTTTCAGCCCCGCTCTCCTTCACCCGACGGCCCAGTTCCAGCATGGCCTGCCGGGAAGAAATGACCCTCTCCGCCTCCGCTCCGCCCACCTCGGGAACCATGATTGGGGGGTGGGGACAGATGCCGCCAACCATCACGGGCATTTCAACCACCTCGCTTAACCGCAGATTCCACCAGGTGCAAAAAGCGCTTCACTTCTTTTTTGTAGCGTTCCTCCAGCTTTAAGGCATCTTCCAGCACTACGGCGAGCTTCCTGGGATCCAGTTCATAAGCATAGGCGTGCCGGAAAAAGTGGCGGAAGGCGCGCAGGTTATCCAGGAGCGTGGCCGTTTCCTCCGTAAGGAGGGCGGGTCTCACGCCCTTTATCTCCAGGACCATCCGCCGCAGGAGTTCGGCGTGATAGCGAGCTTTATCGGCCACCTCATTTTCAAAAGTCCTGGCGACAATTTTAAAGAGATCCTCAAAGGCGCAGTATAAGTTGTGCAGCTGATACCCCAGGCTTTCCAGGTACGCAACATCCTTTGAATGGCAGCGTTCCCTGATCTTAGCATATATTTTGGCGATAACTTCCACCTGTTTTTCCACTTCCGCGCGCAAAACGGCTAGCCTTCCCGCGTCCATAAGATCCCTTCCTTTTTAACTGTGGCGGCCAGATAGCTACCCGCCAGGTCCTCCAACCTCACCGCGTCCACGTCCACACCCAGGCGGGAAGAGAGAAAAGCCAGGGCGGAAAAGAAATCCTCTTCCGCCAGGCCCTCAAAAGCCACGTCTACGTCGGAAACCCCTTCCACAAAGCTGCCGGGCCTGGCCAGCGAACCAAAGATGTACGTCCGGGAAAAAGGAACCCGCCGCGAAAGCGCAGCCAGCGCTTCCTTTACCCGCTCCAGGAGCTCCTGCCTGGCCCGCTCGTCCTTCTCCCTGCGGCGCTTTACGGCCTCAGCCACCAAAAACAATATCCTCACCCAATTACAAAAATTATATCGCCATGCGCCCCGCAGCACCCATGTAGATGAAGGAAGCACCTAAAAAAACCAGAAAGGCGCCGCAGGACACCAGGATGCCTCGGTAAATGGACGGGGTTAAAAAACGCCGGCCACCGGCCACCGCCGCCGCCACCAGGCCGTACCAGGCCAGGTCCGATAAAATATGGCCGCCAAAGAAACTCACCAGTCCGGCGGTTCCCTGCTTCAAGGAGAGGACTATGTAACCCAACCCCACCGTGGCCCACCACAGCGTCCAGTAGGGGTTGGACAGGCTGACCAGAATTCCCGCCAGCACGGGGTGCATCCTCCCGGCAGGCAGGGGGTCGACCTTTTGAGAGCCGGGATTGGGACCGCACCCCGGCGGCGCCGGACCTGCCTGAACCGGCCGCCCGCAGCCCACGTTCAGCACCACCCGGCCCAACCAGGCATCCCGGGCCATGCCCCAGCCCAGGTAGATTAAAAAAACCCCCCCCACCACGGCAATGCTCCTGCCCACCATGGGGGCGGTGAGCAGGGAAGCCAGGCCCAGGGACAGGGCTATAACCAGCGTCCCCTCCAGCAGGGCATGGCCCAGCACAATCATGGGACCGGCCGCAAACCCCCGCCGGGCGCTTTCCCCAATGGTCACCGTAAGAAGAGGCCCGGGCATCATGGCACCGGAAAGTCCCACCACAAAAGCCGTTGAAAAAATGGCCATCAGTTCCAATAAAATCCCTCCCCGGGCAACATTTTCTGTATATGTGGAGGAAAATCCTGCCCGGGTACAAAATTATTTGCCCGGCACCCGTGTTGTACCCGGCAGACAAAATGATTGTAAAACTGTTACCGGCGTGTGCTGCGTCGCTCGCTCCGGACCCAGCACTCACTAGCATATCAGGTCTTCAAAAAACCTCGGGTATCAATTAAGCCGAAATACCAGGAGCTGAGTCGTATTCTGGTGAGTGCTGGGCCGCATCCCTTTCGTAACGGTTCTACTGAAAGTGTTCCCCTTTTCCCCTTTTTGTAAAAACCCCTTGACCGGCAAGAAAAAATAGAATATTCTTTATATGACTGAATGCTCACTCATTTCAAAAGGAGGCGAGGTTATGCGGCGCAGGATTAAGAAAGCTGCCGTGCTGGGCGCCGGCGTGATGGGCGCGGCCATAGCCGGGCACCTGGCCAACACAGGCATCCCCACTTACCTGCTCGATATTGTACCCCGGGAACTCACCCCGGAGGAAGCCAAACAGGGCCTGACCCTGGAACACCCCCGGGTACGCAACCGCCTGGCGACAAAGGCCATTGAACAACTGGTGAAGGCCAAACCGGCCCCCCTCTACCTGCCGGAAAACGCGGAGCTCATCACCCCGGGCAACCTGGAGGACCACCTGGACAGACTGGCCGAAGTGGACTGGATCATCGAAGTGGTGGTGGAACAGCTGGACATCAAGCAAAACCTCCTGGCCCGGGTGGAAAAATACCGCCGGCCGGGCACCATCGTCAGTTCCAATACCTCGGGCCTTTCCATCAACAAGATGGTGGAGGGCAGCCAGCTGGAATTCAGGCAGCACTTCCTGGGCACCCACTTCTTCAACCCTCCCCGCTACATGCGCCTTTTAGAGATTATCCCGGGCCGGGACACCCTGCCGGAAATCGTGGACTTCATGAAGGATTTCGGTGAACGGGTACTGGGCAAGGGCGTGGTAATCTGCAAGGACACCCCCAACTTTATTGCCAACCGCATTGGTGTCTACGGCATGTGCGCCACCATCCGGGCCATGCTGGACATCGGCCTCACGGTGGAGGAGGTGGACGCCCTCACCGGCCGGGCCCTGCTGCGGCCGAAAAGCGCCTCCTTCCGCACCCTGGACATGGTCGGGCTGGACGTGCTGGCCCACGTGGCCCAGAACATGTATGAGGCCGTGGACGACCCGGCGGAAAAGAAAACCTTTACCGTTCCCGACTTCTTAAAGGAAATGGTGGCCAGGGGCTGGCTGGGGGATAAAACGGGCCAGGGCTTTTACAAAAAAGTGAAGGGTCCCGCTGGAAGCGAAATCCACGTCCTGGATTACAGGACCCTGGAGTATCGCCCCAGGCAAAAGGCCCAATTCCCCTCCCTGGAAATGGCCAAGACCGCCGGCAGCCCCGATAAACAGCTCCAGGCGCTGCTTATCGGCAAAGACAAGGGGGCGCAATTTGCCTGGCGCGTTACGAAGGAAGTGCTGGTGTACGCAGCCAACAAGCTGCCCGAAATTGCCGGCGACATCCAATCCGTGGACGAAGCCATGAAATGGGGCTTCAACTGGGATCTGGGCCCCTTTGAGCTATGGGACGCCATCGGCGTGCCGCGCATAGTGGAAAGGCTAAGGGCCGAAGGGGAACCCGTGCCGCCCGTGGTGGAGGAGCTTCTGGCAGCGGGCCGGACCTCTTTCTATGAAAAGAAGGAAGGCATCCGTTACATCTTCGACTGGCGCACCGGGGAAAGCAGGCAGGAGTACATCCCGGAAGGGGTCATTTTCCTCGCCCCCCTGAAGGAGCAAAACCGGGTAGTCAAGTCCAATTCCGGCGCCAGTTTAATCGATATCGGCGACGGTGTGCTCTGTTTGGAATTTCATTCCAAGTCCAATGCCATTGGCGGTGACATTCTCCAAATGATTAACTATGCCGTAAAAGAAGTGGAACAAAACTACGAGGGCCTGGTCATCGGCAATTACGGGCGCCACTTCTCCGTGGGCGCCAACCTGATGCTCATTTTAATGGAAGCGGAAGACGAGGAATGGGACGAACTGGACCTGATGATCCGGGAGTTTCAACGGGCCACCATGAATTTGAAGTTCTGTTCCAAACCGGTGGTGGCCGCACCCCACAACATGGCCCTGGGCGGGGGCTGCGAGGTCTGCCTGCACTGCCACCGGGTCAACGCCCACGCGGAAACCTACATGGGCCTGGTGGAAGTGGGCGTGGGCCTGCTGCCCGCGGGCGGTGGGTGCAAGGAAATGGTCCTGCGGGCCATGGAATGGCAGACCCCCGAAACCCAGATCAAGGTGGGAGGCATTAACATGGTCCAGCCTCTGATTAACCGGACCTTTGAAACCATTGCCATGGCCAAAGTATCCACCAGCGGCCCGGAGGCCGTCAAACTGGGTTACCTGCGCCCCACCGACCGCATTACCACCAACCGGGACCGGGTCATCGGCGATGCCAAAAACCTGGTGCTGGAAATGGCCCGCCAGGGCTTCCGCCCGCCCCGCCCGGCCACCATCCCGGCCGTGGGCACCGCCGGCTACGCCGCCCTGGAGCTGGCCATCGAGACCCTGTGCTGGGGCAACCAGATCAGTAAGCACGATGCTAAAATCGCCAAAAAAGTCGCTTACGTTCTTACCGGCGGCGGCGTGACCCCCGGCACCCCCATTACGGAACAGGATCTTTTAGACCTGGAAAGGGAGGCCTTCCTGAGCCTTTTAGGCGAACCCAAAACCATCGAACGGATCCGCCACATGCTGGCTACCAACAAGCCGCTGCGTAATTAAAGCATGCGAAAGACGGCCACCTTTAGCCAATCTGTACTAAGAACGGAGGGATCTCGGAAATGCAGGAAGCCGTAATTGTCAGCGCCGTGCGTACGGCGGTGGGCAAGGCCCCCCGGGGTAAATTGAGGAACACCCGCCCCGAGGACATGGCCGAAGCGGTGCTGAAAGAAGCCCTGGCCCGGGTACCCGGACTGGATCCGGCGGAGATAGACGACGTGATTTTCGGCTGTGCCTTTCCTGAGGCCGAGCAGGGCATGAACGTCACCCGCAACATAGTCCTGAAGGCAGGACTGCCGGACAGCGTTCCGGGAGTAACCGTAAACCGCTATTGCTCCTCCGGCCTGGAAGCCATAGCCATCGCCGCCACCCGGATCATGGCCGGTTTCGCCGAAGTTTACGTGGCCGGGGGCGTGGAGAGCATGAGCCTTGTGCCCATGGGCGGTAATAAAATCATGCCCGACCCGGACCTGATGGAACGGATGCCCGAAGTCTACATGGGCATGGGCTACACCGCCGAAAATGTGGCCGAACTCTACCGGATCAGCCGGGAAGACCAGGATGCCTTTGCCCTGGCCAGTCATCAGAAGGCTGCCGCCGCTATAGCCGCGGGTAAGTTCAAGGATGAAATTGTCCCCCTGACTGTTACCGAGAGGGTCCGGCAGAACGGCAAACTGGTGGAGCACAGCTTTGTCTTCGATACCGACGAGGGCGTCCGGCCCGACACCAGCATGGAGGCCCTGGCCCGGTTAAGGCCCGCCTTTAAGGTGGGGGGAACGGTCACTGCGGGCAATTCCTCCCAGACCAGCGACGGGGCGGCCTGCGTGGTGCTGATGAGCGGGCGCAAGGCGGCGTCCCTGGGGTTAAAGCCCCTGGCCGTGTTCCGGGCCTATGCCGTGGGGGGCTGCCCGCCGGAAATCATGGGCATCGGACCCACCGTAGCCATTCCCAAGGCGCTTAAACTGGCCGGTCTTACCAGGGAACAAATAGATCTCTTCGAACTGAACGAAGCCTTTGCCTCCCAGGCCCTGGCCTGCATAAGGGTGCTGGAGCTGGACCCGGCCAGAATCAACGTAAACGGCGGTGCCATCGCCCTGGGCCATCCCCTGGGCTGCACCGGGGCCAAGCTGACCACCACCCTGCTCTATGAGATGCAGCGCCGGCAGGCCCGCTACGGCGTGGTAAGCATGTGCATCGGCGGGGGCATGGGCGCGGCGGGAGTGTTTGAAAGGGTGTAGCTAAAAAATATTTAAGGAGGTCATCCTCATGTTACAAAAGGGCGGTGCCTTTTTACTGGAAACCACCAACCCCCGGAACGTATTCACCCCGGAGGACCTGTCCGATGAACACCGGATGATCCGGGACACGGTGGCCGACTTTGCCGCCAACGAGCTGGCCCCCCGGGTGGAAGAACTGGAACACCAACCGGAAGGATTGATGCGGGAACTACTGGCCAGGGCGGGGGAACTGGGCCTCCTGTCCGCCGACATACCCGAGGAGTACGGCGGCTCCGACCTGGGCAAGATTGCCTCCATCATCATCACCGAGAACATTGTGGCCGGCGGCTCCTTTGCCCTGGCCCACGGCGCCCACACCGGCATCGGCTCCCTGCCCATCGTTTTCTTCGGCAATGAGGAGCAAAAACAGCGCTACCTCCCCAAACTGGCCACCGGGGAAATGATTGCCGCCTACGCCCTCACGGAACCCAACGCCGGTTCCGACGCCCTTGCCGCCCGGACCAGGGCGGTACTGTCCCCCGACGGCAAATATTACCTTTTGAACGGGGAGAAAATGTTTATTACCAACGCCGGCATTGCCGACGTCTACGTAACCTACGCCAAGGTGGACGGGGAAAAATTCACCGCCTTCATCGTGGACCGCAACACCCCCGGGTTCAGCCTGGGAGCCGAAGAAAAGAAGATGGGTATCAAGGGTTCCTCCACCCGCAGCCTCATTTTTGAAGACGCCCGGGTGCCGGTGGAAAACCTGCTGGGCGAAATCGGCAGGGGCCACGTGATTGCCTTCAACATCCTCAACATCGGCCGGTTGAAGCTGGGCGCGGGGTGCACAGGTTCGGCCAAACTGGCCATAGAGCTGGCCGCAAAATACGCCCTGCAGCGGGAGCAGTTCAAACAGCCCATCGCCAAATTCGGCATGATCCAGCACAAGCTGGCCCAGATGGCCGCCCGGACTTATGCCTCCGAGAGCATGATTTACCGCATCACCGGCATGATTGAAGAATCCCTGGCCGGCAAGACCGCCGGTGCCGAAGTGGCCGCGGCCATTGAGGAGTACGCCATTGAATGCTCCATAGCCAAGGTGTTTGCCTCGGAAGTACTCGATTACGTGGTGGATGAGATGGTGCAGATCTACGGCGGCTACGGCTACATCCAGGACTACCCCGCCGAGCGCTTCTACCGGGATTCCCGGATTAACCGCATCTTTGAGGGTACCAACGAAATCAACCGGCTGATCATCCCGGCCACCCTGATCCGCCGGGCCATGAAGGGACAGCTGGCCCTCCTGCCGGCGGCCAAAGCCCTGGCCGGGGAAATTCTCAACCTGCGGGCCGCCGCCCCGGAGGATGACGGGAAGCCCCTGGCTGCTGAACGGGCCATGGTGGCCATGGCCAAAAAGCTCTTCCTGCTGGTGGGCGGCCAGGCGGTGGAAAAATACATGGATAAGCTGGCCAAAGAGCAGGAAATCATCGGCATCCTGGCCGACCTGGCCATCCAGATTTATGCCATGGAAAGCGCCATCCTGCGGGCGCTGAAAGCCTGGGAAGCAGATCCCCAGGGCGCCCAAACTAAACTCATCCTGGCCCAAACCTATGTCCAGGATTCCTTCCCTCTGCTGGAAAAGTGGGCCCGGGAGGCCATGTGCTTCCTGTTCGAAGGTGATATGCGGCAGACCCAACTCTCCATCGTCAAGCGGATGTGCAAACACCAGCCGGTGGACCTGATCGGCCTGCGCCGGCAGATTGCCGACCGGGTACTCACAGCGGAAAAATATGTGGTATAATATTCCCCAGCACGGGAAAGGAGTTTACACGTGGCCAGGAGAAGCGGCGACAAGTACAGGGCTATTATTGAAGCGGCGGTAAAGGTAATTGCCGAAAACGGCTACCACAACGCCCAGGTTTCCAAAATCGCCCGGGAGGCGGGGGTAGCCGACGGCACCATCTACCTTTACTTCCACAACAAGGAAGATGTGCTCATTTCCCTGTTCAAGGTGAAGATGGGCGAGTTTATTGCGGCGGCAAAGCAGGAACTGCAGGCCTGTACCGGAGCCGCGGAGCAACTGGCCCGCCTGATCCAGTTGCACTTCACCAGGCTGGAGGCCGACCGCCACCTGGCCACGGTAATGCAAATACAACTGCGGCAGTCGGACCCCACCATTCGCCAGGGCATAACCGAACCCCTGAGGGCTTATTCCCGGCTCATCGAGGGGATTGTTTCCCGCGGCATCGAAACCGGGGAGTTCCGGGCCGACCTGGACGTGCGCCTGGCCCGGCAGATGATCTTCGGAACCATGGACGAGGTGGCCACCTGCTGGGTGATGTCCCACCGGCACTACAGCCTGGTGGCCCTGGCGCCGGAGGTTTACCGGCTGCTTTTCCGGGCCCTGGCGGCAAAGGACGGCTGACCCTAAAAAAAAAACGGCTTTAAGGGCTTGTCCTTCTGGCAGGCCCTTTCGCATAGTTTGTCATTGGCCGCAATTATTCAAGAGTAAGCTTGTTTTAAGACATGGTCGTTCCAAAACCTTTCGAGCCTGCCATACCGCAGGCCTGTTTTATGGGCAAAAACTGGCTTGAAGCCCCGGCATCAACAAAAGTAAACCTGTAGTTTCCGGGCCTGCTACATCATAACTATTTAGACATGTATAGAATACCATTATCAACTTGACAGGGAAATAAACTAATTATATAATGAGCTTAATTTGATATCATTCGAAATGTCCGGAAGGACGTGACTACCATGGGACTGAGCATGGTCTTCAAGGCACTGGGAGACGACACGCGGCGGGAAATCCTCCGCCTCCTGGCCCGGGGAGACATGACCGCCGGCGAGATTGCCCGCGCCTTTTCCCTTTCCCGGCCCACCATCTCCCACCACCTGAATATCCTCAAAGAGGCCGGCCTGGTAGCAGATGAGAAGAGGGGACAATTTGTCGTCTATTCGCTAAACACTACCGTTTTCCAGGATGTTACCGGCTGGGTATTTGAGATGTTAAGTTCCCTTACCGGCCGGGACCGCCACAAAGGAAGGGAGGAGTTGGACAATGGAAAATAATTACCGTGTCGACCGTAAGATGGTGGTCGGTGATTGGCCGGCCCTGGCCGTGCTGCTGGTGATGTTTATTGCCGGCGCGGCAACCTACCCGTACCTCCCGGAGCTGGTACCGGCACACTGGAACCTGCGGGGGGAGGTAGACTCCTATTTCTCCCGATTCTGGGGGGCCTTCGCCCTGCCCCTGCTTACCGGGGGAATTTATCTGAGCATGCTCTTCGCCCCTTACATTGATCCCAAACGAAACAATTACCTCCGTTTCCCGGAAGCTTACCGGGCGGTGCGCCTGGGGCTGGTCTTCTTTTTTGCCACGCTCCACGCCATGATCCTGGCCGTAGCCCTGGGAGGGCCGGCGGATCTGGTCAGCCGGCTTACCCCCCTGGCCCTGGGTGTTTTTTTGGTCATCACCGGGAACTATCTAACCCGGGTACGGTTCAATTACTTTTTCGGCATCCGTACACCCTGGACCCTGGCCAGCGAAGAAGTCTGGCGGCGCACCCACCGTTTCGCGGGCCCGGTTTTTGTCCTGGCCGGGCTGGTGGCCGTGGTGGCGGCCTTCCTGCCTGCCCCCACCAACTTTGTGCTGGGTGTGGGGGCGATCATTGGCGCCGCGGCAATAAGCGCGATATATTCCTATGTAACTTACCGGCGGGTGCAGGGATAGGTATTATCCTACTTATTTCTACAATATAATATTTAAATCGTTTAAATTTGAGGCAGGAATAATCCCTGCTCATGGCCAATTTATGTTTTATAAGAACCAGGCGAAACAGGCGGTACTACCTATTTATTTTGTACATGTTTAAGGAGAATTCCCATGGCCGCAAACGTAGTTAAAACCCCATTTCTGGTCAACGACCTGGTCGTCTACTTTGTTTCCCCGCGGGTAGCCCATGTAGTTGAAGTGGATTGCCGGATTGAACTAACCACCACACCCGACAGCTGTACATGCTGCACTTTTCGTTTTCGCTCCCGCCTTGACCCGGACTATCGCTGCCGGCACATAGAAGCAGTACGGCAGGTACTAAAGCAGGCCCGCCGCGCCGACCCCGGCTCCGAACAGGTTATTTGCGGGCACTAAATTGGAAATAATAATCTGGTGAAGCAGGAATTCCGGGGAGCAAAAACTTTTTTAACCCAAATGTGGACAACCCGGCCTGTCCTGAAAACCGGAACATAAAGAAACATAAAGAGCAGGTGTGTGTAAGATGCCGGCCAAAATCTACCCCTTCCCCAGCACGGAAGACCAGCAAGTGATCCAAACCGCCATCCACGTTTTTCTCACCAGCCAGACCGGACGCGCCCGGGACACCATGCTGAAAACCATCCGGGCGGTGCTGGACCGCTACCGTATCACCAAGTTCTCTTTTCCCGACTACGTGGTGGAGGCCACCCGTACGCCGGGTTACTCGGTGGTGCGGGCGCGCAAATATGTCACGGGCACGGTCTGCCCCCAGTGCGGCGAAAAACTGTACGGCCTCTCCAGCAGGGTGCGCATATTAAGCGTCCAGGAGCGCCGGAACTGCCACCTGGTCACTTACGGCTGCCGCTGCGGGAAAGTTTTTGCCAAGCAGGAACAATGCTAGCGAGGTTCAAGAGGAAAGCATTCCCCGGTTTTACGGGGGATGCTTTTTTACTTTAAAAAGCCCTTGTTGGTAACATTTGTCTGCAAAAAAACATAATATAATAACAAAAAAAGGGGGGAACAATACATGCCGGATGTTGAAACCAAGCGTTTCAATCCCATCGTCGAGTTGATTCTTGGTATAATCATAGCCTTCCTGGGCGTGCTGGTATTCATTGCCGGGATACTGGTGATCATTTTCTAAAAGGACCCAACCGTCCTTCGTGCAAGTCATTCTTTTGACCGGTCAGCCGAAAGGATGACCGGTTTTTTCTTCTCTACCCGAAGGGCCTGGCGCACCACCGTCGCGCGCGACGTTCCAGGTTGTTTCCAAGCCTTTCTTAAGCCCGGCCAAGACGTTTAATCATCTCTACCATATTGCGCCCCAAACGGCGGCATTCCTCTAGGGCCAGCAAATCCTCGTGCACGCCCCGTTTCCAGGAAATCTTGCCTTCCTCCAAGTTGTTAAACATGGTTCCCATGGCCCCACCGTTGCAGATACCGCTTTCCTGGTCGCGGGTATCGACCAGAATAAGCCCCTGGGCAACCAGGAAGCGCTCTATAATGGCCAGGGCGTGTTCCTGCCCCCCGTTCCGCAGGCCGGCGTGGGTAACCGCTCCCCCCACCTTGCCGTGAAGCAGGTTCCTGGCCATGTGCATCCAGCGGGTACGGTCGATAAAATTTTTCATCAGGCCGGTCACATTAGACCAGTATACCGGGGAACCGAGTACAATCCCGTCGGCCGCCAGCATTTTCTCGGCCAGCACGCCCATGTCATCGTCTTTGATGGAACATTCCGTTTTGCCCAGGCAACGGTTGCAGGCCAGACAGGGCTTGATGTTGTAATCGGTAAGTTCCACCAGTTCCGTCTCCGCGCCGGCCCTGGCGGCTTCGTCCAGAACCGCTTGCAACATGACGGCAGTGTTCTTTCCCTTACGGTGGCTGCCATTAATCGCCAGGATATTCATATAAAATCCTCCCTTTTTCATGTTTGCAATATTTTGTATAATATTTTGTAACCACTTCAAAAAGCACAGTTTATTAGTCTTTTTGAAAAATTTATTTTGTGTTTTTTAATTGATACGTTCGCCCTTAATGCCTATAAATCCTGCCGCTACATAACAACCAGCTGGACAGGCTTTTACACATACGCAGTTCAACACCTATTTACGACTTGCAGGCATTGCAGGGCTCATCCGGCATCTAGGACTCTTACTGGATGGCAAACCTCACCCGGCTGTCCGGAGCTGTCTGCCGGCCATATTCGCAGTCAGGGCGGTGGAATTTCTTGCCGTGGGCACTACCGATGTAATACCTCCTTAACCTCCAGGCCCCACAGACCCCGTTTCTTTTTCCGGGCTTCCCGCTACAGCTGCACGAAACTGCCCTGGTAGTTGTGCTCGTCCCTTAGCCGTTCAAAAATGCGCCTGGCCGTGTGGTGCTGTTTGGGTGGGCGCTGTTGATCTTCCTCCAGCCACTGGTGTATGATGGAGAGGAATAGGCCAATGACCGCATTGGGCTCATCTTTGGTTAAATCGGTATGTCGGTTCGGCATCGGCCAGTGCCCGCCGGACGGTTTTGCGGGCCACCTTCAACATCCGGCTACTAGCCCGAATGGATAGGCCTTCCTTGAAGTACAACTCAATTATGTGATCTTTGGTGTCCACCTTGATCATTCTCCTTTCAACCTCCCGTACGCCATAGAGAATGTTGCTAACCATATCGTACAGGATTTTTGGTCGGGGTGGAAAAACGGCAAAGCATCCACAGGGTTGACTGCGAACCGACTTATCAGTAAGCGTGCTTCTAAAAACCGGAGACTGTAAAAATCTTTATTAGGTCGTTGCCCTGTTAACCATAGAAAAGATAGATTATTCAGATTATTCAATTACTAGGAATAAAAGCCGCTTTCTAACTCAAAATGCCGGAGCACCGGAAGATCAAGGAGGTAAGGAAAAGTTGTTAGTCCGGGACATAATGGACCTCTCTCTTGAGGCGCTACCTATTGTAAAACTGGCTGATGGTGAGCATTATCTTAATGAAGCTGCGGAAAATTTTGTTGAAGGGGGATTCATTTTAGTTGTTGATGAGAAGGGGTGTTTGTTAGGTAAAATTAATAGGTACAACCTTGATCAAGGAACTCCAGCTCATAAATTGCGTTCGCTAATTGAGCCGGTTAAAGATACCATCTTATTTAACGAAAACGCTTTCGAGTTGGTCTCCTACTTTAAGGAAGGTAACAAAGGGGTCGTCTATGTAATTGATCAGGAGAAGAAGTTGATTGGCGCCGTATCTTGGAAAAATAGGGCCGTACACATGCTCTCTAGGATAAAAGATTATGCTCCTTTTTTTCCAAATATCTTTGATGCCATGTACGAAGCAATCATCATTATTGATTACACCGGTACGATAATTTATGTAAACCATGCCTATACAAACATTGTGGGTGTTCCGGCGGGTAAAATACTAGGGAAGAAGATGGAAGATATAGAACCTACTTCGATGTGTTTAAAGGTTTTAAAGGGCCACCCTCCCGTTCTTAATCAAAAGATTCTAATTGAGTCTATTGGTGTCCAAGTGCTGGCAAACATTACCCCCTTTTACGTAAACGGAAAGCTTCAAGGAGTAATATCCGTGTTTAGAAATATATACGAAACGATAAATTTAAGTGACGAACTCAAGAAAATGCGTGATATAGCTCAGTACTTGCACAATGAGCTAAAATCAAAAGATAAACTACCCCGCGCGTTTAATGCCCTCGTGGGAAATAATCGTTATTTTCGGGAAGCGCTGGTTCTAGCTGCCACCGTTGCCCCAACTGACGCGGTAGTAATGATCCGGGGGGAAAGCGGGGTAGGAAAAGAACTCTTGGCGGAGGCCATCCACAAAAGTAGTTCTCGAAAAAATTACCCGTTTATCAAGGTAAATTGCGCCGCCATTCCGGAATCATTGCTGGAAAGTGAACTTTTCGGTTATGAGGAAGGCGCTTTCACCGGGGCAAAAAAAGGGGGAAAGCCCGGTAAGTTTGAACTAGCCCAGAAAGGCACTATCTTTTTAGATGAAGTAGGAGATATGAGTCCGGCCATGCAAGCCAAACTTTTGCGGGTTATACAGGAAAAGGAGATCGAAAAGATAGGTGGTAAAAAGACGGTACATGTTGATGTGCGCATAATCTCCGCCACAAATAAAGATCTAGAAACCATGGTTGTAAAAAAGCAGTTTAGAGAGGATTTGTATTATAGGCTCAACGTAATCCCAATCTTTTTACCGCCTTTAAAAAGGCGTAAAGATGATATTCCCTTGCTTGTCGACTATTTTTTGAAGCTTTATTGTAAAAAGCACAATAAAGGTAAAATGATTGTATCGTCTGAGGTTATGAACATTTTTCTTAAACATGAGTGGCCAGGAAACATCCGGGAGTTAAAAAATGTAATTGAGCATGCCGTAATCCTTTGTTCCAGCGACATGATTACGACAAAACATCTTCCCTGGTACCTTAAAAACGCCCAGGCGGATGACATTAAGTTACCAGAATGGCAAAAAGAAACACTTCCTGAACTGGTCGAAAAATTGGAGAAAGATGTCATTACCAGAGTGTTAAAAAAATATGGAAATAAGAGTAGCGCCATAAAAGCGCTGGGCATTAGTCGAAGAACCTTTTACTTAAAACTAAAAAAATACCAAATTGATATAAGCAATATATGAAATAAAAATTGCGGGAGGACGGGGCGGTTAGCCCTCTCCTTTCCCGCCAGTGAACGTACCATACCTTATTCGCCTTAAGAAACATCACTAAACTTTCCAGGACCGCTAATCCATATTCACTTCTGAAGTTTTAGCTGGTGAAATTACTTTTCTAAACCACGGATATTCCAGCAGCAAGTAAAGAACTAAACCAGTCCCCAGCCCCCAGGCCGCTCCCTTCATTGCCAAAACGCAGCCCATGATACCGGCTATTCCACGTTGGATATTGTTTTCGATCATTTCCATGGCCAGGTAAGCACACAAATAACCTTGCAGCAGTAAGGTCAGCGACAAGCCGATGGCGAGGCCCGGCTTAAAGAGGGAGACGAGGGGGCCAATTAATAAAGCAATGCTCATTCCCCAAAAAATCGAGGTTGCGCCTCCCCAATAGCTGTCTTCCTGCTGGCGCGTACTGTTAATGTAGCGGTTTACTACCAGTGCCTGGCCCCCTGTCCACTGGGGTCCGGCCAGAGGGAGGTAGGGGAATAAGAGTCCTTCGATGGTGTTGCGAATTCCGGTAATAATGTTGGTCCGGTTAGGTTCAAAAATTATCTTTTCGTCTTTACGTTTTTCATCGCAGGTTTTGATTAAACTGGCAGCGACCAGTATGTCACCAAAAGCTATGATATAGGCGGCCAAAGCGAGAGGTAGGGCCAGTATGAACGTTTTAAAGGAGGGGAAGCCAATGTTAAATGGGGAAAGGGTTTTGACCATATCTCCAATGAACAGAGGGGTAATGGACCAGCTAATTGTAGGCATTTTTACTTCCCCGATAATAAGCCCCAGCACATAAGAAATAGCAAAGGGGATAGCGATACCATATTGAGCAACAAACCGGAATAAACCGTAACGCGCTCTGAGATACTCTGTATTTGACGAGAAAAGCATAAAGAAGGAAACTGCCGTACCAAAAAGAATACTGACCGGAAACTGTGAAATACGGCCACCTGCTTTGAATTCACCTACCACCGAGGCGATTGCCGCCCCTAACAAAATACCTGCTTTGACACTGTTCGGGATGGCGCCGACAACTCTTCCGGCAATACCGGTAATCCCAAAAAATAAGAACAGAAAAGCAACAGAGAGTTGCAGGGCAACCATGGCCTGCAGTCTTTCTGGACCGGGCGTAAAACTGGTCAAAAAAGCAATGTATAATGGTATACCCGGAGTTATCCAACCTGCGACTACGGGGTCGCCAAAATGGGTATGCAGCAGGTACATGAAATTATTTATGATCACCATGGTCAAAGCAATTTCAAAGGGTATGCCGAGCGTTTGGGTCATTGCCGCGATGATGCCCATTGGTACTACACAAAGCATAGCCCCCTGGATAGCGTCAGGCCATTCCCAGCGGTAATGCACGAAAGGGATACGAAATTTTAACTTGCCCAGAATGTATGGTTGTTCCGCGTTAGGGTCGCTTGGTCGCATCCTGCCAACATAGATAGACATGTTATTTTTCCCCCTCTTTTGAATTTTGTTTAGACATGTTATTTTTCCCTCTTTTAAGAATATTCGCTTTTTTCAGTAGATCCTTGAAATTTACCTTTCTTGCATATACCACCACCTCTCACTATTTTGACTATGTTCAACTCACTCCTTTTACACATTTAACCGTACCTGAAATGAATCCCAAACCCTCCGCGCGGGAAGTTCCATTCGATTGCCCCCTTGTTTGGACAAACAACTCGACAGGTACCACATTCCAGGCAGCCAGCATAGTCAAAACTAAGCTCGCCCTCTTTTATGGTGTAAAGACCAGCCGGGCAGGCGGTTGTACACGGTTTATCCGCGCAGCGATTGCATATTTGTTTGTTTATTACAATGTGCGCGTGCTCGTCATCGACGAGGTATTTGTTTTTTCCCAGAAGTTGTTCTATTGTATGGCGCTTCATAACGACCGCATCCCCTTCCACCCATCCATGGCAAGCTTGGCCAGGCTTAAACCGCTCATCTTGATCTCGTTCATGGCCGTACCAAACAAACGCCTTGGCTGCCCGCCGTCAACGGTAAACATCTTCGTCAGCAGGTTTGCGGCCAGCGCCGGATATTTGCCATAAAGGCGTTCGTTTTCCAGGAAGTGTGGTGCCTTCCGGTAGATTTCCAGATGTTGCATGACAAACGACTGTTTTAAATACCTCTCGTAAGCAAGCAGGGCGCTTTTAGAAAAATCGTTACTCTTTTTCGCTTCGATGACGGCTTTGGCGGCAGCTTCCCCCGACGCGATGGCAAAGTCCATGCCGCGTACTAGAAAGCCCAGGTTCAAAACAAAGCCCGCCGCGTCGCCAACCACTAAAAACCCTTCGCCGATAAGCTGGGGTTTCATGTTGATCCCCGCTTCCGGTACCAGGTGGGCCGAGTATTCTTCAACTTCTCCATCTTCTATGATTGGCGCGATACTGGGGTGGTTTTTAAAATCTTCCAGCAGATCCACTAATCTTATGGTGTTATGGCGCAGTGCTGATATGTTGATCACCAGGCCAATAGAGATCGTATCTTTGTTTGTATATAGGAAACCTCCACCATGCAAGCCTTTTGTGCAATGGCCCACAAAGAGCTGGGCAACGCCGTAAGAATCAGTTACCTGAAAACGATCATTGATCTTTTCTTTGGAAAGCTTGATAATTTGCTTAATGCCGGTGGCTACCTGCTTTGGTTCCAGATCCTTTCTTAAGCCGGCTTTTTGGGCCATTAACGAGTTAACTCCGTCAGCGGCAATGATCACGTCAGCGTACATTTCATCTTCGCCGGCTTTTATGCCCACAACCTTGTTGTTTTCGATGATAAGATCGTCAACCTTAATGGATGTGGCCACTATGGCTCCTGCCTCTTCGGCTTTTGAGGCCAGCCAGCGATCAAACTCGGCCCTCAGCAAGGTGAAGGAGTGGTAGGGCTCCTTGGCCCAGTTATCATTCTGGCATATTACACTAACGCTTTTGTCTTCAGTTAGAAAGGTAATTATTTCTTTGGTGACGGCTCGCTCTACGGGAGCTTCTTCCCAAAAGCCAGGTATGATCCGGTTTAAAGCATGGCTGTACATCCTGCCCCCGAACATATTTTTACTGCCGGAGGTATCTCCTTTTTCAATGAGCAGGACGTCCAGGCCTTCCTTCGCCAGTACGTATGCAGCTGTACTCCCTGATGGACCTCCCCCGATCACTATTGCCGTGAACTTGTCGTCGGACAATGTTAACACCACCGCAATTTTTAATTTCAGCAGCTTACTTGTTAAGCGCAGCTTTTATTTCCGTCATTAGCTTGGGGACCACATCGTATAAGTTACCAACGATACCGTAGTCGGCAGCGTCAAATATGGGGGCATTTTCATCAGTGTTGACGGCCATGATAATTTTCGCATCTCTAATGCCGGTAACGTGTTGAACCTGACCGGATACCCCAAGACCAATGTAGAGATCGGGTTTTACCTTTTTGCCGGAGATGCCCATGTATCTTTCTTCAGGAAGCCAATGTAATTCTTCGGCAATCGGCCTCGTGCAACCTACCTCGCCTCCCAACAGTCTGGCAAGTTCTCTGGCAAGGCTGATATCCTCTTGTTTTTCAAATCCTCTACCCACGCTTACGATTATCTTTGCTTCCGTCAGGTCGATCTCTTCTTGTTCTTTCTTTCTTCTTTCCACGACTTTTACTTTTGTCTCAACATTCCCGGCAACTACCTTTATCTGCCCCCTTCTGTCCTCCCGGGGCTGAGCCTTCTCATAAGTACCGGGCGGAATGGCGGCCATTTGGGGCCTTGTCGTACAGATTACGGTCTGCACCGCCGCGCCGCCGAAGACCAGTCTTTCCATGACCAGGTTTCCCTTGTCGACACGCACGCTTATGCAACCTGTGGCTAGTCCTGTATTTAAACCAGCAGCGACTCTTGAGGCCAGTTCTGTTCCCCTTTGGGTAGCGCAGACTATGATGGCCTCCGGCATTTCTTTTTTTGCCTCAGCTACAATCAGCGGTACATAGGCTTCAAAAGGCAGTTCCCTGTTTAAGGCGGGCAGGACGAAGACTTCATCAGCGCCGCAGCTTATATAGTCATTAGCCAGTTCTTCGTTCCCAAAAGAAAATGCTACTAACTTTTCATTCAGCTCATTGGCAATTTCCAAACCCTTGCTGAGCAATTCTAAGGTGTAATTCGAATTTTCGGCAATTACCCAAACGCCAGGCATTTTTCCCTCTCCTTTTTGGTAAAGTCCTTTAGCTGATTACGCCTTCTTTGAGGAGCGCGTCCACAACCTTGCGGATGTCTTGGGGGTCATCGGTAAACTTAATTCTCTTTCTTTCCATGGTTGCAGCCAAAAGGCTAGTTGTCTTCAGGCAAGGCTCGTATTTGCCTTCTAAATCCTTGGCACTCAGGTTGACAACGGGCTTCTTCGCTGCTCCGAGCACCTGCTTTAAGGAAGGTATCCGCGGGGTGTTAATGGTTGGCATTACCGTTACCAGGGCGGGTAGCGGCATACTTACCACCTCAATCCCGTCCCTCATTTTTCTTTCCGCAATCAGCTCTTTATCTTTGATAATTATCTTTTCAACATAAGTAGCGCAAGGGATACCCAGCTTTTCGGCCAAGCGCGGCCCTACTTGTTGGGCGTATAAATCGCTCGAACCTTCGCCGCAAATGATTAGGTCGTACTCAAGGTTCTTGGTAATTACTTCCGCCAGGATCGCTGCCGTTTGCGCTGGCTCCAAGCTGTCAAAAGCAGGATCGCTTACAAACACAGCCTTTTCCGGCCCCCGGGAGAGCGCATCTTTGAGACTCTGTTTTGCTGTCGGCGGGCCAACGGTTACCGCCACAACACTACCCCCCAACTGCTCCTGGAGCCTCACCGCTTCTTCTATGGCGTTGCGGTCGTAGTCGCTAATCTTGTAGGCCACACGGCTGAGATCGAGCTCTCTTGATTTGCCGGAAACCTTGATATCTGCTTCATCTATTACCCACTTAAAGCAAACAATAATTTTTAGCATTTTTTCACCTCTACCAAACCTGTTTTCTAAAAAACTGGCAGTTTGCCTTTAGCATGAAACAGCACTCACTTCTCCATTGTTCTTTTACGTGAATTTCTTTTTAATAAAGAGGTGACAGCTGTAACTGCTTATAGACCTGCTGCATTTGTTTCTTCGAATGTTTCATGCTAAAGGCAAATTTAATTTGCGGTTTTACCTATCTTTTATCATACTGCCATTTTCGCTTTTGTTTCCTGCCTTGTGTTATCTGAGCAGGTTGTTTGCGATAACCATCCTTTGCACTTCGGATGTCCCTTCGTAAATTTCAGTAATCTTGGCGTCACGGTAGAGCCTCTCCACCTTGTGACCCTTGATATATCCGTATCCGCCGTGAATCTGGACGGCTCTGTTGGTATGTCTGGCCGCGCACTCGGCCGCAAACAGCTTCGCCATTGCCGCCTCCTTGTTGTACGGCAGCCCCTGGTCATAACACCAGGCAGCATGATAGGTAAGGAACCGGGCGGCCTGAATGTCGGTAGCCATATCAGCGATCATCCACTGGATGGCTTGGAAGGAAGCGATCGGCTTGCCGAACTGCACCCTCTCTTTGGAATATTTGATTGACTCATCCAGAGCGGCTTGGGCGATTCCCAGAGCTTGAGCAGCGATTCCAATTCTGCCGCCGTCTAAGGTGTGCATGGCAATTTTAAAGCCCTGGCCTTCCTGACCCAAGAGGTTTTCCTTGGGAATTCGGCAGTCTTTAAAGATGACCTCCGCGGTTAGCGAAGAACGGATGCCCATCTTGTTAAGGTGCTCACCTACCCGTAGGCCGGGAGCTTCCCTTGGAACGATAAAGGCGCTCATTCCTTTTGTGCCTTTTGATTTGTCGGTCATGGCAAACACGATAAAAATTTCGGCGATTGGCGAATTGGAAATGAACATTTTCGAACCATTGAGTACCCACTCATTCCCATCAAGCACAGCAGTAGTCTGTGCAGAACCTGCGTCAGTACCCGCACCGGGTTCGGTCAGACAGAATGAACCGAATTTTTCGCCCTTGCATAAAGGTACCAGGTACTTTTGCTTCTGTTCTTCAGTGCCGTACTTGAAAATTGGGAAAGCAGCCAGGGAGGTATGGCACTCTACAGTAAACCCTATGCCGGCGTCTGCTCTGGACAGTTCCTCGATGACGATCACATAGGTGAGATAGTCAGAGCCGGCCCCGCCGTATTCTTGCGGGTAAGGAATACCCATCCACTCTTGCTCGGCAATTTTCTTAAATACTTCCATTGGGAAGTGCTTGTTTTCGTCGCACTCATTAGCTATTGGATCGATGTATTTGGCGGCAAATTCACGCACGCTCTGCCTGATTATTTCCTGTTCTTCGGTCAATCTGAAATCCATAACCTCATCTCCTTTTCTGCTACTTTTTACTTTTTCTTTTCCGGTTCGGGCATTTCTTCGGTTATTCCGGCAAGCTTGCGAGCGTACTCGGCAAATTCCTCAAGCGGGATGTTGGCGCGGACCACGAGCTTGGCGCCATCCGGTGAACCGCCGCCGTGCATGCACCCGGGCACTCCGGCGCCGATAGTTAACCATTCAATTAACCTGGCAGCCCTTGCTCTAGTTTCCGCACTATACCTGGCTCCCGCTTTTACGTATTTCTGAACTAGATGCCCGTATTCGGGTGACATAAAATCTTTGTAGGACGGGAAACAGCCCGTCTCAACGATGCCGCCGCCAATGTCCTGGCATAGCCGTTTGGTTTCGTACGGAAGGGTGGCAACAAGCACTTTGTTAGTGTGGGCAAGCAGGGGGTCCGACACCCAAGCCCCGGCAGGGTGTTTTTTGCCTGCCGCCATGGCGCCAATGCCCAGGCCGTAGGTGGTTTCATTGTTAATGGCCATCTCGATAATTTTGTTCATGAAGGTACCGGCAGCAAGACCGTTGGCCCTGGCTATGAGGGCTGCTGCCCCGATCATTACGTCCCCCTGGCCGGCTACGCAAGCGCCGATGCAGGCCCGATAGTTGGCTGTGAAGTACTGGATGATCTTTCCGGTATACTTGAACTCTTTGCACATGAATACCCTGTCGTTGGGGATAAACACATCTTCAAAGATAAGATAGGCCTGGCTGATGCCTGTTTCGGGGATATCGAAATTATTTTCTAGCTCCCTCTCGTCGCTTGGGCGTCGGGTCTCAACGATCGTCAGGCCTTCGATATCCCTGGGGACAACACAGGCAACGGCAAAGTCTTTGTCCTCTTCTCTGTAGGCGCTTCCAGGGAGCAGGAAGATTTCGTTGGAGGCAGCTACACCGCAAATCATTGCCTTACATCCCCGGATGACGATACCGTCGTCTCTTATTTCCTTGATCCGTAGGTTGCTGTCCAAATCGGGCTGCTGGGAAGCCCGCAAGCTGCGGTCACCCTTGGCGTCGGTCAGGGCGCCGGCCACTACCAGACCATTTTCCTGGGCGTAAAGGATCCATTTTTTGAGTCGTTCTTGGTAGTTGGTCCCGTATTCTTTGTCCATTTCGTAGGTGACGTTCCACATTACGTTAAGGGCGTTCCAACCTACGCAGGTCCCGCCGGTGCAGGTGCCGGTTAAGTGGTACATCATTCTCTTAAACTTGGAGTTGTACATTATGTCCTCCAAGCTCTCCATCAATGAGGTGAACCGGTGGATTTTCTCGCCGGTGAAGGAAGATACGGTAGTGGCAATTTCCGCGTATTTTGGATCGTAAGCGGCGTCAAAAGCCCTGGCATGGCTTTCCACTGTGCGCCGTGTTGCCGGGTCGGTGGTTACGTCGGAAATCAGTTTACCGAATTTGTAAACGTTGGGTCTCATTGCTTTTAAAGATTTGATATAGTCTTCCCTGGTTTTCAGTGCCACTTTGATTGCCTCCTTAATTATGATAGAATTGAAGCCTGATGTCGACCTTATTGCTCCTTATTAATTTAATAATGACCATCAAAAACTTCCCCTACGATACTGTGGCTCAGTTTGCTGGTCTAACCTGGAACCAAAACCAGTCGGCAGATTTTGAAGAGGTCGACACCAGGCGCGATTTCTATTAAGGCAACACCTCCTACAGGGAAAAGCGAAAACACGCCCTTTCGGTTACATATGGGATCTTCTGACCAGTTCTTGCACCCATATTAGCTACCGAAGGTAAATATGCTCGACCTTCTTGAAAAACTTCTTCACTTTTCCTGCATTAATTATGGTTAATTTTCCGTCTTTCATTTCCACGTTTAAGCCGCTGGCGGTTATGTTTGCAGCAAAGACAACTTTCTTTGCGCTTTTAACTTTTAATTGCTCTCTTTTCGCAAGTCGAGCACGCGTTTGGCTTTGTGGGTGGCTCTGGGGAGAGTTCCCGGCTCCAATATTTTAATCTCCGGGCGAATACCCAAAATACTTTGGCATTCTTTTTGTATTCTTTGAGCCAGTTGAGTGGTATCCCCTTGGATGTGGGGAGCATGTTCAACTTCTACGGTAAGTTTTGCCATGTGCTTTTCTTCTGTCACAACAAGCCTGTACTCGCCGGTTAGATCTTCGTTTTTCCGGACAATCATTTCAATGTCACTAGGAAATACGTTTACACCCCTGATGATTAACATATCGTCAAGACGACCGTGGATGCCGTGCAATCGCAAGTGCGTTCTGCCGCAGGAGCAGATTTCCGTAGTATATGAAACGATATCGCCGGTGCGGAATCTGACCAAGGGCCTAGCCTTCTTTTTTAAAGATGTTAAGACGAGCTCTCCGCGCTCCCCTTCAGGAACCTCTTCTCCCGTGTCAGGATTGATAACTTCTACCAAAATATGGTCCTCCGCCCAATGCAGCCCTTCTCTCTTTTCGCACATCCCGGCGCAGGCTCCAAAAATATCTGATAGTCCGTAATAATCGTATACCTTCGCACCCCATATGGCTTCAATTCCTTCTCTGGTTTCCGGTATCGAACCTCCCGGCTCGCCGGCAACAAAAATTTTTTTCAGGTTAAAATCTTTTTTAGGATCGTATCCCATCTGTTGGGCCGTTTCGCCTAAGTACCAGGCGTAAGAAGGCGTGGTCCAGGTTATGGTCGGCTTCCATTGTTTGAAGATAGCTAGGAGACGTTCGGAAGGGATGGTTCCTGCCCAGATGCACAAGGCGCCTACCTTTTGCGCTCCGATTACATCGGGGCCACCGACGAAAAGAGTGAAGTTAAGTGCGTGACAGTAGCGATCGGTGGGGCGCATCCCCGAGGACCAGAAAAGGCGCGCCTCAAAATCTTGAAAATCCTCGAAGTCCTGGGCGGTAAAGGGAGAAGCGGTAGGCACCCCGGTCGATCCGCTGGAAACAGATATATAAACAATTTCTTCCTCGGGAACGCAAACCAGGTCTCCAAAATCGGGAGCCGCCACCTGCCTTTCCCTTAAAACTTTTTTATCGATGGTGGGGAACTTCTTTATGTCTTCAAGGCTTTTTACATCGTCCGGTTTAACGCCTGCTTCGTCAAAAATTTTTTTATAGTAGGGTGACTTGTTATAGCACAACTCCAGGGTCTTTTTTAAAAGATCGAGCTGATACGCCTTTAGCTTATCCCTAGGCATAGTTTCAATCTCAGGATCCCAGTAAGGTTTATAAGTGCTCATTAAAACCCCCCCCATGAAATTATAAAATGAACGAAGTTTATGCCCTTTACCCGAATCTAAATAATAATAACCACCCCCAATATTTCTTGGAAGCTTTAGAAACTTGCGAATATTCGTTATTGCAAAAGACATGCCAAGATATAAACCAAAGGTGTTTTTCAAGACTATTCCAGCTGTCATTCCACCAACATTCCAATTCGAGCATCCCTGTAATGCTCTAAAGAGAGCTTGACCAATAAAATAACCTCCTGGTAAAAAAGTTGGTACAAACCAAAAATCTACCGGAGGTCATGAAATGACGAAACGCACCAAAAACCTGAAATAAATTCGTTCTCTCCACACCCTTATCGTCAGTTAGAAGTCACCCAAAAGACCCAGTGGGCACGGATGCTTAATGGGTTAACGGAGAAGATTTATCTCAGTTAAGTTTAGAAATTATACATTACCAATTGTTCATATGTATACTTAATATACAAGTTACTAAAATTTAAACGAAAACTTACCTTAAAAGGGTACCATAATCATTTTGCATAAAAAGGACGGATGTGATTCCGGGCTGATAACTGAAGATAAAAATAGGCGTAAGTATAAAAAGTATACAAATCTTTTATACCTATAAATTTTAGCTACTGTATTTTTTTCTGGCATTCATTTTGCTTCGCTTTACATGTTAAAAAATATTATCGGGGAAGTACGGCCAGGCTAGCCGGGCTGATCGAATGATTGTCCTTGCTCCGGCGTCCCGGGATGCAAAACGACAGGAGCTCACTTGACGGGGCTAGGCCGGTGATCAGGGCTAATTTAAACCTGGAGGAGTTGGTTGAAAACGCGCGCAAGCTGGCCGGAATCGAAGAAGAGAGAACCGGCGAAGAAATATAAGAAATATAAGTGATGTCCCGAGAAGAAAAAAGCGTAAAGGTGGTGCCAGATGAAACCTTTGCACATAATTGTTTGCGTAAAACCCGTCCCCGACTTTCGTTCGCCAGTTGAATTCGATCAAAAAACTAAGACAGTGAAACGAGGCAATGTTGCTACCGTAATCAACCCTTTAGATAAAAATGCGCTGGAAGCGGCCCTGCAATTAAAGGAAAGCTTTGGAGGGAAGGTAACGGCTTTGTCCATGGCCCCCCCATTTGCGGAAAGTGTTTTAAGAGAAGTGCTGGCGTTCGGGGCGGATGAAGCGTTTTTGTTGTCCGACCCGGCTTTTGCCGGCAGCGATACGTTGGCTACGGCGTACGTTTTAGCTCAAGGAGTCAAAAAGATCAGAGATTTTGATTTGGTCATTACCGGAGCAGCCAGCACAGACGGCAACACCGCTCAAGTAGGGCCCCAGGTGGCCGAACATTTAGGGCTCCCCCACGCGAGTTTTGTAACCCAGGTAAAAAGGCATAGTGAACATAGTTTGGAATTAACTTTAAAAACTGAAGAAGGAACCATACTGGCGGAAATCGATTTGCCCGCTTTAATTACCGTTTCCCGGGAGATTAACGAGCCGCGCACCCTCGGATTGTTCGGGATTGCGGCGGCAGCCGCGAAGCCATTGCATATCCTCGGCAGTTCGGATCTGGAGGTAGACCCAGAGCGGGTGGGGGAAAAAGGGTCGCCGACAAGAATCGCCGATATTCGGGAAGTTTCTTTTGCGCGCAAGAGCGAGCTTCACGAAGGAACGCCGGAAGCTATCAGCCTTCTAGTTAAAAAATTCCGGGAATGGGGGGTAATTTAAGCCTATGGATAATCAAGGGCTAAAAGCAAGTTCGGACATCTGGGTATTTGCCGAGCAAAAGAATAAAAGGTTGGCTGGCGTAGTTTACGAGTTATTGGCTCCGGGCAGGCGGCTGTCCGACAAGCTTGGCGGGAGTCTGGCCTCTGTGCTTATTGGCTATGATGTTTCGGATTTGGCCGAGGAATTGCTGGCCTGCGGTGTAGATGTTGTCTATAAAGTAGACGCTCCCCCCCTGGCACATTACAACAGCTGGCTTTATCCACGCATTCTGGAAAAGTTAGTTAAAGAAAACCCCCCCAATTCCTTGCTTATTGGCGCTACCTACGCCGGGATGAGCCTAGCACCCGCCTTAGCAGCGCGCCTTGGCGTGGGGTGTTCCGCCCACTGCGTTAATTTAGATGTGGATGACCATGGCAACTTGCTGCAGTACGTGCCGGGATTCGGCGGAAGCCTCATGGCCATAATCATCAGCCCTTATAGCAGGCCCCAAATAGCCACCATCAAACAGGGGGTGTTTACCAAAACCGAAAGTAAACCAGGGATTAAAAAGGGGATGATTAGAGAAGTTGCCTTTGAATTTACCGGCCCGATTCCTGTGAAAGTGCTGGAAATAAAACAGGAAAAGCATGCGGGGATGCCCCTGGAAAAGGCAAAGGTGGTGGTTGCCGGAGGGGCCGGTGTCGGCAGCAAGGAAGGATGGGCAAAAATAGAGGAACTGGCTGCGCTAATGGGAGGGGCGGTTGGAGCGACGCGTCCGGCGGTTGATGAAGGATGGGCAAAAGAATCCCAAATGATCGGCCAGAGTGGGAAGACGGTCCGGCCGGAGCTCTACATAGGGGTCGGAATTTCCGGAGACATCCAGCATACCGTAGGCATTCAAGACGCGCAAAAAATCGTTGCAATAAATAATAATCCTAAGGCACCTATTTTTAAAATGGCTGATTACGGCATTGTCGGTGATTATAAGGAAATAGTGCCTTTATTAATCGAAGCAATTGCTCAAGAAAAAAATTAAATGAGGAGGTTGATTTATGGACTTTAGTTTTACCCAGGAACAGGAGCTTTTGCAAAAAGGTGTGCGTGAATTTGCGGAGAAGGTGGTCGCCCCGCGCGTGCAGGAAATGGAAGAGACAAAAAATGCGCCGGTAGATATTTATAAGGCGATGGGGCAAAATGGTTTTTTTGCCGTCGATATTCCTAAAAAATACGGCGGCTTAGAAATGGGCGCCCTGGCGCGGGTAATTATTTTGGAAGAGATTAGCCGGGTATCAGCGGCGGTCGGCATGGCCACTCAGGTTTTTTATCTGGGAATAGCGCCTTTTTTGGAAGCGGCGTCCGAAGAGCAAAAACAAAAATATCTCCCTTCATTAGCAAAGGGCGAAAAACTGGCTACGGTGGCAGTTACCGAGGCTTCGGGCGGTTCTGACCCAACGGGGATTGTGACGGAAGCGAAAAAGGAAGGGGATAATTATATCCTAAACGGGAGAAAGATTTTTATCACCAACTCTCACGAAGCGGATATAATCACTGTCGTTGCCCGCACCAGCCAGGATCCGTTGCAGTTTAGCGCCTTTATTGTGGAAAAGGGGATGCCCGGCTTTAAGCCCGGCCGCAAGGAAAACAAGATGGGATTCCACGGCTGCACGACCGGCGAACTGATTTTTGAAAACTGTATTGTTCCTGTGGAAAATTTAATCGGGAAGGAAGGCGATGGTTTAAAGATAGCCTTAAAAGCCATTAGCGAAACGGGACGCTGCGGGATGGCCGGGGTGGCTTTGGGCATTCTGGAAAGTTGCCTGGAGGAAGCGGTTAAGTTTGCCAACGAAAGAATTCTTGGCGGAAAGCCGATCAGCGTTCACCAAGCCATTCAAGCACGCATTGCCGATATTCGCATCGCCTTGGAAAGCAGCCGGCTGTTGACTTACCGGGCAGCCTGGTTGAAAGAAAAGGGAATGCGCTGCGACGTAGAGTTTGCCATTGCCAAGTATTATTCCACGGAGGCTGCCGTCCAGTGCGCTAAGAAGACCGTAGACATATACGGCGGGTACGGCGTTATGATGGAGTTTGCTGCCCAGCGGCTATACCGCGATGCCCAGTTACTGATCCCGTCGGCGGGGACTTCTGACATCCAGATGATTGTGATCGCCAGGGACAGCCTAAAAAAGGGGAAAAAATAGGGCTTCCCGAAGAGGCACTGGTTACGGGAGATAATAACTCCTCACAAGTTCTGATCAGATTGTATAAGGTTATTCCTTTGCGCCGGGATAAATCCGGCGTCTTTTATGTGGCGAATGATCTCCTGACGGGATG
The DNA here is from genome assembly GCF_900142025.1 of Desulfofundulus thermosubterraneus DSM 16057. Classification (GTDB taxonomy): domain Bacteria; phylum Bacillota; class Desulfotomaculia; order Desulfotomaculales; family Desulfovirgulaceae; genus Desulfofundulus; species Desulfofundulus thermosubterraneus. The sequence goes on along the minus strand of NZ_FQZM01000020.1, from coordinate 15,070 downwards.
CCACGCAATGGGATAATTTCTCCTGACGCAACGCGTAGGCCACCACTAGGTAAGTGTCGGTACCCCCAAAAACGCAGGTCAACGCAATTTAGCGCCTAAAGCCCAGTATCTTGGAAAGCAAAGTAAAAACGGCTACCAGCGCCGTACCCCTAGCAGGATAGTTAAGTAAAAACTACTTCAACCTCTTCCGGAAGGCTTCCGCCCGTTCTACCAGGACCCGGAAAAAGTTCATATAGACGGAGGCGGCGGCCATTTTCTCCGGGTGGAACTGAACGCCTAGGACAAAGGAGTGTTTTTTGCTCTCGATGGCTTCGATCACGCCATCCTCCGCCCTAGCCGATACAACCATTCCCGGGCCTACCCTTTCCACCGCCTGAAGGTGTAGGCTGTTGACGGCCAGGCGCCGCTCCCCCACAATCCGGTGGACTAGCGTATCCGGCTCGATTTCCACCGCGTGGACCGGTGTGGCGGGCGAGCCTGTCTGGCGGTGCGGGTGCGGTTGGGGGATGCGCAGGCACAGGCTTCCGCCCGTCACCTCGTTGATCATCTGGTGGCCGCGGCAAATCCCTAAAACGGGCATGTCCCGGCGCAGGGCTTCGGCAATTAACTGGTAGTCGTAAGCATAGCGGGCCGGGTTTTGCTCCTTTAGGCCGAGCAGGACCGGTCTGGCCAACAAGTCCTCCAGCAGCGGCCGGACCCCGCCGGTAACAACCAGGCTCGCTACCGGCAATTTCCACCACCCGGCCCAGATACATCACGGCGATCCGGTTGCTAATGTGGTGCACCACATTGATGTCGTGAGCGATGAAAAGGTAGGTGAGCCGGAACTGTTCCTGCAAGTCCATCAGCAGGTTGATAATCTGCGCCTGCACCGACACGTCCAGAGCGGATACCGGCTCGTCGGCGACGATAAACCGGGGATGCATGGCCAGCGCCCGGGCAATTCCGATCCGCTGGCGCTGTCCGCCGCTGAACTGGTGCGGGTATTCCCGGATACGGCTTTCCGGGGAAGGGATCCCCACCTCCCGCATCAGCTCTAATACCCTTTCCCTCTCCCGGCCCCGGTACAGATCGTGAATTTTTAAAGATTCTGCAATCTGATTGCCGATAGAAACGTCACTCACCGCGTGCACCATGCCGTGCTTTGTCTTAAATTTTACGGTTAAACGCTTGATATCCAGCATACGCCGAGCACCTTCCCGTTAATTGTCAGGTAAATTCCACTCCAAAACCATACCCGAGGCGCAGCGTGCATAAAACCACCAGGGAACGGACCACGTTGGGCAAAATCTCCGCCAGGATAATCGCCGGACCGGACCGCCCCAGCATCCTGGCCGCCTCTACGTACTCCTTGGTCTTTTCGGAAATGACTTCGCCCCGGAATAGCCGGTAAAACTCAATCCAAGCTTTGATGCTTAAAGCAATAATCAAATTAGGTACGCCCGGCCCCAAAATGGCCATGGCGAAAATGGCGAAAAGAAGGCAGGGCACGGCCATTATCGGCGACCGGGAGACAATCCGGTCAAACCACCCCCGGTAATAACCGGCAATGCTCCCCAGCGCGCTCCCCACCAGGAGAGAAATCAACACGGAAAACAGCCCGACGTTGATGGAAACCCGCGACCCGTAAATGATCCGGTACAAAAGATCCTGCCCCAATTGGTCCGTTCCCAGGAGGTGATGGAGGGAGCCCCCGGTCACCCAGGCGGGAGGCATCAAGCGTGCCCGCAAATCCATTTCCGTAGGGGAATAAGGCGCCAGCACCGGGGCCAAAATCGCCACTACGAGGTATAGCAAAATGACGATCGCCCCGATCAGACCGGAAGGGTGAGCCGCCAGCTCCTGCAGGGTCTTTTTCCAGGGGGAAACGCTTGTCCCGCGGGATGCTGCGGGCAGCGGCGTGGTCGATAACTCCGGAGCTCCTTTCACTTTACAAAAACCCCCATTCATTGATGCTAGAGGGAGATCTTCGGGTTTAAATAGGTGTAAACGATGTCTACGAGCAGGTTGGCCAGAATAAAGGTGACCCCATAGAGCATTACGGCGCCCTGAATCACCGTGTAGTCCCGGGCGAAAATCGACTGGACAACCAGGCGCCCCAGGCCGGGCCAGCCAAAGACCGTTTCCACAATCATATTTCCGCCCAGCAATACGCCCATCTGCAGGCCCACCACGGTCACCGTGGGGATCAGTGCGTTCGGCAGGGCATGCTTGAAAATCACCGCGGTCTCTTTCAGCCCTTTCGAGCAAGCCAGTTGGACGTAATCGTGGCGTAGCACTTCCACCATGCTGGAGCGGCTGATCCGGGCCACGATCGCCAACAACTCCGCCCCCAGGGTAACCGCGGGCAGGATCAAATGGGTGAACGCACTGCGGAAAGCAGCCCAGTTACCCGTAAGAATACTGTCCAAAAGAAACAAACCGGTGATTTTCTGCAGCTCCAGTGTCGGGTCGAGGCGGTCCACCCAGGAATTTTGCTTGACCGCCGAGAAAATCCCCACTGGCAAACCGATCAGGATGGCAAATAAAAATGCTGCCAGAGCAAGTTCAATGGTGGCGGGAAAGGTCTCTACAAGCAGGTCGGTCACCTTTTTGCTCTGCGTGATGGAATAGCCAAGGTCGCCGTGAGCCGCCCCCCGGACAAAATCGGCAAACTGGACGGCAATCGGTTTGTCCAGGCCCAGCTGGCTACGCATCTGCTCGATTTGCTCCTGGGAAACGTTTCCCGCACTGCCCATCATGATGTCGACGGGGTCGCCCGGCATAATGCGGACCAGAAAAAATACAGCGATAATGGTCAAAACAAACAGCGGTATGCTTTCGAACAGGCGCTGGACAACTTTGGTGGTTTTCATCTGCTCACCCCCTCTTTGGACACCCTTTCCCTGGGCAGACTTCCCGCCCAGCCGCCCGGAAAACCCGCAAGCGGTGAGCTTTACCGCTTGCGGACCGGGGGTAACACACACTCTGCCGGGACATCGGATGAAAAAGGGCAGTTTCTTGCTACATGGTTTTATACCCGGCCTCTTTTAGCAATTGCTTGGCCTTTTCCGGATCGTAGGGGTAAGGCTTGATGCTATCATCGAAACCAAAGCCGCTGGGCAGAAAAGCCGTGCTCAGACGGTGGGCGTGCCCGCCGTATATGGCCGTCAGGATTTCGTCCCAGTTCACCGCGTAGTTCAAAGCTTGGCGAACTCTGTGATCGGTAATCTTCTGATTGTTTAATTCGATCATATAACAGCGGGTTCCTTGGGTAGTGACAATTTTTACATCTGGATCGTTCTTTAAATCTTTCGTCACGTCGACTGGAATATCCTCAGCAATCTGGATTTCACCGGCTTTCAGCGCCGCCACTCGGGTGGAAGGCTCCGGCAGCATCTTGAAGACCACTTTCTTCAGCTTGGCCGGACCTACCGGGGGCAGGTCAGGGGAGCCGCCGTAGTAACCGTCAAACCGCTCCAGGACGATCTGCGAATCCAGCTTTCCTTCCACAAACTTGAAGGGCCCGCAACCCACCGGCTTTTCTGCAAACTTTTGGTCGCCCACCGAAAATATCCCCGTTGCCGGGACTGCCGCTGGGCCTGGTGCGGTAAATGGTAAATTTAATGGCGCAGGCTGGATCAAAGGCAACAAAATCGGAAATCCTACTTTCGTCGATACCGTAAAGTTTGGCGATGTTTTCTTTGCTAATTACCCCGCTATTTTTTACCAGTTCGTAGTCTTCTTTTTCGCGGAAAATAATATCGAAGGTTATCTTATCCACACCGGCGTTTTTGCTGCGAATGGTCTTGGCCAAATCGACCAGTTTGACGGTTTTCATGGGAAAATCACTCCTTTTTTCCAAACAGTTTTACCGTAAAGACGAACCTGGTAACTTTTTTCTTCTCACTCCAATCCGAAAGAGGCGTTAACCCTCGGTCGGGGACTCCCTGCTTAACCTCGGCGCAATTTTAAACCCCGGCTTCCGTCAGATAGGTAGGAAAAAGTTCCATTGGATCATCCACCGGCACGGTATGGTTTACCGTCCACACATAAGCCGGGCTGGCCGGGAGAACCTCTTCAACGAGGAAAGCGGCGCTGCCAGCCGTACCTTTGACCTCCGGCAGGCGGGCGTAGAAGATCTGCCGGGTGCCGATCATGGTGATTTCTTCAGCCGTTTTTTTGTCTGGCGCCACCCCTTCCACCACAACGCACAACTCGTGGGAGCGGATTTCTTTAATGGGCTCCAGGTCGCCCATCACCCCGTTTTTGCCGAAAACGTGGTAATAAAGCCGGTAACCAGCATCGCCGAACCTTTCTTTTACCTGTTCCTTCGCCCATTGAATGACCTGATCGACATTCTGAATCGTATAGGGGTCCCGGATGCCAGCAATACCGATGTACCTTTCGCCCACCTTACCGGCACCCTCTAGTTTAACCCGGATTTCTTGCGCTGGAACAAATTTTGGTCCCGTAATGCGGGTAGTTTTCTCGTCGATCTGCTCGTATTTACAGTCGGTCATGTCCAGCATCCCGCCGGGCACAAACTCGTAAAAGGGGTTGGCCCGTTCGTACATCGCGTGTCCGGCAACGGAAGCCACCGTGCAGCGCTGCTCCGGGTGCATGGCGGTGACTTTGACATCTTCGTCCGTGATGGTCCCGATAACCGTTTCTTTTCCCCCGTAAGGCTCCGCGCAGAAGGAAGCGCACTCCAACACCTTCCCCAAGTAATAGGAAAGATTCTCGGGAAAGCCGGCGCGGGTAGCCGGGGCGGCAAAAAGTCCGGCTTCGTTTCCACCCCACGGTAAAAGCTCCCGGTTTTAATCGGCGCAAAACCAAGGTGTCCGTTGCGTAGCAAAGGATTAGTTCCTTCGATGAAAATTCTCGGCAGGCCATTTTGTTAATTTTGTCCTTATCAAGCTCCAAGAGATCCAAATGTTATACTAGAAAATAACACCAGAGACCAGACCCTGCCCGGCGGGCAACATCTTCGCCTTGCTGGCCCAACAAGTTCGCTGGAAGTGACCGCCATGCAACAGATATCCTATACATCAGTATAGCCGGAAGATACGACCGCCCGGGCAAAGGCTTTCCTATTCCCCCCAACCCGCTTCATGCCCCAACCCCCGTTGTCTGGTCAAGGTACCCCGCAAAAACACGGTTTTTACCGGGCAGCGTCATCGCGGCAAATTTCTGTGGCCGCATTTTCATTCGCTGTTACTACTGCAAATACTGCCGGATCACCACCTCGTACCTGCCTTCCTTCTGCCTGCCCCATTTCTAGTATCCGGTTGAAATAATTAACATATTGAGGAATCTTCCATGCTGGGGATGCTTGTTCAGCAACAAAACCTTTTAAGGCTTGCAAACATTGCAGGGCTCGTATCCCGCGTCCAGAGCCTTTTCCCTGGTGGCAAACCTCACCCGGTTGTCCGGAGCCGTCTGCCGGCCATATTCGCAATCAGGGCGGTGGAATTTCTTGCTGCGGGCGTTGCCGATGTAATAGGGTTCCTTATCCTTTACCTCCAGCCCCCACAGACCCCGTTTCTTTTCCCGGGCCTCCCGCTGCAACTGCACGAAAAGGTCCGCGTATTTCACATTGGGCGGAACCGTCATCACCTGGGCATAGCCTTTGAGCAGCAGTTCGGTGTTGAACATGTGGCTGCGAATTTCGTCTTCCGCCGGATCAACCCCGCCGGGAGGCTCAAGCCAGACATAGGCCAGGATGCGCCCGTAATGGTCCCTTTCCTGCACATCCCTTTCCAGCCAGATGCGCCGGCCGTCCAAACGGCTCCTGGTGTAGGCGGAGGCCTCTTTACCGTAGGGCTCCACCTCCCTGGTTGACTCGGGACTGTTCACGCCGATCAGGCGCACCGTTTCACTTTTGCCGTTCTGCAGGCGCACAATTACGGTGTCCCCGTCCACCACCCGAGTTACAGTTGCGGCCACCAGCCTGGCGGGCACCTTCTTTTCACCCGGCTCAACGGGCAAAGCATACTGGCTTTGGGCGGGTGGTTTTTGTCTTTTACCATCCGTATCCGGAATTTGGCCGTTATCCGGGGTGCACCCGGAACAACCGGCCGCCAGCAACATTAAGGTAACAAGCAAAACTGCCAGTATTCTAGATTTATGCCATTTCAAATCGCCATCACCTCTCTCAATAAAGTTGGATATCTTTATCCGCACTTTACCTGGCTGTATATCCCGGGATACCAGTGACCGTGCAATCTTTTTTACGGCGGGACTAACCATTCCCCAGGACGTAGATCGGGTTGCTGTAAATCCACGGTCTGCAAACTTTCTTAAAACCCCTGTATGTGTTTAATAATACTTCCGCCCGGTAGGCCCCGGGCCTATAAACAGTTATTACCATATCAGCGGCATTTGCGGCTCTGGCAATCACCCCACCCTCATGGATGAGACGCAACAAAGCCGGCCGGGGAGACAAAACATGCAAGGTTACACCCTCTACCAACTTCAATTCATCACCCATAATTGCCCGCACCAGTCCGTTGTCTGCAGAAAACACCGCACGCATTCCCTCTGCCCGGTCGTTCGCTATGGCCTAAGTACTGGTCAGCAAACAACAACACTCCACATGGTGGGTCTGGGGGAACATATCCACCGGCTGGACTTCCACCACCCGGTAGCCGTGCCCGGCCAGGAAGCCCAGGTCCCGGGCCAGGGTTCCCGGGTCGCAGGAAACGTAGACTACCCGCGGCACCGGGTAACGGGCGAGAGTTTCCAGAACGGACCGGTGGCATCCCCGCCGGGGAGGATCCAGGACCACCACATCGGGGCCGCTACCCCGGTCAAAGAGCCGGGGTAAGAGTCTTTCCACCGCTCCCCGGAGAAAGGAAACGTTGTTCAGGTTGTTGAGCCGGGCATTTTGCTGGGCATCGGCCACGGCCCGGGGGGACAGTTCCACTCCAAGCACCTCCCGGGCCTGCCGGGCCAGGAAAAGGGCAATGGTGCCCACGCCGCAGTAGGCGTCCACTACCCGCTCCATCCCGGTAAGACCGGCGTACTCGGTGACTTTTTCATACAAAACCCTGGTCTGCACCGGGTTGACCTGGTAAAAGGAAGTGGCGGAAAGGCGAAAGACAAGGCCGCCCAGGTAATCGGTTATGTGTCCCCTGCCATAGAGGGTCCTTGTCCGTCCAGTGTCAACCTCCCTGTCCGGAAGAACGGCTCTTTGCTGGACGACCGTGGTTACCCGGCCGGTGCCGGCCAGCTCGCCGGCCAGTTCCTCCTGCCGGGGCCAGTGGTCCTTGAAGGCAGCCAGCACCACCATGGTTTCTCCCGTCATCAGGGCTTTGCGCAAGGTGACATGAGAAAGAAGGGACTTGGAACCATCCAGGAGGCCCTCCCGGTACTTGTTCAATAGATTTTCAATTATAAGAGCCAGGTTATTCAGTTCCCCGTCCAGAATGTGACACAGGGCATCCCTTGCTATCCAGTGCCCCAGAGCGTGGGAACCGGAAGCATAAAGCCCCAGAACCAGCCTCCCTTCCCGGTGTACCACGTGAAACCTTACCTTGTTACGGTAGTGCCAGGGGTTGTCCATTCCCAGAATGGGCAAAACTTTTACCCCTGTTAACTTGCCGATGCGCTCCAGGCTGTCCCGTACCAGCTTGGTTTTGTACTGCAACTGGCAGTCGTAGGGCAGGTGCTGAACGTGACAGCCGCCGCAGCGGGCAAAAGAAGGGCAGCGGGGGCGACAGCGTGCAGGGCCGGGGACCAGCACTTCCTCCAGCCGGGCCTGCAGGTATTTTTTCTTCACCTCCACCACCGTTGCCCGCACCCGGTCGCCGGGCACGGCTAGGGGCACAAACACCACCCGCCCCTGCCAGCGACCCACTCCCTCACCTCTATGGCTTAGATCTTCCACCTCAAGTATGATTTGCTCTCCGGGTTGTATCTCAGGCATGGTCATCCTCCAGCTAAAATTCAACAATACGTTACATTTTTTCACCCAAACCGCCCCGTGCACCGGCTAACCCCTTTTTTACATCTTCCTCTGTAAATACTTGAAAACCAGATTTCACCAGCATTGCCGCAGTTACTCCATGACCCGCTTTTACTTGCCCGCTAAACGACCCGTCGTAAATTCGGCCATACCCGCAGGAAGGGCTCCGGGCCTTTAAAATGGCAGCCTGTATACCGTGTTTCCTGGCGATCTCCAGGGTAGCCCGGGCTCCCCGGATGAAGGCCCCGGTAACATCCTCCCCCTTACAGTTGATCACCCGCGCCTGCCCCTCCAGCACGTCCGCTCCCGTACCGCCCTGTATTTCCGACGCCGGACGCGGCACGGGCAACCCACCCAGACACTCCGGGCATACCGGTATGGCCCGGCCTTCCCTGACCAGCCTTTCCACAACTGCACAGGTCCGGGGCAATCCATCGTAGGAGCAGGAATGCCCGGCCAGACATGCGCTTACAAGATATTTCACGCATTCATCCCCCCTCTCTTATTTCCTCAGCAACCTGACTCAATGTCTGGGCGGCATACCCACGGTGGAAGTGGCCACCAGGCTCACCTCATTGAACAATGTGGAAATGATCCCTTCTCCCTCACCCCTCAAAATCCTTCATCAAACCGGCGGCAGCCGGCTTTTTTTTATCCACTGATCTGCCTTGCCGTTCTGATCGGGCCATTTACCGGTATGCTTTAATGAATTTCATGTGGGAATCTTCCCGCTTTTACCGTTTTCCAGAAGTTCCGTCAGCGTAACAAATTTATAGCCCCTGGCGGTAAGAACACGCAGGATCTCTTCCAGGGCCAGCACTGTTTGAGTGCGATCGCCGCCGTGATCATGCAGCAGGACAATGTCTCCATTTCCGGCGCCGGTTATTACACGCCGGGCAATTTCCCGTGCCCCGGGATCGGTATAATCCCGGGGATCCATTTCCGGCGTCCAGAGAACCACCCGGTAACCCCTGGCCATCACCGCCCGCAGCACCGCTGTATTATAAAAACCGAAGGGCGGCCGGAAATAAACCGGGCGGTAACCGGTGGCCTGGACAACCAGTTCTTCCGAACGTTTCAAATCCCTCAAGGTGGCATACAGAGGTTGGCCGGTCAGAAAGACGTGCCGGTAGCCGTGCAATCCGACTTCATGACCGGCTGCTATTTCCCGGCGCACAAGGTGGGGATACTGCCGTACGTGCAGTCCCAGCACAAAAAATGTGGCCCGGGCATTGTATTTATCCAAAACTGCCAGAACCCTGGCAGTATAGAGGGGGTCGGGACCATCATCAAAGGTTAGGGCAATTAACTTTTCGCTGGTTGTTACATGCCTGATCACCGCCAGCCCTTCATAGCTGACGATAACTTCCCTCTCTTTCATCACTGGGATCACCAGGAAAATGATAACCATTAACAATGGAAGAATCATTCTTGTTCTGGGCATTATATGTCACCCGCTGTGAAAATTTACGGTAATGCTATGGTATAAATGCTATTGTATATATGAGACGTTTTACTTAAACTAAAAAAGAGCTGGAAATTTAGCCAATACTTCAAGCCATTCACTTAAAAAGCCAGGCGGCCCCGGAGCAACTGGCGGGACTGCGCTGGTTTGGAGCACCGGGGCCTTTTAGCAGTTTGACTGAAATACTTACAGGCGGGGGGTTCAATCAGATGACCGGGCAGGCAGGGAATTTTTCACCATTGTTTTCCCCGCACAGGGTGGCTTTTGTGGCCATACTCTTTTTTGCAGCCGCTGCCGTGGCATTGCACCTGGGGCAGGCGGCAGAAATCCGGCGCACACTGCAACAGGGCAGGTGGTGGTGGATTGCTGCGGCCATCCTTTTGCAGGTGGTCTTCCTGATCAACCAGAGCGCCCTATACCATGCCGTATACCGGATGGTCAGGCTCCCGGTTGGCTTCGGCCGTCTTCTGGAACTGGTCATGTCTGCGGCTTTCGTTTCGGCCGTCGTTCCGGGGGGAACCATTTCCGGAACGGGCCTGATGGTTTACGATGCCGTAAGACGGGGGCTGGATGCCGCCCGGGCGGCGCTGGCCAATGTTATTTTCTTTATTTTCGACTACCTGGCTTTCCTGGTTATATTGCTGCTGGCCCTTTTTTATCTTTTCAGCCGGGGTAACCTTCAGTCCTATGAACTGGCGGCCACTGCCGTGCTGGCCGGCGGATTGGGCACCCTTCTTTTGCTCCTGCTCCTGCTTGCATGGATGCCGGCCCTCTTTGTAACCCTGGCCGGCCGCCTGGCCCGGACCGCCGGCCGGCTGTCCCGGAAACTGGAAGGACATGCCCAGCACTGGGAGGAAAAAGCAGGGGAAATCACCGGTCGGCTCTCGGACGCACTGCAGGCCATGATCAAAAACCGCCCGGCCCTTCTCCGGGCCGCAACCCATGCCCTGCTGGTGGAAGGGATAGGTTTAATGCAACTGCAGGCCCTTTTTCTGGCCTTCGGCCAGAGTCCCGGCGCGGGCCGTTTGATCACCGGCTACGCCGTAGGGGTGCTGTTCATGATCGTCTCCATCACCCCCCAGGGAGTGGGCCTGATGGAAGGAGCCATGACCGCAGCCTACACCTCGACGGGAATTCCCATGGAACAGGCAGTACTGGTCACTTTTATCTACCGGGCGTTGAGTTTATGGCTGCCCATGATTGGTGGTTTTATCTTTTTTAAACGGACGGTGAACCGGTGGTGAGCAACCGTTACCTGCACTTGCACTCTCTAGTCGCCATCCTGGTGGGTTTGACGGGCGTGGGCAATATTTTAACCGCCTGGCTCGTTCACCACCCGGGCCGTTTTATCTGGCTGAAGCACTACCTGCCCTGGATAGTCCTGCGGGGAAGCTGGCTGTCCAGCGTTATTGCCGGGACGGTACAATTGTTCCTCTCCTGGAACCTGGGACGGCGCAAACGGCAGGCCTGGCGCATCGCGGTAGCCATGTTTTCAATTTCCACTGCCGCCAACCTGCTGCGGGGTCTGCACTACGGCCAGGCGGCATTTAACCTGGGCATTTTATTGATGCTGCTGGCCTTAAAGCCCCACTTCACCGCCGCCAGCGATCCCCCTTCCGTGCGCCACGGCCTGGCCGTTTTTGCCGGTGTCACCCTGTTTACGTACTTGTACGGGTTATCCGGTTTTTACCTCCTGGACAGGTACTTTCACCAGCATTTCGACCTGGCCGAAGCCTCCAGGCAAACCATTGCCTACCTGGCCTGGCTGGCCACACCGGAACTGGAACACCCCAACCGCCTGGCCCGCTGGTTCCTGGATTCCCTGGCCATCATCCAGGTGGGCGGTTTGCTTTACGGGCTGTACATGGTGCTCCGCCCGGTGGTCTACCGGCGAACCGTGCTCATGCCGGAGAGGAAAAGGGCGGCCGGCATCGTGGAAAGGTACGGCCGCTCTTCCCTGGTACACCTGACCCTGCTGCCCGATAAGATTTACCATTTCAGCCGCTCGCAGAGGAGTTTTGTGGCCTATGCGCTGGTGGGCAATGTGGCCGTGGTGCTGGGGGACCCGGTGGGACCGGATGACGATATCCCCCATCTCATAGACGAATTTACCGCCTTTTGTGCGAACAATGACTGGCACCCGGCCTTTTACCAGGTTCTGCCCGACTACCTTCCCGTCTACCAGGCCTGCGGTTATAAATTTTTAAAAATCGGCGAAGAGGCGGTGGTGGACCTGCACACGTTCACCCTGGCCGGAAGCAGCCGGAAGAACTTGAGGCAGACGGTAAACCGCATGGTGCGCAAGGGTTATTCCACCGAACTTCTGCTGCCGCCGTTAAGGGAAGAAACTTTGAGGGAATTAAAAGAAGTTTCCGATCACTGGTTGAGGTTGCAAAAGGGCGGTGAAAAAAGGTTTTCCCTGGGCTGGTTTGACCCGGCCTATATCAGATCCTGCCCGGTGATGGTGGTCAGGGATTCCCGGGGCCGTGTGCAGGCCTTCGCCAATATCATTCCGGAATACAGGCGCAATGAAGGCACCATAGATCTCATGCGCCGGCGGGAAGGAGAAAGCGGCCTGATTGACCTGCTGTTCGTACGCCTGATGGAATATTTTAAGGAACAGGGGTACGACAGCTTCAACCTGGGGCTGTGCCCCCTGGCAGGAGTGGGCGACCATCCCGGCGCCAGCCTGCAGGAAAGGGCCGTGTACATCTTCTACCAGCATTTCAACCAGCTCTACGGTTTTAAAGGGCTGCGCCAGTTTAAAGAAAAATACGGCCCCCGCTGGGAACCGCGCTACCTGATTTACCCCCATCCCCTGCTCCTGCCCAAAATTGCCATGGCCGTGGTCACGGCCAACGCCGGGGGCAGCCTGTGGAGCTACGTGCGGGCCTGGCGGGAAAAACGCCGGCTGGTGTGAGCCGGACCGGCCTGGAAGCAAAACCGGAAAGAACCATGCTGGTTGGGCCGGTGTCTTCCCCCGGCCGGTGCCACGGGATACCGGGCAGGAGGGGACGGCCGGCCAATCCCCTGTTGTAAAGCGGCGGCTTCGGCAAGAACTTTAATCGGAATATTCTTCAAATTTCCCCTTTTGTTACCCGCAGCGTACTCCGAATGCAGGTAGAGATTTAAAAACACGACCAGAACCCTGCCCAGGGGTGTTCCGGCTTTGATTTCGTACAGCAGAAGGGCCATAAACTGGATTTGCCCGGCTAAATTTCGAAATGATCTTTAGGACAAATGTTTCATCACCGGCAGCTGGAGTTTTACCAGATTGTTTATCATTCATTTAGTGTCACACTTTCTCAACAGGCTTCCATGGCTTCAGCCAGCTTTTCCCAGTTCAGCTCTTTTTCATAATTTCCCCTCTCCCAAAAGCTTTTCCACTTCCCTGCGAAAATGTTCCAAATCTATGGGCAGTATTTCAACGGGCACCCGGGTATAATCAAAGAACTCCAGGATTTTCTCGTCGTCAACAGGGGTGATTCCGGTGTCCAGCAGCAGGACACGGTCACAATAACCGAAATTCTGCCGGGCGTCAATCTCGTCCCATTTCAAACCTTCTATAAATATCTTGCGCCAGTTCTCCAGCCAGCCGGCTGTCAGGTAAAAGTTGCGGCCCCCGGCATCCAGCTCGGCCAGCCGTTCTCCCAGTAGCATCTCAATGCAGTTTTTGGCCCGGATGACCCGACCGCCCCTCCTGGTCACCATCCGCTCCATTTCCGGGTGGCACTGGAGGCCAAATACAACGGCGACATTGCCTTCGTTCATGCCGTCCAGGGCCTGCACAAGGGCTTTTCCCAATTTGTCGAAGTCCACGTGGAGCCCCGCTTCCAAGTAATGAATTTCAACTTCTTTTCCTTGCAGGACGTGCTCCAATTCCTTTTCCAGAATGCCGCAGCACAAAATTTTTTGGGGCATACCATTCCCTCCTGAAGATTGTTCTTTATGATCAAAGCTTAACTTAATGTCCCTCAATCGTCTGTAAACTACTTAACAAGCCCCGCTACCCCGCGGAAAAATTACGAGATTTGGTAATTCCAGGAGCAGGGGTGCGGCAAGTTACGATTTAGCCCACAGCCGAAAAGCCAGCAAATTAAGCCCCACCGCATCGAACGGGCAGCAGGCTAATGAGAGAGAACCCGTATAAGACGCCGCCAAACAACCTGACCCCGAAGAGGAAGAATAAGTGCCGGTAGACCAGGCCCGAAGCCACGGCCAGCAGTTCCCCCCGCTGGTTCTGCTTCGCTCCCGTCAGGATTTCCCCATCCAGGATGAGGACGGCAAAGTCACTTTTATACTGCCTTCACTCCCAATCGGTGCAGGCTGTGGTGGAAACTTATTTCGAGTGCTGCGAGCGTACCAGGAAATTGCACGAACAAGGCAATACCCACTGGAGGTACCCTCACCGCCGGAAAAGGTTTTTCACGGTCATCTGGAAGGAAGCCGCCATTATCCATAAAGGGCGCATATTGAGACTTTCCAACGGTTGGGGCAAAGAGCCGTTGATTGTAAAACTCCCGAAAAGGCTTACCAACACCGCAATCCTGCAAGCGCAACTGGTCTGGCACCGTAATCAATACTGGCTGCACGTAACGGTGGAGAAACCGGCCCTGTTAAAAGTTCAGGGCGACGTTTGTGCGGCCATCGACCCGGGCGAAGTGCATGCCCTGACCATTACCGACGGCGATGATGCTTTAGTGATTAGCGGCAGGCTGCTTCGTTCGCTCAACCGGTTAAGGAACAAGGTGCTGCGACAGTTGCAACGAGCTATCTCCAGAACATCGAGCGGCTCCAGGAAGCGCAAGAAACTCCTGGCTAAAAAGTACCGGTTCCTCAACTGGATCGAGCGGCGGATAGAACATATCCTGCACAGCATTTCCGCACAGGCTGTCCGCTGGTGTCTGGAAAGGAACGTTAAAACGGTTTACACCGGCAACCCGGAAGGCGTTCGCGAAAGGGACTGCGGCAGACACCACAACCAGCGCATGGGCCAGTGGGCCTTCGGCAAGTTGCGCGATTTGCTGGAATACAAGCTCAAGCGTCACGGCATAGAGCTGGTAGCGGTGGATGAGCGCGGCACTTCCGGTACCTGCCCGGTATGCGGGGAGTACACCGGACAAACCGGGCGCGTATACCGGTGCGGCAATGCTTCCTGCGGGTTCACCGGGATTCACCGGGATGTGGTGGGAGCCAGCGGCATTTTGGACAAAGCTGTGAACGGAAATTTCACTAAAGGCCGTAAGCTGCCCGGGAAAGTGGAATACCTGCGGCCGCAGGTATTGGCGCCGAAAAGAGCCGCTTAAAGATACAGTCGCTAAACCCCAATTAAAACCATAACCCAGTAGCCCAACCTCTGGCAAATAACAGAAACTGCCAGGCCGTTGGGAACAACTTGCGTTTAGATTATCCAATAACAGTACCTAGCTGGTATCCATTGCCACCTCATCCTTTGTGTTACCAGCATTTCAGGCCAAAAAGGGCGGACTAACCCTCTACCGGTCATGCTGAAACTGTGACCGTACTGGCTGTGGGTAACTTCACCTTATCCTTTATCTTGGTGAGAGTTATGTTTACCCATCTTTTCAGATTCACGGCCAGGGCGGTAAGAAAGGCCTGGAGGCCGACCTTTCTGGTCCCCCAGTACCGGGCGCGGC
>NZ_FQZM01000064.1 GCF_900142025.1 Desulfofundulus thermosubterraneus DSM 16057 | reverse complement strand
CACCTCGCGGGGATCAGGATAGCGGCCTGATGGAGCAGGTGGTGGCCAGGGAGAACATGCTGTCCGCCCTAAAGCGGGTAGAGCGAAACGGAGGCGCGCCCGGCGTAGATGGCATCCCGACCGAACGGCTTCGGGACCAACTCCGTGCCGAATGGCCGCGCATCCGATGAGCTTAACCGAACGCTATCAAAGTCTTCGTCAAGCTTGGTGAACCGCCGGATGCGGACCCGCATGTCCGGTGGTGTGAGAGGACGGGGGCTAGCCGCCCCCTCCTACTCGATTCCTAGAAGCTTTCAATGTTCTCCATTTTTGTCTCGCACAAAGGCAAGGGCTTCAAAGAGCTTTTGCCTGAAGCGGTAAGTATCCGCATGTTTTGCATGGCCCAACCAGCTCTGTACTGTAGCATTAATCCGCTCAAAGCTAATCTTGCCCTGGCTATACAGCTTTTGGAAACGCTTTAAGGCTCGTTTGATCCGTTTTGTACTTCTTTTTCTCAACAACCTATGGTCTGGCCAAATGCGGTATCCTAGAAAATCTACTCCCTGAGATATAGGAAAAATCCCTGACTTACCATTCAAACGCAAACCCAGCTTATCATCTAGAAAGGTTTCAATCTCCTTTTTTACCTGCCACAGTTCGGTCTTGTTGCCGCCGATGATTACGAAGTCATCCATATACCGAACGTAGAATTTAACCCGTAGGACCTCTTTAATGAAGTGATCGAGCTGGTCCAAGTACACATTAGCCCATAATTGACTGGTCAAGTTTCCTATCGGCAACCCCCTTGGATCGGGATCGTTTGTATCAACCCAGCTGGAGAGTATCTCTTGGATCAGCCATAAGGTGTCTTTACAGGCGACGGTTTTCTTGATAATAGCCAATAAAGTGCTAGGTCTAACGGATGGGAAATATTGGCTTATGTCACATTTGAGGCAATACGGCTTTGGCCACAACCGAGTAGCTCTTCTGAGAAACTCTGTTACCCTGTCTGCGCCGGCATGGGTCCCCTTTCCTGGTCGACAGGCATAGCTATCATAGATAAATTTACGTTCAAAAAGTGGCTCAATCACATTACACAAGGCATGTTGTGCAACCCGATCCCGAAAGGGAAGAGCGGCTATCTGCCGAGTCTTAGGGTCGTTAATGTAAAACTTTCGATAAGGACCTGTTTTATAGGTCTTCCAAATCAATTCATTCTGCAACTGGATAAGTTGGCTTTCCAGGTTGTTGGTGAAGATGAGGACTTCCGGCTGGTACCTGTGACCCCGCCTCGCTTTGAGATAGGCCTCATACAGGTTTTGAAAGTCATAGACTTGTGGGTATAGGTTCTTATAAGTCCTCATCTTCATCCTCCAAACTTGGGCCTGGCTCCGGCTTTCGTTTCCTACTTGCCGGGACAGGCGTTTTTTGTTTTTTGCCGGCCAGACAAGCTGGCGCGACAAGGAACCGGGTTCCTTTGCCTGCGCACTGGACGAAACCCCGTAGGGTTTCGACTTCTGGCTTGCCAGGCAGAGCGGCGCGGAAGCCGATGTTGATGTTCGCGTTCGACGGCGGATTGTTCAGGTTGAGGGCGAAGCCCGACCGAGCGTTCGAGCCATTGTTCCAGTTCCCACCACGGAGAGCCGCGCGTTGCAACCCGGCCCCTGCAAAAAGCTTTAGCGCATGGATTTCATCCATCCGCCAAGCATTTTGCCTATCTCGTTAAGCATTGCAGCCCAGTTTTCGTATTTCTTGAACGGTAGAAAGCCGAGCTGCATGGCTAACCGTATAAGCGAGCGCAGGTAATCGAGCTCCACATCCATTTCCTGAAACGTGGTCTTTTTGTAATACTTCTTGTTGGCAGCGATAATGAGGTTGAGGAGCCTATACATCGACTTTTTAATGTCAGCCGCCAACGTGTAACGCTCACTTTTAGGGAACTGGCGAAGAGCGGTATAGCCGTAAGCAATCATGTCTTCGCACTTTTGTCTTATTTTTAACTCCTGCATTTCTCCTACCTCTAATTCGGATTGGGGGCTTCGCTATCGCTCCGCCCCCAGATTACCAGAATTTCAGATTTCAGATTATAAACTTAAAGCGGCGCGGAAGCCGAGGTGGATGCCCGCGTACCACGGCGGAATGTCCAGGTGGAGGGCGAAGCCCGACCGAGCGTACGAGCCATCGGCCCAGTACCCACCACGGAGAGCCGCGCGTTGGCCCTTCCACCTGGCCCAATAACCATCTTTCCACTCCTCATTTCCACTGGCGTTTACAGAGGCAGGCAAGGCCAGGGCAGCCAGCTCCGGTTCAGTGCGCATCGTGAGAAACTTGCCGAACTGCCATGCCCCATAAGTGGTATCCGTCGAAGCCGCGTCATTGTTACTCATCTGGGGCGAAATCTTCGCGATCCCCACGCCCTGGGCGTGGGCGGCAACGGTCGAACCATTGGCCCCCCGGCTGGCCGTGATGGTGTTGCCGCTTACGGCCGTGATGGTAAGCTGCTCGTTCTCGCACTGCAACACGTCACCCACGGCCACCCCGGCGCAGCCCGGCCCGAGCATCAGGTCGGAAATGGTGAACGTCGCCGGGTTCGTGGTGTTGTTCAAGCCACCGTCGGCCACCTTCGCGGTCCAGCCGCCGGGGATGACGCAATAGTCCACTATGCGCTCCACCACCGCACCGTTGGAGTGCGCGCTCGCCGAGGTACCCAGCTGGCCGCGCTGGCAACCCGTGAGGGTGTAAGTGCCATTGCCGTTGTCCACGAATGAACCGTAGATGACGTACTCATCGGTGTTCGTTCCCTCGGCCTTTATCAAGACCAGACCGTTGCTTGCCGGCCACAGTTCCGGATTTTGCACGTTGCCGATGACGATCGCCGTGTCCGTGGCCGTGATGCCGTCCGCGTCGCTGATGGCCGCGGTCAGTATGGCCCGGTAGCGGCCGCAGTCGATAACGAAATCCATCCACTCCCAAACGTTGCCAACCCAGTCGAAAACCCCGTTGGCCATGCCGTTGTGCGACCACGAAAGAGGACCTGTTCCGGTGAGGCACCGCGAATACTTGCGGTTGGGGGAGTACTGCTGAGTGTAGCTCGCCACCGTGGGGTCGGCAATCCCGTAGTACTCCCAGAGGTCCGGGTCTCGATAATCACGTCCCCAGCTGTTGTTGCCCCGAATATCGTGTCCCAGCAGCTTAATCAGAAATGCGATGGTCGCCGCTTCCTTCATGGTCACCAGATGGCACTGGCGCCCGTTGATGATCCGGTTCGCGCAGGCCACCTTGCTGTTGTTCTGGTCAATTTCCGTCCAGGGCACCACACCCTGTCGCGACACGGCCGCCACCAGGCCGGGATTGTTTGCTGGGGTGCTGCCCCGGCTGGTGCTGGTCGCGTCGGGCTGGCTGCACGGGTACTTGTCGATCAGAAACCCACCGAGGAGCAGGTCCTGGGGCGGGAAGGCCCCGCCGTCCCAGATTCCGGCCGGAATACGGAACTTGGGGATGTAAATCATGTCGGAGACGACGGTCACCCCGGTGCCGTCGGCCTTCGAGTTATGCACCATGCGGACCTCGCGGGTGCCGGCAGCTATGCGGTCCCGCAGGGCAGCCAGGGACAATTTGCTAACATTTGCCATTTACTCCACCTCCGGTAAGGGGAATACAGTAATCTGGACATCATTCAGGTCCAGCGGGCGCTCCACCATCTCCATAATGGGCTGCCCATTCTCATCGGTCATTCCGGTAGGCCGGCTATCAAACTGCCGCTCCGGCAGAACGGCTTCCGCCAGGAGCCAGTAATGGTCCCGGTAAAGGTCGGTGCTTAGGCTGCCATCCTTTTCTAAATAAAGTCTGAACGAACCACCCTGAAATGGCGTTAGGTCTATAGTCCCGCCGGTACACTCACCGCCCGGAAAGCGGAAAGCCGCCACCACCAGGTGATGGGGGGAAGCCTGGTCGATGGATATAACTTCATTAGGCTTATTGGGGTCGTGTTGAACTATCATCTTCTTATTCCTACCTCCTTACGTCATGAGCTGATACCGGAAACTTCCGGTAAAACCGCCTGTGTTGTACACGGTGAAGGCGTTGGCCGCCTTGGCAATGAACACGTCCCCGAGGTCGCCGCCGGTATCCTGGAGCGTCACGACGTTTACGATGTAATTGGTGTGACCCAGGTTGTGGGTTATAGTGCGTCCGCTGGTGCCATTGAAAGTGCTCTCACCTTGCAGCGTTTGCGTCTCCAGGGCGTCCAGTCGCGCGTCCAGATTGGCGTAACCACCCCGGGCCGTGGCAATCTCACTTTTCAGCGCATCCTGCTCCTGCTTTAGATACAGGGTGCGATTGGCAAGTTGTTTGTGCGGCAAATTATCTATGCCGTTTGGCCCGCCCTGGACGGGATCTGTCTCCTCGATTTGATATACGCCCGCTTCCCAAGTAGCAGCTTCCGTTAAATTAGCCATTTATCAACCCCTCCAATGACTTCAAGATTAAATCAGAAGAATATTGTCCATTGGCCTTCAATAGCTAAGTCGCTATCCTTGTCGATCGTTTTTCCGCCTCGCGTACGTCTGGCAAAAAGTGTCCCATTGGCGCATAACAATCCAAACTCGCGGATGGATAGCCCGTTTGCCTCACTTTCCAGCAGGGTAAAATCAAATCGTACCTGAGTGGCGGTCGGATAAGATACTGCTGATATTGGCTTGATGAAGGCATTTTGGATTGCCGTATCTCCAGGCGCCGGGTCAGTCGCGTTGGTCCCAAAGGCCACGCGGTTAACATTCAGACCTGCCTGCCCTCCGATAAGCTTTGCCATAACACTGCGGCCGGCATCCACCACCAGGTTTTCATCTTCCCAAACCTCCATTAGCCTGCCCTTGCGATAGATTCGCAAACGCAGTTCTCCTTTAACTGGCGCTTTTTCGTTAAAACGCAAGCTTATTCTCTGTTTATGTTGCTCCAACGTTCTCACCTCCAAGATTAAACCGCCACCCGTCGGTAACCGCGGCGGACAATGATCACCATATCATCCGGCACCATGATCGGCCGCCTCAAGACGGTGCCATCATGTAAACCTCCGGATACACCGTATTGATCAATCCCATCATGCATCGCGGCCAAGTCCCCGTACCTGGCCCGGGCCTCAAGATACCGCCTGGCGCCGTCCCGGAACCACAAGGCATCATGCCTGGCAAAGGGACGGCGCAACAACATGCCATGATGTTTCCAGCGCAGCCCACCCCCATCGTGCCGCAGGCGGTCTCCACCGTAGAGATAGTGCCCGGATGCCATATCCCCCAGAGAAAGCTTTGCAACCACTGCCTCCGGTTTGTCCAACGGGACCTTGCCGTGGTACCTTTGCCCGCTATAACGGTCCCCTCGCCAGTCGTAATACCCTGCAAACTTGTGATAGATACTGCCATCATGAAGGGGCTGTTCCGGAGCGCCGTGAATTGGATCGCGGCCTGGGTAGACATCATTCGCAATTACATTGACCTTGCCGACAACCTGATCACCTGGAAGGTCAAAGTTATCAACCCCTTGCCATGTGAGAGCATAGCCTGCGGCTTCTATCGGCGCCGGGCAGGGGCCGTGATATAACCCTTTGTCCCGGTAGAAAAAGCTTCCGTTGCGCCTCGGCAATTGCGTGACAGGTTTGTCTTTAAGGGAGACCTTTGCCTCGAAAGCTTCCAGTTTATCCTGCAGCGTGCCACCGTACCTGTGCCGCCCGTCTCGCCGGGGACCCCAAAAGCGGGGAAGATGATCCCCGTATGCGCTTGCCCCGTTCCTGGGCGCCCTGGGCCGGCGTGAGTACCGCGACCGGTACAAGACTGCGCCAGTTCTCTGTGACCAGAGAAAAACTCCGTGGGCCAGGGTTTCACCCGCAAAATGATCGGCCAGGCTTAAGCGCGATACGGGCTCAATGGCGTCTGCCGTCTCCGGGGCAGCATCAGTCAGGCGCAGACTGGCCGTAGCCGCCGATCGGTCCAAAGCCGAAGCCCCCGAATACCACAGACCAAGCCGCTGCCATCCATCGCGCGGAGTAAAAATGCGCGGGGCATCAGCCAACTGAACCAGTGCCTGTAAAGATGCTGATTCATCATTGCACTGGTGCAGAATCATTCCGCCCGGCACAAGACGGTTATGAAGCGCTTCTGAGTCATGCAGAAAACTGGCATCGTGGATTAAAACTTTTCGGTACCGTACTTGCCCGCTGTGCCGGAGCCCGGCTCGTAAGAACGATTCGCCCGGATTTATTCTAACAATGATCAATTTTTCATCTGTTATTTGCTCGAGCTGATCATTTAAAAACAACACGAGTTCAAGGCCACTTAAGGCCATATGCGCTGGCTTTGTTTTTTCAATAATCCTTTTTATCTCCTGCTTATCGGCATCCCTCAAATCGCGCCAGTCATTTATGCCAAAGCGGACCTTAAACATCGCCCACTGATTGCCTGTGCGCCAGCCCCCGGAGTACGTCTGCGCAGCGTTATGAAGAGGCGGCAGACCTAATGACTTAAACAGCTCAACAATTTCAGAACCGGGGAAACCAATTACCGCTAGGGCCTTTTGTAAGTCCGCTGGCCGCATTCCCTCCGTACAAAGTAAAGCCGAAAATATACGCGCCCGGCGTATTTCAACAGGCAGAGATTCTCCTACGGGAAAGCCAAGCTGACGTTCCCAGTGTTGCAATCCCCAGGTAGCAGTCTGGACAAAAAGTTGATCAATAACATCCTCACGAAAGGTAAGGATGTCGTCTATCTGTTTTCCTACGGCCCTTAAAAATAGCTCTATGGGTGGCGTTAAAAAACTATCCGGCAGTTCCGGCAGCTTTTTTTCGTAATAGCTCACCTAAAAATCACTCCACCGTAATAATTCCAGGAATGGCCATTTCCGTGGCACCCAACAAAATGTTTGCGGCTGGCTGGTTGATAGAATAATCCTCCACACCATCAACATCGTGGATAGCATTGCCAATCCCCGTCAGGTAAACTATTCCCCCAATGGGTACCCCTCTTATGTACCTCTCGATACTGCTTTGCACAAGCATTCTTAAGGCGCTTATATCCACTCCAGAACGAGGAATCAGTTGAACGTCAACATCAACCACCCGGGGAACTGGTCCCAGCACCCGTACATTTGCGCCTACCGGCCTTCTTTGTTCGATATATTCCTGCACAGATACAACCAGATCTTGGCCGGGTATCCCTTCCGAAGACGTAATTAGTACGTCAACCGTACCTGGCCCACGGGCAAGAGGAAGGCATTTCGCGGTTGCCACCCCGGCCACGCTTTTCGCCCAGGCTTCATAATCGGCCGCCGTACCGCCCCGGATCGGAGCTCGAATTCTCTCCAGCAGCCGCTGGCGCAAACTCTCATCATCTTCTGGATCAAGCCCCCCGGTAAGCCCCCCCTCGCCAACCTGCACCGTCTCTATCAGCGGGATGGCTACGCCCACCTGCCTTAAGAGCGTACCGGCCGGCAGGTTATAGGCGCTTCCTTCGGAGCTTGCCATAACTTCCACTACGACTGACTGTTTATTTTGCTCGAAGGTAGCATCCTGGGTAGTCTCATAAGTTAATTTATCGGCCGATTCAAACTTCGTCCCCGCCGGGATGAGCTGACTAAAAGGCGCCGGAGTGCTCCTGCCCAAAACAAGCAACCCTCCCGCTTTTGCTCCCGGCAGGCGCTCCATCCCGTATTCCCTGGCCCTTCGATCCAGGTACTTCCCCCTCGCCCTGTCGATAAAGAACCTATCCGGCACCTGGTCAAGCATATACCAGCACTCGTCTAGCCCCTGCGCTACTTTCTCAACAATTGTCCGGGCAAGTGATCCAGCGTTAAAGTCTATTATGCCGGCAGAAACTAACTCATTAAAAATTTCCTCTACTATCTGCTCATAATTCTTAGGAAAGGCCACTCAAAGGAACCTCCCACACCAGATTGGCCGCGGTTTGCTCGCTAATCACCTGGTAGGCAATATTAAACCTGATCAACCGTTCACCTTCGTAAAGATAGGGAGTAATCTTAATCGCCCTGATCCGCGGCTCCTGCTCCAAACATTCCTGTAGGGCCGCACATACTCTGCCTACCCATACTTCATCTATATTTTCCCCTATGAGCTCCCAGGCCGGGTTTCCGTATTCCGGATGGCTAAACAATGCTCCTTTTGGCGTAGCCAGCCGACGCTTGATCGCGGCTTCCAGATTAGCCAGTCCGGTTATACATCCAAAGTCACCCCGCAGGTTAACTTCTCCGCTTAAATCGCTTCCCAACAAAGACATCCTGTTTAAGCCCCCTACAATCTAGCGGCTACAACCCCGTTATTTACATCTCCGTTAAGAAAGACAACCAGAACTTCGTCGCCAACCTTAAGCGTACCGTAAGCAATGCGGCGAAGGGCAAATACTTCAACCGTTCCCTGATGGCCCAAGGCGAAAGTATGACCGATTCCAGGATGCGGTTCGTCTATTCCTAATTTGTTCAACGGATCAATCCGGACTTCTGTAAACTCTGCACCCTCTCCCTTTATATCTTCTTCAATGAGCAGATTGGTAGCTACAGGTATCCATCCTGTCTCGATTCCTAAAAGCGGCAAATAAGCTTTGGCCTTTCTTTCCTCAACGTTTAAACTAGTTATTATTCCAGCCTGCGGAAAAGCGCCCATTTCATCACCCTCACATCTTTTTCTCCTGGTAGTTATAAAGGTCCTGGCGGTACTGTTGCGCATCCTGCGGGCGTACGTTGGTTAAGCTTAAGTCTACCACATACCCTTCCGCACCGTATTGATGTATTGCCCGCTCAATGTAATAAACGCCTGAAAATCTGCCAAAGCCAATCATATCCACGCGCTTCTCGGCCAGCAGTACCGGGTCACCGACTACGGTGACCTCTGCTGTAATTACCGACCGGGAGAGTTCTTGCAGGCGTTTCTTAGCCTTTTCCTTCGCCTGGGCAGGGCTTTTTACTGATGCATCGTAAATAATGCGCTCCTTAACCCCACCCATTTGCTGGATTAAAAAGGCATCTTCAGCGGAACCTTCGATCTTTTGTTTTTTTGTCCAGTGGCGAACGGTGACCTTGTTATAAACCCCCACGCCGGAATCTTCAAACTCAGCCCGGACCACATTTGCTTTCCAGGCTAAACGAGCAACTATTTCCTCTTCCGTACGCGGGGCAAAAACCAGTTCCTTTTCTTTTTTAACATAACAAACGTATCCTTCTCGTTCGGCCAAAAGTTGCAGCTGTTCCCACTCGCTACCATCCTGAAATAGTTCCTTTTCCAAAACGTCAGTAGTCGGCACAATTTTTGCTCTTAAACCGTACTTGGCAGCCAACATCTGAGCGATCTGGGCACTGGTGCGCTCGGCGTAGGCTATTGAGTACGCCGTATCAATCAGCGGTGCAGAATAATCTCTGCACAAAAGTGTGACTGTTTCTCCTTCACCTTCAAAAACCGGTCTAACTGCGTCTATCAAGCCTCCGAAGCAATAGGAAAGCTCATCTAGCCGCCAATAACTGGCATTTTTAACGTACCCCAGGTATAACTGCACTTCCTGCTTTTTTCTAAGGTAATCCGATAACCTGTCTTCGTTTTTCAGCTTAACTTCCAGGCTATCAGCAGCCAGGTAAAGTGTGTTTTCCCACCGGGCAGAGATTAAATCAAAGGGCTTAACCAGATTACCCTCCACTACTAAACATGCCCGAGGCGTACTCACGCCGGGATCACCAGCTTCTGACCAATCTGCAGTTTGCGGGGATCGGAAATATTATTTGCCTCGGCAATTTCTTTCCAGCGCGGGCCCGCACCCAAATATTTCTGCGCCAGCGCCCACAACGTATCGCCGGCAACAACAGTGTGCTCCTGTTGCGGCGTTGCGGGTGCCGGCGGCGGCGCGTCTTGATTTCCACCCCCGGGGGCTGGTTGCGCCGCTGGTTGTGCCTGCGGTGCGGGCGCGACTACAACAGGAGGGGGGATAATTGCTACCAGCTCAATCTGGTAATTTACCCGGTCCCTTCTTACCAGCTGCCAGTCAAACCGCCGTATCCGAACCGTTTTATTTAGCTCTGGATATCCTGGGAGAAGGAGCTTTGTTTCCTTCCCAGAATCCTTTAATTTTTCCAGTTCGATAGCATCATTATAGGCAGACTCCCCAATGAGACTTCCTTCCCAGGACATTACTGTTTCTTCTTCGCCCATATCTTGCTGGACCGGCGGGGCGCCCGGAATGTTTATTGTTGCAATCCGCCGGGGATTAGAGAAGTTAAGCTGCTGCCTCGGCGGCAAACTTAACCTTACCTTGCCGATTTCAACGCTCACGTACGCCACGCCCCCCTATTCCTTCTTGGATCGCGGCTACTCAGATAGCGATCATGCTTTTCAAGGTAACGAATAATCTCAGGTCCGATTTTCTCAACGATGCGTCGGACATTTTCATCGGCCGGCTTTGCGCCTTCCAACCTGACGTTAACGTTTATTTCCGCCTTGCTGTGAAGGAACTCGCCTGGCGCCCCCGTTGGTTTTAAATGCATTTTGGGCATCATCGCCGGGGGTGCCGGCACACTGGCAGGCAGGATGAAGGCCCCCACCGCGGGCTTGATCTGCCACATAGCCGCCGGGATCTCCGGCAGGGCAGGGGAGCTTACCTGGGAGATAATTTGCCAGGTGCTCACCGGCAGCTTTGGAAATGCCGGGCTGTCCACCTGGGACTTGATCTGCCAGTAACCGGCCGGTAAAGCCGGATAAGTGGGTTTTTCCACCTGGGGCTTAATCGCCCACATACCCCCTGGTATTTCCGGCAAAACAGGGACTCCCACCGCGGGCTTGATCTGCCACATAGCCGCCGGGATCTCCGGCAGGGCAGGGGA